>CAVUMW010000004.1:0-140706 GCA_963742635.1 uncultured Actinomycetes bacterium
TCTCGCCCACCGGCTCGACGGGTTGCCGATCGTTCTGCTCGCCGGAACGCGGCCGCCCGAGCAGGCCAACATGCCGGCCCTCGTCACGGAACTGTTGTCGGATCCGGGGGCGCTCACGATCCGTCCCGGCCGTCTCGGTCAGGCTTCTGCTGCAACGCTCGCGCGTGATCGCCTAGGGCTCGAGCCCGACCCGGCTTTCCTCTGCTGCCCTGCAGACAGGATCAGGCGGCAACCCGCTCTTCCTGGTCGCGCTTCTCGACGCCCTCGGCGGGACGAGATCAGTCCGACCGCGGACCAGGCTTCTTATGTGATCGAGCTCGGGCCACAGGCGATCGCGCGTGGAATCGCGTCGCGCCTTGCGCGTCTGCCCGGCGAGGCGGCGCGGCTCTTGCGGGCTGCAGCAACGCTCGGCGATCGAACTGAGCTTTCCCTCGCCGCTGCCCTGGCCGACCTGGAGCCGAAAGTTGCGCTGCGCGCCGCCAGCGCCCTGGTCAAGAGCGACCTCCTCAGGAATGAGAATCCGCTCGAGTTCATACATCCCGTCGTCCGCACCGCCGTCCTCGAGGACATGAGCGCCGACGAACGCACGAACGCACACCGGCGCGCCGCCGAGATCCTTCTCCAGCGCGGGGCCCTACCCGAACAAGGAGCCACCTACCTGATCCGGACGATTCCCGCGGGTGATCCGTTCGTCGTCACGACGCTGCGACATGCGGCGGAGCGGTCTCTCGCCCAGGGTGCGCCGGAGGCGGCCGCCGCTTATCTGCAGCGCGCGCTGGACGAGCCGCCGCCGGATGAGGAGCGCGCTCACGTCCTCGGCGACCTCGGGATCGCCGAGACGCATAGTGATGTGGTCGGCGCGGCATCACGCCTGGGTGCATCGTTGGGACAGGTCGCGGACGTCGAGATACTACCGGACGTCGTGCTCGCCTACGCGCGGATGCTGACCTGCACGTTCCAGCTGGTCGGGCAGGGGAATCGGCCGAGTTGCTACTGCGGCTGAGCGAACGAGTCGGTGCCCGTCATGACGAGCTCAGCGAGCACATCGCTGCCCTGTTGATCATCACTTGTCAGTTCGACCCGGCTCAGGAGGGGATCGTTAAAGCCCAATGGGAGCGCGTCAACACGCGAGAGATCCGCACCGGTTTCCTGCTCAGCGTCAGCGCGATCGAAGAGGCGCGTCTGGGCGAAAATCGTGTTCGATCGGTAGCGCTGGCCCGCAAGGCGATGGCGAGCGAGCTTATCGACACGGCCGACAGGTTCGAGCTCGTAAATGCGGTCGCGGCGCTCGCGCTCGCCGGCGACGTCGATGAAGCCCTCGCCGGTCTCGCACGTGTGATCGAGGTCGGGCAGCGGCGCGGGGATGAGCTCGCCGCGCAGACTCACGAGCTCTGGCGAGGGTTGGTGTACTACGAGGCCGGCAGGCTGCTGCTCGCCGAAGACGCGCTCGCGATTGTGGAGCCGACCCCCTTCGGCATCCGCCGCCGAATGCCTACCGCGCCGGCTTCCTCGCGCACGTCCTGCTAGAGCGCGGCAAGATCGACGAGGCGGAGGCAATCGTCGGCACCGTATCCGTCGAGGAGCTCTTGCCGGGCCACCGGATCCAAACTCTTCACGGAAGAGGCCGCGTGAAGCTCGCGGTCGGCGCTCCCGAGCAGGCCCTGGCCGAACTTCATCGCGGCGGGAGAGGCGGCTGAGTCGGTCGACATCTGCAACCCGGCCTACATCCCGTGGCGGTCGCAGTCGGCGCTCGCGCTCCACCAGCTATCACGCACCGACGAAGCGAAGGCGCTTGGCGCGAGGAACTCGAGTTGTCGCGTCGCTGGGGCGTAGCGCACGGTCGGAGGTTTTGCTGCGTGTCGCTCGGTCTCGTCGAGGGTGGATCGGTCGGTGAGCAGCTTTTGCGAGAGGCAGTCGAGGTGATTAATGATTCGCCGGCCGGCTCAGGCCGGGCGGGCGCTGATCGACCTCGGCGCGGCTTTGCGGCGTGGCAACAACCGCAGTGAGGCTCGGCAGTTGTTGCGGCAAGGCGTCGAGCTCGCACACAGGTGCGGCGGGAGTGTGCTCGTCGAGCGCGCGAACGATGAACTTGCCGCGACCGGCGCTCATAAACGCACGATCCAGCTCACTGGTGTCGACGCGCTGACTGCGAGCGAGCGGCGAGTGGCGCAGCTGGCAGCAGAGGAATTGAGCAACAAGGAGATTGCGCAAGCTCTCTTCGTCACCGTAAAGACCGTCGAGCAGCACCTGGGCCGCGCCTACCGCAAGCTCGACATCAGCTCACGGAGACAGCTCGGGGCAGCACTCGGCGGGTCGGCGGGAACCGCACCGCCTGCGTAAGAAGATCCGGGTTAGGAGTGTCCCCTGCGCTACTCGGGTGTTCTGCCGCGCATGATCGAGTCGCGCGCACGTCGAACGACAAACTCGATCAGGTAACCGATGCCGAACGCAACGACCACGTGGTTCAAGGCAACACCCGAAATCGACGGCGAGCGCTCGCGCTTGTGTGCATCTCGTCCTTCCGGGCAAAAAGCGGGCAGTGCGCCGACGGTCATCGCCTTAACTCTATCGAACGAAGCAGACGAAGGGCGGCGACGAGATGGGCCGCCCTTCTTGCGGTGAAGTAACGCCCGCAGCGGGACGGCCGACGGCCCACCACCTGAGTGCAGTGACGCCAGGGCCCGCGCCCAGAAACATCAGGGGTACGAGCGGGGTCGCCCCGGGCGCGATCGGCACCGGCCGAGACGCATGATCGGGGAGTGAAGTCGCAGGTCAGCCACCGGAAAGGAACCCCGATGTTGCACGCAGCCAGCAGAGAACTTGCCTACCGCAACAAGAACGGCCTCGAGGGTAACGCTCCTCTGGAATCCCAGCTCCAACGAAGTCTCTGTCGAGGTCATCGATCAACTCGACGACAGCGGCTTTCGGCTCCCGATCGCCGGCCACTTGGCCCTGGACGTATTCCACCATCCCTATGCGTACGCGCAGTCTCGCTACGTTCACTGCGACCGCCTCCCGCAGACGATTTCGCCGGAGTGATTGTCATGGCGACCTCTACTCCCGCCGCTGAACTCCGCCGCGGAAACTGGGCGCTCGTTGTTGCGCTACAGCCGCTTCTTCTTCCGCTTGCGTCGGTTCTTGTCGCGCTCACCTTGCTGGGCTGGACCACGGCTCCTGATCGTCGTCGCACTGCCCACTCTTGCGATCGGCGCGATGAACCATCGACTTTCCCGTCCGTCCGCGGCTGGTGTTGCGCTCCTGCTTGGGCATCGCTCTCGGCGCGGGTCTGATTGCCCGTAGCGAGCTGTTGATCGTCGCTGGAGTGCTCTATCTACTTGCCGGCATCAGTCGTGGCTGGGGCGTGAACCGCGGTCGGCGCCGCCGGCGCGCTTGGGTGAATCGCCTTCTGGCAGTCGTTGCGGCGGCGCTTGTCGGCTTCTTCGTCGTGTTCCCGACGCTCTTCGCGGTCGACTTGCTCGCCAAGCCTCGCGCACGGATCGATGAGGCGGCGCTGGGGTTGCCGCACGCGCGTGTGACCTTCCCGGCGGCGGACGACGGCATTCGCCTGTCCGGCTGGTATGTGCCTTCCCGGAACGGCGCTGCGATCGTGCTCGTGCACGGCGGCGGCGGCGACCGCCAGGGAACGATCCTTCACGCACGGATGCTCGCGAAGGCGGGCTTCGGCGTGCTCCTCTACGACGCGCGCGGCCGCGGCGAGAGCGGCGGACAGGAGAACGCGGCCGGCTGGCAATGGGACCGCGACGTACGCGGTGCCGTCTCCTTCCTGACAAGCCGCGGCATCGACCGCATCGGCCTGCTTGGTCTGTCTACTGGCGCCGAAGCGGTCGTCACCGAGGCTGCGTCAGACAAGCGTGTCGAAGCGGTCGTTGCGGACGGCCTCCAGGCCCGCACCGCCGCCGACGCCAGCCGCCTTCCGTTCGGGGATCGAATCTCTATCGAGCCGAGCTTCGCCCTCGCAGGCCTCGAGATCCGCCTTGCGCGCGGCGAGCGCAACCGAGACCGTTGATCGTCGTCGTGCACGAGGTAGCGGGCACGCGACCACTGCTGCTGATCGCAACCGTCGCCTTCGAGCGCGAGATCGATCGCATCTACACGCGCGGCAGCAAGGCGCAGCTGTGGGAACTGCCGACAAGCGCACACACGAAGGGCCTTCAAGACCATCCGATCATGTACGCGCACCGCGTCCTGTCGCTCTTCAACAAGGCTCTCTTGACAAGCGCAACCGGAACGAAGGTTTCCGCTAGATCAGCCAGCCTGTGGGGGTGCCGCACTGCACTCTCTCTCAGGTTGGAGATCGACAGTCAGTCGGAAACGCGATCGCAGCCCGAATGCTCACCGTAGTGGCAGTACGGCCTGTGCGTCTGGCCGCAGGCTCACCCCGCAGTAAGCACCGCTTATGACGGACTTCTACGGATCACCGCAGATGCTCCCCGGTCCGCCCAGGCTGTCCCGCAAACCATGGTGGCTATGCGGGAAACGGCCATGTAAGCGGAGGGGGAGAGATTCGAACTCTCGCGGGACGTAACCGCCCCGAACGGTTTTCGAGACTACTTAGCTAGCCCGTAGCCATGCGCCCTGGCGACCGTGCGCGACAGTCCGCGCGACAGTTTCCTACTTGCGACGCCCGTGGCCGACGACTACTTCGACGGGCTGATGCTCAACCGGCAGCGGTTGTTTTGGGCCGTCGCAACCCGACGATGAGGTCATCGAGTTTCGGTACGGCAAGGGTCTGCCGGCGCGGGGCCCGGAGCGGAGGGGACGTTCCGGTCTCGGGGGAAAGAGTGGAGCCCGGCCTGCATCGCCGTCGCCCGGCTGCGCCGCGCGGTCTTCGCTCCGCCCCCGGGCTGGGAGGCACCGCGGTGACCGTCGGCCGCCCATTGCTGCCGTCGGCGTCGTTCTCCTAACCAGGGCGACACCGACGGCGAGCGTGGCTACGGGTCGGACCCAACGAGGTCGAGGGCCGCTTCCCACGGCCCCCTGTGACGCTCAAGACCTCGCGCTGGCGACGACCTACCGCGGTTGTGGTACGCGGAAACGGGAGTGGAGCGGCAGCTGACCGTTCGCGTCGAGGAAGCCCATCTCTCCAGCGGTGTCCGCCGGCTCGAGCTTTTGGAAGACGAGGCCGTCGGAGCAGGAAACAGTGCGAACGCTTCGGTCGCGGTGGATGAACCGGACGGTGGCCTAGCTGCATTCACCAGTGAGAATGCTGACCCCTCCGAGCCGGTAGACGTTGAACCCGCCGCCCACCTGGTGTTCATAACCCTTTGGAAGACACGGCGTGACCGCGAGCTCCTCGTCTCCGAACTCGATCCACGCGCAGCGGCCCTCGGTCTTGGTAGGCGCTGTCCAGGACCGCCGCGCCCTCGTCCGTCTGAATCTCTGCTACTCGATCCCGCTTCGAAAGATCGGCAGGGTGCGGCCCTGGCGCCGCACCACCTGGCGCTGACTCGCGTGCCACGACCTCTCCCTCCGTTAGCGCGGCCACCGATTCGATCGCCCGGCCCTGGGGGCGCGGTAGTAGTAGAAGCCGGCGTCGATCGGCGGCGAAATCCAGACCAGTTGCGGATGAACCGTCGAGTGGTCGTCGGTTTCGATCTCGACCTCGTCCACCCAGCGTGCGTGAGCGAAGCCCTCGACGCTCGCGATCGATGGCTGGGAAGGCGGTGCCGTCGGGCCGGTCGCCCAGGTAACGCCGAGTGGACGTCCCAGAGCGTCGCAGCTGCCCGAGGCCTCGGACCACTCGTACACAGACCGCCGGGTTTGGTGGGCGCGACCCAGAGCGTGTGTCCCTCGATCTTGCCAACGAGGCGCGTCTCGCGTGCAGTCACCCGCGGATCCATCCCTGGCGGCGCTCCCAGCGGAAGCGAGGAAAACTCCTTGATGACGGGCTGGGGTGCATGCGGTGCGCTCGAAAACTGGATCAGCGGATAGCCGAGCGCATAGGCGACGGCGGCCATGAGAACGAAGGTAAGCACGATGAGGGCGACGAGGACGAGGACACGCCGCGGCCGCCAGGTCGCATGCTTGCGGGAGCGCATCCGCGGCAACTGCAAGCGCGCCCGCCAGGGCTTCGGAGCCGGTGCCTGGACGCTATCGCCCAACTCTTCGACCAGGCGGGAGAGGAGCGTCTCCGCGAACTCGGGCCGCGGCTGCACCGGGCGGTCGAGGCCACCGAGAATCCCGACTACCGGGTCGACCGAGCTCATGCTCCTGCCTCCAGGTAGGCCCGCTTGAAGCTCGACCGACCGCGCGCAAGCAGCGACTCGACCGCCTCTTCGCCCTTGCCGAGGATGGCGGCCGCCTCGCGCACGGAGAACCCGTCCACGTAGCAGAGGACGAGCGCTGCCCGCTGTGAGGCGGCAACCGAGGCGAGGGCGGCTGTGGCGCGCTCGTGCGCCTCCTCCTCATCGGGGACGACGAGCTCGTCCTCGATCTCGATCGGCCTGTCCGGCCAGCTCGAGCCCTCGCTCGAACCGCTCCTGCTTGCGGTAGTGGTCGAGCAGCTTGTGCCGCGCGATCCCGTAGATCCACGCGATCGGCGTCCGGACCCGCTTGCCCTTCTTCAGCTCCGCGACCGCGGCGAGGAACGTCTCCTGGGTGAGGTCTTCCGACACCTGGACGGAGCCGCCGCAGCGGTGGAGGAAGTAGCCGTACACCCGCGGCAGCGCCTCCTCGTAGAAGACGGTAAACGCGGCCAGCGTGGCGTCCAGCGCCTGCTCGGCCGCCGGCGCCGAGATCTCCATGAACGGGATCGCGAACATCGCTTTCGGCCTATATGTCGCACCCCGTCGCCCGATTCCGTCGCGGGTACGACCGGGCGTGCCGACCCATCATCCGCCTCGCGTCGCCTCGCGACAAGGCCCGGCCAGCGGATTCTCAGCCCGACCGACGGAATTAGGAGCGCCGCAACGACGACGTAGTTGTAAGCACGAGCCACGGAGCGACTCCAAAAGGAGGCCCGAGGCCCTGGGAAACACATGAGTCCGTCGACGAAGGGACATCCACGGTTTCGACGCTGCCGGCCCGCCTGGCAACCTCAATGCCGTGCGTCACTACGACACCGCGGACGAACTTCGAAGCCAGGTCGTCAACGCGCGGCTGTGGGGCGGCCTCCACTACCGCTTCTCGAGCGAGGCAAAGGCGTGAGTCTCGGTCGCAAGATCGCACAGTACGGCCTCAACCACGCGTTCAAACCCGTCCGCTGATTCTCAAGAGCGTGGCGCGGCCGATGATTGAGGCCCGCGGGCGGATGGCGGGCGCGAGCGACGCGAAAACGATGCAGGGAACCACCCGCGCGAAACGGCCCCAACCGATCCCCGACAGGAGGAGATCCTAGATGAAACGGCACCTCGTAGTACTGACAGCGCTCATCGCCACGACGGCGGCCGCCGCGGCGCTTGTCAACCAGGCGCAGGCGACGTACCCGGGCTCGACCGACGGCCGGATCGTCTTCGGCGCGACCGTCGATGGGAACGCCGACGTCTACAGCGTCCTCCCGAACGGCGAGGCGCTCCAGCGGCTGACGGACGATCCCGGCATGGACGCGTGCCCCGCCTACTCGGCCGACGGCAAGACGATCGCCTGGTGCCACCAAAGCGGCGGTCCGAACGGCCCGTTCGAGATCTGGGCGATGAAGCAGAACGGAACCGGCAAGCGGCAGCTGACGAACCTCGGCGGCTCCGCGAACTGGCCCGACTTCTCCCCCGACGGCTCGGAAATCGTCTTCCAGTTCAAGCTCGGCGCGGCGCGGCAGCAGCTCTGGCTCGTCGGCGGCGACGGCAGCGACGCCCACGTGCTCTCGGCGTCGTCCGGCAACGACCGCCTTCCCGCCTTCTCCCCGGACGGCACGAAGATCGCCTTCATCAGCGACCGAACCGGGCTGCCGCAGGTCTGGCTGATGAATGCCGACGGAAGCGGCCAGACGCAGCTCACGTTCGACGCGGTGCCGAAGGACCAGCTGCCCGACTGGAGCCCCGACGGCACGCGGATCGCCTTCGTCGAGCGGACGGCGGCGACCGGCGGCGACCTCTGGGACAATGAACGCCAACGGAACCGACGCACACCCGATCACGAGCGGGCGCGGACGTCCTCGGCGCCGCCTGGTCTCCCACGCAGCTGATCGCCACCCTCGACTGGGGACGACGCGCACAGTCGAGGTGATGAACGCCGACGGCACCGTACGTCAGCCCGGTCCACCCGCTCGGAATCCAATTCGTGCCCGGCTGGCAGCCCCGCGGCGACCGGATCGATTGAGGAAGGAGCCTGCAGTCGGGCCGCCTCGTTAGCGGCCCGAACCATTTGGCGAGATGAGTTCCGGCAATTACCCCATAGGAAAGTTCCGTTTCCGGGGCTTTTCCGTAGCGAGCGTGCAGCCTGTCCGTCGTCCCGTCGCGTGGTGGCGATGAGGTCCATCGGCGCGTGTTCGTGCTCGAGCGGTTAGTCCAGAACGTGTAGCGGAGCTTCTCGTCCGGGTCGGCCGTCAGGGTGCGCTGATCGGCCGCGAGGCGTCAGCTCAACGGCGTGCCCCGCGCGGGTCGCCTGCCCGATTCTTGAGCGGAGCGCGCGCCGGTCCGACCGGCTCTCAGGAGGTCTGAGGTCCCCGTGCCGGGCGCCGGAGCCGAGGGGGATGGAGGTGATCCCCTTCAGCTCCTTTGCTCACGTGGGTTTTGGCTGGTCAAGCGGAGGGGGAGAGATTCGAACTCTCGCGAGACGTAACCGCCCCGAACGGTTTTCGAGACCGCCGCATTCGACCGCTCTGCCACCCCTCCGGTGCGGGGAAGGGTAGCCCAGGAGTTCTCGGTTTCCTGACGCGTCGCTGAGCGCCTGTATGCGAGCGGAACAGTGCTAGACCGCACGGGCCGCTCGCAGGAAGGCGGTCAGCGGCGCGAGGCGATCCGCGAAAGCGGATCGCCGGTCAGGGAAGCGAGAGGCGGAGAAGGAGGGATTCGAACCCTCGAAGGAGGAAATGTCCCCCTTAACGCCTTAGCAGGGCGCCGCCTTCAGCCACTCGGCCACTTCTCCGGAGCAGCACAGGATAGCCGCTTGGCCTGACCCATCCGGAAAGGGCAACGCCCGCCTCGAACCTCGTGGAGCCGCAGTTCGTGGGGCGGGCGCCGCATGATTGCCGGGCTTCGAGAGGGGGAGCCGGCGACCTCATTCTCGCCTCCGCGAGTGCCTCGGCACATGCCCCCGAAGGGTGATTTTCGGATACTCGCAGTCATGAAGCTCCGGGTCGGGCGGCGCGAGGTCGAACGTCTCCAACCCGGACAAGGTCTTCTTCCCGAAGCGCGGGCTGAAGAAGATCGACCTCGTCGACTATTACGTCGACGTCGCGTCGTGCGCGCTGCCGCACCTGCGCAGGCGCCTCTTCCACATGAAGCGGTTCCCGAACGGCGTCGACGACGACTTCTTCCATCAGAAGCGGGTTCCGGAGAACCACCCGCCCTACGTCGACGACCAGTACGTCGAGTTCCCGAGCGGCCATTCGACGGTGTTCGCCATCGTCGACAACGCCGCGGCGCTCGCGTGGATCGCGAACCTCGGGTGCATCGAGCTGCACACGTGGCACTCGCGCGTACCCGACATCGAGCGGCCCGACTACCTCCTCATCGACCTCGACCCGACCTTCGACGGGCAGTGGAAGCACGTCCGGAAGATCGCGCTCGTCGTGAAGGAGGTGCTGGACGAGCTCGGCCTGAAGAGCTTCCCGAAGACCTCGGGGTCGACCGGCCTGCACATCCTCGCGCCGATCAAGCCGGAGCTCGGGTTCCCGGAGGTGCGGCGGCTGGCGAAGGCGATTGCGCAGGAGGTCGAGCGGCGAATCGGCGACCAGCGCGTGGCGACGACGACCTGGAAGGTGGCCGACCGGCGTCGGCGTCTTCGTCGACTACGGCCAGAACTCGCGGGACCGGACGATTGCGTCGGCGTACTCGATCCGGCCCGTCCCCGACGCGCGGGCCTCGGCGCCGCTGGACTGGGACGAGGTGGCGGACCGTTCGGCCCGAGCGGTTCACGCTGACGACGATGCGCAAGCGGATCGACGAGGTGGGCGACCTGACCAAGGGCATGTGGCGCTACAAGCGGAGCCTGATCCCGCTCTTCTCGAAGCTCGACCTCGAGCCGGCCGACCCGACGCAAGCTCGATTCGGGCCGTCGCGGCGGTTCAGCTCAGCGCTGGTTGAGCGAGCAGGGCGGCCAGCCCCGTCGCCCAGCGCAGCGGGGCTTAGGCGGCGCCAAGAAGTGAATCGACTGTCGGGTCGCCGCGGCGGCGCGGTGGCTTGACCTCACGCCACGTGCAGTCCTTCGGGTCCTTGTCCGGCCGGAAGCGCAGGAAACGCGTGCCGTGCCGGAAGCGGTTCCGCTCGAGCTTGTCGTAGCGCACCTCGCAGACGAGCTTCGGGCCGCACCGGGTGCCAGTCGAGCTCACGCCCCTGCGTCCAGCGGCTCTGGCCGCCCGGGATGCGCTTGTCGCTCACGAACCCGGGCACGGCCAGCTTCGGCAGCTCCGCCTCGATCTGCTTCCGCAGCCTGGCCGTCAGGCCCGAGCAGTGGCCCACGAAATCGAGCTCACCGTCCTTGTCGTACAGCCCGAGGAGCAGCGTCGAGATCCGCCCTTCCGCCTTCTCGCTGTACCGGAACCCGACGATCACGCAGTCGGCCGTCTTGTACTTCTTGACCTTGGCGACGGCGTCGCGCGACCCGGGTCGGTACGGCGAGTCGAGCTTCTTCGCCACGACCCCGTCCAGCCCGGCCGCCTCGATCCGGTCGAGCCAGCGCGCCGCTTCCTCCGGGTCGCGCGTGTACGGCGAGAGCTGGAAGCGCTTCGCCTTCCGCTCGAGCTCCTTGCGCCGCTTCTCGAGCGGCAGCTTGTGCAGCTTCTCGCCCTTCCAGAGCAGGATGTCGAAGACGATGAACTGCGCCGGGATCTCGGCGGACAGCTTGCGGATCCGGCTCTCGGCCGGGTGCAGCCGGAGCTGCATCGAGTCGAAGTCGAGCTTGCCCTTCTTCGAGATCACGATCTCGCCGTCGAGCGCGGAGTGGGGCGGGAGCAGCTTGCCGAGCGGCGAGAGCTCGGGGAAGTAGCGAAGCAGCGGGCGCTCGTTGCGCGACCAGAGCGCGAGCTCGCCGCCGTCGTTCTCGAGGATCCCGCGGAAGCCGTCCCACTTGGGCTCGTACTGCCAGTCCCCGGTCGGGAGCTCGGCGACGAGCTCGGCCTCCATCGGCGGAAACGGGACGTTTCGACCCGGCATGCGCGCACTAAGCTAGCCGCAATGACGAGAGTCGCGGTCACCGGTCTGGGCGCCGTCACCCCGCTGGGCAACGATGCGCCCTCGACCTGGCGCGCCGCCGTGGCGGGGGAGAGCGGCATCGACTTCATCAAGTCGTTCGACGCGAGCGGGTTCCCCGTGCGAATCGCCGCCGAGGTCAAGGACTTCGATCCGTCCGGTCTCGTAAATCCCAAGGAAGCGCGCAGGCTCGATCGCAACGTGCTGCTCGCCGTCGCAGCCGCGACCGAGGCAAGAGACGATGCCGGCCTGAACGGCTTCGACCCGGCCCGGGCGGGCGTCGTCTTCGGCTCGGCGATCGGCGGCTTCCTCGGGATCATGGAGCAGAGCGACGTCCTCGACGAGCGCGGGCCCGACCGCGTCTCGCCGTACTTCATCCCGAGCGTGCTCGTCGACTCGGCGAGCGGCCAGATCGCGATCTCGCTCGGCATGCGCGGCCCGAACTACGCGCCGGTCTCCGCCTGCGCGACCGGGTCGCACGCCGTCGGCGAGGGAGCCGAGCTCATCCGTCGGGGCGACGCAGACGTCGTCCTCGCGGGCGGCACCGAGGCCTGCATGCATCCGCTGATCCTGGCCGGTTTCTGCGCGATGCGCGGGCTCGCCGCAGAGGAGGAGCATCCCCCGCGCGCCTCACGGCCATTCGACGCCACGCGAGCGGGGTTCGTGATGGGCGAAGGCGCCTGCGTTCTCGTGCTCGAGGACCTCGACGCTGCACGCGAACGCGGCGCGAAGGTGTACGCGGAAGTGCTCGGCTACGGCGCCTCGAACGACGCGTACCACATGGCCGCGCCGGACCCGGCTTCGGTCGGAGTGGGCGAGATGATGCGGGCCGCCCTCGCGCGCGCGCGCGTGGACCCGACCGACGTCGACTACGTCAACGCGCACGGCACGTCGACCCCGCTGGGCGACCTGGCGGAGACGAAGGCGCTGAAGGACGTCTTCGGAGACCACGCCTACGAGCTGGCGGTCTCCTCGACGAAATCGATGATGGGCCACTGCTTCGGAGCCGCCGGCGCGATCGAGGCGATGATGTGCGTGCTCGCGATCCACGAGGGGACGATCCCGCCCACGATCAACTACGAGCACCCCGACCCCGAGTGCGATCTCGACTACGTCCCGAACGAGGCGCGCCAGGCCAAGGTCGACGTGGCGCTCTCGAACGCGATGGGCCTCGGCGGCCACAACGGCTGCGTGCTGCTCGGCCGCGTCTGAAGAATCGCTAGCCTCTCGGGCCGATGGCCTTCATCGTCAACGAGCAGGTCGAGGAGTACGCGGCCGAGCACACGACCCAGCTGGACGAGCTCTTCGACCGGCTCGCCGCCGAGACGCGGGAGAAGACGACCGCCCCGCAGATGATGGTCGGCCGGATCGAGGGCGGCTTCCTGGCAGCGCTCGTCCGGCTCACGGGCGCGAAGCGCATCCTCGAGCTCGGCACGTTCACCGGCTACTCGTCGATCGCCATGGCTTCGGCGCTCGCCGACGACGGCCGGATCGTCACCTGCGACGTCGACCCGGACGCGACCGCGATCGCGCGCCGCTACATGGACGAGAGCGGGCACGGCGACAAGATCGAGATCAAGCTCGGCCCGGCGCTGGAGACGATCCAGGCGCTCGAGGGCCCGTTCGACCTCGTCTTCATCGACGCCGACAAGCCGAACTACCAGGCGTACTACGAGGCCGTGCTGCCGCTCCTGGCCGAAAACGGCCTGGTCATCGCCGACAACGTGCTCTGGTCCGGGCGGGTCGTCGAGCCCGACGGCGACGAGTCGACGGAGGCGATCAAGGCGTTCAACGAGCACGTCGCGGGCGACGACCGAGTGGTCTCGGTGATGCTCACCGTCCGCGACGGGATGACGCTCGTCCAGAAGCGCTAACGCACGCCCGCGCGCCGGTCAACTCGAGCCTGGATCCACGGGCTGAGAGGATTGAAAAGCGGCGCTCAAAGTTGTAGAACCCGCCCTAAGCTCCGAACTGGAGGAGCGAACCATCACGGGTAGGGGAGGTTTGTCTGTGCAGAAGCGACAGCATGCGCGCTGGCCGTGGCTGGCCGCGTTCGCTTCGCTCGCGATCGTGCTGACTGGCGCGGTGGCGGCGGGCGCGAGTGCGAGTAAGTCGGCCCACGGTGTGTGCGCGACGATCGCCAAGTATCAACTCCAGAAGCAGACGAACTCGCACGCGGCGGCGGTGCTCGCCGCATGCGGGCGCACGCCTGCGAGCCAGTCGCAGCTGAATTCGAACTTTTCGGCGCTGGCTCAACTGCGTCAGAGCCCGCAGGACTACGGCGGGACTGACGTCAACATCGTCACGGGCGGCGAGGGCACCTTCCCGCACGTGATCCAGTCCGAAACCCAGGTCTGGGCTCAAGGCAACACCGTCGTGACCGCCTACAACGACTCGAAGACGGCCCCGAGCTGCTTTTCGGGCGGCTCGTACTCGACCAACGGCGGTTCCACCTGGACAAATCTGAGCTCCGGCGGCACAAACCCGTTCTGTACGGGCCACGGCACCGGCTTCGGCGATCCGGTCGTGATGTACGACGCGCTGCATTCGAAGTGGATCGCCGTCTTCCTCGCCTCCGGTTGCGGAGGCCAGGGGCTCGGTGTGTGGACGTCGAACGACGGCGTCACCTGGGGCACCGGGCCGTGTGCGCACAGCGGCGGCTCGGACGATCGTGAGTCGGGTTGGGTGGACAACAACCCGTCGAGCCCGTTCTACGGCCGTGCCTACATCAGCTGGAACAACTTCGCCGTGGGCGGCGGAGCGGTGCAGGTGATCTGGTCGAACGACGGCGGGGCGACCTGGACGGCCCCGGTGACGGTCGTGGGCAGCTTCGTCCGTGACGTGCAGGTGACTGTCGGCCCGGATGGGCATGTGTTCATCGCGACGATGGACGAGGGCGGCGGCGGCCTGGGGACGCGGACGAACATCGTTCGGATCTCGACGAACGGCGGCGCGAACTGGTCGTCGGTGACGATGGGGCCGGGCTTCCCGGGCCCGGGTGTCGGTCTGTGTTCGTCGAACTCGTACTTCGCGATGATGTATCCGCAGTACTGGCGGCATATGGGCTGGGGCGACATCGCTGTCGGCCCGAACAACACCGTCCATTACGCGTATGCGTCGCACGGCACGGGGAGCGACAAGGGCGACATCTACTACGTGCGCTCGACCGACAACGGCGCCACCTGGAGCGCTCCGCTCAGGCTGGACGGTGACGGTGGGACGCGCGGGCAGTGGCAGCCGTCCGTGGCGGTCACGCCGGAGGGTCACGTGTTCGTCAGCTGGTACGACCAGCGCAACACGGCGAACAACGACCTGCAGCGCTTCGGTCGCCTCTCGACCGACAACGGCGCCACCTGGCAGCCGTCCGCTCCGGTCAGCGACGTCATCTACCCGGTGCCGACGCAGCCCGACCCGAACATCCAGCCCTGCTACACGGGCGACTACGACCGCTCCTTCGGCGTTAGCAACCTCATCCATACGACCTGGGTCGACGGCCGCGTGCCGATCAACGGCGTCGCCCAGCAGGACGTCTTCTACGACAAGATCTCGACCACCGGGCCACCACCGCCGCCGCCACCACCGCCACCGCCACCGCCTCCACCGCCCCCACCGCCTCCGCCACCGAACTGCTCGGGCGGGGCGATCACGATCAACGATGCTGGGCCGGCGACCCCCTATCCGTCGACCTGTGTCGTTTCGGGGCTGAGTGGCTCGATCACGGATGTGAATGTGCAGATCAATGGTCTGAGTCACACGTATCCGGATGACATCGACATGTTGCTCGTGTCGCCGGGTGGGCAGAACGCGATCTTCATGTCCGGATGCGGGCGGCTTCGTACGACGTCGTCAACTGTGATCTGACGATCGACGACGAGGCACCGGACTGTGCTTCCGGAACGGGTCGCAGTTCGCGTGTCCGGGGAGCTATCAGCCGGCGAACTATGAGCCCGGTGATCCGTTCCCGGCTCCGGCGCCTGCGCCGAGCGGGAACGTGAACCTTGTCCACGTTCGACGGCGGCTCGCCGAACGGCACGTGGTCGCTGTACGTGGTGGACGACGCCGCGGCCGACGTCGGCAGCATCACCAGCTGGTCGCTCTCGATCACGACCAGCGGCGGGCCACCGCCACCGCCGCCACCGCCGCCTCCCCACCGCCGCCTCCGCCGCCACCACCTCCGCCTCCGCCTCCGGGTTGGCAGGTTCGTGCTCCGATGCCGCAGGACTTCTATGGCGGCGGGATGAGTGCTGATGCGAGTGCTGGTTACATTGCTGGTGGGTATTCGTTCAGTTCTGGTGTGTCGTTGAACTCGCTGTACAAGTTCGTGCCTTCGACGAACACGTGGTCGACGTTGGCTCCGTTCCCGGGGTCGGGGGCGATCATGACTTCGGCCGTGTATTACCCGACGTCGAACAAGCTGTATGTGTTCGGCGGGGAGGATGCGGTTTCGGCTCAGAACTTCAACGACACGCGTATCTACGACGTGGCTTCGAATACGTGGTCGGCGGGTGCTCCGATGCCTGACGTGCGCAGCTTCGCGGTTTCTGGGTACAACCCGGGGAACGGGAAGATCTACGTCGTTTCGGGCTACAACACGGGCACGGTCGATTCTGCGCAGGACACGACGTGGGAGTACGACCCGGTTGCGAATTCGTGGGCTGTGAAGGCCCCGATCCCGCATGCTGTTGGTGGTGCGGGCGCGGCGATCATCAATGGCCATATGTATGTGGCTGGTGGTCGTGACGGGACGAACACGGTGATCAACCTGTGTTACGACTACAACATCGCTGCCAATTCGTGGTCGACGTGCACGAATTTGCCGTTCGCGAACAATGTGCCTGGTAGTGGTGTGTCGTCGGGTCGGTTCTTCGAGTTCGGCGGCGGGAATCCGTTCCTGTCGCAGGGCCGGATGCGGGCTGCGTTCATGAGTCCGTTGACGACCGGGGCCACGGTCAGTTACGACCCGGGCTCGAACTCGTGGGGCAACGAGCCGACGCTGAACGAGGCTCGCTCCTTCCCGGGTGGCACCAATGTTGGTGACACGCTGATCGCAGCGGGTGGCTACAACGGCGCCTCGACGACAACGACGACCGAGACGCTCGGCGCAGGCGGGCCACCACCGCCACCGCCACCGCCACCGCCGCCACCACCTCCGCCACCGACCTGTAGCGGCGGGGCGATCACGATCAACGACGACGGACCGGCAACGCCGTACCCGTCGACCTGCGTCGTGTCCGGCCTGTCCGGAGCGATCACCGACCTCAATGTCCAACTCAACGGGCTCAGCCACACGTATCCGGACGACATCGACATGCTGCTGGTCTCGCCGAGCGGTCGGAACGCGATCTTCATGTCCGACGCGGGCGGTTCGTTCGACATCGTCAACTGCAACCTGACGATCGACGACGAAGCTCCGACCCAGCTTCCGGACGGAACGCAGCTCGCATGCCCCGGCAACTACATGCCGGCGGACTACGAGCCCGGCGACCCGTTCCCGGCTCCGGCGCCGTCGCCGAGCGGGAACGTGCCACTGTCCACGTTCGACGGAGACTCGCCGAACGGGACCTGGAGCCTGTACATCGTCGATGACGCAGCGGCCGACACCGGAGACATGACGAGCTGGTCGCTGTCGATCACGGCCGGTGGACCTCCGCCACCTCCGCCACCGCCACCTCCGCCGCCTCCACCTCCGCCGCCTCCACCGCCTCCGCCACCACCTCCTCCGCCTCCACCACCTCCGCCTCCACCACCTCCGCCACCTCCACCTCCACCTCCTCCACCTCCACCTCCGCCTCCACCTCCACCGCCTCCACCTCCGCCACCACCTCCGCCTCCGCCACCACCACCTCCGCCGCCTCCGCCACCGCCGCCTCCGCCTCCGCCTCCGCCTCCGGTCCGCTGTCGTGTCCCGAGAGTGCTCGGGCTGCGTCTCGGCGCCGCGAAGCGCAGGATCCGGGCGGCGCACTGCTCGGTCGGCAGGGTGCGACGCGTTCGCTCGCGCCGCTCGCTGCGTGGCCGCGTCGTGAACCAGTCACCGCGGCCCGGCACGATCAAGCGCCGGAACTTCCCGGTCAAGCTGGCGGTCGGTAGGGGCTAAACGAACAACAACGCGACTAAAGGGGACGCCCGCACCCGCGGGCGTCCCCTTTTCATCTCGGAGCATTTCGTGAGAAGCTCCTCGAGCAGAACGCCGTGAAGCGACCCGTCGTCACCATCGCCGCACTCGTCCTCGCCGCGCTCGGGTTCTGCGCGGCTGCCGCCGCGTCACCGGGCGACGTGCTCTACGACCAGTACGACCACGCGGGAACGATCGGCGCCGGCTCCCAGGACTTCGAAGCCGCGCTCGACCCGTACGACGACGTCGCCGCCGACGACTTCGACGTCCCCGCAGGCCCGGGCTGGAACGTGACGGGCGTCGAGGTGCAGGGGACGTACTTCAACGGCTCAGGCCCCGCGACCTCGGTCAACGTCGCCGTCTACGCGAACTCCGGCGATCTGCCCGGCACGCTGCTCGCGTCACGTCCGAACCAGAGCTTCACCGGCGATCCGAGCTTCGTGATCACCCTCGATCCGTCGATCGGGCTCTTCGAGGGGCGGTACTGGATCTCGGTGCAGGCGAACCAGACGTTCTCGTCCGCAGGGCAGTGGGCCTGGCTGGACCGGACCGAGCAAGCGACCTCTGCCGCGGCCTGGCAGAACCCGGGCGGCGGCCAGGGTACGAGCTGTGCGAACTGGGCTCCCCGCGGGCTGTGCATCGGGGACGGTCCGGCACCCGACCAGGTGTTCCGGCTCACCGGGACGATCGGCGCACCTCCGCCGCCGCCGCCTCCTCCTCCTCCACCACCACCGCCCCCACCACCGCCGCCTCCGCCTCCACCACCTCCGCCTCCGCCACCTCCGCCCCTCCGCCACCGCCCCCGCCACCTTCGCCGCCTCCCAGGTGCCGCGTGCCCCGCGTGATCGGGCTGAAGCTCGCCAGGGCGAAGGCGAAGATCCGCTCGAGGCGCTGCGGGGTCGGCGCCGTCCGCCGTCGTCGCGCAGCCTCGAATCGCGTCGGACGGGTGATCGCGCAGAGCCCGCGTGCCGGGGTCGTCCGCCGCGCGGGCGCCCGAGTGAGCCTCACCGTCGGCCGCCGCTAGCCGCCCGTCGTCGTTTCGACGAGGGCGCCGACGCGCCGATCGTGCGCTCGCGGTGAGCTCGAAAGGATTTGGCCCGGGCTATTGCATTTACGCGTTGAAAGATTTAGAAACACCTCTGAATGCGTGACTCAGGGGCGCATTGCGCCAGGGGGCAGGGACCTGTCCGCCTGCGCGGGTCATCCAACTGGGAGGAGTAGGGTGAAGGAATCGAGAGTGGGACGGCCGAGAGTGCTCGGCTGGGCGCTGTTGGTCGCGCTCGGCGTGAGCCTCGCGGCCGCGAGCGCCGCATCGTCGGCCTCGAACCCGGGCTCGCTGGTTCGAGGGTCAGCCGGCAAGGCCAAAGGAGCAGCAGGCCTGACGACGCACGCGCGTGTGACAGGCGTCCAGCACCATGCGCTGCTGCCTCCTGCGAGGCCGGGCGCCGTTCTGTACGACCAGATGGACCAACCGGCTGGGCCTGGAGGCGTGACCTCTCAGGACTTCGAGGCGTCGTTCGACGCGTTCGACTCGTTCGCAGCTGACGACTTCGTCGTCCCGAACGGCCAGACGTGGAACGTGACGGGCGTCGACGTCGCCGGCGAGTACACGGCCGGCGGCGGTCCCGCGGACAGCTTCAACGTCATCTTCTACGACAACTCGGGCTCGAACCTGCCGGGCAATATCGTGGCGAGCCGGCCCGGGAACTCCTACACGGGCGGAGCGAGCCGCGGTCATCACGCTGACCTCGCCCGTCTCGCTCGGGCAGGGGACGTACTGGGTCGCGGTCCAGTCGCGGCAGGACTTCACGCCGTTCGGCCAGTGGTTCTGGGACAACCGCTCCGTGAGCGCGAACCAGGGTGCTGCCTGGCAGAACCCGGGTGACGGCTTCGGAACGGGCTGCACCACCTACGCCAACAAGATCGACCTGTCTCGGCGCGACCCAGAACGGTCCGGATCAGCTCTTCCGGATCAACGGCACCACGGGCGGGGGCGGCCCGAGCTGCTCGGGCGGGGCGATCACGATCAACGACGCAGGTCCGGCAACGCCGTACCCGTCGACCTGCGACGTCTCCGGGATGAGCGGTTCGATCTCGGACGTCAATGTCCAGATCAACGGGCTCAGTCACACGTATCCGGATGACATCGACATGCTGCTCGTCTCGCCTGATGGGCAGAACGCGATCTTCTTCTCGGATGCGGGCGGCTTCACGGGCGCCGTCAACTGCGATCTGACGATCGATGATGAGGCAGGGACGGTGCTGCCGGACACGGGTGGTTTCACGTGCCCGGGGAGCTACTCGCCGGCCAACTAGGAGCCCGGTGATCCGTTCCCGGCCCCGGCGCCATCGCCGAGCGGGAACGTCAACCTGTCCACGTTCGACGGCGGCTCGCCGAACGGCACGTGGTCTCTGTACGTGGTGGACGACGCCGCGGCCGACGTCGGCAGCATCACCAGCTGGTCGCTCTCGATCACGACCGGCGGCGGACCGCCTCCGCCTCCGCCACCACCGCCTCCGGGTTGGCAGGTTCGTGCTCCGATGCCGCAGGACTTTTATGGCGGCGGGATGAGTGCTGATGCGAGTGCTGGTTACATTGCTGGTGGGTATTCGTTCAGTTCTGGTGTGTCGTTGAACACGCTGTACAAGTTCGTGCCTTCGACGAACACGTGGTCGACGTTGGCTCCGTTCCCGGGGTCGGGGGCGATCATGACTTCGGCCGTGTATTACCCGACGTCGAACAAGCTGTATGTGTTCGGCGGGGAGGATGCGGTTTCGGCTCAGAACTTCAACGACACGCGTATCTACGACGTGGCTTCGAATACGTGGTCGGCGGGTGCTCCGATGCCTGACGTGCGCAGCTTCGCGGTTTCCGGGTACAACCCGGGGAACGGGAAGATCTACGTCGTTTCGGGCTACAACACGGGCACGGTCGATTCTGCGCAGGACACGACGTGGGAGTACGACCCGGTTGCGAATTCGTGGGCTGTGAAGGCCCCGATCCCGCATGCTGTTGGTGGTGCGGGCGCGGCGATCATCAATGGCCATATGTATGTGGCCGGTGGTCGTGACGGGACGAACACGGTGATCAACCTGTGTTACGACTACAACATCGCTGCCAACTCGTGGTCGACGTGCACGAATCGTTGCCGTTCGCGAACAATGTGCCTGGTAGTGGTGTCGTCGTCGGGTCGGTTCTTCGAGTTCGGCGGCGGGAATCCGTTCCTGTCGCAGGGCCGGATGCGGGCTGCGTTCATGAGTCCGTTGACGACCGGGGCCACGGTCAGTTACGACCCGGGCTCGAACTCGTGGGGTAACGAGCCGACGCTGAACGAGGCTCGCTCCTTCCCGGGTGGCACCAATGTTGGTGACACGCTGATCGCAGCGGGTGGCTACAACGGCGCCTCGACGACAACGACGACCGAGACGCTCGGCGCAGGCGGGCCACCACCGCCGCCACCGCCACCACCGCCTCCGGGCTGGAATCCAGCCGCTCCGTACCCACTGAACGACGTGCGATATGCGTTCGGGGAGAACGGCGAGAACCTGTACGTGTTCGGCGGCGTCGCGGACGGCACTCGCGTTCCCGACGTCAACAGGTACAACGCGACCACGGACGCCTGGACGCCACTCGCACCGATCCCGGTGGCGAGCGAAGCACCGGCGGGAGCTCTCCTCAACGGCAAGTACTACCTTGTCGAGGGCGACACCGGCGACTCGTTCAACATCTACGACGTTGCTGGCAACACGTGGTCGTCCGGGCCTCCACGTCCGGGCTTCAGCGACAACTACGGAGCCGCTGCCGGAGCGTTCAACGGCAAGGTGTACGTCGTTGGCGGAGGAGCTGCGACGCTGGGCACGAACACCACGTCCGT
Organism: uncultured Actinomycetes bacterium; assembly: GCA_963742635.1. GTDB lineage: Bacteria > Actinomycetota > Thermoleophilia > Gaiellales > Gaiellaceae > VAXT01. Next base: position 21,294 of record CAVUMW010000004.1, read on the forward strand.
GTACGACGTCGCTTCCAACAGCTGGACGACAGGAAACCCGGCGCCGCAGGCGTTCTTCCTGGCGGGGTACCAGACCGTCGGGCAGTACCTGTACGTGGTCGGCGGGTTCACTCCGTCCGCACCGACGAACAGCACGATGACGATGCGACTCGACATGGCGACCGGAACCTGGTCGACCGGGCCGACGTTCACGCCCGGCCGTGCCGACTTCGGTCTGGCCTCTGACGGAACGAAGATCTACGCCCTCGGCGGCGACGCTCAAGGCGCTGGCTTCTTCGACTCCGTGCAGACAGTGAACGAGCTGGACACCAGCGCGTGGCCGTCGGGCACATGGGTGGCTTCGCCGCCCGACCTCCCGACTCCGCCACGGCAGGCGAACCAGGCCGGCTTCTACAGCACGGGCCGAGTCGGCGGCGAGATCTGGTCAACCGGCGGGATCAACGGACAGACGTTCCAGTTCCTGCACGACCATCTCTACCGCGCGGTCGGTGTGCCACCTCCGCCACCTCCGCCTCCGCCGCCACCGCCGCCACCTCCGCCGCCACCTCCGCCTCCGCCACCACCACCGCCTCCGCCTCCGCCACCACCGCCTCCGCCTCCGCCTCCGCCTCCGCCACCACCACCACCGCCTCCGCCTCCGCCACCACCGCCTCCGCCGCCACCACCTCCGCCACCACCACCGCCACCACCACCGCCTCCGCCTCCGCCTCCTCCGCCTCCGGTCCGCTGCCGTGTCCCGAGAGTGCTCGGGCTGCGTCTCGGCGCCGCGAAGGTGAAGATCCGGAGGGCGCACTGCTCGGTCGGCAGGGTGCGACGCGTTCGCGCGCGCCGCTCACTGCGAGGCCGTGTGGTCAACCAGTCACCGCGGCCCGGCACGATCAAGCGCCGGAACTTCCCGGTGAAGTTGGCGATCGGCAGGCGCTAAGCACCGAAGCAACGAACGACGAGGGGACGCCCGCACCAGCGGGCGTCCCCTTTTCATTCCCGCTTCTTTCCCGGTGCAGCTGGCGGTCGGCCGGGGCTAACGGTCGACTCGCAACGCGAGATCAGGGCGCCCGCACCGAGCGGGCGCCCTTCTCTTTTGGGCCGAGCCCTTGAACTGACGCCGCCCAGGTTGTAAGAACCTCTCCAAACCTAACCCTGGGGAGGGGACACCGATGGCAAACCTGCGTGCGCTGGGCCGCAAACCGGCTCTGCTGTCCTGCTTCTTCGCCGTCTCGCTGAGCGCGACCCTGTTGCTTCCGGTCGCAGCCGGCGCCGGGACCGGCTCACACCCGACCGCTGAGGCCCGTGCCGTGGTCGACGCGCAGGTCGGCCCCGCTCATCCGCAGGCCGAAGTGCGCCGTGCGCCCGAGCGCCGCCCAGGCGCAGCAGCGCAACGAGCGGCTCGACGCCCCGCTCAGCCTGGACCAACGCAGGCCGGTCTCCCCAGCGGCCTCGACCTTCTCCTCGGCCGCCGCGCAGGGAGCGGCCAGAGCGTCCCGCACGCGAGCATCTCCTGCCTCGCACCCGGCGGCCTCTGGAGCTCGACCGGCACGTGGAGCGGTGGAGTCGTCCCCACCTCCGCCGACGACGTCACGATCACGAACGGCTGCACGGTCACGATCGACACCGCCGCAGCCGCGCTCAACCTGACCGTCGTCAACGGCGGCACGCTGCAGTACGAGGACACGACCGCGCGCACGCTGACCGTCGGGGCGAACGTGACCGTGAACGCGGGCGGCAGCTTCCAGACCGCCGCGACCGGCGCGCAGACCGGTCACGTCCTCTCGCTGGGCGGCAGCCTCGTCAATGCCGGCGCCATCGACTTCAGCACGAACTCCGACACTGCAGGCGCAGGCATCGCCTTCACGGGTGCCACGGACGCCTCGCTCATCAACACGGGCACGCTCGACCTGAGGTCGACGAACGGCGTCACCCTGAACAAGGGAACGAGCGCGGCCTCGACGCTGGACCTCCAGCCGGGCGGCGCGATCACCGTTCTCGGCTCGAACACCGCGGGCTTCCTGACGATCACGAACGGCACGTTCAAGATCTCCGGCTCGTCGGCGTTCTCGAGCCCGATCTTCACGCTCCCGGCGTACACGATTCCGGTCACCGGCGGCTTGTGGCTGAACGACGCGAACGCCACGGTCGTGGGGCAGAACGGCTCACCCACGAACAACGGGTCCCTGCGGGTCACGGCCGGCACACTCAACGTCGGGACCGTCGGCTCGAATGCCATGGGCGCAGGAGTCGGGGCGGCCTTCATCTTCGAGGGCGGGACGACGAACGTCGCCGGGCGCCTGACCAGCGCGAGCGCCTTCGTCACCTACACGCAGTCGGGCGGCTCCGTGAACATCTGCAACGTCGGCCCGTGCACCGTGGCGCCCTCCTTCGGACTCACGGGCGGCACCGGCGTCGTGACGAAGATCTCCGGCGGCACGATCAACCTCGTCCAGGCGAACTCGGGCTCGCCCGACTACAACGAGACCGGGACGATGGTCTACTCCGGCGGAACGCTCAACGTCGGGACCGCGGCCACCGCGACCACCTTCGTCTTCCGCGTTCAGGGCCAGACGCCCAACGTCGTCGTCGACAACACGACGAACAACAAGACCCTGAACCTGAGCGGTCAGCTCAACGTCTGGGGCAACCTGACCATCAACGCGGGCGCGACGGTCAACGTCAACCCGGGAACGGCGCAGACGCTGCTCCAGATCGGGCCGACGATCACGAACAACGGCGCGATCATCACGAACACGACGAACTCGGGCACGGTCAACTTCGCGGGCAGCCTCCAGGCACTCGGCGGTGGCTACGCGCAGACGTACACCGGCACAGGCACCGTCGGCACCCCGAGCGTCCGGCTGTCGTCGCTCAGCGTCCAGAACGCGCCGGGCGTCACGATCGACCCGGGCGTCTCGGCGCTCAACGTGAACAGGGTCAACGCCTTCTACGGCGCGATCAGCAACTCCGACAAGATCTCGGTCGGAGCGGGCGACGCGACCGCGCTCTTCATTCAGCGCGGCGCGACCGGCATTGCGTTCCCGGCGGGCAGCTTCGCGCAGGCTCCGTCGTTCAACGTCGGCAGCGGGGGGTTGACCGAGGTCTACTCGCAGTCGCAGACGCCGGTCACGACCGGCCCCGAGATCCCCGGCACGCCGGACGATCCTCGGGATGCAGATCATCAACCCGACGGGCGTCACGATCGCCGGCGGTGACATCACGTCGACCGCGACCTCGGCGGGGCTCCTGCTCAGCTCGGGCACGCTGACCACGAGCCCGTCGAACCGCCTGCTCCTGACCGGCGCAGCGGTCGGCGCCGTCTCCGGCGGATCCGCGGCCAGCTATGTCAACGGGCCGCTCTCGCGCACGCTCCCGGCCAGCCAGACCGGCGCGAGCACGTATGCGTTCCCGGTCGGCAAGGGCTCGTTCAAGAACTTCGAGCTCATCAACACGAACACGGGCGCGGGCGGCACCGTGACGATCGAGGCGGAGGCGTTCGACGCCGACTCCGGCGGAACGGCAGGCGCCGGCTTCGACGCCCTGAACCACAACCGCTACTGGTCGGCGCAGATCACGGACGGCGCGGCCAACTTCACGAACACGACCGTCCGGGTGACCGAGCAGGGGACGACGTCGGCGAACGCGATCGGGCAGTCGGCGACCGTGGCCGGCACGTACGACTCGATCGGCGGGGTCGTCCTGCCGCCCACGATCGGCCAGAGCAGCACGATCACCACGCTCGGCTACTTCGCCGTCGGCCGCCTGACCGGCGCCTCGACGATCAGCGGCAGCTTCAACGTCGGCGCGGGCGGCGACTTCACGACACTGACCGCCGCGGTGGCGGCGCTGAACACCCGCGTCATGACCGGCCCGGTGACCTTCCAGCTGACCGACAGCACGTACCCGGCCGAGACCTTCCCGATCACGGTCAACCCGAACGCCGGCTCGAGCGCGACGAACACGCTGACGATCAAGCCGGCCTCGGGCGTGTCGCCGGTGCTGAGCGGGAGCTCGGCCTCCGGGCTGATCGTGCTCAACGGCATCGACTACGTGACCATCGACGGATCGAACTCCGGCGGCTCGACCCGCGACATGACGATCAGCAACACGAACGCGGGCACCTCGAGCGCGGTCATCTGGGGCCAGACGGTGACCACGGCCGATCCGACGACCAACAACACGATCGAGAACCTCAACCTGTCCGGCAACACGAGCACGACCACGTTCGCGGGCGTCGGCTTCGGCAGCACCACGATCAGCACGTCGACCCTGGGTACCCGGAACGACAACAACCGGGTCCAGAACAACAACATCAGCCAGCTCCAGTTCGGCGTCGTCTCGGTCGGCTCGCAGAGCGCGGCCAAGAACGTCGGCACGGTCGTGACCGGCAACACCCTCGGCGGCGCCGGGACCGCGGCTCTCGGGCGGGCCGGAGTCTGGGTTGCGTTCGACGACGGTGCGCAGGTGACGAACAACACGGTCGTCAACGTCTTCGCATCGAACAGCGCAGACGTCTTCGGCCTGGCGATCGGCACGAACGCGATCTCGGGGTCGGCGATCACGACGCAGGACGTCGCGAACGTGACGGTCACCGGCAACTACGTGGGCAGTGTGGTCAAGACGGACACGTTCTCCGCGGCCGGCATCGCCCTCGGAACGCCGAACTACGGCACGAGCCGGATCGCGAACAACTCGGTCTACGGCGTCGTGGCGAACGGCACGGCGGGCGACTTCGGCGGCGGGATCGTCGTCGGCTCGGCCGGCACGACGTACGCGCCGACGCAGATCTACTTCAACTCGGTCTCGATGACCGGGGCGCGCGACGCGGCCAGCCTCGCGACGACCGGCAGCTACGCGCTCGCGATCATCGGCGCGAACCCGAACTCCGACGTCCGGGACAACGCGCTCTACAACACGCAGACCGCCACGAACGGCGGCGCCACCAACACGGCGGGCAGCTACGCGATCGGCCTGTCGTCGATCGGGCTCTACAACTTCTTCTCCTCGAACTACAACGACCTCTACGCCAGCGGCGCGTCGTCGCACTTCGCGTCCGTCGGCGTCCTCGCGAGCACGACGGTGGCGCAGGTGCCGTACTTCGACCGGCCGTCGTTCACGGCCTGGAAGGCCGAGACCGGGACCGACGCGAGCTCGATCAGCGCCGACCCGCTGTACACGTCGGCGACCGACCTGCGGCCGCTCGGCGGCTCGCCTCTGCTCGGAGCCGGCCAGTCCGTCGGCGGCATCACGACCGACATCGTCGGCGACCCACGCGGCAACCCGCCGTCGATCGGCGCCTATGAGAACGCGGGCGGCCCGCCGCCACCTCCGCCGCCTCCACCACCTCCGCCTCCACCGCCACCGCCGCCACCGCCGCCACCGCCGCCGCCCCAGTGCACGGGCGGCTCGATCACGATCAACGACGCCTCCCCGGCGACCCCGTATCCGTCGACCTGCGTCGTCTCCGGTGTCACCGGGACGGTCAGCGACGTGAACGTAAACATCAACGGGCTGACGCACACGTACCCCGACGACATCGACATGCTGCTCGTCTCGCCCGACGGGCAGAACGCGATCTTCATGTCCGATGCGGGCGGCGGGAACGCCGTTGTCGGCTGCAACCTGACGCTCGACGACGAGGCCGCGACCGTTCTGCCCGACGCGACCGCGCTCGCGTGCCCGGGGAGCTACAAGCCGGCGAACTACGAGCCCGGCGACCCGTTCCCCGCCCCGGCGCCCGCGCCGAGTGGGAGCGTCAACCTGTCCACGTTCGACGGTGGAACAGCGAACGGCACCTGGTCGCTGTACATCGTCGACGACGCGGGCGGCGACGTCGGCACCATCACGAGCTGGTCGCTGAACGTCACCGGCGGTGGGCCGCCTCCGCCTCCACCGCCGCCGCCTCCTCCACCCCCACCGCCGCCACCTCCACCTCCACCGCCGCCACCTCCGCCACCTCCGCCACCGCCGCCACCACCGCCACCACCGCCACCGCCTCCGCCGCCACCTCCGAGCTGCAGCGGCGGCGCGATCACGATCAACGACGCCGGCCCGGCGACCCCGTATCCGTCGAACTGCGTCGTCTCAGGCCTGAGCGGCTCGATCACGGACATCAACGTCTCGTTCACGGGCCTCAACCACACGTATCCGGACGACATCGACATGCTGCTCGTCTCGCCCGACGGGCAGAACGCGACCGTCATGTCGGACTCGGGCGGCGGCACGGACCTCGTCAACTGCAGCCTGACGCTCGACGACGGAGCGGGGGCCGCGCTGCCCGACGGCAACCAGATCGCGTGCCCGGGGAACTACCAGCCGGCCAACTACGAGCCGGGCGACGCGTTCCCGGCACCCGCACCGGCACCGAGCGGGAACGTCAACCTGTCGACGTTCGACGGCGGGACGGCGAACGGAACCTGGACGCTGTACGTCGTCGACGACGCTGCGATCGACACGGGCTCGCTCGGCGATTGGTCGCTGAGCATCACGACCGGCGGGCCTCCGCCTCCACCGCCTCCGCCTCCACCACCGCCGCCACCGCCGCCTCCGCCGCCACCTCCACCCGGCGTGGCAGACGGTCGCCTCGCTCCCGCACGACCTGTTCGGCCCGGCGACTGCGTCCGACGGCACGTACGTGTACGTCTTCGGCGGCTACTCGTTCACGAGCGTGGCCACGCTGGACACGGTGTATCGCTATGACCCGGCGACAGACACGTGGTCGACGATGGCGCCGATGCCGACGCGGGCGCTCGTCGCTTCGGCGGTCTACTACCCGCCGACGAACAAGATCTACGTCTTCGGCGGCTCGCAGCGGGACGAGGCGATCGTGCTCGACACGACGCAGATCTACGACATCGCCTCGAACACGTGGTCGGCCGGCGCGACGATGCCGTCGCCCCGCAGCCAGATGGCGAAGGGCTTCTACCCGCTGAACGGGAAGATCTACCTGAACGGCGGCTATCAGACGGCGACGATCGACAGCGTCTCGAACCAGACCTGGGAGTACGACCCGGTCGCGGACACGTTCACGGACAAGGCGCCGAGCCCGCAGATACAGGGCGGAACCGCCTCGGGGATCGTCAACGGCCACCTGCTGATGGCGGGCGGGCGGACGAACCCGGACATGACGCTCGACCTGACCTGGGACTACGACATCGCGACGGACAGCTGGACGCAGCGTCAGAGCCTGCCCAGCGCGAAGAACGTGTCCGGCGGTGCTGTCGCCCAGGGTCAGCTGTTCTCGATCGGCGGCGGGAACCCGTTCGCGCCGTTCACGACGACCGACGTGGTCAGCTTCGACCCGGGCTCGAACACGTGGAATCCGCAGCCGCCGCTGAACGCGCAGCGCTCGTTCCCGGGCACGGCCGCTGTCGGCAACACGCTCGTCGCAGCCGGTGGCCGCGACGGGGCCACGACCTCGCTCGCTAGCGTCGAGACGCTGCAGCTCGGCGGGCCGCCACCCGGCTGTCCGACCGACTCCGCTCAGATCTCGATCGGCGACAACTTCTTCGACCCGGCCGATATCAGCGTCCCGGTCGGGACGACGGTGTGCTGGACGAACAACGGACAGATCACGCACACGGCCACTTCGGACACAAACGTCTTCGACTCCGGCTTCCTGGCGCCGGGCGAGTCGTACTCGTTCACGTTCGACAGCTCCGGCTCGTACCCGTACCACTGCGCGATCCACGCGCAGATGACGGGGACGATCACGGTCGGCGGGCCACCGCCTCCGCCTCCGCCTCCGCCTCCGCCACCACCTCCGCCACCTCCGCCACCGCCACCTCCGCCACCGCCACCTCCACCGCCGCCACCTCCGCCACCTCCTCCGCCACCGCCTCCACCACCGCCTCCTCCGCCTCCTCCGCCTCCGCCGCCGCCTCCGCCTCCGCCGCCTCCGCCACCGCCGCCTCCGCCGCCGCCACCTCCGCCACCTCCGCCGCCTCCGCCACCGCCTCCACCTCCACCGCCACCGCCACCGCCACCGCCTCCGCCACCGCCTCCGCCTCCGCCGCCTCCGCCACCACCGGTCCGCTGCCGCGTCCCGAGGGTGCTCGGGCTGCGCCTGGCGGCCGCGAAGCGGAAGATCCGGAGAGCGCACTGCTCCGTGGGGCGGGTGCGACGCGCCAGGGCGAGGCGGGCGCTGCGCGGTCGCGTGGTGAGGCAGACACCGCGGCCTGGCGCGATCAAGCGGCGGAACTTCCCGATCAAGCTCGTCATCGGCCGGCGCTGACGGAAAAGCCCAATGCGACGAATCGGGGCGCCCGCCCAAAGCGGGCGCCCCGCGATTTCGCCGCTGCGACTTGAACTGGCCCGCTCCACGTTGTAAGAACGTCCGGTAACCAACGCGTGGGGGAGGGGAGAATGACGACTGCGCGCCCGCTGGGCCGACGAGCAACGCTGTTTTCCGTTCTGGCGATCGGGACCGTGCTCTTCGGTCTAGTCCTCGCAGTCCGGGCTGGAGCCGGCACGAGCTCGGCGACACCACGGCTCACCTCGCGCGCATCCGTCCCCACTGCGACCAAGACGCCCGAAGGGGTCGTCTGCGGCGGGGCGATCACGATCAACGATGCTGGGCCGGCGACCCCCTATCCGTCGACCTGTGTTGTTTCGGGGCTGAGTGGCTCGATCACGGATGTGAATGTGCAGATCAATGGTCTGAGTCACACGTATCCGGATGACATCGACATGTTGCTGGTGTCGCCGAGTGGCCAGAACGCGATCTTCATGTCCGATGCGGGCGGCTCGTTCGATGTCGTCAACTGTGATCTGACGATCGACGACGAGGCCCCGGTCGTGCTTCCGGATGGGTCGCAGTTGGCGTGTCGGAGTTATCAGCCGGCGAACTACGAGCCTGGTGATCCGTTCCCGGCTCCGGCGCCTGCGCCGAGCGGGAGCGTGGCACTGTCCACGTTCGACGTCGGCTCGCCGAACGGCACGTGGTCGCTGTACGTGGTGGACGACGCCGCGGCCGACGTCGGCAGCATCACCAGCTGGTCGCTGACGATCGAAACGGAGGGCCCGCCACCGCCGCCGCCTCCGCCACCGCCTCCTCCGCCTCCTCCACCACCGCCTCCGCCGCCGCCGCCTCCGCCTCCGGACGTGATCTACGACCAGTACGACAGCGCCGGGAACCTCTCCTCGAGCTCGCAGAACTTCGAGGCCTCGAACAACCAGTACGACGACGAGCTCGCAGACGACTTCGTCATTCCGGGCGGCGTCGGCTGGAACATCCAGACCGTCGACGTCTCCGGCGAGTACTTCAACGGCCCGGGGCCGGCCAACACGGTGAACGTGAACTTCTATTCGAACAGCGGCAGCCGGCCGGGGACGCTGCTCGCGGCACGCCCGAACCAGAACTTCACGAACGGCCCGAGCTTCTCGATTCCGCTCATGCCTCAGGTCTCGCTCGGGCAGGGGACCTACTGGGTCTCGGTGCAGGCGAACCAGAACCTCGTCCCGGAGGGTCAGTGGGGCTGGAGGGACCGCACGGTGCAGACGAACACGAACGCCTCCTGGCAGAACCCGAGCAACGGCTTCGGGACGGGCTGCACGACCTGGGGTGCCAGGGCGATCTGCATCGGAGGCCCCGACGCCGGCGCGCCGGATCAGGTCTACCGGCTGCGCGGCAACGTCGGGCCGCCTCCGCCTCCACCGCCGCCTCCGCCTCCGCCCCCACCACCGCCGCCCTGCAACAGCGCGGGCGGGATCACGATCAACGACGCGGGCCCTGCGACTCCGTACCCGTCGACCTGCGACGTCTCCGGGCTAAGCGGAGCGATCACGGACATCAACGTGCAGATCAACGGCCTCAGCCACACGTATCCGGACGACATCGACATGATGCTCGTCTCGCCCGGCAGCCAGAACGCGATCTTCATGTCCGATGCGGGCGGCTCGTTCGACGTCGTCGACTGCAACCTGACGATCGACGACGAGGCTCCGGATGTGCTTCCGGACGGCGACCAGCTCGCATGTCCCGGCAGCTACATGCCGGCGAACTACGAGCCCGGCGATCCGTTCCCCGCTCCGGCGCCTGCGCCGAGCGGCGACGTCAACCTGTCGACCTTCGACGGCGGCGATCCGAACGGGACGTGGTCGCTGTACGTGGTGGACGACGCTGCGGCCGACGTTGGCAACATCACCAGCTGGTCGCTCTCGATCACGACCAGCGGCGGGCCACCGCCACCGCCGCCTCCTCCGCCTCCGCCGCCTCCGCCGCCTCCGCCACCGCCTCCGCCGCCTCCGCCGCCACCGCCGCCACCGCCGCCGCCGCCACCGCCTCCACCTCCGCCACCTCCACCGCCTCCGCCGCCTCCGCCGCCTCCGCCGCCTCCACCACCGCCGCCACCTCCACCACCGCCGCCGGTCCGGTGTCGAGTACCGAGGGTGCTCGGCCTGCGCCTCGCGGCCGCGAAGCGGAGGATCCGGGCGGCGCACTGCTCGGTCGGCCGGATCAGGCGCGCCCATGCCAGGCGCTCCCTGCGGGGCCGAGTCGTCAACCAGTCGCCGCGGCCCGGCGCCATCAAACGCCGGAACTTCCCGGTCAAGCTGGTCGTCGGCCGCCGCTAGGACGCTTCACTTAGGATCGAATAGGTGCTAGAAACAGCGAGAGCCGCCCTTTCGGGGGGCGAATCGGGGAGCCAAGGAAGGGGAGGGAATTGAAGACTCGTAGCCGGCGCGTGCTGTGCCTGACGGTCGTGGCAGCAGCGGTCACCGTCGTGGCGCTCGCTGCGCCGAGCCTGGCCTCGGCCGGCGGTGTGAACTACCTGACCACGACGCAGACGGGCCAGTCGATCATCCCGGGGACGACCGATGTCGGGAATCACTGCGACGACTGCGCGACGCTCGTCGACTTCCCGTTCCCGGTCACGGTGTACGGAAGCCCGTACACGAGCGCCTATGTCACGGACAACGGGAGCCTGCAGTTCCTCACGTCGAACGGCGGTTCCTCGTCGGGCTGCCTCCCGTTCCCGATCAACGGCCTCGACCTCTCGCTGATCCCGTACCAGGGCGACCTGCGCACGGACGAGAGCAACGACGGGATCTTCACTACGACGACCGGCAGCGCGCCGCACCGGCAGTTCGTGATCGAGTGGCGGACGACGTACTTCCAGCGCGCCGGAACCGCGAACTTCGAGGTCATCCTGCCCGAGGACTCGGCGACGCTGTCCGTCATCTACGGGCAGACGGTGGACAACGGCTCGGAGGAGACCAGCGGGATCCAGGCCTCGGACAACGGGCCGTTCACGCAGTTCTCCTGTGGTGAGGCGACCCTCGTCAGCGGCCTGCGCGTGAACTACGTGCCGACCGGCTGTCCGGCAGGGTCGACGCTGATCAACATCGGGGACTTCTTCTTCGACCCGGCCGATGTCACGATTCCGACCGGGACGACCGTCTGCTGGACGAACACGGGCCAGGCCACGCACACGGCCACCTCGGACACGGGCGTCTTCGACTCCGGTCTCCTCGGGAACGGGGAGACGTACACCTTCACGTTCAACAACGCCGGCGTGTACCCGTACCACTGCACGATCCACCCGGTCCAGATGACGGGGACGATCACGGTCAACACCGGCCCGCCACCGCCACCGCCACCGCCACCGCCACCGCCTCCGCCGCCGCCACCTCCACCTCCGCCGCCGCCACCACCGCCTCCTCCGCCACCTCCACCGCCTCCTCCACCTCCGCCTCCGCCGCCGCCTCCGCCACCTCCGCCGCCGCCTCCACCGGTGCGCTGCCGGGTCCCGAGAGTCCTCGGGCTGCGCCTCGCAGCGGCGAAGACGAAGATCCGGAGGGCGCACTGCTCGGTCGGCAACGTGCGACGCGTTCGCTCGCGCCGCTCGCTGCGCGGCCGCGTCGTCAGCCAGTCACCGCGGCCCGGCACGATCAAACGCCGGAACTTCCCGGTCAAGCTGGCGATCGGCCGCAGGTAGCCGGCGCTGCGCAAAGCAGTCCTCCCGCTGGCGATCGCCCTGATCGCCACGCTGTCCGCTGCCGGTAGCTCGGCGGCCGGCCCGACGAGCGCCTCGGTCGGGCCGGTGCTCTATGACCAGTTCGAGCAATCCCGCCGGCGGCGCCCCGTACGACATCACCTCGCAGGACTTCGAGACGAGCCTCGACGCGGCCGACTCCGAAGCCGCCGACGACTTCACCGTTCAGGCCGGGCTCACCTGGACGATCGACGGGATCGACGTGGACGGCGAATACTTCAGCCGCGACAGCGAGATTCCGGTACCGAACGGGTTCAACGTGCGCTTCTACGCGAACGACCCGGCGACGAATCTGCCGTCGGCGCCGGCGCCGGGAAGCGAGCGGCTGAACCAGGCGTACACGAGCCTCGGCATGTCACCGGGAGACGTGCAGGTCACACTGAGCCCGCCCGTCACGCTCGGGGCGGGGACCTGGTGGGTCTCCGTGCAGGCTCGGCTCGACTACGGGTCGTCGACCGAGACGCACCAGTGGTTCTGGCACCACAGGTCGGCCCAGACGTACCAGGGGGCGGCCTGGCGGAATCCCGGCGATCTCTGGCAGATGAGCTGCCCCGTCTGGTCGCGCAGGGCCGTCTGTCAGGGCTCGGCGGCGGTCCCGGACGAGATGTTCCGCCTGCATGGCAGCGCTGCCCCGGCCATCGGACCGCCTCCGCCTCCGCCTCCGCCGCCGGTGGAGACGCGCTGCCGCGTGCCGAGGGTCGTGGGGAGGACGCTGGGCCGCGCGGCGACGCTGATCCTCCGCGCCCACTGTCGCGTGGGACGGGTCGCGCGCAGGCACTCCGTGCGCCGCAAGCGCGGCAAGGTGCTCGCTCAGAGCCCCCGCGCGGGCCGGTCGCTGGAGCTCGGCTCGCGCGTGAACCTCGTCATCGGCCGCCGCTAAGCGCGCTCGATCGTCTCCGGCGTCAGCTCGTCCAGCGAGCCGAGCACGACGTCGGCCAGCGAAAGCGCCTCGGCCCCGGGCGGAAAGACGCGGTTCGGGATCGCGACGACGCGCATCCCGGCGGACGAGGCCGAGCGCATCCCGTTCTCGGAGTCCTCGATCGCGGCGCAGTGCTCAGGAGCCACCTCGAGACGGGCGACCGCCTCCAGATAGACGTCCGGCGCCGGCTTGCCGTGCGCAACCTCCTCCGACGAGACCGTCGCCCGGAACAGCTCCTGCGTCCCGGTGAGCTCGAGGAAGAGGTCGATCAGGGGCCGGTTCGACGAGGAGGCGATGCCGAGCGGCCAGCGCGCGCCGATCCGCCGGACGGCCTCGATCGCGCCGTCCACGAGCGGAAGCCGCCGGCGGTAGAGCTCCGCCAGTCGCTCGACGACTTCTTCCGAGATCCGATCCGGCGGGTCGGGCACACCGATCACGTCGTGCATGTATCGCGACCACTCGGGCGAGCTCATGCCCATCATCGCCCGCTGCGCGTCGGGCCGCCAACGGCCGCCACGCTCGTCGGCGATCTCGCGCCGCGCCTCGTCCCAGAGCTCCTCGGTGTCGAGGAGGACGCCGTCGAGGTCGAAGACGACTGCGTCGATCACGTGTACGCCCGGCGCAGGTGAACGAGGGCTTCGCGTCCCGGCCCGCGCCGCACGGAGACCGCCTCGCCCACGAACAGCGTGTGGTCGCCCACCTCGCGCTCGAGCGCCAGCCGGCACTCGACCCAGCCGAGCGCGCCCTCGAGCAAGCGGAGCGCCGAGCTCGCCGGCCGTCGTCTCGATCCCCGTCCAGTGCGCGATCGGCGGCACGCCGCGGGCGAAATGTTGTGCCAGGTGCTCCTGGTCCGAGGCCAGGACGCTGATCGCAAAGGCGCCCGACTCGCGCACCAGCTCGTGGAGCGCAGCGTGTCTGCCGAGCGCGACGCCGACGAGCGGCGGGTCGACCGACAACGGGACGAAGGAGTCGACCGTGAGCCCAGCCGCCTCGTCGGCGATGGCGACGGTGACGACGCCGACCGGCGACGGGACCTCGCGAAACAGGGCTCGGAGCTCGTCGCCCCCCACGGGTGAATCCTATGCCCGAAATGGGCTTTGTTTTCAGTCGGGAAAGTGATAAGAAAGTGTGCTCGGGCGCGATAGTCGCGCCCCTGAGACGAGGGAGAGAGAGTTGGGGCAATCGAAGAAGCGCTTTGCATTGCTGCTCGCGTTTCCCGCAGTGATCGCCCTCGCCGCGATGATGATCGCGGCGACGGGCGCCGGGGCCGCGAGCAAGCGGGTGTCGCCGACTGCGGCCCAGGGGGCCAAGTCGTCGGCGTCGTCCGCCTCCGCCCAAGGGGTCAGGGCGCCTAGCGGCGCCTGTGTCGTCAGCGAGGGGTTCGACGACATCACGAACCTGCCTGACTGGGCGATGATCAACCACAGCGAGCCGCTCGGCCTGACCGACTGGTTCCAGGGCAACGACACGGTGTTCCCGTCTCACTCAGGCGCCTCGACGTCGTACATCGGCGCGAACTACAACAACACGTCCGGCACCGGCACGATCAGCAACTGGCTGCTGACCCCGGTCGTGACGATGACGAACGGGAGCGCGATCACGTTCTGGACTCGGACCGTCGCGGGGAGCATCTACCCCGACCGGCTCCAGGTCCGCGCCAGCACGGCGGGCACCAGCACCGACGTCGGGACGTCGTCGACGGACGTCGGTGACTTCACGCACCTGCTGCTCGACATCAACCCCACCTATCAGCAGGGCGGCTATCCCGAGGACTGGGCCTCCTTCACGGCCACGGTTGCCGACGTCCCGACCGGAGAGACCGGACGCTTCGCGCTCCGGTACTTCGTCGAAGACGGCGGACCGAGCGGGGCGAACTCGAACTACATCGGCATCGACGACGCATGTGTGGTCGAAGGCACGCCTCCGCCACCACCGCCTCCGCCGCCTCCGCCGCCACCACCTCCGCCACCGCCGCCGCCGCCGCCGCCACCTCCGCCACCTCCGCCACCACCACCTCCTCCGCCACCGCCACCACCTCCTCCGCCGCCACCGCCTCCTCCGCCACCTCCGCCTCCGGCCCGCTGCCGCGTCCCGAGAGTCCTCGGGCTGCGACTCGGCGCCGCGAAGACGAAGATCCGGAGGGCGCACTGCTCGGTCGGCAACGTGCGACGCGTTCGCTCGCGCCGTTCGCTGCGCGGCCGTGTGGTCAACCAGTCACCGCGGCCCGGCACGATCAAGCGCCGGAACTTCCCGGTCAAGCTGGCGGTCGGCCGCGGCTAGAACCGTAGAGCCGAACTGAGAAACCGAGGGCGCCGGACAACCCGGCGCCCTCGTCGTTCTCCGTGCAGATCGTCGCCGCTAGCGGTGGCGGCACTTCGCGTTCGTGAAGATCGAACGCTGCTCCTGATTGGCGAGCTCGTCGAGCGCGGGGTCGAACGGGCCCGGCGCAGGGCCCTGCCAGAACATGATCGGCGTCACACCCGGGCCCATCACGGTCGCCCGGTACTCACGACCCTTGCCGACCGGGCGGTTGCCGTGCGGGTAGAAGCCGTAACAGAAGCCGCCGCTCGAGCGATGCGTCAGGAAGCCGTTCTCCCGCTTCCAGCCGCGGCCGTAGCGCGAGTCGTAGGTGTCGACGAAGACGTTCCGTCCCCACTTGTCGAGCGGTGATCCGTACTTCGTCGCCCGGAACCCGTACACGCCGGCGCCCTTGTACTTGAGCCAGCCGTAGAGGTGGTCGTAGTTCCGGTAGACCCAGTCGACCTTGACCACGAACTCGGGCAGGTCGCCGGAGAAGTGCGAGAGCTGCACCTCGACGGCCCGCTGCTCGAACGTGGGGCGCAGGCCGAACGGGGGCAGCAGGCGGCGCCACTTCTGGACGACCCAGTGCGAGCCGTCGGGCGCCGTGCACGCGGCGACGAGGTAGTGGAGCTCCGGGCCCTGGTACGGGCCGCAGACGTTCTTGAAGCCCCGCCACAGGTCCTTGCGGCGCGAGCCCCAGCCGCCCGAGTAGTCGAGCCTGAACGAGACCTGTCGCAACCCGCGCCTCGGGGTACGCGCGTTGATCGCGCCCCAGGCGAGCGTGTGGTGCAGGCGGCCCTTCGCTCCGGTAGGTGAGCAGCGCGACGTGGTTCCGGTTCACCGCCAGGCGCACATGGGTCGCGTTGCGGACGATCGTCTGCGAGGCGGAGGCGGGCGCAGGCGCAGCGACGACTGCGGCGAGGGCGGCGAGACTGACGATCAGACGGCGATGCACGAAAGATCCCCCGTGAGTAGGAAGAGGCCGGGCCTGACTTCCTACATCGGCGCACCGTAGCGCAACGAAAGCCGCTGCGCCCCCGAAACGAGGGATTCTCGGCCGTCTAGGCCGAGAATGCGACCGCCCGCTCCGAGCGGGCGGAGCCGGGCGCCAGGATTCGCCGTCGGCAAGAAGGGCAGTTCACCGACTTCGCTCAGTCTTCCACGAGCACTTCGCCCAGGAGCGTGCAGCAGAACCAGCGCCAGGCGAGCGCGTCGTCCTGGGCGAGACGCTCGCGGCGCGCCGAGACGTGCGCCAGGCCGTCGACCGTCGGCCGGAGCGATTCCAGTCCCGATCCGAGCGCGGCTCGACGCGCCGGCGTGTCGAGGTCACCGGCGAGAGCCGTCACCGCACGCCCTTCGGGATCGAGCTCGCGGCGCGGATCCCCGCCCGCTGCGAGCAGCTGGACGGCCCGGCGGCGGGCGGCGCGGAGCTCGTCCTCGTCGAGGTCGACGCCCCTTCCGGCGAGCAGGACGAGCGAGACCTCGACGTCCACCTGGTTGCCTTCGGCAAGCCGCTCCTCGAGCTGCGCGAGGAAGGCGCGCTCCGGGGAATCGTCCATTCAGGGCGCAGCATACGACGGTCATCGCGAGTGTCAGGGAGCGAACATGCCTTAAAGTGACGTAGAGCGATGAGCACCGACCAGATCGCAACCTTTGTCGAGCACGGAGCCGAGACCGGCTGCGTCGAGATCTCCGAGCTGAACGAGCTCGTCGACGCGCTGCACCTCGGCGACGAGGAGGTCGCCAACCTCTACGAGCAGCTCGAGGAGCACCACGTCGACGTCAACGACGACTGCGGGCGCCAGAAGGTCGAGAGCACGTACATCAACGGCGACCTGGCGCACGCGACGACGGACGCACTCCAGCTGTTCCTGAACGAGATGGCGCGCTACCCGCTGCTGACGGCGGAGGAAGAGGTGGAGCTCGCGAAGCGGATCGAGCGCGGTGACAAAGAGGCCAAGGACCGGATGATCAACTCGAACCTCCGCCTCGTCGTCTCGATCGCGAAGAAGTACCAGGGGCACGGGCTCTCGCTGCTCGACCTGATCCAGGAGGGGATCATCGGGCTGATCCGCGCGGTCGAGAAGTTCGACTGGCGCAAGGGCTTCAAGTTCTCGACGTACGCAACGTGGTGGATCCGGCAGGCCGTCCAGCGCGGGGTCGCGAACAAGGCGCGGACGATCCGGATGCCGGTGCACATCGTCGACCGCGAGCGGAAGATCTCGAAGGCCGAGCGCGAGCTGCACACGAAGCTCGGGCGCGCTCCGAGCCTCGAGGAGATCGCCAAGGAGGCGAAGCTGCCGCTGAAGCAGGTGCGCGAGGTGCAGAACGCGGCGCGTGCGGTGACGAGCCTCGACCGTCCCGTCGGCTCCGAGAGCGACACGTCGCTGGGCGACCTGTTCTCGGGCGAGGACGTCCCGCCCGAGGAGGAGCTCGAGGTCAGCTTCCGGACGGATGCGCTGCGCCGCGCGATCGCCGAGCTCCCGGACCGCCAGCAGGAAGTGCTCAAGCTCCGCTTCGGGCTCGACGGCGACCCGAACCCGATGTCGCTCGAGCAGATCGGGAAGACGCTCGGACTGACCCGCGAGCGCGTCCGGCAGATCGAGATCCAGGCGCTCGAGCGGCTCGCGCTCGACCGCGAGCTCGACTCGCTCCGCGCCGCCTAGGGCCCAGTCGCGCCGCTCCGCGGGGTACCTCTTGGCCAGCCGAACGGCGCGGCGTCAGAAGAGGGTGTAGGCGATCGTCGCGACGAGCAGGACGACGGCGCCGGTGAGCCCGAAGACGATCGATGCGGCGAGGCTCCGGGACTCCGCTTTCGGGAGGAACGCCCCGGCCGCCAGCAGCACGATCGAGAGGAGGACGAGGCCGTAGAGCCAGAGCGGAATATCCCTGGCCGCGTCGACCGTCCTCTTCGCAAACCTTGCCCCGAGGATGCCGCTGTGCCGGCCGGGCTCCGAGGTCTTCTTCGCTCCGACCGTGGGTGAGTGCCGCACCTCGGGCGCTGCAAGGCGTGGGCTCCCGGACGAGCCGGCCGCGAGGGCGAGCATTGCACCGCTTGGGCAGGCGTTCGCGCTCCGGGCGGCCCGGATCTCTCTCCCGCTCGCGTTCCGGACGACGACGAGCCGCGTGACCTCTTGGCTGTCCGGATGCGGCCGGGCGACGATCCTGTACGTGCCCGGGCCGAGCAGGTGGCGCCCGACGCGGTCCCCGAGCCGAATGCGGTTGACGCCTCTGTGGCCCCGGACACGGAAGGTTCCGATGCGCCGACAGACCGGAGAGACCTGGACGAGCACGAACTCGACGAGCGCCGGCCGCCGGAGGACGAAGACGAGCGTCGTCCGGCGATGCCGGTGCGGCCCGCTCCGGGAGATCCAGTCGCGCGCCAGGCGGAGGCGGTAGACGCGACTCGTGCTCGTTCCGGCGGCCCGGCCGGCACTCGTCCCGCCGCCGCTTTGACCTGCGCCACCTGAGCCCGCGCCGCTCGAGCCACCGCTGCCCTGGCTTCCGCCGCCGCTCGGCGCTCCGCCGCCCCCGCGTCCGGGCAACGGCGGCGGATGTACCGACGGGAGCGTCACGCCGGGGACGCTCGGCACCGGCGGTGCGGGGGGCGCCGGAGGAGCCGGAGGCGCCGGGGGTGGCACCGTGACCGTCGGCGTCGACACGGTCGGCAGCGTGATCGTCGGCAGTGTGATCGTCGGGAGAGTCACTGTCGTCGGAAGCGTGATCGGGGGCGGCAGGTCCGCGCCGGCAGAAGCAACCCACCCGGCCATCAGCCCGACGCCCATCAGGGCGACCTGGACCACACGGCGCCGCAACAGTGATCTCACTGCGAGAACAACGGACGAGAGCCGCTCCGAGATACGGCCGCGAGGAACACAGCCTAGGAACGATGCTTCGAAGCGCCATTCCTTGCGGTTTGCCACGCCGTGGTAGCGGCGGGGGTGAGATTCGAACTCACGGAGGGTTGCCCCTCAACGGTTTTCAAGACCGCCCCGTTCGACCGCTCCGGCACCCCGCCGGACGACCATCCTAGCCACCGAGGCACCCCTTGTAACAGTCTGTTACTAAGTCAGTTGGGGTTGATCGTGTCGGGGGCGCCGTACTGCCTCAGCACGTCCGGCACCTCGCCCTGGAAGTTCTCGAGGATCGCGAGCGCCCACCGGTCGGTGACGGCGGTGCCGTTCAGCGTGTGCACCTGCTCGGTCGAGCCGTCCCGGCGGTAACGGATCCCGAGCCGTCGCGCCTGGAAGTCGGTCGTGTTCGACGCCGACGTGAGCTCGCGGTAGCGCTCCTGGCTCGGGAACCAGGCCTCGATGTCGTAGCGCTTCGCCGCCGCGGAGCTGAGGTCGCCGGCCGCGATGTTGACGAGCCGGTAGGGGAGACCGAGCTCCTGCACGTTGGCCTCCTCGAGCCCGAGGATGCGCTCGAACTCGTCCCAGGACTCATCCGGGAGCGTGTAGGCGAAGAGCTCGACCTTGTTGAACTGGTGGACGCGGAACATGCCCCGCGTGTCGCGACCCGCAGCGCCGGCCTCGCGGCGGAAGTTGGTCGAGAACGCCGTGTAGCGAAGCGGCAGCTGCTCCGCCTCGAGGATCTCGCCCATGTGCAGCCCGGCCAGCGCGACCTCGGACGTGCCCGTCAGGTAGAGGCCGTCCTCGCCGATCTCGTAGTACTCGTTCTTCTCCGCCGGGAAGAAGCCGGTGCCGTACATCGCCTCCTCGCGCACGAGCACGGGCGGGAGGACCGGCTTGAAGCCCGCGGCGGCCGCGCGATCGAGTGCCCAGCGATAGAGCGCGAGCGAGAGGAGCGCCGTGTCTCCGATCAGGTAGCCGAAGCGCGACCCGGAGACTCGCGCGGCACGCTCCATGTCGAACCGGCCCAGCTCGAGATGCTCGGGCCCCGGGGGAGACGGCTCGCCGACCAGACGCTCGATGTGCCCCTCCGAGTCCTCCTCCTCCGCGTCCGGGACCGACTCGTGCGGCGGGTTCGGCACCTGCTGCAGCAGCTCGTCGCGCGCCGTCTCCGCGGCCGCGAGCTCGTCCTCGAGCGCACGCAGCTGCTCCTTGACCTGCTTCAGCTCCTCGACCTGCTCGGGGGTCGGCTTGCCCTGGATCTTCTGCCGCCCGCGCAGATCGTCGACCTGGGGGATCAGCTCGCGCCAGCGAGCGTCGGCCTCGAGCAGCCGGTCGAACGCCTCGCCCGCGCCCTTGCGCGCCACGGCGGCCCGGAAGCGCTCCGGCTCAGCCCGCGCAGCCCTGAGGTCGATCACCCGGTCTGGAGGAACGCTCTAAGGCGCTCGCTTGCGACGCCGTCCTAGAGGCCGTGCCGGCTTTGCCGGCGTGGCCGTCTTAACCGTGTCGGACGCTGGGAGGCGCTTCATCCTGTTTGGAGGAACGCCACGAGATCGTTGATCTGCTGCGATGTCAGCTGCGATCCGTAGCCCTGGGGCATGACGTTCGGCTGGTAGCCCGGCGCGATCTCGGCGTTCGGGTCGGTGATCGACGCCTTGATGAACTCGGCGTCCTTGCCCTTCAGCACCTTGTCCAGGTCCGGTCCGATCGAGCCGGTTGCACCCGCCGCCTGGAACGTGTGGCAGCCGCTGCAGCCGTTGTCGGCGAAGACCTTCTTGCCGGCGGCCGGGTTCGCCTTGCCGGCCTTCGGCAGCGTGCCGACGACGGGCCCCGTCGGCTCGACGGTCTTCTCCCCGCCACAGCCCGCCACCAGCAGGACGGCGAGCGCGATCAGAAGTGCCCGGGCCATGTGCGGCGAGTCTACTGAACGGGCCGGGTCTCTTCCCAGAAGCGAAGCGCCGCGCACGAGAGCGCGCCGTAGGCGACGACGTCCCGCGGAGAATCGTTCACGAGCAGGGACACGGCGAGGGCGACGAGGACGGCGTCGACCGTCGCGAAGCGGGGGCGCCGAAGAGCGACCCAGACGAGCACGAGCAGCGAGAACGTGATGATCGCGTCGCCTGCCAGCCGGCGACGTAGCCGTCGAGTGAGACCCGCCAGCGGTGCGCGAGCTCGCCGGCGAGGGCACCCGGGCCGTCGCCGATCGTGCGCGTGACGTGGCTCGAGCCGCCGACGGCAGCGTCGAGGCCGACGAGGAGCAGCCCGGCCCCGATCGCGGCGGCGCCCGCGAGAGCCAGGTTCCGCCAGGTGAGCGCCACCCCGCGCAGCCGCAGCCAGAGGAACAGGTAGCCCGCGGCGAAGACGAGCACGCCGCCCCCGTCCGCGCCGAGGCCGCTGGCCCCGACGACGACGAGGACGCACACGCCCACGAGCGGCAGCAGTCCGACGCCCAGCAGCGCCGCGCCCAGCAGCCCCGGGACGAGGAGCAGCGTCTCGACCTGGTTCGAGATCCCGTAGAAGCGGACGCCGCCGTCGGGGTGCGGGCCGAGCGCCGCCAACGAGCTCGTCTCGGTCGAGAACGCGAGCACGCCCGCGTAGACGGCGAAGACCGCCAGCAGCGCCGCGGCCAGCGCGAGCCGCGAGCGCGTGATCGCGGCGAGACCTGGTGCGGCGAGCCCGACGACCACGAGCAGGGCCAGGCCGACCGAGCGCGGCCGTGCGACGTCGAGCCCGCTGAGCGCGAGCGCGGTCGTGAGCGCGACGGGCCCCGCAACGAGCGCCGCCCGTCCCCAGAACGCCGACCGCAGCGCGAGCGCGAGCAGGGCGAACAGCGCGACGAGCCCGAAGACGACGTACGCGGCGGCGCCGCGGGAGTCGTGCGCCTGGGTCAACCGGCGATCGAGCTTCATCAACGTCACCTCCGGATTCGCGTCCGGACGCGACGTCAGCGGTGGCTTCTCGCCGCGGTCGAGCGCCTTCACGGTCGGCTCGAGGTCGTAGATCGAGACGAGACCGGGGACCTTCGTCCGGTCGGAGACGAGGAGCCCGTGGTACCCGTCGCCGACGATCGCGATCCGGTAGCGCCGCACGTTGTGGACGCGCTCGCGGGGCAGTGTCAGGTAGATCGTGATCGGGCACGGGCACTGGCCTTTCGGCACCTTGGCGAGCACGCGTGCGGCGTCGGCGCCGCTGACGGTCTTCCCGCGCCCCGCGATCAGCAGTCCCTGCGCGCCCGCCGCCGGAGGCTGTCCGACGACGATCCGAACATGGTCAGCCCAGGCCGACGGAGCCGCCACGAGCGCGGTCACCGCGAGGCCCGCGGCTAAACTCCGTCTGCTACCCCACCGCTTCAAGGAGCGCGATTCTCGATGAAACGCAAGGCTTACGGGCGCGACTTCGGCCTCTCCAGCCGGATGTTCCTGACGATGTTCACGCTTGGACTGCTGTACGTCGTCTTCTTCGTGGTCATGGTGAACGTCCTCAACGTGGGGATCGTCGCCGTCGTCCTGATCATCGGCGTGCTCGCGTTCGTCCAGTACTACACCTCGGACAAGATCGCGCTGCTCGCCTCCGGTGCGAAGGTGGTGCAACCCGACGAGGCGCCGGAACTGCACGCGATGGTCGAGCGCCTCGCGGCCATGGCCGACCTGCCGAAGCCTCGCGTCGCGATCATTCCGACCGAAATCCCGAATGCCTTCGCGACCGGCCGCAACCAGAAGCGCGCGGTCGTCGCGGTCACGCAGGGGCTCTGGAACCGCCTCGAGCCGCAGGAGATCGAAGGCGTGCTCGCTCACGAGCTGACGCACGTCGCGAACCGTGACGTCGCGGTGATGACGATCGCGAGCTTCTTCTCGATGGTCGCGGCGACCCTCGCCCGCTTCGGCCTGTGGGGCGGCATGTTCAGCGGCGGTGACCGCGACCGGAACTCGGGTGCGCCCGTCTGGCTGATCATGTTCGCCGTCTCGCTGCTGACCTACGTGGTCAGCTGGGTGCTGATCATGATGATCTCGCGCTACCGCGAGTACGCGGCCGACCGCGGCTCCGCGCTGATCACGGGTGCTCCCGAGCACCTGATGTCGGCGCTGCAGAAGATCGCGAGCCGCATGACGCAGATCCCGCAGCAGGACCTGCGCGAGGTCTCCGGGATGAACGCGTTCTTCATCTTCCCGGCCGGCTGGAAGAAGAATGCTTCGGAGCTCTTCCAGACGCATCCGCCGCTCGAGAAGCGCCTCGCCCGCCTCGCCGACATCGCCCGCGAGATGGGGCGCCCGGTCGACCCCGGCTCGTTCTAAGGCGTTTGCGTCCAACCGGTTACGTTCGAGCGCACACCGCTCGTTGCGGGCTCGCTCATGGCTTCGCGTGAGCGTCGCCAGATTTCGCCGGAGGCGAAATAATGGGCCTGACAGACGTCCTCTTCGGGCGGAAGAAGCTTCCGAAGGCGCAGCAGGAGAAGCTCTTCGCGATCTCGACGGCGCGGATCACGCTCGAGACCGAGCTCGGGCTGAAGCCGACCGGGGACGCGGCCGTGGTCTTCAAGCCGCTGTCGGCGGCCGAGTTCGTCCGCGCGGAGAACGAGCTCCAGGAGCTGCTCGACTCGGTCGCGCAGGAGTCGCACTCGAAGGTCGAGCGGCGCGGCGACGAGTTCGGCTTCGAGTGGCTGATCGTGCGCGACAACGACTTCGAGGAGCTCGTGGCGGGCGTGCACCTCGTCGCGTCCGAGCTCGCGGCCCACGGGTTCGGCGAGCAGCTGCTCGCGGCGGCCTTCAAGTTCTCGGGGCGGCGCGGATCACCCGGTCTACTTCATCTACGGCTTCAAGCGGGGCGCGTACTGGCCGTTCGTCCCGACCGGCGACGGCAAGGAGCGCGACAACTCCGAGGAGCTCGAGCTGAAGGCGAAGCTCGAGAAGGAGCTGCCGATCGAGCAGGACCTCACGCGCTGGCTGGCCCTGTTCGACGCGCCGATCTAGGTTGACGCACGACGTCACCGTCGCTCTGGCTCTGCTCGGGATCGCCGGCCAGGTGCTCGCGGTCTGCCTCGCTGTCGTCGGGCTCGCGGCTCTCGTCGGCGTGCGCGGGCCGCTCGCAGCCCTTCGGCGAGCCGTGTGGGGCTACGAGCTCTGGCTCGCCTTCGTCGTCTCCGCGACGGCGACCGCCGGGAGCCTGTTCTTCTCCGAGGTGGCCCACTTCGTTCCATGCGAGCTCTGCTGGTACCAGCGCATCTGCATGTACCCGCTCGCGCTCCTGACGCTGCTGGCCGCGTTGGCCAACGACTACCGGGTCGCCCGCTACCTGTTGCCGCTGCCGGTGATCGGCGCCGGCTTCTCCGTCTACCACCTCCTGGTCGAGAACGGCGTCGTGCACGAGAGCCAGGGCTGCCGGATCTCGGCTCCGGGCGGGTGCGCGATCAAGTGGATCGACGAGTACGGGTACGTGACGATCCCGACGCTCGCCCTGACCGGTTTCGCGCTCGTGTTCGCGTTTCTCCTGCTGGCAGTGTTCGAGTCGGGGCTACCCTCTGAAGCGGAATGACGAGCGGCAAAGCGACCAGGCGCAAGCGCCAGGCGAAGGTCCCGCCTCCGCCGGTACGGGCTCCGGGCCAGCGCCGGCAGGCTTCCCCAGAGGTTCTGATCGCGGCGGCCGGAGTGGTGGCGCTGATCGTGGTCGCGATCGTGCTCGGCTTCCTGCTGACCGGTGGGAACTCGTCGTCGAGCTCGACGCCGGCGCGCGGATCGGTCACGAACGCCCTCCCGGGCGCGGCCGAGGCGCAGCGGCTGTTCGCCGGCATTCCGCAGAACGGCAACGTGCTCGGATCGC
This sequence comes from uncultured Actinomycetes bacterium, assembly GCA_963742635.1. Lineage (GTDB taxonomy): Bacteria > Actinomycetota > Thermoleophilia > Gaiellales > Gaiellaceae > VAXT01. The sequence goes on from CAVUMW010000004.1 coordinate 46,160, forward strand.
ACAACGCCCCAGTGACGGTCGTCCAGTACATCGACCTTCAGTGCCCGTTCTGCCAGGAGTTCGAGGCCCAGGCGATGCCGAAGCTCCTCGCGCGCTACGTGCGGAACGGCAAGGTCAAGATCGAGGCGCGACCGATCGCGTTCATCGGCCCCGACTCGGAGCGCGGCCGAGCAGGCTGCGCTGGCCGCCGCGCAGCAGAACCGGATGTTCAACTACATGCAGCTCCTCTACCTGAACCAGGGGACCGAGAACACCGGCTGGCTCAACGACGCGATGGCGACCTCCGCGGCCTCGAGCATTCCCGGCCTGAACGTCCACGCCTGGTCGAGCGCGCGCAATTCGTCCACCGTCCAGGATCAGTCGAACCAGTTCGACGACCAGGCGAACGGCCGACAACGTGACGGAGACGCCGACGGTGCTCGTCGGCAAGACGGGCGGCAAACTGCAGAAGGCCCAGGTCTCGCTCTCGGACATCGACGCGCTCTCGGCCGCGATTCAGGCCGCTCAGGGTTAAGCGGGAGGCTCGCCGTCCCAGTAGTCGAGGCTCTCGATGCGGGCGACGACGCCGACGCCCCAGAAGCCGATCTTGTTCGAGCGCGGGTAGTAGCAGATGTCGTTCGGCTCCCTCGTGCCGTACGTGAGCAGCGTGATCGGCCCGCGAAAGGCGTGCGAGACGCCCGTGCCCGGCGGGCGCCCGACGATCGATCCCCGCCGGATCGGAAACTCGTCGTCGCCCAGTAGGCACGTCCCTTCGCCGTCCAGGACGAGGAAGAACTCCTCCTCGGACCCGTGGCAGTGCGGAGGGCAGTTGAGCTTTCCGTCCGCGACCTCCTCGATCCGCATTCCGGTCTTCATCGACCCGGCCTCGCGGCTGAGATAACGAAGCTCGACCTCGCAGTCGGACTCCTTTACCGAGTCGACGTTCGCCTCGTCGACGTTGACGATGTTCGGTGGGCGCGGAGCGGGATCACCGAATTCGAGCGGCTCCGAAGCAGCTTCGACCTCCCACGGATCGTCCGTACGCCCCTCGACCCACGGCCAGCCGAACCGGACCGCGCCCGAGCGCGGGAGCCAGCCGATCTCGGTCGGATGCCGTGTCCCGAAGATGAGAACGTCGAGCCCATCTGGCCCGCCGCGCAGCGTGTGCTCCTCGTGGTCCGCGAGGTGAACGACGCAGTCACCGGGCCGCAGCTCGTAGACCTGCTCGTCCTGCCAGGACAGGCCCGAACCGCCCAGCACGAAGACGAGCTCCTCGGACGCGCCGTGCGAATGCGGAGGAGTCGAGAGCCGTCCCGGGTCGATCCGAACGCGGTTGACGCCGATTCCCGTGCACCCGACCGCGTCGCCGAGCCGCTGCAGGCTCGCCGCCATCTCGCCCTTCTCGGACCGGTGCGGCTCGACCTCGTCCCAGTGCGCCACGTGCTGAGTCGTTACTGCGAGATCTCCTTCTTTTCCTCGCCGGTGCCGAGCTCGGCCTTCATCTTCGCCAGCTCGTCGTCCACCTTCGACTTCGAGGTCAACTGTGCGAGCTCGCGATCGAGCTGCGTGTCACCGCCGGACGTGTAGTCCTCGAGGGTGCCCGACGCGATCAGCTCGTCCATCGCCGATGCGCGCGCCTGCATCTCTTCGGTCTTGTCCTGCGCCCGCTGGATGGCGGCGCCGGTATCGGCCATCTGGTCGCCGATGCCGGTCGACGCCTCGCCGATCCGCACCGAAGCCTCGGCGGCCGAGTACTGGGCCTTCATCACTTCCTTCTGGCTGCGGAACGACTCGATCTTCGCCGAGAGCGTCTTCTCGTTCGCCTCGAGCTTCTGCTGTTGCTGGTTCAGCTCGTCCACCTGGCGGTCGAGGTCCTGGAGCTGGGCCTGAGCCGCGGTCTTCCGCTCGAGGGCCATCCGCGCGAGATCCTCGCGGTTGGCGCCGAGCGCCTCGCGCGCCTGCGACTCGAGCTTCGGCACGCTCGTCTCGAGCTTGCCCGCCTGGAGCTCCAGCCGCTTCTTCGCCGTGACGACGTCCGCGACGCCGCGCTTGACGTTCTGGAGCAGCTCGAGCTGCTTCTCGTACGAGTAGTCGAGGGTCTCCGCCGGGTCCTCTGCGCGGTTCAGCAACTTGTTCCACTTCGCCTTGAAAACGGTCATCGTGCGATCCCATAGACCTGCCACTTCGTCCTCCTCTTGGGTATGCCAGTAGCCTAACGGCCAGTTGCGTCTGCGATTTTCCTCCATTGTGTCGACCGGTCAGTTCCGACGGACACGCGGGCGAAGCCCGCATGTCCTGAGGACGGCACCGCAAGCGGTGCCTTGATGTTGGTCGAGCGGAGCATGGATCCGGGCTGGCTCTCGAACGCGTACCTCCTCGCGGACGAGGAGGGCGGGGCCGCGGTGTACGTCGACTCGGGCGCGCCGCTGGAGCCGCTGCTCGAGGCGGCCGAGCGCTGGCGGGTCCACCCGGAGCACGTCCTGCGCACGCACGGGCACCCCGACCACGTCGTGCACGAGACCGAGCTCGGGCTCACGGTCGTCACCGGCTCGCTGGAGGCCGGCGGGCTGAGCATCGAGGCGCTCCCGACGCCGGGACACGCGGAGGACCACCTCGCGTTCGTCGTCAACGGCGAGCTCTGCTTCTCGGGCGACATCCTCTTCAAGGACGCCGTCGGAGGCGGGAGCGACGTCCCCGCCATTCGCAGCTCGGTGATGGACGTGCTCATGAAGCTGGCCCCGGAGACGCGCGTGCTCCCGGGCCACACCGACGAGACCACGATCGGCCGCGAATGGGAGCAGAACCCGTTCGTCCGCTACTGGCGGGGGGTCGAGCCCGGTGCAGACGAGCCCGGCCAGGTCGCCGGCGATGACGTGACGATCCTCGTCGACTCGCCCGACTACGACGGCAAGGGCAAGCTTCTCGTGCGGTTCGCCGACGGGCGCGAGGCGATCCTCGGCGGCTCCAGGGTCACGCGAACCTAGACTTTCGGATCCAAAACCTAGACCCTCGGCGCTCTATTGCTAGAGTAAAAGGAGGGAATGCGCGATCTTGGATCCATTTTGACGAAGGAACGGCCGAAACTGCGGAAAGCGCGGCGCAAGGAGCAGCCACAGACGAAGAAGCGGGCGATCCCGACCGCGGAGCTCGTCGAGTGCACGTGCCCCGACCCGTGCCAACGCGACCACGAGACCGACTAGGAGGCCTCCAGTGACCGGCTCATCGAACGGCGACTCGCCGGATTCGACCGACGGGCTCGAGCGCCCGTACACCCCGGACGTCGTGGAGCGCCTCCGCGGCCCCGTGAAGATCGAGCACACGCTGGCGCGGCTCGGCGCGGAGCGCCTCCGGAAGCTTCTCGGCCAGGGCGACCATGTCCGCGCGCTCGGCGCGATGACCGGGGGCCAGGCGGTGCAGATGGCGAAAGCGGGCCTGGAGGCGATCTACCTCTCGGGCTGGCAGGTCGCGGCCGACGCGAACGTGGCCGGCCAGACGTATCCCGATCAGAGCCTCTATCCGTCCGACAGCGCACCGGCGCTCGTGCGCCGACTCAACGCGGCGCTCATGCGCGCGATGCAGGTCGAGGCTGCCGAAGGGCGCCAGGCGGACTGGCTCCTGCCGATCGTCGCGGACGCCGAAGCCGGCTTCGGCGGGCCGTTGCACGCGTACGAGCTGATGCGCGGGATGATCGAGGCGGGCGCGGCCGGAGTGCACTACGAAGACCAGCTCGCGTCGGAGAAGAAGTGCGGTCATCTCGGCGGCAAGGTGCTCGTCCCGACGAGCCAGTTCGCGCGCACGCTCATGTCTGCCCGGCTCGCGGCGGACGTCGCGGACGTGCCGACGGTGCTCATTGCACGCACCGACGCGCTGAGCGCAACGCTGCTCACGAGCGACGTCGATCCCGCCGACGAGCCGTTCCTCACCGGCGAGCGCACGGGCGAGGGCTTCTTCCGGATCCGCCCGGGGCTCGAGCCCGTGATCGCACGCTCGCTCGCGTACGCGCCGTACGCCGACATCCTCTGGTTCGAGACGTCGACTCCCGACATGGGCGAGGCGCGTGAGTTCGCGCAGGCGATCCACGAGCGCTACCCCGGAAAGCTGCTCGCCTACAACTGCTCTCCCTCCTTCAACTGGCGCAGTCACCTCGACGACGCTCAGATCGCCACGTTCCAGGACGAGCTCGGCGAGCTCGGCTACCGCTTCCAGTTCGTGACCCTCGCCGGGTTCCACGCGCTCAACGAGTCCATGTTCAAGCTCGCGCGCGGCTACCGGGAGCGCGGCATGTCCGCGTACGTCGAGCTCCAGGAGGGCGAGTTCGCTCTGGAGGCGGACGGCTACACGGCGACGCGCCACCAGCGCGAGGTCGGCGCGGGCTACTTCGACGCGATCCTGGGAGCACTGGGCGAGAGCTCGACGCTTGCCCTGTCCGGATCGACCGAAGAAGCCCAGTTCACGGCGTGACTCTGTGGACGAAGCCGAGCGCGGTCGAGCTCCTGGCGCCGCGCGACGACAAGATCCTCTCCCGTGAGGCGCTCGACTTCGTCGCGAAGCTGCAGCGCGAGCTGAACCCGATCCGCCGCCAGCTGCTCGAGCGCAGGCGCGAGCGCCAGACCGAGCTCGACGCGGGCGTGCTCCCGGACTTCCTGCCCGAGACGCGTGGCGTGCGCGAGGCGGCCTGGGGCGTCGCTCCGGCACCACAGGACCTCCTCGACCGCCGGGTCGAGATCACGGGGCCGGTCGAGCGCAAGATGATGATCAACGCTCTCAACTCGGGCGCGCGCGTCTTCATGGCCGACTTCGAGGACGCGCTGTCGCCGACGTGGCAGAACGTCGTCGAGGGCCAGCGGAACCTCGCCGATGCGGTTCGCCGCACGATCGAGCTCGAGACCGCCGGACAAGACCTACCGACTGAACGAGGAGACCGCGGTGCTGGTGGTGCGCCCACGAGGCTGGCACCTGCACGAACGCCACCTGCTCGTCGACGGCGAGCCCGTCTCGGCCAGCCTCTTCGACTTCGGCCTCGCGTTCTTCCACAACGCGGTGGAGCTGCTCGAGCGCGGCTCGGGCCCGTACTACTACCTGCCGAAGCTCGAGAGCCACCTCGAGGCTCGGCTCTGGAACAGCGCGTTCGTCCTCGCTCAGGACGAGCTGGGCATCGATCAGGGCTCGATCCGCGCCACCGTGCTGATCGAGACGGTCCTCGCCGCGTTCGAGATGGAGGAGATCCTCTACGAGCTGCGCGATCACGCCTCGGGCCTGAACGCCGGGCGCTGGGACTACATCTTCAGCGCGATCAAGAAGTTCCGCTCGCGGCCGGAGTTCGTGCTGCCGGACCGGGCGCAGGTGACGATGACCGTTCCGTTCATGCGCGCCTACACGGAGCTCCTCGTCGCCACATGCCATCGAAGGGGTGCGCACGCGATGGGAGGGATGGCCGCATTCGTCCCTTCACGGAGAGACCCGGCCGTGAACGAGGTCGCGCTCGCCAAGGTCCGCGAGGACAAGCAACGTGAGGCGGGCGACGGCTTCGACGGCACATGGGTCGCGCACCCCGACCTCGTTCCCGTTGCGACCGAGGTCTTCGACTCCGTCCTGGGAGAGCGCCCGAACCAGGTCGATCGGCAACGCGGCGACGTCGTCGCCTCTGCCGAGGCGCTGCTGTCGGTTCCCGAGACGGGCGGCGAGGTCACGGACGAGGGTGTGGCGACCAACGTCCGGGTCGGGATTGCGTACCTGGATTCGTGGCTGCGCGGTGTCGGCGCGGCGGCGATCGAGAATTTGATGGAGGACGTGGCGACGGCGGAGATCTCGCGCTCTCAGCTGTGGCAGTGGGTGGCGCACGGCCGAGTTTCGCGGGAGCGCGTGCTCGAGCAGATCGAGCAAACCGAGGGCACGCAGGACGCGAAGGACGTCTTCCGCGAGGTCGCGCTCGCGGACGAGTTCGTCGAGTTCCTCACGCTCCCGGCGTACGATCGCCTGGGATGAGCGACACCACCAAGGCCGACGAGATCGCGCTCGTGCTCGAGCAGGCGATCGTCTCGGGCGACCTGGAGCCGGGGCGCGTGCTCCGGCAGGAGGAGCTCTCGGAGCGCTTCGCGGTCAGCCGGACCCCGGTGCGCGAGGCGCTTCGCCGGCTCGCGGCGCTCGGGCTCGTCTCGTTCGTGCCGAACCGCGGCGTGCGCGTGCGGACGATCACGCTCGACGAGCTCCGCGAAGCGTTCCTCGTGCGGGCGGAGCTCGAGTCGCTCGCGACGGAAATCGCGGCGCCGAAGTTCACGCGCGACGAGCTCGAGGAGCTGGACGAGGCCGAGCAGGCGTTCAGCAGGGCGACGCAGGCGCTCCGGGCGCAGCCGCAGGAGGACGCCGACCGCTGGCGGCTCACGCACGACTGGGTCGTCGCGAACCACGGCTTCCACGACGTCATCTACCGCGTTGCAGAGGCGCCGCTCATCGAACGGCTGGCGAAGAGCGCCCGCCGCTCGTTCTCCGGCCACGCCGTGTGGGCGCCCGGCGGCTCCGAGACCGATGCCCTCTACGAGCGGAACGACAACGAGCATCGCGCGATCATCGCCGCGCTGCGCGCCCGGAACGGAGCGGGCGCACGAGCTCTCGCACGGGAGCACGTGCTGCACTCGTTCGAGCTGCTCGCGCACGTGCTCGAGCACTTCTCGAACGGCGAGCGGTTACGCGCGCGGCACGCGTAGAGCCTTCGCGCGCTCGCGGGCGGCGTCGAGCACTGCGAGCGCGGCGACCGCGTCGAGCGGGTCGACCGGCGGAGGCCGATCGTCGTGCAGGCTCTGCTCCACGCCGGCGTAGAACGCCCCGTAGGACCCCGGCTCCGTGGGTATCGGGCGCCGCACACCGTCGACGGTGAGGTGGCCCCAGAGCTCCTGCGGCTCCTGTCCCCAGGCCGGGTCGCGCGGTGAGAGGCCCGCGCGGAGCTGTTCCTCCTGGATGTCGATGCCGTCCTTCGTGAAGGCGGCGCGATCGCCGAGCACACGGAAGCGAGGGCCTCGATCGGCGGCGAGCGCGCTCATCCAGAGGTGGGAGCGGACGCCTGACTCGTGCTCCAGCGCGATGAAGTCGTCGTCGTCGACCACGGCGCCCTCGCGCCGCGTGTCGACCTCGGCGTAGACCTCGCTCACCGGGCCGAAGAGCTGCAGCGCCTGGTCGACGAGGTGGCTCCCGAGGTCGAGGAGCAGCCCGCCGCCTTCGTCGGCGCCGGCTCGCTCGCGCCAGCCGTCGCCGGGTTGCGGCCGCCAGCGCTCGAAGCGCGACTCGAAGCGGTGCACGCGCCCGAGCTCGTTCGCCTCCAGGAGGCTCCGCAGCGTGAGGAAGTCGCCGTCCCAGCGCCGGTTCTGAAACACCGTCAGCAGCAGGCCGCGCTCGGCGGCCGCGTCGACGAGCGTCCTGCCTTCCGCCGCGTTGCGCGCCAAGGGCTTGTCGACGACGACCGCCAGCCCGGCGTCGAGGGCGGCCAGCCCGAGCGGGACGTGGCTGCTGTTCGGCGTCGCGATCACGGCCAGGTCGAGCTCCGACGAGCGCTCCCAGACCTCGTCGGCCGTCCCGACCACGGCCGCGCCCGGGTGTTCACGGAGCGCCTGCTCGCGGCGATCGTCGTTCCCGGTCACGACCATCGACAGCCGGAGCCCGGGAGTCGTCGAGATGAACGGCGCGTGGAAGACGGAGCCCGCCAGGCCGTACCCGAGGAGGGCCACGTTCGCAGTCATTCGTGGAACGCGGCGAGGCGCTCGGCCTCGTCCTCGAGCTCTGCGCGGACGGGCTTCGGCAGCCGGCCGAACGGCTTGACCTCGACGCGGCCGTGCTCGTAGCGCCACGTGCCCGCGACCTGGCCGTCGACGAGGAACGTGTTCACGGAGTGGGGGGTCCGGACGTTGAAGATGCGAGGCCGGTGGCGCTCGGGAAGGATCTGCGTCCGCCGCGCGTGGACGAGCAGCGTCGCGTCCCAGACGGGCAGGAAGCGCACCGGAGCGGGCGTGTCCTCGTCGGGCAGCGGCAGCCGCGGGAGGTCGACGAGTTCCCTGCCGTCCTCGTCCTGGAAGCGCCGCAGCTCGAGGCGCTCGAGCGCCTGGCGGACCGTCTTCACGTCGAGGCTCGCCCAGTCGGCGATCTCGGCCGGGCGCGCGGGGCCGAAGCCCTGCAGGTAGCGGCGGACGAGCAGCTCGATCCCGTCCGCCTCGGTCGCCGACTCGGGTCCGACCCAGTCCTCGGCGAGCGCGTACAGATCGGCGCGGCGCCGCTCCCACGTGCCGGACGGCGGGACGCGGACCAGGTCGAGGAACAGCCCGGCGGCGCCGAGCCGCTCGCCGAGGACGGCCTCGAGCTCGGCTCGGCTCAGCGTGCCGCCGGCGAACGCGCGGCGAGCCTTGCGGTCGTTCGCGGCGATCTTCCTCGGGTCGAGGTCGCGGCCGTGCGTGCGCAGCCACCAGGTCCGCTGTGCCTGCCGGATCCCGACGACGAACGGCCAGTAGTCCCGCTTCGAGACGAGGTGGATCGTCGCCCGCATCATCGACGCCTGGATGACGCTCCGCCGCTCGAGGGCCCGTGTCAACTGCTCGCGGGCGAAGCCCTCGAGGCGCGTCCAGAGCCCGATGTACATCGACGGGGCGTACTGCGCCTGGAGCCCGGCAATGCGCTCGAGCGCGCGCGGCAGCGGCGTCTGCACGCGCTCGAGCAGCAGCTGCCGCGCGAGCAGCGCCCGGTTCAGCTCCCGCACGGTGAGGGTGCGCGTCACTTCACGTGAGCCTAATCGGATTCAGAAGAACGTCTTAGGCCCGCCTTAGCCCGTTCTCACGTCGCCTTGGTCTGCTGGGGGAGTCCGCTCGTTCCCAACAGAAAGGAGATCTATGACGGACAGAGTCAAGAACCTGCTGCTGATCGTCCTATCGATCACGGCACTCGCCCTCGGAGGGTCGGCGATCGCCGGCGCAGCCTCCGGAGGCGGGGGGTCGAGCAGCAGCAACAGCAACTCGTCGGCGCGCCCGATGACCCGGCCGCCGGCGGGACTGCCGCCCCAGCGTCCCGACGAGACGCTTCTCACCGGTAACACCGAAGCGAAGGTCCGTGCGGCCGCGCTTGCGAAGGTGAGCGGCGGCACGATCGAGCGGGTCGAGACCGACGCAGACGGCCACGCCGCGTACGAGGCCCACATGACCCGGAGCGACGGGTCACGGGTCACGGTCTACGTGAACAAGGCGTTCGACGTCGTCGGCGAGCAGTCCGGCCCGTAGATCGACCCTCCCCCCGAACACGAGAGCCCGGCACCGTCCGGGCTCTCGTGCGTTAGAAAGCGCCTGTGTCCGTCGAGCCGGCTGTCCTCTGCGAGCGGTTGCAGGTCGTCCGCGGCGGTCGCAATGCGCTCGACGATCTGTCGGCGACGGTCCGGGCCGGGGCGGTCACGGGGCTGCTCGGTCCGAGCGGGAGCGGGAAGTCGACGCTGATCAGGTCGATCGTCGGCGTGCAGGTGATCGAGTCGGGCTCGGTGCGTGTCTTCGGCCTCGAGGCGGGGAGCCCGCCGCTGCGCAGTCGGATCGGCTACATGACCCAGGCACCTTCGGTCTACGTCGATCTGACGGTGCAGGAGAACCTCCGCTACTTCGCCCGCGTCCTCGATCAGCCGCCGGAGCGAATCGGCGAAGTGATCGAGGCCGTCGGGCTCGAGGCCGAGCGAGACCGCGTCGTCGACCGGCTGTCCGGCGGTCAGCGCGCGCGCGTCTCGCTCGCTGCAGCCCTCGTCGGCAGGCCGCAGTTGCTCGTGCTCGACGAGCCGACCGTCGGCCTCGACCCGGTGCTCCGCCGCGACCTCTGGCAGATGTTCCGTGCGCTCGCCGCCGACGGCACGACGCTGCTCGTCTCGAGCCACGTGATGGACGAGGCCGACCACTGCGACGAGCTCGTGCTCATCCGCGAGGGGCGCCTGCTGGCCACCGGGACGCCGGACGACCTGCGTCGCCGCACGGGCGCCGACGACCTCGGGGAGTCCTTCCTGCGCCTGATCGAGGAGGAGCGGCCGTGAGCCCGAGGGCGACCTGGGCGACCGCGCTCCGGGTCTTCGCCCAGCTGCGGCGCGACCCCCGGACGATCGCGCTCCTGATGGTCGTGCCCGTCGCGCTGGTCACGCTCCTCAAGTACATGTTCATCGACAGCCCGGGCGTGTTCGAGCGGATCGGCGTCCCGCTGCTCGGCCTCTTTCCGTTCATCGCCATGTTCCTCGTCACCTCGATCACGATGCTGCGCGAGCGGACGACCGGGACGCTCGAGCGCCTGATGGCGATGCCGATCGCGAAGCTCGATCTCCTGCTCGGGTACGGGATCGCCTTCGCCGCGGTGGCCGCGGTCCAGGCCCTGCTCGTCTCGCTCGTGGCGTTCGGGCTCCTCGACCTGAACACGGCCGGTCCCCGCTGGCTCGTCGTCGTCCTCGCGGTCACGAACGCGGTGCTCGGCATGTCGCTCGGGCTGCTCCTCAGCGCCTTTGCGCGCACCGAGTTCCAGGCGGTGCAGTTCATGCCCGCGTTCGTGTTCCCGCAGATCCTGCTCTGCGGCCTGATCGTCCCGCGCGACGAGATGGCCCGGCTGCTCGAGATCGCGTCCGCCTTCCTTCCGCTCACGTACGCCTACGACGCGCTCCATCGGGTCGGCGACGACGTCATCGACGCCCGCCTGGCGCTGGACGTGGCGATCGTCCTCGCTGTCACCTTGCTCGCTCTCGCTCTCGGCGCGGCGACCTTGCGCAGGCAGACGCCCTAGCGGAGCAGGTCGCGGACCGCGTCCGCGATGACGAGGTCCTCGCGCGCGGGGATCACCTCGACGCTGAAGTGGCCGAGGAACAGCAGGCGTTCGACGATCGCAGCTCTCACGTCCGTCCGGTTCTCGCCGACGCCTCCCGAGAACGTGAGCACGTCGAGGCCGCGGAGCGCCATCGCCATCTGCGCCACCGCGCTCGCGATCCGGTACGTGTAGACCGAGAAGCCGAGCGGGTCGTCGAGCCCCCCGAGCGCGGCGAGCCCCGACTCGTGCTCGAGAGCGGCGTCGAGGTCGTCGACGGTCAGGCCGTGCTCCCGGAGGAGGTAGATCAGGGCCCCCGGGTCGACGGAGCCCGAGCGGGTGGCCATCGGCACGCCTTCGAGCGGGGTGAACCCCATCGTCGTGTCGACCGAGCGCCCGTCGAGCACCGCGGTCACCGAGCAGCCGCCGCCCAGGTGGCAGGCCACGATCCGCGTGGCGTCGAGCCGCGAGACGACCGATTGCACCGCGATCCCGTGGAACCCGTAGCGGCGCACGCCCCAGTCGCGCCAGCGCTCCGGAATCGCGTACGTCGAGGCCTCGGGGGGAATCGTGGCGTGGAACGCCGTGTCGAAGACGGCGACGTGCGGCACGTCGGGCAGGGCGGCGCGCGCCTCGCGGATCGCGCGCAGCGCCGGAGTGTTGTGCAGCGGCGCGATGTGCGACAGCTCGTCGATCGCCTCCTCGACCTCGTCGTCGATCAGCACCGGCTCCGTGTACCGCGACCCTCCGTGGACGACGCGGTGCCCGACCGCGTCCGCCGGCTCGAAGCCGTCCACGGGTCGCGACGTCTCGCCCTCGACGAGGCTGAGCTTCAGGCTCGTCGAGCCCGCGTTGACGGTGAGGACGGAGCTCAACGCCTCAGTGCGGCCAGACCCAGTCGCGCACCGCGGGCTCGTCCTCGCCGTGCTCGCGCGTCCACACGCGGCAGCGCAGCCGCTCCTCGACCATGTCCTGCCGCAGGCCCGCCGCGCGTGGGGCCAGCCCCGGCACGCGGTCGATGACGTCGATCACGAGGTGGAAGCGATCGAGGTCGTTGAGCATGACCATGTCGAACGGTGTCGTCGTCGTGCCCTCCTCCTTGTAGCCGCGCACGTGGAGGTTGCCGTGGTTCGCCCGCCGGTACGTGAGCCGGTGGATCAGCCACGGGTAGCCGTGATAGGCGAAGACGACCGGCCGGTCGGTCGTGAAGAGCGAGTCGAACTCGGCGTCCGAGAGGCCGTGCGGGTGCTCGCTCTCCGGCTGCAGCCGCATCAGGTCGACGACGTTCACGACGCGCACCTTGAGCTCGGGCAGGTGCTCGCGCAGGATCGCCGCCGCGGCGAGCGTCTCCAGCGTCGGCACGTCTCCGCAGCAGCCGAGCACGACGTCCGGCTCGCCGCCCTCGTCGCTCGAAGCCCAGTCCCAGGCGCCGAGGCCGCGCGTGCAGTGGATGACCGCGTCCTCCATCGAGAGGTAGTTGAGCGCCGGCTGCTTGCCCGCGACGATCACGTTCACGTAGTTGCGGCTCCGCAGGCAGTGGTCGGCGACCGAGAGGAGCGTGTTCGCGTCCGGTGGCAGATAGACGCGGATGATCTCCGCCTTCTTGTTCACGACGTGGTCGACGAAGCCGGGATCCTGGTGCGAGAAGCCGTTGTGGTCCTGCCGCCAGACGTGGGAGCTGAGCAGGTAGTTGAGCGAGGCGATCGGGCGCCGCCACGGGATCTGCCTCGTCACTTTCAGCCACTTCGCGTGCTGGTTGAACATCGAGTCGATGATGTGGATGAAGGCCTCGTAGCAGTTGAACAGGCCGTGCCGGCCGGTCAGGAGGTAGCCCTCGAGCCAGCCCTGGCACAGGTGCTCGGAGAGGACCTCCATCACTCGACCTTCGCGTGCGAGGCCGTCGTCGGTGGGCTTGGTGTCGGCAAGCCAGGTTCGGCCGGTCACGTCGAACACGTCGCCCAGCCGGTTCGAGGCCGTCTCGTCGGGCCCGAAGAGCCGGAAGTTGTCCGGGTTCTTCGCGATCACGTCGCGGAGGAACGCGCCGAGCACCCTCGTCGCCTCGCTCGTGGTCGTACCGGGCTCCGGCACCTCGACCGCGTAGTCGCGGAAGTCGGGCAGGACGAGCTCTCGGAGCAGGACGCCGCCGTTCGCGTACGGAGTCGCGCTCATCCGGCGCTCGCCGGCCGGCGGCAGGTGGGCGAGCTCGGGGATCAGCGTGCCGTTCTCGTCGAAGAGCTCCTCCGGCTCGTAGCTCCGCAGCCAGTCCTCGAGGACCCGGAGGTGATCGGGGTTGTCGCGCACGTCGGTCATCGGAACCTGGTGGGACCGCCACGAATCCTCGACGGGCAGGCCGTCGACCTCCTTCGGGCCGGTCCAGCCCTTCGGCGTGCGCAGGACGATCATCGGCCAGCGCGGCCGCCTCGGCTCGGCTCCCGTCTCGCGGGCGTGCGTCTGGATGGCCGCGATCTCGGCGAGCGCAGCGTCCAGCGCGCCGGCGAAGCGCTGATGGACGGCGGCTGGAGCCTCGCCGTCGAAGCCGCCCGTGACGAGGATGGGGCGGTGCCCGTAGCCCTCGAGCAGCGACACCAGCTCGGGCTCGGGAATCCGCGCGAGCACGGTCGGGTTCGCGATCTTGTAGCCGTTCAGGTGCAGGATCGGCAGCACCGCCCCGTCGGTCTTCGCATTCAAGAACTTGTTCGAGTGCCAGCTCGCCGCGAGCGGCCCCGTCTCGGCCTCGCCGTCGCCGACGACGCACGCGACGAGCAGCTCGGGATTGTCGAACGCCGCGCCGTACGCGTGGGTGAGCGCGTAGCCGAGCTCGCCGCCCTCGTGGATCGAGCCCGGTGTCTCCGGCGCGACGTGGCTCGGGATCCCGCCCGGGAAGGAGAACTGGCGGAAGAGCTCACTCAGGCCCTCCTCGTCCATGCTCACGCGCGGGTAGACCTCGCTGTAGGTGCCCTCGAGGTAGGCGTTCGCGACGAGCCCCGGCCCGCCGTGGCCCGGCCCGGTCACGTAGAGCGCCTGCAGGTCGCGCGCCTTGATCGCCCGGTTCAGGTGGGCGTAGACGAGGTTCAGCCCCGGAGTCGTGCCGAAGTGACCGAGCAGCCGCGGCTTGACGTGCTCGGCCGCGAGCGGCTCCCGGAGCAGCGGGTTGGCGAGGAGGAAGATCTGACCGACGGACAGGTAGTTCGCGGCGCGCCAGTACGCGTCGATGAGCCGGAGCTCCTCGGCGCGCCAGCGGGCCTGGCTCGGTTCCGACGCCGTCGAGCGTCCTCACGCCCCCGACACTACCCGGCCTACTGGTATCGAAGCGCCTCGGCGGGCCGGATCCGCGATGCGCGCACCGCGGGGACGAAGGTCGCGGCGAGCGCGACGAGGTAGACGACGAGGAAGATCACGCCGAACGTCCCCCAGGGCACGTCGAGCGTCAAGTTCTCCCAGCTCGGCTGCTTCGCGGTGTCACGGACGATGTTCTCCGCGAGGATCAGGCCGAGGATCGTGCCCGCCACGATCGAGGTCAGGGCGATGAACGACGACTCGATCAGGAAGACGGCCTGCACCATCCCCTGGCGGAAGCCGATCGCCCGCAGGACACCGATCTGCTGCCGTCGCTCGACGACCGCCCTGGCGCTGATGACACCGAGGGCGGCGACGCCCACGACCAGCCCGAGCATCATGAAGCCCTGGATCAACCGGTTGAACGTGCGGTTGCCGGCGAGCGCGTCGTCGACGACCTTCTGGATCGACTCGGCCTGCATCCCGTTCGCGAGGAAGGCCGACTCGAGCTTCGTCGCCGTCGTCGCCGGATCGACCCCCGGCGCAAGCGCGAAGTAGTGGATCGTCGGGTCGAACCGTCCCGGGAACGCGTGCTGGTACGTGGCCTGCGAGCTGGAGATCCCGACCATCTCGAGCGGGGCCGCGTCGCTCAGGATGCCGATCACCGTCAGGCGGAGCTGGTCGTCCGGTCTGCGGGTCGCGGATCGAGAGCGGGATGGGATCGAAAACGCCGTCCTCGAAGTTGAAGCCGCTGAGCTGGAAGTCCGGGAGCACCGCGAAGTTGAAGTTGTCCCTGCGCGGTGCGACCGTCGCGTCCACGACGGCAAGGCCGCGGTGGGCCGCCAGCGCATGCCAGACCTCCTCGTCGGACCCGTAGCCGCGCGCGATCGCGCCGAGGCCGAATGTCGTGTGTTCGAGGAACGACCTGTCGAGGCCGCGCGCCACGTAGCTTTCGGCAGGCCGGCCGGTCCCGAGCTGGCGCGCCTTCACCGAGAGCACGGACTGGCTCCCGACCGCGGTGAAGTTCGCCGGGTCGATGCCGGGCGCCTTCCGGAGCGCAGCCTGCATGTTCTCGATCGGGGCCGTCGCCGAGGTGCCCGCCCGGACCTGGAAGCCTCCGCCGAACTGGTCGGCGTTCGCCGAGCGCTTTCTGGAACGAGCCGGACGACGCCGTCCCGGTGACGAGCGTGAAGACGACGAGCGTGAACATCGCGAGCGTCGCGCCCGTCCGGAAGCGGGCCCGCAGCGGGTAGGTGATCGCCATCTTCGCGACCGGAGCCGCCGATCCGAAGCGCGAGAGGACGTACGAGACTGCGCGCAGGATGATGTCTGCGTTGTAGACCAGCACCCACACGGTGCCGATCACGGTCATCAGGCCGGAGATGATCCACGTCGAGTAGTCCATCGAGATCTGGCCGAACACCGATTCCCACACACTCCAGGGCAGGAGCATCGCGACCGCGATCGCGAGCCCGCAGCTCGTGTAGGCGAGCCGCTCGGACACCCCGATCAGACGGAGGATGGGGACGAGGCCGATGAGGATCAGAGAGATGCCGAGCATGAGCGCGGTCGCCGAGGCCGAGCCGGCTCCGCTCGCGGTCAGGAGCGCGCCCAGGCCGATTCCGGTCAGCGCGAGGACGAGCCGTCGGCGACGGTGCGGGACCTGCGGCTCAGGCAGGTTGCGGATCGCGGTCGAGATCGTCATCACGCTCACGCGCCAGGCGGAGAAGGCCACGACGAGCAGCGTGAGCAGCCCTCCGATCGCGAAGGCGACGAAGAGGCTCCGGAACGTGACCGCGTATTGCACCTGGAGCCCGGCGTCCTCGTCGGCCGCGCCGAACGCGCTCGCGATCCCGAGCACCATCGCGTACGCCACGAGCGCACCGAGAATCGCTCCCACCGCAGCGGCGATCACGTCGTACGCAGCCCCCTCGAACGTGAACATCTGGACGAGGTGCCCGCGGCGCGTCCCGACCGCGCGGGCGATTCCCAGCTCGCCGCGCCGCTCGGTCGCGAGCATGACGAAGATCAAGAAGATGAGCAGGATCCCGGCGCTGATCGAGAAGGTGCCGAAGGTGGTG
Organism: uncultured Actinomycetes bacterium; assembly: GCA_963742635.1. GTDB lineage: Bacteria > Actinomycetota > Thermoleophilia > Gaiellales > Gaiellaceae > VAXT01. The sequence goes on from CAVUMW010000004.1 coordinate 62,281, forward strand.
AACAGCGACATGAACGCGTTGCCGGCCTTGTCGGCCATGTCGATCGCGTCGGCCTTCACGGTCGAGGTCTCGAGGCCGAGCGGCGTCACGACCGGCTTCAGCGTGCGGACGACGGCGTCCGAGCGCGCGACGGCCGCGTCACCGCTGCCTCGGTTCGAGACTGCGATTCCCTTCACGAGACCCGGCTTGCCGTAGAGGCGCTGAGCTTCGCGAAGCGGAAGCAGCATCGCGGTGTCCGCGGTCATCGCGCCGTTGAAGCGCACGACGTCGCGGATGTGCATCCGGACCGGCTTCGCGCCGGCATAGACGACCATCGGGTCGCCGGCGTGGACCTTGAGCGCGTCGGCAGCCTTCTTGTTCAGGTACGCCTGGCCGCGCTGCAGCTCGTCGAGCGTGACGGTGCCGCCGCGCACGCTGCGAATCGGCGCGAACGCGGCCATGCCCGCCGGATCGGGCGCGTAGAGCGTGACGCTCGGCTCGGTCTGGCGCTGGATCGGGGCCTGGAGCGCGACGTCCTCCAGGATCGCGCCCGTGACGCCGTCGGTGAGATGCTTGCCGGCGAGGGCGCGCTGGACCTTGGCGACCGTGCTCTCGGGGAAGTAGCCGGTGCCCGTCGCGGCTCCCAGCTCGCCCGCGATGTCGTCGGCCGCTCCTTTGGCGGCCACGACCTCCTCGGTGTCTCCGTACTGGCGAGTAGCGGTCGCACGGATGGTGTGGCTCATCGTGTCGCCCGTCGCGAGCGCGGCGGCGATGATGGTCGTCCCCAGCATGAGCCCGACCACGATCAGGGCGGAGCGCGCACGGCGGCGCCCGAGGTTGCGGATTCCGAGCTTGAGCAGGACGCGGTGGCGCAGCGCAAGGGCGCCGAGCGAACCGGCGACGATCGCGACCAGCACCGCGAGCACAGCCGCCAGCGTGTCCATCGGTATGCCGAACAGCTCTTTCATGTCGACCCCCTAGATGACGGTGGCCGGCTCTTCGGCGAGCACGACCTCGTACGTCTCGCGGCCGGGCGGCGAGGCGTAGATCGTCACGAACTTCCCGACCTGCTCGCTGTAGAAGCTCCGGGCGCCTGAAATACCTGCCGCGGCGGCCTCCTCGGTCTCCCAGAAGGTCAGAACGAGCGCCTGTCCCTCGGGCGAGACGAGGACGTACACGCCTTCGTAGCCCGGCTGCTCGTGCAGCGCGGGAACAACCGACTCGCGAAAGAGCTCGACGGCGTCGTCGACGCTCATCCGCACCGGGTCGATCTCGGCCATTGTCGCGCGGGCGATCATCGGTTCACCTCCAGGTTCTCTTCACTCACGATCCGGCCGTCGACCATCCGCACGATCCGGTCGGTCTTGCGGCCGACGCCGATGTCGTGCGTGACGATCAGGAAGGTCAGGTCGTGCTCTCGGTTCAGTTGCCTCATCAGGGCGACGATCTCGTCGGCGTTCTCGCTGTCGAGGTCGCCCGTCGGCTCGTCGGCCCAGACGATCGCCGGGTCGTTGACGAGCGCGCGGGCGATCGTCACGCGCTGGCGCTGCCCGCCGGAGAGCTCGTCCGGGACGTGCTCGGCCCAGTCGCGCAGGCCTACGAGCTCGAGCGCGCCGAGCGCCTTTCGCCTCGCCTCCTTCGACGACATCCCGGCGACGAGCAGCGGCAACTCGACATTCTCGACCGCGCTCAGCACCGGCATCAGGTTGTAGAACTGGAAGACGAAGCCCATCCGGCGGGCCCGGTAGTCCGTTCGCTTGCGGTCCGACATCTCCGCGAGCGACACGCCCTCGATCAGGACGTCGCCGCCGTTGATCGAGTCGAGCCCGGACAGGCAGTTGAGCAACGTCGTCTTGCCGGAGCCGCTCGGCCCCATGATTGCGACCATCTCGCCGCGGCCCACGCCGAGCGTGATTCCGCGCAGAGCATGGACCTCGACCTTGCCCGTGTCGTACGTCTTCGAGACCGCGCGCGCTTCGACGATCTGCTTCCGCAGCGTCCGTTCGACTGACGGTGCCGGTCTCGGTCGTGCTGCGACGTCAACAGCCATCTCGCACCCCCATTCGTTTTCCACGTCGAAGGTTGGCGCAAGGCGGGAGCCCTGCCATCGGCGGCAACCGCCATTCGGCGGCCGTGGAAACTACGGATTCGCCGGTGCCTGCTCGGATGGGTGCGGAGGGAGGAACGTGTCGGTCTCGTAGCTGTGCAGGACGGCGCTCACGTGCAGGCCTGCGTGCGCGATCGGCGCTCCGAGCGGGCTCAGGGTCAGGAGCGTGGGCGCGCTCCAGACGACGTCGCCGACGATCGGCTTCCGTACCTTCTCCGACCGGAAGTCCGAGTACCCCAGGTGGTACGAGGCCGTGATCCCGATCGAGGCGACCATCGCGATCGTCCCGATCAGCACCTTGCCGGCGATCCGCTGTCGAAGCCTGGTGCCGGCGAAGGCTGCGAAGACGGCGAGAATCGGGAAGACGGACAGCAGCACCCCGTCGGTGACGCCGTAGAGCACGCCACGCCAGAGGACGGCGGCGGCGAGCCCGATGCCTCCCGGGCGAGCGGTCGCGTCTTCGGTGCGAAGGACGATGAACGCCAGCAGCACCGCGGCGGCGGCTCCGAGCACGAGCCCCCAGCGCCAGTTCCGGGTGAAGTCCCGACTGGTGAGCCGCGTGTCGCGCGCCCAGGCAGCGACGAAGCCTGCGACGGCCAGCGCATAGAGGCCGTAGAAGAGATCGCGGTTCAGATCGAGTTGGTCCGCGAGCAGGAACGGCACGCTGAACGCGAACGGAAAGCCGGCGGCGAGCCAGGCCCAGTGTCGCTTCCGCCGCGCGTCAGGCGCTCGCTCTTTCGGCTCGGTACGCCGGGTGGCGGCCGGTGGCGGCGCCGGCCTCGGTCTCGTGGTCTGCAGAGTCATCCCGCACCTCCTTGGCACTGCTCAGCGTCACAGGCGAAGGCGCTGACGGCATCGGCGGCGACCGCGATTCGACGGCCGGGGAAACTACGGATTCGGCAAGGCGTCCTCGAGCAGGAGGAGCGCGAGAAGAGCCGCACGCTGCGGAAGCGCGGAGACGAGGACGTGCTCGTCGGCCGAGTGAGCTCCGTCTCCGACCGCGCCGAGCCCGTCGAGAGTCGCGGTCAATCCGCTCGTCAGGTTTGCGTCGGATGCTCCACCGACGAGCGGGGCCTCGTCGACGTGCAGCCCCAGGCTCCGGGCGAGCCGCTGGGCGCGACGGAAGAGGGCCTGGTTGCGGTCCGTGGCGGGCATCGGCGGCCGGAAGGCGTCGGCCGTGACGGTGACCGTCGTCCCGTGCTTCGCGGGCTCGAGTGAGCGGATTGCGTGCGCGACCGCGTTTGCAGCGGACTCGTTGGGAGCGCGAACGTCGACGAGCGCCGTCGCCTGCGGGGCGACCACGTTCGCGCTGAGGCCGCCGTCGATCGTTCCGACGTTGACGGTCACTCCGTGCGAGGCGTCGTTCAGCGCGAAGAGCTCCTGTACGAGGCGCGGACAGCTCGAGGATCGCGCTCACGCCTTCTTCGGGATACGTCCCTGCGTGGGCCGCTCGGCCGGTGACGACGATTTCGAAGCGCTCGACTCCTTTGCGTTGAGTCTTCAGCAATCCCGACGGTCCCGCGGGCGGCTCCAGGACGAAGGCGCGTGCCGCTCCCCGTGCGAGCAGGCGGATGTACCGGGCCGAGTCCATGCTTCCGACCTCCTCGTCGGAGTTGACGAACAGCACCGGTGCGACGGCCGGCTCGAAACCGAGGTCGTCGAGCGCCGCGAGTGCGTAGACGACCTGGACGAGGCCGCCCTTCATGTCGCACGTCCCCGGCCCGTAGAAGCGGCCGTTGTCCCGGCCCGTTCGCCGTCCGCGGACGGTCCCGAGCGGCCAGACCGTGTCGACGTGGCCCAGGATCAGCTGGTAGCGGCCGCTCCTTCGCCGGACACGCGGACACGCGAGCAGGTGGTCGCCGCTCACATGCCCCGGGACCACGCGCGTCCGCATGCCGGCCCGCCCGAGCGCGTCGGCCAGCAGCTCGAGAGCCGCGGTCTCCGAGCCTGGGACGAGCGACGGGGACTCGGCCAGGACGAGTCGTTCGAGGAGATCGGTCATCTGCTCCTCGCGCTCACGGAGCCAGTCCAGGAGCTCGGACCCGGCTGCTGTGAGGTCCATCACCTGGTGAAAGAGGCCGGGAACGGGAATGAGTGCGAGTCCTCGATCGAGGCGAAGCGCGACGGGCTCAGATAGGCGAGCGGCGACACCTGGCGGAGGAGCTCGGCGTCGTCTCGATCGGGATCCCTGATCGCCTCCTCGACCGCCGAGGCCGCGACGATTCGTCCGATCACGAGCGATGCGTCGTCGAGCTCGACGAACCGGTCGAGCTCGCACTCGAGGAAGGCATAGCAGCCGTGGACGAGCACGCCGTCCACGTCCCGCGCGGGGAAGGTGGGGAGGGCGGCGAGGGCCGGCTTCGTCCCGTCCTGCTCACGGCGCGAGGCGGCGAGGGCCGCCTGCACGATCTGGAACGAGCGCGGGAAGCTGACCGTGAAGACACCGTGCCGTTCGATGTTCCCGTACGTGTGGTGCCGCGGCGTGCAGACGAACCCGTACCCGCGTCCCCAGCCGAGCGGCATCGCCATGTGCTTGGGCGCGAGGTCATAGGTGCCGTCCGTCTCTTTCGAGCCGACGATCACCAGCGGGGCGACCGTGAACACGCGTTCCCAGACGGCGTCGACCGAGAGCGCGCGAGTCACCGTCTCGTACTCCGAGCCGGTCGAGAACAGGCTCTCTTGCGGGACGGTCCCGGGGGTGAGCTCAGATGTCCCCATGCCCGAATCGTCGGCCGTCGGCGCCGGTTCGGCATCCGAAGAGGCGCCGATCGACTCTACGGGCAAGTACCGACTTCGTTCACTGAGCGACGTCGTAGAGTTCGACGGCGGGAATGACGACGACAGCTGAGCGAGATCACATGTGGGCGATCCGGAAGCTCGGCCCCGAACCGGGCCTCGACCTCGTGGAGGCGCCCGTGCCGACGATCGGTGACGACGACGTCCTCGTCCGCGTGGAGGCGGCGAGCCTGTGCGGGACCGACCTCCACATCTTCCACTGGGACGAGTGGGCCGCAAATCGCATCAAGCCTCCGGTGACGCTCGGCCACGAGTTCGCCGGGACGGTCGTCGAGGTCGGCCGCAACGTGCGCCACATCGAGCGCGGGAACTACGTCTCGGCCGAGAGCCACGTCACGTGCGGCATGTGCTTCCACTGCCGGACGGGCCAGGCGCACATGTGCGAGCAGACGCAGATCCTCGGCGTCGACCGCGACGGCGCCTTCGCGGAGTACGTGGCCGTGCCCGAGTCCGTGATCTGGCTCAACGACCGATCGAAGCTTGCGCCCGAGATCGCGACGCTTCAGGAGCCGTTCGGAAACGCGGTCTTCGCGACGAGCACACACGATCTCGCCGGGAAGACGGTCGGGATCCTCGGCTGCGGACCCGTCGGGCTGTTCACCATCGCGATCGCGCGCGCCTCGGGAGCCGGGCGCGTGCTCGCCTCGGATCGGGTTCCCTACCGCCTCGCGCTCGCGTACACGATGGGCGCCACCGACGCCGTCAAGGTCGACGAGGTCGAGGACGTCCCGGCCTGGTTCGTCGATCGAAACGAGGGCGAGCACCTGGACGTCGTGTTCGAGATGTCCGGCGCCCCGGACGCGATCGGCGACTCGTTTCGAATCGTCCGGAACGGAGGCCACGTGGTGCTGTTCGGAATCCCGTCCCGCCCCGTCGAGGTGGACATCGGGGAGTCGCTGATCTTCAAGAACCTGACCGTGTCGGCTCTCAGCGGCCGCCAGGTCTTCGGCACGTGGTACACGACACGGTGGCTGCTCGAGCACGGTGTCGTCGACCTGCGCCCGCTGATCACGCATCGGTATCCACTGACCGGCTTCGAACAGGGGCTTGCCGAGCTCGACGCCGGCCGCGCCTGCAAGGTCGTCCTCAACCCGAACAGCGTCGAAGCCGTCGACAAATCGGTCGCGGGCGAGGCGCAGGTGCCTGCGTGAGCGATCTCCTGCGCGAACAGGTCTCCGCCGAGCTCGACGCGCTGCGTGCTGCAAACACGTACAAGACGTTCCTGACGCTCCGCTCTCCGCAGGGGCCCGTGGTCGAGATGGAAGGCCGAGGCGAGGTCATCGTCCTCTCGTCCAACAACTACCTCGGGCTCGCCGCCCATCCGGCCGTGATGGAAGCGACGAAAGCGGGGGTCGACCGCTACGGAGCGGGCACGGCGTCGGTGCGGTTCATCTGCGGCACATTCGAGCCTCACCTCGAGCTCGAGGCCGAGCTGGCCGAGCTCGTCGGGACCGAGTCGGCGCTGACGTACGCGTCGTGCTGGAACGCGAACGAGGCGGTGATCCCGTCGTTGACCGACGAGAACACGGTCTTGATCTCGGACGAGCTCAACCATGCGAGCATCGTCGATGCCATGCGCCTGGCCAAGCCCGCGCGCAAGGTCGTCTTCCCGCACTCGGACATGGATGCGCTCCGGGATGCGCTCCGCGCCGCCGACCCGGGCCAGCGGAAGCTCGTCGTCACGGACGGCGTCTTCAGCATGGAGGGCGACGTCGCTCGGCTCCCCGAGATCGTCGAGCTCGCACGGGAGCACGACGCGATCGTGATCGTCGACGACTCGCACGGGACGGGCGTCGTCGGCGCGACGGGCCGCGGCGTCGCAGAGCACTTCGGCGTGCTCGGTGAGATCGATGTCATCACGAGCACGCTCGGCAAGGCCCTCGGAGGCGCCGCCGGCGGCTTCGTGGCCTCCTCCCGCGAGGTGTGCGACCTGCTCGCGCAGCGCTCCCGTCCCCAGCTCTTCTCGAACGCGATCCCGCCCTCGGTCGCCTGCGGCGCACTGGCCGCGGTGCGTGTGCTCCGCTCCCAGCCGGCCCTCGTCGACCGGCTCCATGCGAACACGGTCGCGTTCCGCCGACGACTCGCGGAGGCCGGCTTCCAGCCGCTCGACGGCGAGGCGGCGATCATCCCGATCATCGTGGGCGAGACCTCGTTCGCGATCGAGCTCAGCCAGCGGCTCCTGGACGAGGGCGTCTTCGTGACGGGCTTCGGCTACCCGGTCGTGCCGGAAGGGAAGGCGCGGGTTCGCGTGCAGATGTCAGCCGCGCTCGAGCCGGAGCACCTCGATCGCGCGCTCGCGGCGTTCGAGAAGGTCGGAACGGCCGCCGGCCTGCTCGTCGCGTAGACGCTCGCGCGAATCAGGCAGGAGCGAGCTGACGGAGCGGCGCGAGCGGCTCGAAGCGGGCCTGGAAGAAGCGAAGGCTGTTCCGGCGAGTAGGTCATGCGCAGCCCGCGCACCTCGTCGCGCCGCTCGAACACCCCCGCGATCACCTCTGCCACGTAGGTCAGATGCTCCTGCGTGTACACGCGGCGCGGGAGCGTGAGCCGCACGAGCTCGAGCCCGTCGTAGGGCTCGTCGCCGTGCTGGCCGGAGACGATGCCGCGCTCCATCGAGCGGACGCCGCCGGCCAGGTAGATCGCCGCCGCGAGCGCCTGGGCGGGGAACTGCTCCTGGGGAAGGTGGGGGAGAAAGCGCTTCGCGTCCAGGAACACGCCGTGTGCCCCGACGGGAACGACGATCGGCACACCCGCCTCCTCGAGCAGGCCGCCGAGATACGCCGCCTGAGAGACGTAGTGCCGGACCGTGGCCTCGTCGGCCGACTCGCGGATCCCCTGCGCCAGCGCCTCCATGTCGTGTCCTGCGATCCCGCCGTAGTGCGGGAAGCCCTCGTAGACGACCACGAGCTCGCGTGCACGCTCGGCGAGGCCGTCGTCGTTGACCGCGAGGAGGCCGCCGATCGGGACGAAGTGGTCCTTCTTCGAGGAGAAGATCGCGCCGTCGCTCAGATCGGCGATCGCGCGGATGATCGCGGGCAGCGGCCAGCTCTCCCAGCCGGGCTCACGGTCCTTGATGAAGACGGCGTTCTCGGAGATGCGGGTGGCGTCGAGGATCAGCGGCACTTCGTGCTTGCGCGCAAGACGGTGGACCTCCGCCAGGTTCTCGACCGAGAACGGCTGTCCGCCGGCCATGTTCACGCAGGCCTCCTGCCGGACGTAGGCGATGCCGTCGCTCCCGGCGGCCGCGAGACGTCTTCTCGAGAGCAGCCAGATCGATGTTGCCCTTGAACGGAAGGTTCGCGCCCGGATCGGTGGCCTCGGGGACGGCGACGTCGACCCAGACGCCGCCCGCCAGTTCGACGTGGACGCGCGACGTCGTGAAGTAGAGGTTCGACGGCACCAGCTGTCCGGGTCGAACGAGCGCTTTCGCGAGGAGGTGCTCGGCGCCCCGGCCCTGGTGCGTCGGGATCAGATGGCGATATCCGTAGACCTCGCGCACGGCGGCTTCGAGCCGGAAGAAGCTGCGCGATCCCGCGTAGGCCTCGTCGCCGAGCTCCATCGCCGAGCGTTGCTCCTGCGAGAGCGCGGACGTGCCGCTGTCCGTGAGGAGGTCGATGTAGACGTCCTCCGAGCGCAGAAGGAACGTGTTGTACCCGGCGCTTGCGAGCGCGGCCCTGCGCGCCTCGGCCTCGACGAGCGCGATCGGCTCGACGACCTTGATCTTCCAGGGAGGGGGCCGGAGAGCGCTCATCTCGGCGAGAGCTCGGACGGATCGGCTGCCCCTCGCGGGGGCTCTTGCGGGCGACACCGGAGGACTCGGCCGCCTGTGCGACGGCCCTGGCGACCGCCGGGGCGACGTCGCGGTTGAAGACGCTCGGGACGATGTAGTCCGCCTCGAGCTCGTCGGGCTTGACGACGGAAGCGATCGCGTGCGCTGCAGCGACCTCCATCTCCTTCGTGATCTCGCTGGCCCGCACGTCGAGCGCGCCCCGAAACACGCCCGGGAAGGCGAGGACGTTGTTGATCTGGTTCGGGTAGTCGGAGCGGCCGGTCGCGATCACCTCGACGTCGCTTTCGATCTCCTCCGGCATGACCTCGGGAACGGGATTGGCCATCGCGAACACGATCGCGCGATCGGCCATGCGCCGGATCGCGGTCGGCGCTGACGGCGCCGGGCGTGGAGAGGCCGATGTAGACGTCTGCGCCGACCAGGGCCTCGTCGGCCGAGCAGCGCAGGTCGCGTGGGTTCGTGAGCCCGGCGTACTCGGCCTTGGCGGGAGCGAGGCCGGTGCGCTCCGCGAAGAGCGCTCCCTGGCGGTCGCAGCCGACGATGTCCCGTGCGCCCGCAGCGAGCAGCGTCTTCGTGACGGCGGTGCCGGCCGCGCCGACACCGGTCAGGACGATGCGCACGTCCGGGAGCTCCTTGCCGACGACGCGGAGCGCGTTGATCAGCGAGGCGAGGACGACGATCGCGGTGCCGTGCTGGTCGTCGTGGAAGACCGGAATGTCGAGCGCCTCGCGGAGCCGGCTCTCGACCTCGAAGCAGCGCGGAGCGGAGATGTCCTCGAGGTTGATCCCGCCGAACACGGGGGCGATCGCAATCACCGTGCGCACGATCTCGTCGACGTCCTTCGTCGCCAGGCAGACGGGCCACGCGTCGACACCTCCGAACTCCTTGAACAGCACCGCCTTGCCCTCCATCACCGGGCAGGGCTCCTTCGGGGCCGATGTCGCCGAGCCCGAGGACCGCGGTCCCGTCGCTGACGACGGCGACGGTGTTCTGCTTGATCGTCAGCGACCAGACCTTCGAGGGATCCGCGGCGATCGCCGACGAGACACGCGCGACGCCCGGCGTGTAGGCGATCGAGAGGTCGTCGCGCGTCTTGAGCGGCGTTCGCGGCGTCACCTCGAGCTTGCCGCCGAGATGGGCGAGGAAGGTGCGGTCGGAGACGTGCTCGACCTCGATTCCGTTCACCTGCCGTACGGCTTCGAGGATCCGCTCGACGTGCGCGGCGTCGGCCGCGAGGAACGTCACGTCGCGCACCTTGTGGCCACGCCCGACGCGCACGAGGTCGATCGCGCCGAGGAGGCCGCCGGCGTCGCCGATCGCCTTGGCGAGCGCCGCGAACGCGCCGGGTTGGTTCTCGAGGCGCACGCGCATCGTGGCGCTGAACGACGCCGAGGGGTGCACTGCGGGGTGCCCGTCGTTGACCACGTAGGCGCTCAATGCGACATCGTCCCGGGCGGGTTCCCGATCTTGAGCAACCCGACCTGACCGAGGTCGACGTGGGCGAATGCGTGCGACACGAACGGGTAGAGGCCGGCCTGGTCGATCTTGACGTCGAAGACGCCTCCGCCGCCGGCCGGCACCAGCACCGTCTGCACGCCGTGCTGCGGCGTGCCGGTGATGTTCGCGTTCGGCCAGGCCCGGTCGAAGATCGTCCCCACGACGTGGAAGTCGGTGTCGAGCGTCGGGCCGGCGGCGACGACCCAGAGGCGAACCGTGTCGCCCGGGTCCGCCGTCAGCGGATGCGTGACGTACTGGTTGGCGTACCCGTTGAAGGTCGTCCAGTCCGGCTCCATCGAGTGCGCCTTGGCCATGTCGAAGCTGGCGGGCTGCTTGATGCCGTCAGTCGTCATGTACCACTCGCTGGCGACGAGGACGTAGTTCTTGTCGACCGGCGGCAGCGGCTTGGTCGGACTGACGACGATCGCGCCGTACATCCCGTTCGCGATGTGCATCAGCACGGGCTTCGTGCCGCAGTGGTACATGAAGACCCCCGGGTCGCCGGCCCGGAACTGGAACGAGAAGGACTTGCCCGGAGCGACGTCACGGAAGGCGATGTTCGGCGCGATGCGCGCGGCGTGGAAGTCGATCGAGTGCGGGATCGTCCCGCCGTTCGTCAGCGTCATCTTGACCAGCTGGCCCTGGCGGACGTGCAGGATCGGGCCCGGGGCGCCGTGGCCGCTGAACGACCAGGTGTTGTACTTGACGCCCGGCGCGATCTGGACGGCCATGTCCTTGAGCGTCAGGTGGATCTTCGCCACGGGGCCCGCAGCCGCCGGCGGGAGGGTCGCGTCGTAGGCCTTGTGCGCCTCGGCGAGAGCCTGGGCGTTCGGCGGGACGACGCCCGCGAAGCTGTTCAGCGGCAGCGCACCGGCGTGCTCCTGAGCAGCGGGCTGCGCAACGGCCGACGCGGCTTTCGCGTCGTCGCGAGCGTTGCGCGCGTCGCTCCAGAGCATGAGCGCGAAGAAACCGACGATTCCGACTGCGATCCCGAGCAGCACGGCGGCCGCCTTGAAGAACGCGCCGGAATCGCTCTCGGGTTGGTAATCGGCATAGGCAGGGTGAGAAGCCATCTTTTTCTCCTAGTCGAATGCTTTACGCCGAGGCTAGGTCGGCGGCCCCTCAGGTGCGTCCTGACCAATCCGCAAACCTGCGCGGAGAACTACGGAGCCGGATCGGCGAAGGCACGGATGCTCCAGCCCTTGCGTTCGGGGACGATGCGAGGTGCGCAGAGAACAGTTCGCAAGTAGGACGAAGCTCCACCGAGAAGGCGCAGTAGGCAGAACCCCCCGAACCCCTTCTCCCCTGGAGCCGACGAAAGCGAAACTGGCTCCACGAAGGTCACAAGGGCCCGCGAAGAGCGGGCCCTTTTTCTGCTCGACTAGGTGAAGATGATCTCGCCGCCGGCAGCCTGCTCGTAGAACTCGCCGACGCTGATGATGCCCTCCACCTGGGGGATGAAGTCGTCCATCGTCAGCTCGAACATGTCGACCGTCGCCTTGCAGGCGAAGAGCCGCACGCCCGAGTCGGAGACGAGCTCCATGAACTCCGGGATCGGCGGGATGTCGATCTTCTCCATCTGCCGGCTCATCATCTTCGTGGCGAGCGCGGAGAAGCCGGGAATCGCGCCGAGCAGCGTGGGCATGTGCAGGCCCGGGTTGCCGACCGTCGCCACCTTGATCTTCTCGTAGCGGTCCTTGCGGATCGCGTCGAGCCCGAAGAAGGTGAAGAAGAGGTCGGCCTCGATGCCCTCCATGCGGGCTCCGTTGGCCATGATCAGGCCGGGATAGATCCCCTCGAGGGAGCCTTTCGAGACGATGATCGAGACCTTCTCGATCGTCTCGGGCTCGGGGTCGGGGGCGGCTCGGAGCTCGAACTCGAGGTGGTCCGGTGTGTACATGGTCGTCATCTCGTCCTCCTCCTAGATGCAGCCCTTGGGCTTGGGGATGCCGCCGACCTTGGCGGCGAGTTTCGCGGGCCCTTTGGGGAAGAGCGCGTAGAGCTCCTTGATCGGAACTCCGGACTCCTTGCCGAGCGCCCGAATGGACGGCGCGGCTCCCGTCGTCAGGTACCGCTCGCGCATGAACCTGACGACGAGCCAGTGCCGATCGGTCAGCTCGGAGATGCCGTTCTGGCGGGCGATCGCTTCGGCGATCGGCTCGTTCCACTGGCCGGGGTCGGTCATGAAGCCCTCGGCGTCGACGTCGACCGGGGCATCGGCGATCAGGGTCATGGTCATGTCGTCCTCCTAGCCGGTGAGTGACAGAGCGCGTTTCTTGCCGGCCGTGGGCATCGTCGGCCCGAGCCCCGGCAGGTCACGGCCCGGGAGCAGCACGTGCCAGTAGAGCCACTGGAACATGAGCTTCCCGAGGTGGTTGACGCGCGATTCGCGCAGCAGCGGGAGCCCGAGCGCGGTCGGGTAATGGCCCGGGAGCGGCTCGGTCTCGTAGTTGAAGTCGATCAGGAGAGCCTTGTGGAAGCCGGTCTCGATGAAGCAGTTCGAGTGGCCGTCGTAGCCCGGCTCGAGCTCCTGGCCGGCGAGGAAGCGGGCGACGTTCTCGGTCAGCACCTCGGCCTCGAAATGCGTGACCGAGCCTGCTTTCGACGTCGGCAGGTCGGCCGCGTCCCCGAGCGCGAACACGTTCGGGCGACGCCATCGACTGGAGGGTGCTCTTGTCGGTCGGGACGAAGCCGAGCGCGTCGCCCAGGCCGGGGGAGCGCTCGACGAAGGCTGCCCCGCCGTGCAGCGGCACGGTCACGAGCAGGTCGAAGTCGAGCTCGCGACCGTCGTAGGAGATCAGCTTGCCGCGATCCGAGTCGACCTCGCCTGCGTTGAACTCGGTGACGAGCTCGATCGCCTTCTCGTCGAGCAGGCCGGCCAGGTGCTCGGAGGCGACGGGCTTCGTGAACGCCGCGTCGAGCGGCGTGGAGAAGACGAGGTCGACCCGGTCCCTGATCCCGCGCTCCCGGAAGTACCACTCGGCGAGGAACGCGAACTCGAGCGGCGCGACCGGGCACTTGATCGGCATGTCGACGAGGTTGACCACGACGCGACCGCCGTCGAAGCGCTCGAGCGCCGTCGCGAGCGCCGCGGCTCCCTCCGGCGTATAGAACGTGAAGGCGCGCTCGTTCCAGCCGGGGCCGGTGAGCCCCTCCGTCTCCTCGGGCTGCAGACGCGATCCCGTGGCGACGACGAGCACGTCGTAGGGGAGGATCGTGCCGTCGTCGAGCAGGAGCTCGTCCCGCTCGATCCAGACCGCGTCGATCTCTCGCTCGTGGAAGACGATCCCGTTCCGCAGCTGCCGCGTGCGCGGCCGGACGATCTCGTCCAGCGAGGTGAGCCCGAAGGGGACGAAGAGCAGCCCCGGCTGGTAGACGTGGCGGTCGTCACGGTCGACGACGTGGATCTCGGCTTCGTCGGCATCGAAGCGCCGGCGCAGCCGGTTGGCGACCATCGTGCCGCCGGTGCCGCCGCCCAGGATGACGATCCGCTTGCGCGCCATGGGCTCAGGTTGGCGCCGGCCGGCCGCGCGGCCATCGGGGCTTCCTCGGAGCTTCCTTCGGAGAACTACGCGCAGAGGCCCGGCCGGCTCGGCCGAGCCTCCTGCGCCTTCGCTACTGGAGAACGTGAATGTTGCGCTTCTCGCACAGCTCCTTGAGCACCTGCGGCCAGACCGTGACGCTCACCTCTCCGAGATGAGCCTTTCGCAGCAGGAGCATCATCGTCCGGGACTGGCCGATTCCTCCGCCGATCGAGAGCGGGATCTCGTCCGCCATGATCGCCCGGTGATACGGAAGCTCGAGGAAGTCGAGCTGGCCGGACAGCTCCAGCTGGCGCCGCAGACCCTCCTTCGTGACGCGGATCCCCATCGACGTGAGCTCGTGCCGGCGACGTGTGACCGGGTTCCAGACGAGGATGTCGCCGTTCAGCCCGTGCATCGGGCGTCCGTCCGCCGAGATGGTCTCGGTCGACCAGTCGTCGTAGTCGGCGGCCCGCAGCTCGTGCGGATATCCGTCGGCGAGCGGCCAGCCGATCCCGTAGATGAAGAGCGCGGGCACCTCCTGCAGGATCGCCGTCTCGCGCTGCTTCCGCGGCAAGTCCGGATAGGCGTCGAGGATCTCCTCCGCGTGCATGAAGGTCAGCTCGTCGGGCAACGGCGGATACGCCTCGGCGAGCACGGGATGCAGCTCGTGCACGTGCGCCTCCGCCTCCTTCAGCACCTTCCAGATCGCGCGGACGATCGCGGTCAGGAACTCGAGCGTCCGCTCTTCGGGCGCGACGACGCGCTCCCAGTCCCACTGGTCGACGTAGGCGCTGTGATCGTGGTCGAGGAAGTAGTCCTTGCGGACGGCGCGCATGTCGGTCAGCAGGCCCTCACCGGGGCCGAGCCCGAACTGGCCAAGGCCATCCGCTTCCACTTCGTCGCCGCCTGGACGACCTCGGCGTCGATCGGGTTTCGCCCGTGGTCGTTCGCGATGTGGAACTGGATCGGAGTTCGCGACCCGTCACGGTCGAGGTAGTCGTTCACGCCGCTCGCCGAGTCGACGATCAGCGGGACCTGCACCATCGTCAGGTTGAGCTCCTCGCAGAGCCGGTCCTCGATCAGGCGCTTCGCTCCGTAGAGGGCGCGCATGGTCTCGAGCGGGTCGATCAGCGGCCGGTAGTCGTCCGGGAGGATGCCCTCGAGCTCGTCGTAGCTGCCGATCCCGGGACCGGCGAGGTCCGCTTCCTTCGCAGTCGTAGACATGAGTTCCTCCAAGTCCGTGGTCGGACCCAGCTTCCGACGCGGGCGGCGCGCACGCATCGGGGAGGTCGCGCAAGCGCGATGCGGTTTTGTCCTAGTGGTGCTCGGCGGCTACCGCGTCCGCCTTCGTGCGATGGACCGTGCCGTCCGGGTGCTCGGGCGGCGAGTAGAGCGAGTAGACCTTCAGCGCCTCGGTTCCGGTGTTGACGACGTTGTGCCAGACTCCGGCCGGGACGATGATGGCCCAGTCGGCCTCCGCATCGTGCGTCTCGTCGATCGCCTCCTCGGTCCGGGAGAGCTCCACCCGTGCCGTTCCCTGCTCGATCCGGATGAACTGGTCGCGATCGTGATGAGCCTCACGGCCGATGTCGTCGCCCGGTTCGATGCTCATCACGGTGAGCTGGGTGTGCTCGCCCGTGAAGACGACGGTCCGGAACGTCGTGTTGTCGAGCGTCTCACGCTCGATGTCGCCGATCCAGCCAAGCATTGCCACTCCTCTCGTTGCGGGAAATCCGCATGAACAGTGGGAGTCTGCACCGAAGTACCGGCAGCGCTTCCTGAGGAACGATTCTCGCAAGAGTGAGCGCGCAGACGACATCCGAGCGCGTGATCCCCCTCGAGGGGCTGAACGAGCTCGTCGACACGCTTCGGGCCCGCGGCTACAAGGTCGTCGGTCCGACGCTCCGGGACGGGGCGATCGTCTACGACGAGCTCGAATCGGCGGACGAGCTTCCGGCGGGCTGGACCGAGATCCACGACCCCGGCTCGTACCGCGTCGAGCCGCGCGACGACGAGGCGCGCTTCGGATTCACCGTCGGGCCGCACTCGTGGAAGCAGTTCCTGCTCCCGCCGCGTGTGCGGCTGTGGCGCGCTCGCCGGAACGGCGAGGTCACGGAGGTCGAGGAGGAGCCGCCGCCCGACAAGCCGTTCGCGTTCTTCGGAGTTCGCAGCTGCGATCTGGCCGCAATCGGGATTCAGGATCGCGTGCTGACCGGCGGCCGGTACGTCGACCGCGACTATGCGGCGCGCCGCGAGGGGATCTTCGTCATCGTCGTCGATTGCGCCGAGCCGGGCCGGCTCTGCTTCTGCGACTCGATGGGCACCGGCCCGTCGGCGGAGAGCGGGTACGACCTCGCGCTGACCGAGCTGCTCGACGGCGAGCACCGCTTCCTCGTTCGGATCGGCAGCGAGCGCGGCGCCGAGGTGATGCGAGAGGTCACGCACGGGGACGCGGACGCCACCGACCGGGACGCCGCTCATGCGCTGGTCGAGAACGCACGGGCGAGCATGGGCCGGACACTCGACACCGAAGGCTTGAAGGAGGACATCCTCCAGAACCTCGAGCATCCGCGCTGGGACGAGGTCGCCGATCGTTGCCTCTCCTGCGGCAACTGCACGCTCGTTTGCCCCACCTGCTTCTGCGTCGGCGTGGAGGACACCGCCGACCTGGCCGGAGAGACTGTCGAGCGCGAGCGGGTCTGGAACAGCTGCTTCTCGCTCGACCACGCGTACGTGCACGGCGGCAGCGTCCGTCAGAGCGGGCGCTCCCGCTACCGCCAGTGGATGACCCACAAGCTCGCCACGTGGCACGACCAGTTCGGCACGAGCGGCTGCGTCGGCTGCGGCCGCTGCATCGCGTGGTGCCCGGTCGGGATCGACATCACGGAGGAAGCGGCCGCGATCCGCGGCCAGGAAGGAGTCGGCGATGAGAACTCTTGATCGGGTCGTGCTCGAGTCGTCCGTCTTCTCCGGCATGGACGACCTGTACGCCGAGCAGCTCGCGGGCTGCTCGCGGACGATCGGGTTCGAGGCCGGCGAGACGCTCTTTCGAGAGGGAGAGCCCGCAGACGTCTTCTACGTCGTCCGGCGCGGCCGCGTCGCGCTCGAGCTGTACGTCCCCGGCCGTGGCCCTCTGACCATCGAGACGATCGAGGCCGGCTCGGTCGTCGGCTGGTCGTGGCTGTTCGCGCCCCATGTGTGGCACTTCGACGCGAGAGCGGTGGCGCCCGTGCGGGCGGTCGCCGTCGACGGCGCCTGCATCAGAGGCAAGTGCGACGACGATCCGGCCCTCGGCTACGAGCTGATGCAGCGCTTCTCCGCGGTGCTCCTCGAACGCCTCAACGCGACGCGGTTGCGGCTCGCCGATCTCTACGGAGGCAGCGGTGGCCGCTGAGCCTCACTCGGTCGCGCCCGGCCCGATGGTGCCGCAGCCCTACGTGGTCAGGAGTCGAGCGCGTGAGACGGCGGACACGTGGACGCTCGAGCTCGTCCCTGTCCGCCGGCGCGCCGATCGAGCTGGAGCCGGGGCAGTTCGCGATGCTCACGGCGTACGGCGTCGGCGAGGCGCCGATCTCCATCAGCGGACGCGGCGCCGACGGCTCGCTCGTGCACACGGTGCGCGACGTCGGTGCGGTCACGGCGGAGCTCTGTCGCGCGCCGCGCGGCGGAACGATCGGGGTGCGCGGGCCGTTCGGGACGACCTGGCCGCTCGCGGACGCGACCGGGGCAGACGTCGTCGTCCTCGCGGGCGGGCTCGGGCTCGCGCCGCTCCGACCCGCCGTCGAGGCTCTGCTGGCCGACCGTGAGTCGTACGGCCGCCTGCTGCTGCTCTACGGCGCACGCACGCCAGGCGACCTTCTCTATCCCGAGCAGCTCGAGGCGTGGCGCGAGGAGGGCCTCGACGTCCACCTGACGGTCGACGCAGGCACCCGCTCGTGGCTGGACCGCGTCGGCTTCGTCTCCGACCTGCTGCGGGACGTGACGTTCGACCCCGAGTCGGCGGTTGCGCTCGTCTGCGGGCCCGAGGTGATGATGCGGGTCACCGTGTCCGCGCTCCTCGAGCGTGGGGTGACGGCGGACTGCACGTACGTCTCGCTCGAGCGCAGCATGAGCTGCGGCATCGGTCACTGCGGGCACTGCCAGCTCGGGCCGTTCCTCATCTGCCGCGACGGGCCCGTCTTCTCCTGGGAGCAGGTCCGCGGGTGGCTCGCGGTGAGGGAGCTCTGAGATGGAGCAGCGGCCGACACTCGCCGTCTGGAAGTTCAGCTCCTGCGACGGCTGCCAGCTGAGCCTCCTCGACGTCGAGGACGACCTGCTGGCGATCGCCGCCAGCGTCCAGATCGCGCACTTCCTCGAGGCGTCGAGCGCGACGGTCGCGGGGCCGTACGACGTCTCCCTCGTCGAGGGCTCGATCACGACTCCCGAGGAAGAGGAGCGGATCAAGGAGGTCCGCGCCGCCTCGCGGATGCTGGTCACGATCGGAGCCTGCGCGACCGCCGGCGGGATCCAGGCGCTCCGCAACTACGCGCAGATCGAGGACTACGTCGCCGCCGTCTACGCGAGCCCGGAGTACATCTCCACGCTCGCCACCTCGACGCCGATCGCCGACCATGTCGACGTCGACTTCGAGCTCCGCGGCTGCCCGATCAACAAGCAGCAGCTGGTCGAGCTCGTCTCGGCGATGCTGCACCGGCGCCGCCCCAACATCGCGACCCATTCCGTCTGCGTCGAGTGCAAGAGCCGGGGCATCCCGTGCGTGATGGTCTCGCACGGAATTCCGTGCCTCGGGCCGGTCACCCAGGCCGGCTGCGGCGCGATCTGCCCCGCCTACAACCGAGGCTGCTTCGGTTGCTTCGGCCCCGCCGAGACCCCGAACATGGCGTCCCTCGAGGCCTGGTGGCGGAACCTCGGCGTCGACGAGCAAGGCCTACAGCGGGCGCTATCGACCTTCAACGTGGAAGCCTTCCGGAGGAAGCGTGAGCACGCCGACGCGCCGCACGATCAAGACTGACTACCTCGCCAGGGTGGAGGGCGAAGGAGCGATGTCGGTCCGGATCGTGGACGGCCGGGTCGACGAGGTCGAGCTACGGATCTTCGAGCCGCCGCGCTTCTTCGAGGCGCTCCTGCGCGGACGCTCCTTCCTCGAGGCTCCGGACATCACCTCGCGCATCTGCGGCATCTGCCCGGTCGCCTACCAGATGAGCTCCATCAACGCGATGGAGGATCTCTGCGGCGTCGAGGTGAGCGAGCCGATCCAGATCCTGCGGCGGCTCCTGTACTGCGGCGAGTGGATCGAGAGCCATGCGCTGCACGTCTACATGCTCCATGCGCCCGATTTCCTGGGCTACTCCGGCGCCGTGGAGATGGCGCGCGAGCACGCCGACGTCGTCCAGCGGGGCCTGTCCCTGAAGAAGACGGGCAACGAGCTGATGATCGTCATCGGGGGCCGCGAGATCCATCCCGTGAACGTGAAGGTCGGCGGGTTCTACCGAGCGCCCAGGAAGCGTGAGCTGCAGGAGCTCGTCGAGCCGCTCGAGCGGGCGCGCGAAGCCGCCGTGGAGACGGTTCGCTGGACAGCCGGCTTCGAGTTTCCGGAGCGTGCCGTCGAGTGCGAGCTCGTCGCCCTCGCCGAGCCGGGTGCCTACGCGATCGAGAGCGGGCGCGTCGTCTCCGACCGGGGGCTCGACGTCGGCGTCGAAGAGTACGAGCAGCACTTCTTCGAGGAGCACGTCGAGCGCTCGAACGCGCTCCATTCCCGTCGCACGGACGGAAGCACGTATCTCTGCGGCCCACTCGCACGCTACGCGCTCAGCGCCGACCGGCTTTCGCCGCTCGCGCGCGAGGTGGCCGCCGAGGTCGGCCTCGACGTCCCCTGCCGGGACGCCTTCCGCAGCATCGTCGTCCGCAGCGTCGAGCTCGTCTACGCCTGCGACGAGGCGCTCCGGCTGATCGGCGAGTACGAGGAGCCGGACGAGCCGGCAGCGAAGGTCGAGCCGCGCGCCGGGGTCGGCCACGGCGCGACCGAGGCGCCGCGCGGGCTTCTCTACCACCGCTACGAGCTCGACGCCGACGGCACGATCCTGGACGCCAAGATCGTCCCGCCCACGTCCCAGAACCAGCTCGCGATCGAGGAGGACCTGCGCCAGGTCGTCGAGCGCTACCACGAGCTCTCCGACGACGACCTCCGTCATGTCTGCGAGCAGGCGATCCGCAACTTCGATCCGTGCATCTCCTGCGCCACGCACTTTCTCGACCTGGAGATCGTGCGCGAGTGAGCCGAACCGTGGTCATCGGGATCGGAAACGCCTACCGCGGCGACGACGCCGCGGGCCGCGAGGTCGCGCGGCGCGTGCAGGAACGCGCAGCGGACGAGGTCGACGTCGTCGTCTGCGGGCTCGAGCCGACGCGGCTGATCGACGCCTGGGAGGGAGCCGATGCGGCCCTCGTCGTCGATGCGGTCTCCTCCGAGGCGGAACCGGGCACGGTGCACCGGTTCGACGCGACCTCCGAGGCGCTCCCGACCCGGGAGTTCCGCTCGTCGACCCACGCGCTCGGGATCGGCGACACGATCGAGCTCGCGCGCGCGATCGGCCGGCTGCCGGCGCGGATCGTCGTCTTCGGGATCGAGGGTGAGGTCTTCGGCTCGGGAACCGAGCTCAGCGGCCCCGCGCAGGAGGGCGTCGAGCGCGCGGTGGAGCTGGTGCTGGAGGAGGCGGGATGCACGAGCAGGCGCTGATGCGCGACCTGATGACGCGGATCGTGACGCTCGCGGAGTCCGAGGGCGCGACCGGTGTGACGAAGGTGTCCGTCCGGCTCGGCGCGCTGTCGCACTTCACGCCCGAGCACTTCCGCGAGCATTTCCGCGACTCGTCGCGCGGCACGATCGCCGAGGGCGCGCTCGTCGAGGCGGTGCTCGACGAGAACACGACCGCTCCGAACGCGCAAGGGGTCGTGCTCGAGAGCGTCGAGCTCGAGGAGACGGCCTGATGTGCCTCGGCTCGATCGACGTGCTCGACGAAGCGTGGGAGGACGGTGGGGCCAGGACGGGCCGGCTCGGCTGCGGGAAGGTCGTCCCGCTCGCATTCGTGCCCGAGATCCAGCCGGGGGACTACGTGCTCGTCCACCTCGGGATCCCCGTCGAGGTCCTCGAGCCGAAGGCGGCCGAGGAAGCGTTGGCACTGCGAACCGAAGGAGGACTGGAATGAGCTCGACCCGGGCGACCGGCATCGCGCTGGCATTCGTCGCGGCGCTGATCAGCGGCGTCGCGATCTTCGTCAACGGTCACGCCGTCAAGCACTTCGGGGACGCGACCGTCTACACGACGGCGAAGAACGCCGTCGCGGGCGTGTTGCTGCTCGCGCTCGCAGCGCCGCTTCTCGGCGGCCCGCGCAGTGCGCTGCCAAGCATTCGCGGGCACCGGCTCGGGTTGCTCGCGATCGCCGTCATCGGCGGCAGCGTGCCGTTCGTCCTCTTCTTCGAGGGTCTCTCCCGCGCGGAGGCGACGCAGGCCGCCTTCATCCAGAAGACGCTGGTCGTGTGGGTCGTGATCCTGGCCGTCCCGCTTCTCCACGAGCGTCTCGGGTGGCCGCACTTCGCCGCGATCGCGATGCTCCTCGTCGGACAGGCGTGGCTGGTGGGAGACGCCGGCACGGTCGTCTTCCGGTCGGGGGAGGCGATGATTCTCGCGGCGACCCTGCTCTGGGCGGTGGAGGTGATCGTCGCGAAGAAGCTGCTCGCCGACCTCGATTCCCGGCTCGTCGGTGCGGCACGCATGGCGCTCGGGACGATCGTCCTGCTCGGTTGGGTCGTGGTCTCCGGCCGCGGGGACGAGCTCGTCTCACTGTCCCGGGACCAGTGGAGCTGGGTCCTGTTGACCGGCTTGATCCTCGCCGGCTACGTGGCGATCTGGTTCGCGGCGCTCGCCCGGGCGCAGGCGGTCGACGTGACGGCCGTGCTCGTCTTCGGAGCCGTGGTCACGGCCCTGCTCTCGCGCTGGGCGGACGGCGTCACCTTCGACCTCGGCGCCGTGGCCCTGATCACGGCGGGCGCGATCCTGATCGCCGTTCCGGCCCGCAGGCGCGTCTCGCCGGGACCCGCATGACCGCCGGCCCGCTCCTCTTCGCCCAGTACGCCTACGCGCCGAACGCACTCGGGTACTGCGGCGCCGACGAGCCGCGCACGCTGCTCCAGTACGGGGACGCGAAGGCGTCCGACCCCGGGCTCGCGGAGCTGGCGCGCTCCTTCGAGGGGGCCTGGCCGTACCTGACGCTGATCGCGACGGCCAATCGGATCGACGATCCGCTCGATCCCCGTGTGGTCGATGCGTACTGGGTCGGGAACGGGTTGCTCGACAAGGTGGCGCCGCAGTCCCTGGCCCGGCACGTCGAGGATCGGTTCCGGGGGCGCGTCGGCCGCGGCTGGCAGGACATCCTCGACGCGGTTGCGGCGGGAGCCGTGCCTCACCATTCGTTCCACGTCTTCGCGGTCTATCCCTGGTTCGGGCTCATGCGGACGGGCGTGGTCGACGAGCCGCTCCGCGTCCTCGACCAATGCCGCACGACCCCGGCCCAGGTGCAGACGGTCGACGGCGACCGGGCGCAGGTCCTCGCGCCGCTCCTCACGTGGTCCGGGGAGGACCTGAAGCTCGGGCCATGGGCTCCGCGCGAGGTCAGCTGGCGTGCCGACGAGCTCACGTTCGCGGAAGGCCTGAAGGCCGGAGACTGGGTGTCGCTGCACTGGGACTTCGTCTGCGAGCGGCTGACGAGCGTCCGGGCGCGCCGCCTTCTTCGGGCGACGGCCCACGCCCTCGACGCGGTCAACCGACGGGCCGCGGGCGGCCTCCCCGCCGCAGTGGGGTAGGCCGCCCGCCGACCCTGTCCTCAGGCGCTCGGAAAGAGCCGTCGAACCTCGGCCGGAGGCTCGTCGGTCGCTCGTGCGCCGAGCTTCGATTTGACCCGGACGACGCCCGGGACTCGCTGAACGGCTTCCGACACGAGCTCGACCAGGAGGTCGGACTCGACGGCGCCCCGCAGCGTGACCTCACCGTGACGCACCGAGACGTCCACGTCGCCCGGAGTGATCCAGAAGGACCCGAGCAGCACGTCGTCGCGGACGTCGAGCGCGATCTCCTCGTCGGAACGTGAGAACGCGCTGACGAGGTCGGCCCGCGAGACGATCCCGACGAGCTTGCCGTCCTCGAGCACCGGGAGTCGATGCACGCGCCGGTCGAGCATGAGGGCGGCGGCGTCGGCAGCCGTGCGCCAGGACTCGATCGTGATCGCAGGAGCGGTCATCGCCTCGTCTGCGGTGCGGGCCGCGAGGCGTTCCGTGTCGGCGCGCCTCGGCTCTCGGGTGAACCACCTCGCGAGGCGGGGACGGTGAACGACGGGGCCGCGTTCCTTGGCGACGATGTCCGTCTCCGAGACGACTCCGAGCACGTTCCCCTGCTCGACGACCGGAACTCCCGAGATGCCCTTGTCGGACAGGAGCCGGGCGACCTCACGGAGCGGGGTGCTCGGCCCGACCGTCAGGACGTTTCTCTTCATCAGCTGCGCGACGCGGTACGCGCCGCGGGGCGTGTGCGGCCGCTCGCCCGCGAGCACCTGCGCGACATCGAGTGTCGAGATGACGCCGACGGGCCGATCGGAGACCGGGTCGACGACGATCACGTGGTCGACCTCGTGGTCACTCATCAGCTCGGCGGCATCGTGAACCGAATCGGCCGGCTCGACGGTGACGACCTGCGAGGTCATGCTGCCGCCCGCGGTTCGATCCTCGAGGTCCTGCGTGGTCGCGATTCGAACCAGTTCGGCGGCGGGGATGAGGCCCCAGTAGCGGGTCTGATACTCGCCGCGCTCGTCCAGCGCCACGACACAGTGCATCCGGTAGCGCGCCATCATCTCGGCGACCTTCGTCAGCGGAGTGTGGAAGGGCACGCTGAGCACGCCCCTATGCATCGCCTCGCCGGCGGAGACGCGATGCAGCTGCGAGGCCCCGGGGCGTTTGCGCGCAATCGTTGCTGGAGATGTCATGTCTCCTCCTTTCGCTCAGATGCTCGGGCCCGGGCGACCGGTCCGCATCGGAGGGCGCCCCGAAGCAGGTTTCGGGTTATCCGCGCACCGCTCAGCGTCGACACTGATGGCGCTGCCGGCCGCCGTGCGCATAAGCTGAGCCATGGCCACGGAAGCTGAGGCCGGCCCGCTGGCCGAATTTGAGCTGCGTCCGATCTCCGAGCTCGCAGCGAGCCTCGACCTCGATCCTGCCGAGGTCGAGCTCTTCGGCCGCGACAAGGCGAAGATCGACCTGTCCGTTCTCGACCGGCTCGCGACGCGCGGCAATGGAAAGCTGATCGCCGTCACGGCGGTCACGCCCACGAAGGCCGGCGAGGGCAAGACGACGACCGCGGTCGCTCTCACCGAGGGCTTCGGCCAGATCGGTGAGAGCTCGCTCGTTTGCCTCCGAGAGCCTTCCGTCGGGCCGACGCTCGGCGCCAAGGGTGGAGGCACCGGAGCCGGCCGTGCCCAGGTCGTCCCCCGCGAGGACATCAACCTGCACTTCACCGGTGACCTGCATGCGATCGCCGCCGCCAACAACCTGCTCGCCTCGGCGATCGACGCGCATCTTCTGCATGGAAACGAGCTCGGCCATCGATCCGGCCACGATCACCTGGCGCCGGTGCCTGGACATCGAGGACCGCGTCCTGCGCCGGATCACGGTCGGGGTCGGCGAGGACGCACCGTTCCCGCGCGAGAGCGGGTTCGACATCACGGCCGCGTCCGAGGTCATGGCCCTCCTTGCGATGGCCCGGGACCGGGACGACTTGCGACACCGCCTGGGCGCGATCACCGTTGCAACGAGCGTCGAGGGGGTCCCGGTGACCGCCGAGGATCTGGACATCGCCGGCGCGATGGCCGTTCTGCTCAAGGACACGATCAAGCCCAACCTGGTGCAGACGATCGAGGGCCAGCCGGCGCTGGTCCATGCCGGGCCGTTCGCGAACATCGCGCACGGGAACAGCTCCCTCATCGGCGACCTCGTCGGCCTGAAGCTCGCGGACTACGTCGTCACCGAGGGAGGCTTCGCCAGCGACCTCGGCTTCGAGAAGTTCATCCACATCGTCTGCCGGGCCGGCGGGCTCTCGCCCGACGCCGTCGTCCTCGTCGCCACGACGCAGGCGCTGAAGCGGCACGGCGGCGATCCGGACGGCGGGCTCCCGGCACTCGAGCGGGGCGCCGCGAATCTCGCCGCGCACCTGCGGATCGTGCAGGAGCTGGGCTTCGACGCGGTCGTCGCCGTGAACAAGTTTCCCGGCGACACGCCCGTCGAGCTCGACGCCTTGACGGCCCTCGCGCTGGAGCACGGCGCCTTCGGCGCGGCGGTCAACGACGCCTACGAGCACGGCGGCGCCGGAGCGAGCGCGCTCGCCGAGATCGTGGTCGAAGCCGCGGACCGGGGCGCCCAGGCACGGTTCCTCTACGAGCTCGAGGATCCGCTCGAAGCGAAGCTGGACGCTCTCGCCCGCAAGATCTACGGCGGCGCAGGGGTCGAGTTCTCCCCGCGGGCGAAAGAGACGCTCGAGCGCCTGCCGGCCGAGCTGCACAAGCTCCCGGTCTGCGTCGCGAAGACCCACCTGTCCCTGTCGCACGACCCGGAGCTGGTCGGCGCTCCGAGCGGCTTCGTCCTCCCGGTTCGCGAGCTGCGCGCCTACACCGGCGCCGGCTGGATCGTCGCCGTGTGCGGGGAGACGCAGACGATGCCCGGGCTCCCCGCGCACTCCGCCGCGGAGCGGATGGATCTCGACGCCGACGGCCGGGTCGTCGGCCTGATCTGACCTCAGGCGCAGCCCCTACGCGACGACCGGGTGGGCGGCGGTCACCGGCTGCACGACGACTTCGATGTGCACCGGAACGTCGAGCGCCATCGTGACCAGGCACGCACGCTCGGCGTACCGTGCCGTCCGCTGGATCGCGTCGAGGGCAGGCTCGTCGGTCCGGATCGTCGCCGTGAGCTCGATCGCCACGAAGCCGAAGCGGCCGTCGTCACGCTTCGTCAGATGGCCCGTGCCGCTGACGTGCAGGTCGTGGAGCGGCAGATCGCGTCGCTCCGCGACAGCAACCAGCGTCACGGCGTAGCACGATGCGACAGAGGCGACGAGCAGGTCCTCGGGTGACCAGACGCCCGGCACGCCGTTCTTGAACTCGGGCGGCGTGGCCACCGTGAGCTCGGGCTTGCCCGGCGAGGTGACACTCGTGATCCGGTCGCCTTCCCAGGCGACGCCGACCTCGTAACGGAAATCTTTGGTGATGCTCATCGGAACCTCCTGCGTGTCGATGCTCTGACTGTCGCTCTGGACGCCGGTCACGACATCGGTGGCGGGGCTGATCGAGATGCGGGTTTTCCGCAGCATCGCCTTCAGGACGTGCCGCTCGGGACGCCATACGAGCGGCCGGCGCGGTCGGTTTGCCGACTTTGCCGAACTTTTGCCGGGGCGTGCCAAACCTTTGCCGAGCGGTAACCCGCAGCTTGGGCGCGCCCGCCTACCGTCGAAAGCGTCAAGCACTGGAGGTCGAGATGAACAAGATCCACGTCACAGTCGTAGCCCTCATCCTCGGTGTCTCGGGCGCGCTCGGAGTGGCCGCGGCCACCCGCACGGCCGGGCTCCAGACGACGTCGGCGAAGCCGGGCGCCTCGAATGCGGCCATCTCCGCGCGGGCGCATCGGCTCGACAAGGTCGCGCGAGACATCGCGCGCGCTCGCCGGGACAAGCCTCCGGCCCTGCCGGCCGTTCCGGCGGCGAACGGCTCGAGCCGGGCACAGGCTCCGCGGATCGTGTATCAGCGGCCGGCTCCGGTCGTCGTCGTGCGACACAACAGCCACCACGAGTCCGAGCACGAGCAGGAGGGCGGCGATGACTAGCCACGTCGCCCGCCTGTACTCGCTCGCTCTCGCCCTGTTCGTGTTCTTCCTGGTGTGGGCGACGATCGGAGCGCGTCCGTGGACGGCGAGCGGGACCCAGAAGGATCCGCGGTTGACGGCCCTGGCCGCCCGCGAGCAGCGCCTCCGGCACGAGAGCGCCACGGTGCAGAGGCTCGTGCGGCACCGCTGGGCGGTCTACCGGGTCCAGCTTCGCAAGCGGCAGTCGCAGATCGCGAGTGCGCGCAAGGCGCAGCTGGCCGCCGCCGCGGCTCCCTCGGTCCGCGTCGTCAGCCTTCCGCCACTGACCGTCACGAGGACTTCGTGATGGAGGCGCGGCGGTTCCGGGCGATGGGCACGGACATCGAGCTCCTGGTCGACGCTGCAGAAGCGGGAGAGGCACTGGCCGCCGCCGAGGAGGAATTCCACCGGCTCGAGGCGATCCTCTCCCGCTTCCGCCCGGAGTCGGAGCTCTCTCGCCTGAACGAGGCGGGCTCGCTCGAGGCCGGGCCCGAGCTGCGGGAGATCGTTGCTCTCGCGCTCGAGGCCCGGGAAGAGACGGGCGGCCGTTTCGATCCCACGGTCCACGACGCTGTCGTCTCAGCCGGGTACGACCGCTCGTTCGAGCACGTTCCGCAGAACGGGACGGCCGTGGTCGTCGGCTCCTCGTGCGGCGGCTCCGTTCGCGTCGACGGGCCCCGGATCGAGCTGGACGCCCAAGTCCGGCTCGACTTCGGTGGCATCGGCAAGGGCTACGCGGCTGCACGCGCGGCCCGCTTGCTGGGCGCAGCGGGCCCGGCGCTCGTCAACGCCGGCGGCGACGTGGCCGTCGACGGCGGTGCGTGGCCCGTGGGCGTGGAGACGGCCGACGGATCCCTCACGCTCGAGCTCTCGTCCGGCGCGCTGGCCACGTCGGGCCGCGACCGCCGGCGCTGGCGCAGGAACGGCCGCGAGCTCCACCACCTGATCGACCCGAAGACCGGCGACCCGTCGGACAGCGACTTGCTTCGGCTGACGGTCGTCGCCTCCGATTCCGTCCAGGCGGAGGTGTGGGCGAAGGCGCTCTTCCTCGTCGGCGAAGAGCAGGCGGTCAGGGAGGCCGACGAACGCGGGCTGCCGTGTGTGCTCGTGACGGCCGACGGGCGAACCCGCCTCGCCGGAGGCCTCCGATGAGAGACCCGACGTTCTGGATCCTCGCGCGGGCGAGCGGCCTCACGGCCTACGTCCTGCTGACGATGTCCGTTCTCGCCGGCCTCGTCCTCAAGTCCCGGCCGTTCGGGCGCGCCCTGAGCGCCGCCGCGGTCACGGACACGCACCGCTTTCTCGCTTTCCTGGGGCTCGGCGCGGTGGCCCTCCACGGGCTCACGCTCGTGCTCGATTCGACCGTGCACATCAGCCTGGCGGCGCTCCTCGTGCCGGGGCTGGCGCCGTACCGGCCGGTCTGGACGGCGCTCGGCGTCGTGGCCGCGAATCTGATGGCTCTGATCATCGTCTCGTTCCCGCTGCGCAAGCGCATCGGGATGCGCGCCTGGCGGCGCCTGCACTGGGCGACGTTCGGAATCTTCGCGCTGGCCACGGTTCACGGCCTGGCCGCCGGGACCGACACGCCGACGCCGTGGGCCTTCGCGCTCTACGTCGGCGCCGTCGGCTCGGTCGTCTTCGCGACCGCGTGGCGCGCTTTCAACCGTCCCGTTCGACCATCGACCAAAGGAGGAAACCATGTACCGAATTCAGATCGACCGCTCACTGTGTAGCGGCTTCGGCGCCTGCGCCGACCTTGCTCCGGAGGTGATCGAGCTCGACGCGAGCGGAAACGCAACGGTTCGCGTCGGAGTGACGGACGACCCGGCCGTGCTCGATGCGGCGGCGGCCTGTCCGATGGCTGCGATCACCGTGATCGAGGAAGAGGCGGAGGCGGCCTGATGGACGGTCGCTCGGTCGTCATCGTGGGCGCGGGCCTTGCGGGGGCGCGCTGCGCCGAGACGCTCCGCGCAGAGGGGTTCGACGGCGACCTCGTGCTCGTCGGCGAGGAGCCCGTCGCGCCCTACGAGCGGCCCGCGCTCTCGAAGGAGTTCCTCGCCGGCTCGAAGAACGCCGACGACCTGCTGTTGCGCCCCCAGTCGTTCTGGGCCGAGCAACGGATCGAGCTCGTGCTCGGACAGCGCGTGGACTCGGTCGATCGAACGAGAAGGACCGTGAGGACGAGCTCGGGGCTCGAGCTCGGCTGGGACACGCTCGTCCTCGCCACCGGCGCCCGGCCGCGGCACCTTCCGTTCGCCTCGCCTGCGGGCGTGCACGTCCTGCGCACGCTTGCCGACGCCGAGGCGCTTCGTGACGAGCTGCTCCCGGGAGCCCGCCTTGCAATCGTCGGCGGCGGCTTCGTCGGCGCAGAGGTCGCCTCGACCGCCCGCTCGCTCGGAGTCGACGTGACGTTGCTCGAGGCGGGATCGGCTCCGTTCGAACGGGCGCTCGGCCCCGAGCTCGGCGCCCGGCTCGCTCGCAGGTACCGCGATCACGGCGTCGACATCCGCACCGAGACGGCCGCGGCCGGGTTCCGGGAGACGTCGGCCGGGCGCGTCGATGCGGTCGTCCTCACGGACGGAACCGTGATCGAGTCCGATGTCGTCCTCGTCGCCGTCGGCGTCGCGCCTGCGCACGAGCTCGGCCGCGGCACCGAGCCCTCGATCTACACGTGCGGCGACAACGCCGGCAGCCACGGGCACTGGACCGGCGCGGCCGCGGAGGCCGTCGAGACCGCCAGGAGCCTGCTCGGGCTCGATCCGCTCCCACGGCAGCCGCCGTTCTTCTGGTCCGATCAGTTCGGCCTCCGGCTGCAGCTGGTCGGCGACACGACGCATGCGGACGAGGTCGAGGTCGAGGGCTCGCAGGACTCGTTCGTCGCACGCTACCGGGCAACCGGTGGGAAGCTCGTCGCCGCCCTGGCCTCGAATCGGCCCGCGGACGTCGGGAGGCTCCGCCTGGAGGTGGCGACGGCCGCGTGACGCGTGTGATGCTCTCTGCGTGGCCGAGGTCGTCCGCGCCGAGCAGCTGACCAAGAACTACGGGCAGAACCGCGGCATCGCCGGCGTCGACTTCTCGGTCGAGGCCGGGGAGGTGTTCGGGTTCCTCGGTCCGAACGGCGCCGGCAAGACGACGACGATCCGTCTCCTGCTCGACCTGATCAGGCCGACCAGCGGCAGGTTGAGCGTGTTCGGGCTCGATTCGAGGCGCGACAGCGTCGCGATTCGCCGCCGGCTCGGGTACCTGCCCGGCGACCTGCGCCTGTACGAGCGGATGACGGGGAGCGAACTGCTTCGCTTCTTCGGGCACCTCCGCGGTGTCGGCGACAGCTCGCGCGCCGAGGAGCTTGCCGCGAGGCTCGACCTCGATCTCGACCGCCGGATCAAGGAGCTCTCCCGCGGGAACCGGCAGAAGGTCGGTCTCGTCCAGGCGTTCATGCACGACCCCGACCTGCTCGTCCTCGACGAGCCGACCAGCGGGCTCGATCCGCTCGTGCAGGAGACGTTCTACGAGCTCGTCGCGGAGGTGACCAGGCGCGGCGGAACGGTCTTCCTCTCGTCGCACGTCCTGTCCGAGGTGCAGCACGTCGCGGATCGGGTCGGCCTCATCCGCGAAGGACGGCTCGAGCTCGTCGATACCGTCGACAACCTGCGGGGCCGGGCGTTCACGACCGTGGAAGCGACGTTCGCGGAGCCGCCGCCGCCGGACGCATTCGCTGGCCTGGCCGGAGTGCGGTTGCTCGACCAGCACGGCGACGTCATCCGTTTCGGCCTGGAGGGGGAGATCGACCCGCTCCTGAAGGCGCTGGCGCGATTCCACGTCAAGGCGCTGGACGTCCACGAGGCCGACCTCGAGGACGTCTTCCTGGCGCGGTACCGCGGAGAGGAGCCGGATGCTGCGTAACGTCGCCCTCAAGAGCCTGCGCGACATCCGCCGGGGATTCCTCTGGTGGAGCCTGGGACTGATCGGGTTCGTCTCGCTGATCGTCTCCGTCTACCCGACGGTGCACTCGAATCCGAGCCTGAACAAGCTGGCCCAGGACTATCCGGAGGCGTTGCAGGCGTTCATCGCCTTCGGCGGCGCCGTCGACTACTCGTCGGCCGCGGGGTATCTGGGGATCGAGCTCTTCTCGCTGATGGTGCCGCTCCTGCTGCTCGTCGCCGCCATCGGCACGGGTGCCGGCGCGATCGCGGGCGAGGAGGAGCGCGGCACGCTCGAGCTGCTGCTCGCGAATCCCGTCTCGCGGACGAGAGTGGTGCTCGAAAAGGCGGTCGCGCTCGGGCTCGAGCTCGCCGGCCTGGGCGTCGTGCTCTGGCTCGCGCTCTGGGTCGGCGCCGTCGCGACGGGCATGGACATCTCGGTGGGGCACCTCGCCGCGGCGACGTTGAGCGCAGTGCTGCTCGCGCTCGCCTACGGCGCGATCGCGATCCTGCTGGGCGCGGCCACCGGCAGGCGGGCGCTCGCAATCGGCGTGACGGCAGCGGCCGGGGTCGCCGCCTACCTCGTCAACGGCCTCGCTCCCCTCGTCCATGCGCTGAAGGTGCCGCAGAAGCTCTCGCCCTTCTACCACTACGCGGCCGGCGATCCGCTCCGCCACGGCATCTCCGCCGGGCACCTGGCCGTGCTCCTGGCGGTCGCCGTCGCCGCGCTCGCGCTCGCTCCGGTCTTCTTCGCGCGCCGCGACCTCTCTACGTGAGCCGCAACGGCGCCCGGACCTCGAGGAAGTGCTTGTGCAGCTCGATCTCGAGACGCTCCATGTCGGCGTTGTCGGGCAGTTCGAGCTCGTGCCGGTAGCCGTTCGGGCCGGTGACGGCGATCGTGTGATCGGCGTGCTTCAACTCGAGCTCGTCGAGATCGGAGACCGGGACGCTGCAGGTGACGACGAACGTCCTCGTCATTCCGGATCACCTCCTTGGCAGTGGCGTAGCAGGTCTTCCCAGTCGGCGTCGACGCGCTGCTGGATCTGCTCGACGACCGGGGCCTGTTCGGGCCGTAGCAGGTGCGCGAACCGCTTCTGGGGTCGCAGCCAGTCCTCGATCGGCACGACCTTCTCGGGCTGGTAGGTCAGTCGATAGTGCCCGTCGACGACCTCGTACAGGGGCCAGAAGAGGCTGTCGACGGCAGCGTTCAGGATCCTCAGCGACAGGCGCGGCTCGTGGCCCCAGCCGACCGGGCAGTCGGTGAGCACGTTGAGAAAGGCGGGCCCGTCCGCGCGCGCTGCCCGCTCGACCTTCTCGCTCAGGTCGTGCCAGTGCGACGCAACGGCTTGAGCCGCGTACGGAACGTGGTGAGCGACCGCGATCGCGGTCATGTCCTTGCGCTGCTGCGCCTTGCCGAAGCTGGCCTCGCCGCTCGGGCTCGTCGTCGTCGAGGCGCCGAACGGCGTCGCGCCGGACCGCTGGATGCCCGTGTTCATGTAGGCCTCGTTGTCGTAGCAGACGAACAGCAGGCGGTGGCCGCGCTCGAGCGCGCCGGAGAGCGCCTGCAGGCCGATGTCGTACGTCCCGCCGTCGCCCGCGAAGACGACGACCGCGATTTCGTCCTGCGAGGGCAGCGCGTGCCGGCGGCGCAGAGCACGCTGGGCGCTCTCCACGCCGCTCGCGACCGCGGCTGAGTTCTCGAACGCGACGTGCAGCCAGGGAACGTTCCAGGCCGTCGCGGGGAAGCGCGTCGTCGCGACCTCGAGGCAGCCGGTCGCGTTGACGACGACCACCGGCTTCGTGAACGTGTTCAGGACGGTCCGGACGACGAGCGGCACGCCGCATCCCTGGCAGAGAGCGTGGCCGCTTCCGAGCGGCGGTACGCCGGCCTCGTTGCGGACGAGAGTCTTCAGGCGGGACACGTCTCACCTCGCAGTCCCACGTAGCGGCCGACGTCGCCGGCGAAGACGCGGCGCACGTCGTCCGGGTGCAGGTCGCGGCCGCCGAGCCCGTAGACGTGTCCGCGGAGCTCGGCGCCGCGCCCGTAGAGGGCGGCTGCCATTTCTGCGTGGAGTGGGGCGGCGCCGCCCGGGGAGTCGGCGCGGTCGAGCACGATCACGGAGCCGACCTCGCCGAGGAGCGCCGCGGCCGCCTCGGTCGGGAACGGGCGGAACGAGACGATCTTGAGCAGGCCGACCGGCTCACCTTCGTCGCGCAGGTCGTCGACGACGTCCTTGATCGTCCCGGCCGACGATCCGAGCGCCACGATCGCGCGCTCCGCGCCTTCGAGCCGATACGCCTCGACCAGGCCGCAACTGCGGCCGGAGAGCACGTCGTACTCGGCCGCGACCTCGGTGAAGGCCTCGAGAGCGGACTCGAGCGCGCACGCCTGCTGGCGCCGCAGCTCGAAGTAGTAGTCGGGCATGGCGAACGGGCCCTGCGTCGCCGGGCGGTCCGTGTCGAGCACCGCGTACGGCACGGCGTACTCGCCGACGAAGCCGGCGACGTCCTCGTCCGGGAGCAACTCCACCGGCTCCGCGGAGTGCGTGATCGTGAAGCCGTCCTGGCAGACGAGCACCGGCAGCAGCACGTCGGGGTGCTCCGCCAGGCGCGGGGCGATCACCGTCAGGTCGTACGCCTCCTGCGCGTTCTCGGCGAAGAGCTGCACGACGCCGGAGTCGCGGATCAGCATCGAGTCGGAGTGGTCGCAGTGGATGTTGATCGGGCCGGAGAGCGCGCGGTTGCCGAGCGCCATCACGATCGGCGCGCGCATCGCGGCGGCGATGTAGACGATCTCGGCCATCAGGGCGAGCCCCTGCGACGAGGTCGCGGTCATCGTCCGCGCCCCGGCGAGAGCGGCACCGACGGCGGCGCTCATCGCGGAATGCTCGGACTCGACGTTCACGAGCTCCGCGTGCGCCCTCCCGTCCGCGACGAAGGTCGCAAACCCCTGGATGATCGGCGTCTGCGGCGTGATCGGGTAGACCGGGACGACGTCCGGGTCGATCTGTCGCATCGCCTCGGCGACGGCCTCGCCGCCGGTCATCAGCCTGCGCGCGGCGGCGATCACGATGCAACCTCCTCCGGCACCATCGTCACCGCGTCGACGGGGCAGACCTCGGCGCAGATCTCGCAGCCCTTGCAGTAGGTGAGGTCGAAGCCGGTGAACGACGTGCCGTCGAGCTCGACGGCCGAGTCCGGGCAGTAGAGCCAGCAGAGCAGGCAGTTCACGCACTTCGAGATGTCGACCTCCGGCTTGACGCCTGTGCGCCAACCGCCCGTCAGGGGGCGCTCGGCCTCGCCGGGGACGACGACGCCGCCGCTCCGGAGCTCGTTCCACTTCGTCAGCTGAGGCATCGATACCCCTCCTCGACCGCCGCCCGCACGGAGTCGGCCGGCAGCTTCTTGCCCAGGAGCTCGACTGCGGCTTCCTGGACGTCTTCGAGCGGCGGCTCGCCGAGCGCGGCCGCGACGGCGCCGACCATGACGATGTTGCCGAAGCTCGATCCCTGCTCGGCGGCGATCCGCGAGGCCGGGACGCAGAGCACTCGTGTCCCCGCCAGCTCGTCGGGCGCCCGCTCCGCGTTCAGCAGGACGCAGCCGTCGGGGTCGAGACCCTCGCTCACGTGTCCCTCGCGGACGAGCGACGGCTCGAGGACGACGACGACGTCGGGGTGCTCGATCGCGTCGTGGCGCCTGATCGGCCGGTCGGATACGCGGGTGTACGCGCGAAGCGGCGCTCCCCGGCGCTCGGGCCCGTACTCGGGAAAGGCCTGCACGCTCCGGCCCGAGCGCAGCAGCGCAAGCGCGAGCAGCTGCGAGGCCGTCTTCGCGCCCTGTCCTGCGCGCGCGTGCCAGCGGATCTCGGTCAGTTCCGGCATCTCAGCTCCCGGTCGATCGCCTGGGCGGCGCGCTTTCCGTCACGCACGGCCTCGACGGCGCTCGCGCCGCCGTTGATCGCGTCTCCGCCGGCGAAGAACTTGCGATTTCCGGTCCGCCCGGCCTCGTCGACCACGACCTTCCCCCGATCCAGCTCGAGCCCGTCGATCCAGTCGTGCAGCTCGTCGCGCGACTGCTGGCCGATCGCCTTCACGGCCGTGTCGGCGGGAAGGGTGAACTCGGATCCCGCGAGCGGCACCGGTCGGCGCCGGCCGCTCTCGTCGGGCTCGCCGAGCTCCATTCTCCGGCACTCGATCGCTTCCAGCCGCCTCCGGCCGAGGAACCGAACCGGCGCCGCCAGGAACTCGAAGCGCACGCCCTCTTCGCGAGCCTCCGCGACCTCGTGCGGGTACGCGGGCATCTCCGCCTCGGTCCTGCGGTAGAGGAGCGTGACCTCTTCGGCGCCGAGCCGAAGCGCCTCGCGGGCGACGTCGATCGCGGTGTTGCCTCCGCCCACGACGACGACTCGCCGACCGACGATCGGCCGGCTCCCGGTCTTGAGCGCCTCGATGAAGACGAGCGACTCCCAGACGCCGGCGAGATCGTCTCCGGGAGAGGAGACGGCCGTGTCCGCGCCGAGCCCGACCCCGAGGAAGACCGCGTCCACCTCGAGCGCCACCTCGGCGAGCTGCTCACGGCCTGCGATCTTCCGTCCGAGCCGAAGGTCGACTCCGAGCTCCGTGAGCGCCCGAGCTTCGGCGGGCAAGGGGTCGCGCACCTGCCGGTAGGGGGCGATCGCGTAGCGGACGAGGCCGCCGATCTCCTCGCGCTCGTCGTAGACCGTCACGTCGTAGCCGCGCGCGGCCAGCTCCCCCGCACACGTGAGCCCGGAGGGGCCGGCGCCGATCACGGCGACACGGAGCCCGTTCGCGGGAGCCCGCGTGCGGATCGCCAGGCCCTGCTCGAAGAACCAGTCGGTCGCATACCGCTGGAGCGCGCCGATCGCAATCGGCGGCCGCTGCTCGTGATCGAGGACGCAGGCGCCCTCGCACAGGACCTCGACCGGGCAGACGCGCGCGCAGCTCCCGCCGAGCATGTTCTCGGCGAAGATCGTCGCGGCTGCGGCGCCGGGGTCGTCCTCTGCGATCTCGGCGATGAAGCGAGGGACGTCGACTCCCGCCGGGCACGCAACCGCGCACGGTGCGGGGGCATGGGGGCCGCCGCACTCGAGGCAGCGGTCGGCTTCGAGCATCGCCTGGGCCCGTCCGAGCGGCGGCCGCAGCTCGGTGAACTCCGGGTCCGGCGCGGTCGTTGCAGTCATGGAACCAGTGTCAGCGCAGGTATCCCGACTGCCATCCGCGCCCGACCGCAGAGCGCACGCGGGAAAGTGCGGATCGGCCTAGGTGCCGTTCTCCGCACCCGAGAAGCAACTGCGGTTCGTGGGGAGAAGGCGGAACAGGAGGTCGGTCAGCTCGGTCGGATCGAGTCGGCGCCGAGCGCCGCTCGGTCCACCGGATCGTGGTGCGCCATCGCGCGGTCAGGCGCTCTTCGGGCGACCGTGCCGCACCGGATGCCGAGCCGATTGACGCGACGCCACGAAGACCGCTGCGTAGCCGATGACGGCGATGAGGAGGATCCAGACGATCATCATCGCGCCGATCCACGTCCAGTCGAACAGTCTCATCCACTGATGCACGTTGCCTCCTTTCTTCACCAAGAGCATGCGAGCGGCGCCGAAGGGAGGCATCCGAGCCTGGCCTGATACGGCGTAGGGGGAATCACGGAGAGAGAGCCGTGGGGGCCGCTCGAGGCGACCCCCACGGTTCGTCGTTCAGTGCGCGGCCACGAGTGCCCGCTTGTCGGCCAGAATCGGCTCCAGCACCTCGGCCATCGTCGGCGTGCCGACCTCCTCGAGCTCGTAGCGGACGTGGCGGATCGGGTGCTTCGACGTGATCAGCCGGCCGAGGTCGATCGGCGTGCCGGTGACGACGACGTCGCAGTCGGCGGCGTTGATCGTCTCCTCGAGCTCCTTCAGCTGATCGTCGTCGTAGCCCATCGCCGGCAGGACGTTCGTCAGCTGCGGCCACTTGTCGAAGGTCTCCTTGATCGAGCCGACGGCGTACGGCCGCGGGTCGACGATCGTTCGCCGCGCCGGCGTTGCGCGCGGCGACGAGCCCGGCGCCGAACGGCATCTCGCCGTGGGTCAGCGTCGGGCCGTCGTCGACGACGAGCACGCGCCGTCCCGAGCAGGTCGGGGCCGTACGTCGAGCTTCGGCGGCGACTTGGCGAAGATGACCCGTCGCCATCGGGTTGACCGCCTCGACGTTCTCGAGCACCTGCTCGACGTTGTGCGCCTCGGCCGAGTCGACCTTGTTGATGACGACGACGTCGGCCATGCGCAGGTTCGTCTCGCCGGGGTGGTAGAGGAGCTCGTGCCCGGGCCGCAGCGGATCGGCGACGACGATCAGCAGGTCGGGCGCGAAGAACGGGAAGTCGTTGTTGCCGCCGTCCCAGATGACGACGTCGGCCTCCTCCTCGGCCTGCCGGAGGATCGCCTCGTAGTCGACGCCCGCGTACATGACCATGCCCATCTCGACCGGCTCCTCGTACTCCTCGCGCTCCTCGATCGTCGGATGCGACGCGTCGATCTCCTCGATCGTGGCGAAGCGCTGGACGCGCATCGCCTCGAGGTCGCCGTACGGCATCGGATGCCGGACGAGCGCGACCTTCAGGCCGGCGTCGAGCAGGATCCGGCCGACCTTGCGGCTCGTCTGGCTCTTGCCGCAGCCCGTGCGGACCGCGCAGACCGCGACGACCGGCTTCGTCGAGCTGCGAGCATCGTCGCGTTCGGGCCCGAGCAGGCGGAAGTCGGCGCCCGCCGCGAGGACGATCGACGCCTTGTGCATGACCGTCTCGTGCGTGAGGTCGGAGTAGGCGAGGACGACCTCGTCGACGCCGTGCTCGCTTGATGAGCTCGGTGAGCTCGTCCTCGGGCCGGATCGGGATGCCGTCCGGGTACCGCGGCCCGGCGAGCGCGGCCGGGTAGACGCGGTCGTCGATGCCCGGGATCTGCGTCGCGGTGAAGGCGACGACCTCGGTGTTCGGATCGTCGCGGAAGGCGACGTTGAAGTTGTGGAAGTCGCGGCCTCCCGCTCCCATGATGATGACCTTGCGCATCGCTCTACTCCTTTCGTCACGTGCGGCCGGGAAGCCCGGCCCCACGCGTTCTGTCGTTCAGTCGAGCCGGCGAGCGCCGTCGCTTGCCGTTGCTGCAGGCGCGGAGCACGGCCGCGTCCGAGGGCACGACCGCTCGGCATCGGCCTCCGGCTCTGGCGCCACTTCATCCAGACGAAGACCGGGATCCCGAAGAGCAGGAGCATGAAGCCCTTGGCGAGCCACTCCTGCTCCGGAGCCCCAGATCGCCCAGACCGAGTAGGCGAACGCGAGCGCCGGCGATCACCGTGTCGCGAGCCAGCTTCACCCACGAGAACAGCTCGCGCTCGCGGATAGAACAGCACGACCTCGGCCGCCGCCGCGTACGCGTACGCGATCAGCGTCATCCACGTCGCGAGGAGGACGACGTCGGTGAAGCGAGCGCCGAAGCTCGCGTTCCAGTTGTAGAGCACGAGCCCGCTCACGAGCACCGACGAGACGACCAGCCCGAAGACCGGGCGTCGCCGCTCGCCGTGCACGCGCGCGAACGGCTTCGGGAACAGGCCGTCGTCCGCCGCGGCGAGCGAGACGCGAGCGCGTCAGCATGATCCAGCCGTTGAGCGCGCCGAGCGTCGCCGCCATCGCGACGAGCGCGATCCACTTGCCCCAGGTGAGGCCGAGGAACGTGCCGCCCCACATCGCGTTCGCGGCGTCGGCGAACGGCGCCGACGAGCCGGCGAGCGCGGCCTGCGACAGGACGCCGACGATCGCGACCAGCGCGACGACGTAGAGCAGCGTCGTCGCGAGCGTGCCGAGGATCGTCGCGCGCGGGATCGTCTTCTCGGGATCCTTGACCTCTTCCGCGGGCACGGTCGCCGACTCGAGCCCGATGAACGCCCAGAGCGCGAGCGTCGCGGCGCGTTGATGTGCCAGTCGAACCCGCCGTGCGCCGGCGTGAACGGCGTGAAGTTGCGCGCCGTGGATGTAGAAGAGGCCGACGATGCCGATCACGGCGAGCGGCACGAACTTGAGCACGGTCGTCAGCACCTGCGCCCATGCCCGTCTCGCGGGCGCCGAGGATGTTCACGAGCGTGAACAGCCAGATCGCACCGACCGCGACGAGCGCGGCGAGCCAGTTCGTCGTGCTGCACGTCGCCCCAGAACACGCCGAGGTAGCCGGCGAAGGCGACGGCGATGGCGGCGTTCCCGACCCAGGCGGCGATCCAGTAGGCCCAGGCGGTCTGGAAGCCGACGAAGTCGCCGAACGCGCGGCGCGCGAAGTAGTACGGCCCGCCGGTGCGCGGATGGGCGCGCCCGAGGTTCGCGAAGACGAGCGCAAGCAGCATCGCGCCGAGGCCGGTGAAGACGAGCGCGACGATCGACGCGGGCCCCGCCTCGCCGGCCAGCAGCGGCCGGCAGCGTGAAGATGCCCGGAGCCGACCATGTTGCCGACGACGAGCGCGGTCGCCATCCAGAGGCCCATCGAGCGCTTCAGCCTCGGCTGGCGGACCTGCCCGTTCGGCCCCGATATGCGAGGACCGAATCTCATGGTGGTTCCTTTCTGCGACTCAGCAGGGAGTCGCGTCCGGGTTCGTCCCCGGAGTGACGCTCCTGCCCGTGCGCGGGTCGCACAGCGCGCGCTTCGGCACGCTGAGCTCGAGTGCGCCTTGCTGGAGACGGACGCGAACGACGACGTCGGTCGGCGTCTCATGCACCTCCGCGACCGGGGAGAGCACGGTTCCGGGAGCCCTTCGGCGCAAGCCGTTCGTGGAGCGCGGCTTCAGCTCGAGAACCGGAGCAGCGCCGTTCCTGCCGTGCGGTGCCATGGCTCCTCCTCTCTTTGAGATCTGATCCAGATCGTCCGTCTCTCGGGCCGATTCGGCATCGGAGCGGGCGCGCAAACCGGATCCGTAGTTGCCCGCGCGGGGATCGGCGAGATTCCCGATGCGACGTCCTGGCTTCGGGCCGACGATCGATGCAACAAGGAGGCCAAGATGAAGAAGATCCTGATCGCAACCGACGGCTCGTCCTCGGCGCTGCAGGCGGTCGAGTTCGGGCTCGAGCTCGCCGAGGAGCACCAGGCGGAGCCGATCTTCGTGCACGTCGCCCCTGCGGCGGACGTGCTCCCGGTCGCCGGCTTCGCGATGGCCGGCCCGGTTTCGGTGCCGCACGAGCTCGCCGAGGCCGACCGATCGTCCCTCGACGAGGCGTACGAAATCGCGGAAGAGCGGGACATCGAGGCGCAGACGAAGCTGCTGGCCGGCGATGCCGCCAAGCAGATCGTCGCCTATGCGGACGAGGTCGACGCCGATCTGATCGTCGTCGGCTCGCGCGGCCTGGGCAGGGTCTCGGGCGTCTTGCTCGGCAGTGTCTCGCGAGCGGTGCTCCGCGACGCGAAGCGTCCGGTGCTGATCGTCCGCGAGGTGCACGCTCCGGCGGAGGTCGTCGCCTGAGGGTTCGATAGCCGACCCGTGCTCTCCCGGAAACGAGAGAGCACGGGTCGGCGCAGTTGATCCGTGCTGATAATTGACCAACGTGTCGGACATGGATCGGTTGCGCGCGATCGTCGATGCGGGCGTCGCGCTCGCTTCGGAGCTTTCGCTCGACGCCGTCCTGCAGAAGATCGTCGAGACCGCGGCCGAGCTGACCGGCGCACGGTACGCGGCGCTGGGCGTCATCGATGCAAGTGGCCAGGCGCTCGAGCGGTTCGTCGTCACGGGCATCGATCCCCAGACGCAGGAGGCGATCGGCGACGTCCCTCGTGGCCGCGGCATTCTCGGTGCGCTGATCGAGGATGCGAAGCCGTTGCGCCTCGACGATCTCACGGAGGATCCGCGCTCGGTCGGCTTCCCGCCGAACCATCCACCGATGCGCTCGTTCCTCGGCGTCCCGATCCTCTTGCGCGGAGTTGCCTACGGCAACCTGTACTTGACCGAGAAGGCCGACGGCGCCCCGTTCACGGACGAGGACGAGGAGCTGACGACGCTCCTGTCGTCGCAGGCTGCCGTCGCGATCGAGAACGCGCGGCTGTACGAGGCGGCGACCCGCTGGCTGAACCAGCTCGAGTCCCTGAACGAGATCTCGAACGCGCTCGCCTCCGAGGTCGACCTCTCGCGCCTGCTCGACCTCATCGCCGCGCGGCTCCGCGAGCTCATGCATGCCCGCATCGTCCTGATCGCGCTTCCCGTCCCGGACGGGAGCCTGATCATCCGCGCCACCGACGGAGACGGGTCGGATGAGCTCCGTGGAGTGCGCCTGGAGCGTGAGCGGTCGAAGACAGGGCGCGTCCTGGAGCGACGGCGAAGCGAACGGGTCGACTCGCTGATCGACGACATCGAGATGGATCAGGATGCAGGCAGGAAGATGGGCGCCCGGACCGGCGTCTTCGTGCCGATGATGCTGCGCGACCGGGCGATCGGCGTCATCTCCGTCCACGACAAAGAAGGCGCCGACGTGCGGTTCACGGACGAGGACGTGCGCCTCGCAGAAGCGTTCGCAGCGCGGGCGGCCGTCGCCGTCGATCTCTCCGAGCGCGTCGCGAGCGACGCTCTGCGCCGGGTCGTGAGCGCTCAGGAGCTCGAGCGGCAGCGACTCGCGCGCGAGCTGCACGACGAGACCGGACAGGCTCTGACCTCGATCCTCCTCAAGCTCAAGAGCGTCGAGGACGTCGGCGACCCGGCTCGTCTCGCCGAGGCGACGAGCGAGCTGCGCGAGCTCGTCGTCGCGACGCTTCAGGACGTCCGGCGCCTCGCGGTCGAGCTGCGCCCGAAGGCACTCGACGATTTCGGCCTCGTCCCCGCGATCGAGCGTCTTGTGGGAACCTTTCGCGAGCAGACAGGCATCGAGGTCGACGTCGAGTCACGGCTCGGGAGCGACCGCCTGCCGCGCGAGATCGAAACGACCCTCTACCGGATCACCCAGGAGGCTTTGACGAACGTGGTCAAGCACGCCCAGGCCAAGCACGTGAGCATCGTGCTCACCCGTCGTGACGGGAGTGTCGCCGCGTTGATCGAGGACGACGGCCGCGGGATCACCGAAGCCGGCCGGGACGGCCTCGGCCTGCTCGGAATGCGCGAGCGCATCGCGCTCGTCGACGGGCGGCTCGAGGTCGAGTCCTCGCCCGGTTCGGGAACCACGCTCTCGGTCGAGGTTCCGGTCGCGTGACGATCCGCGTCCTCGTCGTCGACGATCACGCGGTCGTCCGGTCGGGCCTCCGTCACGTGCTGGAGGCCGAGGACGACATCGAGGTCGTCGCCGAGGCAGGCGATCTCCGGGAGGCCGTGTTCGAGGCGCGGGCGCACAAGCCGGACGTCATCCTGATGGACGTGGTCATGCCGGGCGCGAGCGGCATCGAGGCCACTCCGGCGGTCCTGAAGGAGGCAAAGGACGCCAAGGTCCTGATGCTGTCCATGCAGGACGACCCGCGCTACGTGCGCGAGGCGTTCTCGGTCGGCGCCAGCGGCTACGTCCTCAAGGAGGCCGCGGACGCCGAGGTCGTCGACGCCGTGCGCGAGGTCGCGAACGGGGGGCGCTACGTCCATCCGGCGCTCGGCGCGCGGCTCGTCCAGGCCGAAGCCCAGGAGCGGGCTCAGGCCGAGGAGGACCCGCTCTCGGAGCGCGAGCGCGAGGTGCTGCGGCTCCTGGCCCTCGGCCACACGAACCAGGAGATCGCCAAGATGCTCTACCTCTCGGTGCGCACCGTCGAGACGCACCGCGCGCACATCATGCAGAAGCTGCGGCTGACGACGCGCGCGGAGCTCGTCAGGTACGCGATCGACCAGGGCCTCCTGGAAGAGCCCGCCGAATAGCGCCCGCAGGCTGCGGCTTTTCCGCATCCAGATGAGGGCGGTCACCGAGGGCGAAGCGCTCCGCCCGGTCGATGATTCCGCGCATGTCGAGCTACGCCGTGACCTGGCAGCACGGGGATCAGGAGGCGCGCTCGGGCCGCCTCGAGCTGGTTCCGCGCGGGCTCGCGTTCGAGGGCGCGGGTGCGACCGGCGTGGCCTCGGAGACCGATCGACATCGGCGATCTGCGAGAGGTGCGAGTCGCTCGCTCGCCCGCCGAACGGATCTCGGGCCGCCAAACCCTCGTGCTCGAACGGCGCACCGGAGAGCCGATCCGCATCGCGAGCATCGTCCAGCCGGGCATCATCACGGAGCTCGCAGAGCATCTTGCGTCCCAACTCGGAGAGGAGCACCTGATGAGCCGCGCAGTCATCGTCGTTGAATTGCAGGAAGGCGCGAGCCGGCGGGCGGCGGAGCTGCTCCGCAACGGGCCGCCGTTCGACCCCGAGGAGGTCGGCCTCGAGCGGCACCACGTGTTCCTCACGGAGCAGGAAGCCGTGTTCCTCTTCGAGGCCGACGATCCCGGTGCCGCCGAGCGACTCGTGGCCGACGAGAGCTTCTGGTCGGCGGCCGCCGCCTGGAAGGATCTCGTCGCCGGACCGCCGCGGCTCGCCGACGACGTCTACTCCTGGCTGAAGCCGCACGTGCCGGACGACGTCTCGTTCGCAGCGACACCGGGCCAGGGCGACAGCGACGGCGGCGACCTCTTCTAGCTCCGCCGAGTAGGCTCGTCGCCGTGGATGCGCTGGACATCGCTGCGACCAGGCGCCGCCTGGAGGAGTCCGGGGGCGGATACGAGATCGTCCACGAGTCGCCCGGGCTCGAGATCGGCGTCTACGTGCTCGTCGCGCCCGAGCCCGACCGCCAGCAGCCGCATGTCGACGACGAGGTGTACGTCGTTCTCGGGGGACGCGGCGTCCTCACGGTCGGGGATGAGTCGGTCGAGGTGAGCGAAGGGCAGGCGGCGTTCGTCCCGGCCGGTGCCGACCACAAGTTCATCGGGTACGAGGGCCTGAGCGTTCTCGTCGTGTTCTCGCGCCCGCACGAGGCGGGCTAGCGGTCACCAGGTCTTGACGAGGCGGCCCTCGGGGGGACGTCGCACGCGAACGCGCGCGTCGACCGCGACGCATCCGCTTGGCCCC
The DNA here is from genome assembly GCA_963742635.1 of uncultured Actinomycetes bacterium. Classification (GTDB taxonomy): domain Bacteria; phylum Actinomycetota; class Thermoleophilia; order Gaiellales; family Gaiellaceae; genus VAXT01. Next base: position 105,843 of record CAVUMW010000004.1, read on the forward strand.
GCGAGCACCGGGTTGAGGTCGAGCTCGGCCACCTCGGGCAGGTCCTCTCCGAGCCTCGAGAGCCGGTGGAGGAGGTCGGCGAGCGCGGCCCGATCGGACGGTGCGGCTCCGCGGTAGCCGGCCACGAGCAACCCGGTCTTCTCCTGGCTCAGGAGCTCTTCCGCATCGGCGTCGGTGAGCGGCGCGATGCGGAAGCCGGCCTCGCCGATCAGCTCGGCGAGGACACCGCCGGGGCCGAAGGCGACGAGCGGGCCGAACGTCGGGTCCTGGACGACGCCGGCGAGGAGCTCGGTGCCGCCCTTGACCATCTGCTGGACGACCACCGGCGCGCCGATTCGCTCGGCGGCCTCGCGCACCGCGGCGTCGTCGCCGAGATCGAGCGCCACGCCGCCGGTCTCCGTCTTGTGCGCGCCGGCCACGGCCGACTTGACGACGACCGGGAACCCGAGCTCGCGCGCGCCTCGACCGCGGCCTCGACGGTCTCTGCGAGCCGCTCGTCGACCAGCGGCACTCCGTACGCGGTCAGGAGCTCTCTCGTCTCGGCGGGCGTGAGCCAGGCGTCAGCCGACGCGGCGAGAGCTGTCGACACGATCCGCGCGGCGGCGGCCGCGTCGATGCCCTCGACGTCGGGAACCGTCCCGGCCGGCCGGCGAAGCCACTCCGCGCGCTGCGGCGGCCAGCCCGAGGGCCCGGGCCGCCGACTCCGGGTAGGTGAACAGCGCGGCCGGCGCCGGAGCTCGCCGGAGCGTCGCCGGGATCCCCTCGGCGGTGAGCAGCGCGGCAAGCACGGGCTTGTCCGTCGACACCGACTCCAGCGTCCGGGCGAGGCCCTCCGCGACGTCCTCGGCGCCTGCGGTGGCCGGCGGGACGAAGAGCACGATCACGGAGTCGACGGCGGGATCGGCGAGCAGGATGGGCACGGTCGCCTCGTAGCTGGCCGCGGTCGCCGAGCCGAGCATGTCGACCGGGTTGGCCAGGCTCGCCTCGGTGGGCAGCAGCTCGGCCAGCTGCGTCGTCGTCTCCGGCGAGAGCTCCGAGAGCTCGAGCCCTGCCGCCTCGCAGGCGTCCGAGCAGAGGATCCCGAGACCGCCCGCGTTCGTGAGGATCGCGACCCGCCGGCCGCGCGGCAAGGGCTGCGTCGAGAGCAGCGCCGCTGCGTCGATCAGCTCCTCGAGCGTCCCCGCGCGGAGCACGCCGGCCTGGTGGAACAGCGCTTCGACGGCCTCTTCCGAGCCGGCGAGCGCGGCAGTGTGCGAGCCGGCGGCGCGTGCGCCCGCGGTCGACGTCCCGCTCTTCATCGCGAGGATCGGCTTCTTGCGGGCGACGCGGCTCGCGATCTGGCCGAAGCGGCGTGGATTGCCGAACGACTCGAGGTAGAGCGCGATCAGCTCCGTGCTCTCGTCCTCCTCCCAGTACTCGAGCAGGTCGTTCGACGACACGTCCGCCTTGTTGCCGATCGAGATGAACGACGAGAAGCCGAGGCTGCGCTCTGACGCCTTCTCGAGCAGCGCGAGCCCGAGCGCGCCGCTCTGCGACGAGAAGCCGATCGGGCCCGGCGGGAGGGCGCGCGGCCCGAAGGTCGCGTTCAGCGACGGGGCGGCGACCGCGATGCCGAGGCAGTTGGGCCCGACGAGACGGCCGCCGTGCGCGCGGACGAGAGCGAGTAGCTGCTCCTGCCGCTCGCGGCCTTCCTCGCCGATTTCCGCGAAGCCCGCCGAGATCACGCAGAGCGCGCGGATTCCGGCCTCGAGCGCGGACCGCGCGGAATCCAGGACCCTGGCGCCCGGCAGGCAGATCACGGCGAGGTCGACTTGCTCGGGCAGCTCTTCGATCGAGGTGTACGCGCGGACGCCGGCGACAGGCTCGCCGGTGCGGTTGACCGGGTACGCGGCGCCCTTGAACTCGGCGCCGATGACGTTCCGGAAGACGATGCCGCCGATTGCCTCGCGCCGGGTCGACGCTCCGATCACGGCAACGCTCGCTGGGGCGAAGAACGGGCGCAGCGACGCGACGACGGCGAGGTGGTCGCGCTCCTCGACGTGTCCGCGGTAGGCATCCGTCGCCTCGATCGGGAAGGCGACCTCGAAGGTGCCCCGGTCGAGCGCGCGCGAGACGCCGAAGCCTGCATCCTCGAACACGCGCATCATGGCCGCGTTCTCGCCCATCACCTCTGCGACGAAGCGCTCGATCCCCACGGCGGCCGCGCGCTCGGCCAGCTGCTCGAGCATCCGCGTGCCGATGCCGCGCCCCTGCTGATCGTCGGCGACGGTGAACGCCACCTCCGCCGTCGTCGGGTCGCGCAGCCGCGCGTAGCTCGCCAGCGCGACGATGTGCTCACCGTCGCCGCCTGCGAGTGTCCCGACGAGGGCGCCCTGCGCCACCCAGTCCGGCTCGAGGAACGGCTCGACGAGCGACTCCCGCACCGTGGGCGAACCGTGGAACCGGAGGTAGAAGCTCCGCTCCGAGAGCGCGCTGAAGAACCCGAGGAGCGCGCCGGCGTCCTCGCTGCGGGGAGGCCGCAGCCTCAGCGTCCCGCCGTCGCGCAGGATGACGTCGACGAATCGGTCCTCTCCGATTCGGGGCCTGCCCGGTGCGTGTGGTGTCAGAGGTCTGGTCCGGCAACGATTTCATTCTCCGGGATCACGCCATCCAGCGTCACAGTACGCAGAGGGCCCGCGTGGGCGGGCCCTCTGGTCGCGGTGTGCGAAGCGGTTCAATTGAGGCCCATGAACGTGATGCGCTCCATGGCTGGATTCGCCTTCGGCGCCTTGTCGAAGGTGAGCTGCTTCATTGCGGGGATCGGAGTCCCCGAGCCCAGAACCGGAACCGTGAGCGTGTAGATCTCGGTTGCCTTGGTTCGATCGCTGACGAACACGATCTGGCGGCCGAGCGACGCCCAGGACGGGTGGAACTCGTTGCTGCCCAGAGGCGTGATCCGCCTCAGGCCGTTGCCCTTCTGGTCGACGACGTAGACGTCCTCGGTGCCGGTGCGGTTGCTCTCGAACGCGATCTGGCTGCTGTCGCCGGACCAGGCCGGCTGGCAATCGCTCTTCCCGATTCCCGGATTCGTGATCCGATACGTCTGATGCGTCGTGCTCGACGTGAGCCGGAGCATGTAGATCGAATCGGTCGGGAACGAGGGGATCTCGCCGAACGAGCTCCACTCGTGGCGCACGAACGCGATCGACTTGCCATCAGGCGCCCACGCGGGCTCGAGGTTGTCGACGCCGAGCTTCGTGAAGGTCAGCTGCATCGGGACGCTGACGGTCCGCTGCGTGGTGATGCCTGGGTCGACCTTGACCATGTAGAGCTCGAAGTGGCCGGTTCGATTGCTGGAGAACACGATCGTCCGTCCGTCGGGCGACCAGTTCGGATGCATCTCTGACGCTGCGAGGGCGCTCGATGGTGCGAGCGCGTGCAGGCCCCAGCCGTCCGACCGGACGACGAACAGCCGCGTGCCCGGGGCCTTGATGCCCGTTCGCTGGAACGCGACCCACTGTCCGTCAGGCGACCACGCAGGCTCCGAGTCGGCCCTCAGACCGATGGTCTTGTCGTGCGTGAGATTTGTCACCGCGAAGCCCTCGGTGGTCATCGAGTAGATGTCGGCCTGGCCGTCCACCTGTGCTCATGTAGGCGATGTGGGTCGCCCTCGGCCCGGCGGCCGGCTTGGCGCCGGCGGCTGCCGACAATGCGAAGGCCGCTGCGATGGCGGCGATGATCACTACGCCAATTCGTAGTGTGCTCTTGTGTCTCATCCTTCTGCACCTCCTTGGTTTCCGTCGCGACTCACTCTGCTAGGGCGTCCCGAGGCGCGAATCGGGGAGAGGCCGATATCGATTCCGCGATTTACCGCAGTCTTGGCAGGCGGCGGACCACGCCGAATCGGCCCCGAGGGGCCGAACCGAGGCTGGTGAGGCCGCCTAGTCGAAGCCCGGCTCGCGGGCGACGAACGGCCGGGCCCCGTCTTCGAGCTTCTCCCGAAGGCCCAGGAGGAACTGGACGAGCGGCGGGTTCGACGCGAGGTCCGACCGCAGTCCGGTCAGCAGACACGTCTCGTCCCACAGAGGGCACTGATCGCCCGGGCAGGGCTCGACGATGTCGACCGCTGCGAGGAGATGACAGGTTGCTGGTTTCATGGCTCGCAGTCTTCAGCCGGCGGGCCCGCAATCCGTCGGTGACGACGCGGTTTCGCTGCGCGGCTTTCTACTGAGCAGAGCTCAGATCGACGCCCACTCGCCGCTCGGCCCGCGGTCGACCTCGACCTCGACCTCGACGGCGTCGGAGCCGGGAGGCGTTTGCGAGACGTGCAGCTGGGCGGCGAGGAGCGGCCCGAGGTAGCGCCCGACGATCTTCCCCGGCGGCCACCACAGAGGCTCGGTGTCCAGCTCGGACTCGAGGCTGCCGACCTCGGAGCGCATGAAGCGGGGAGCGAGCCCGGTGAGCAAGAGGCCGCGGAGGACCGGCGTGAACGGGGTCGGGGTGATCTCGGCTCCGGCCGCGGCTGCGATCGCCTCCGCTGCGGCGTCTGCCTGCTGGGCGGCCAGCCCGCCCTGCTTGATCGGGAAGCTCGTCAGGTCGCCGGCGGCGTAGACGTCGTCCACACCGCGGACCCGGCCATGGTCGTCGATCGGGACGAAGCCGTTCGTGTCGTGCGGAACGCCGGGCAGGCGCAGGCCCTCGATGCGCGGCAGCGCGACGACGCGGTCCGCCTCGACCTCGCCGGTTCCGACGAACCGAAGGACGTTCCCTTCGACGGCGCCCGGGATGGTGCTCGTCCGGAGGTCGATCCGATGCCTGCCGAGGAGCTCGGTGACGGCTTCGCTGGCAGCATCACCGAACAGCTGGAGCGGCCGGGGCTCCGGTGTTACGAGCTGGAGCGGGATCTCCACGCCCGCGTCGGCGAGGTGAACGGCCGTCAGCAACGCGAGCTCGTAGAGGGGCAACGGCCAGGAGATGCCGGCCGGCATGGTGAACACCAGCCGGTGCACGCGACCTTCCCTCGCGTCGCGCAGGACCTCGCCGAGGGCCGCCTCGTCGCCCGGGCCACGGAACGTGACCGCGCCGGGAATGGCCGCCACCGGGTGAGCGCCGAGCGCGAGCAGGAGCAGGTCGTACGCGAGCTCTTCTCCCGCAGCGGTCTCGACGACCTTCTCGGCGGGGCGCACCGCCCGAACGGCTGCCTCCTTCAGCTTGGCGCCGGACTCGTCGACCAGCCGGCTGAGCGGGAAGCGCCGAGCTTCTCCGAGGCTGAACGGCGCGGCCACGGAGAGTGGGCGGTACACGAACTCCGTGTCCGGCGCGACGATCTCGACCGAGACCCGATCCTCGGCCACAGCGCGGAGCGCGAGCGCTGCTTCGAGCCCCGCAACTCCGGCTCCGGCTATGAGGACGTTCGTCGTCGGCATGTCGACCTCTCGGGATCATTGCGGATCGCGAGAGGTCGCGAGATCCGCACGAGGCCGGAGCGTGGGTGCGGGATATCCCGCACTTCCGATCGGTCGCAGCCCCGATGTCGGACTGCGCTGTTCGCCTCGATGCTTCGAGCATTGAAAGGAGAATGAGATGAAACAGTTCCTGGTTCCCATCGACGGCTCTGAAGGAAGCAACGCCGCGATCGACGAAGCCCTCGATCTCGCACATGAGGTCGGTGCACACGTCACGTTCGCGTTCGTCCGCAAGCCGCCCTCGTCGCTGCTCGGCTATCCGTACTACGAGCGCCTGTTGAGCACCGAGCTCGCCAGGGCACGTGCGACGATCGACGCTGCGACGAGCAAGGCGCTGCAGATCGGGGTCGACGCGCAGAGCGAGATCCTCGAGGGAGATCCGGTCGACGAGATCCTGAGCTTCGCAGACAACGACGGCGCGGACCTGATCGTGATGGGCTCGCGGGGCCGCGGAGCTCTGGCAGGAGCGCTGCTCGGAAGCGTCTCGAGCGGAGTCGCACAGCACGCGAGCGTGCCCGTCCTGATCGCGAAGAAGCGCTCGGTCCGGCAGCCCGTCGCCGCCTGACGCAGTTCGCTCCCGCCGGGGATGGACATCCTCCTGCTGACGCTCGCCGCGACCGCGACGGCTTTCGCCACCGGGCTCGGTGTGTTGCCGGTCTTTCTCATGGGCTCTCGGGCAGAGCTCTTGCGGCCGATCCTGCTCGGCACCGCGATCGGCGCGATGACCGTCGCGTCGCTGCTCGGCCTGCTGAAGCCGGCCATCGAGGAAGGCGGAACCGTCGAGATCGTCGTGGGGTTGCTCGCAGGTGTTCTGCTGCTCGTTGGCGCGCGCCGGCTGCTCGCTCACCGTGACGTGCATGTCGGAGACCTGCGCGGAGCGGGAGTGCGGCTCTCGGTCCTGGTCTTCGGCGTGCTGTTCGTGCACAGCCTTCCGGAAGGGCTCGCGATCGGGACCGCGTACGCCTCCGAGCTGGCAGGGCTGAGCCTGTTCGTGATCCTCGCGATCGGGCTCCAGAACGTGCCCGAGGGGACGAGCGTCGCGATCCCGATGGCCGAGGCGGGATTCGACCGCAAGAGCCAGTTCTGGGCCGCGGTGCTGACGAGCGCGCCACAGCCGGTGGGCGCAGTGGTCGCGTACCTCGTCGTCGAGCATGTGCGTGGCCTCCTGCCTGCTTCATTCGCCTTCGCCGCCGGCGCGATGCTCGCGCTCGTCGCCTTCGAGCTCGTGCCGCAGGCCTTCGGGCAGAGCCGTTGGCTGCGTGCGGGCGCGGGGAGCCTCGCCGGGGCGTTCGTGATGTTCGCGCTCGCCGCAATCGCAGGCGTGTAAGCGCTGCGGTCTCCCCGACGACGGACTGCGGGAATCCCGCATCGGCTCGTCGGTTGGCCACCGATGGCGCTCGAACGCAGGTCGCCGAGAGTGAGCCGCATGAACGAAACCGAGAAAGGAGTCGCCATGAGGAACCTCTTCAAGTACGGCGGGATCGCCGCCAGCGTGGTTCTCATTGTCTTCGGTGCCGTCTCGATCGGGCTCGGTGCCTGGGGCATCAACAACGTCCGCGACAACCTGAAGCTCGAGCAGATCTCGGGCTCGCCGGACATGACCCCTGCCGCGATCAAGGCAGAGGGCCAGAAGGCCGGCCTGACCGGAGTCACGTATCCGAGCTGCAGCGTCGCCAACCAGTCGGTCGACACCGGCAGCAAGGCCCACTGCTTCGCCAGCTACATGCGCATCCATGCGCTCGAGGCGACCGGTGGACAGACATACGCCCAGATGGGGCGCTTCCTCGATGCGAAGGGCAATCCGACTTCGGACGAGACGAAGGCCGCAAAGGATCCGAAGACCGGGCAGCCGGTCGAAAACGGCCTTCGCAACCTCTGGGTGACCGAGACCTCACTCGCCACAGCGCTCAACGTCTCGTACTTCGCGGAGCGCGTCGGTGTGTTCGGGATCGTCATGGGCATCGCCCTCCTGCTGACGGGAATCGGATTCCTGGTTCTCACGCTGGGTGGGGCACTGGAGCGGGAGCCGGCGCTGCTGCACCTGAAGCGGCGCCGAAGACCGCGACAGCCACGAACTGAGCGGCGACTCCGCTCGGAAGCAGAGGGCGGCCCCCGGGCCGCCCTCTCGCATTGGGGAAAAGCCGCAATCCGAATCAGTGGGGCCGCCGATTTCCTTGCCGGGCGCCCGGCCAAGACTGAGTGAAATCAAATTCAAGGAGTGGAACAGATGTCACGGAAGAGGAAGCGCATTCGTCGGTTGGTCGCGGTGATGGCAGCGATGGCCGGGGTCCTGGTCGTGTCGTCCGCCTCGGCTCACGGGACGCCGACCGTCACCATTCGGCACCAGACGCACGGCTGCCACGCCTGGTCGTACGACAACGGGGCGTACAAGGCGACGCTGAACGTCCAGCTGACACGCGGCGAGCTCCTGACGATCCGGAACAACGACGTCATGCCGCACAAGCTGGTGCGCACGTCTGGCCCGGCGCTCAAGGTGCTCACGCCTGCGATGCGGCACACGGGAGCCACCGCCCGGATGCGCTTCACCAAAGCGGGCGTCTACAAGTTCAAGACGAAGGCCGGCGAGGACTACTCGTGGGCCTCGCACATGAAGACGACCGGCGAGGACAACGTCCTTCGCCTGACCGTCACCGTCCGCTGATCCCTCCACCAGGCCGGCGGCGAGCATCGCGCTCGTCCGCCGGCCGCCCTCCCCGTCGCCGACCTCGGGCGAGAATGCCCGGGTGAGTCTGGAAGAGCGCAGTTCTTTCGATTGGGGCGGCCTCGAACGAATCCCGGACGAGGACTGGGTGTCGCAACCCGTGGACGCGTTCGGGCTCCACTACGACACGGTCGAGAACCACGGCTGGTACCGGAACCTGGATCTCACCGTGGAGCAGCTCTCCCGGGACCTCCGTGAGGGCCAGGTCCTGATCGACTACTCCGGCGGAACGGGCATCCTGCTCGACCGCCTGCGGCTGGAGATTCGCGACCGCCCGGTTGGAATGGTCATCGTCGACAGCTCGCCGAAGTTCCTGCGCATCGCGCTCGACCGCTTCCGGTCGGACGAACGCGTCGCGTTTCGCAGGCTCCGCTACCTGAAGACGGAGCGGCGGCTCCAGTATCTCGACGAGGTCCTGCCGCCCGGTTTCGCAGCCGACGCGCTCGTCTCGACGAACGCGATCCACCTCTACGACGACCTCGAGAGCACGCTGCGCGCCTGGACACGGGTGCTCCGGCCGGGAGCCACGGCCCGGATCAACTCCGGGAACATCCGCAATCCGCGCGCGGGGAGAACGAGTGGATCATCGACGACACCGTCTTCCTCGTCCAGGAGGCTGCGAGCAGGATCGTTCGCGCCGACGAGCGCTACGAGCAGTACCGCGCGGTGCTGGACGACGAGGAGCGGCTGCGGGCGTATCTCGACTACCGAGACCGCGTCTTCCTGGCGCCGCGGCCGCTCGAGTACTACCTCGACGTTCTGCAGGCAGCCGGGTTCGACGTCGCAGAGGTGACCGAGCGAACGATCGAGGCCGAGGTCGACGACTGGTACGAGTTCCTCGCGGCGTACGCCGACGCCGTGCTCGGCTGGGTCGGAGGAGCGGCCAAGGTGGACGGCGAAGGCGCCTCGAGCGAGGCTGCCGCCGATCGCCTGCGGCTCCTCCGGGACTCGCTCGCCGTCGTCTTCGGCGGAAGCCCGACGTTCGATTGCTGCTGGACCTACATCTCGGCTAGACGGGCTTAGCGAAGAGAGGCGCCGGCTGTGAGCCGGCGCCCCTCTGGAGCTCGGCCTCGAGCTACGACCTGCCGACCGCCAGCTTGACCGGGAAGTTCCGGCGCTTGATCGTGCCGGGCCGCGGTGACTGGTTGACCACGCGGCCGCGCAGTGAGCGGCGCGAGCGAACGCGTCGCACCCTGCCGACCGAGCAGTGCGCCCTCCGGATCTTCGTCTTCGCGGCGCCGAGTCGCAGCCCGAGCACTCTCGGGACACGACAACGCGACCGGAGGCGGAGGTGGTGGAGGCGGTGGCGGTGGTGGTGGCGGGGCGGCGGTGGTGGTGGCGGTGGCGGTGGTCGGTGGCGGCTGCCCGGCGAGATCGTGAAGTTCGTGTTCGAGACGTCGAAGAAGATGTTCCCGACCGCCTCGACCTTGACGCGCGCGGTCGTCGTCTCCGTCTGGGGGAGCGTCACGAGCGCCGATCCGTCGTTCGGCGTGCTCGCGGAGAGCACGGTCGGATACGTGTGCCCGCCGTCGGTGAGAGCGAGATCTCCACGTTGGCAGTCGAGACCGGCGGGACGTCGGTGCTCGCCTCGTTCCACGTGACCGTCTGCTGAGGCCGGGCGGATACGTGACGGGCGGGTCGGGCGAGGTGACGCGGAACGGGCCGGCGGTCGGCGCGAGTGTCAGCGTCACGTCGCCGAAGCTGTTCCCACCTTGGAGATCGCGCGCCGTCAGACGGAAGTGCAGCGCGCTCTGCGTGTAGTCCGAGGTCGGCAGGAACTCGGAGAAGCACTCCTTGACCGGGATCGGCACCGGCGGCGCGATCGGCCCCGCAGCGCACGAGCCGGTGTCCGCGTTCGTGTTGTTCGCCAGGATCTGGTCGAGGTCCGGGAACACGCGCGTCGGGATCGTCGTGATGAGGTTCTCGTGCGGTGAGTTGTAGAGCAGCGTGTCCTGGTCGCTGACGGGGCGGACAGCGGGAACATCGCGAACAGCGGTCCGTTCGCCTTCGTGTTGCTCAGCAGCGAGATCCCCGCGGCGATGCCGGGGTCGTTCTGCTCCCACGAGTAGGAGACCGGGTCGCCGTCCTCGTCGGTGGCGCTCCCGGTCAGGGCGAACGGCGTCCGCAGCGGGATCGTCGCGCCGCCGGGAACCGTGACCACCGGCGCGTGGTCGCCCGTCGCGGAGACCGGCCCTCGTTGTCGACCGGGCCGCCCTTGTCGGTCTCGCCGGTGAAACCGGACGCCCCGGTGAAGTCCTGCGTCTGGAGTAGCACGGGGACATTCGGTGCGCCAGCGAGCGCCGCTGTACGTGACCTGGAAGCCCGTGTTGTTGAACGTTGCGCCGCCGAAACCGGCAACGGTGACCGTGTTGCCCGTAGGCAGAAGTGCTTCGATCGCGGTCTTGAGCGCGGCGGCCGTGTAGTTCGTTCCGTCGTGATCACGCCGGAGACATTGCCGTCGTCGTTCAGCCTGAACGAGTCGAAGCCCGCGCCGTGATTCGTCTCGTGCACGGAGGACGAGCATCCGCCGCAGCTCAGATTCACGATCTCGACATCGGACACGTCGAGGCCGGCCGAGGCGCCGCTGAAGGCGATCGTGAAACCGGGCGCCGCGGCGCCGCTCACGGCCACCGTTCCTGGGAACCCGGAGATGGCGTTGATCGCCGCGGTGAGGTTGGCGTTGTTGAACGGAAGGCCGGAGCCTCCGACGACGGCCGAGTCGTTGCCGTTGAGCCGGACTTGGAACGGCGAGAAGTACGTCGCTGTGCCGCCGCCTCCGTTCGGCTGCTGGGAGGCGATGGTGTACTGGAACGTCGTCGGGCTCGGCACGGCGGTGATCGCGAATGTGCCGTTGTAGCCGGACTGATTGACGCCCGAGATCGTGATCATGTCGCCGACCGCTCGGTTGTGCGGCGCGGCGGTCTTGATCGTCGCGGTCGTCCCCGACGAGCTCGCGCCGGCAATCGCCGGCGTGGCCGTTCCGCTCCCCGAGACCGGAAGGCCCGTCACGGCGTTCGTGTACTGGAAGGACCGTGTGGACGGGACCGCAGTCACCGTGAACGTGCCGTTGTAGCCCGCGACGGCGACGCCGGTGACCGTCACCGTGTCGCCGACCTGGAGCCTGTGAGCCGCGCTGGTCGCGATCGTGACCGTGGTGCCGTTCTCCTCGGCACCGCCGCGCGACGACGAGCTCGGTGGCGGGTTGATGGTGATGTTGAGCGGGGTGATCGTGGCCACCTGCGAGTAACCGGTGCCGAAGGTCACGACCTGCGTCTCGTTTCCTCCGTCGAAGTCGCGCAGCGAGACGTTCTGGACCTCGTTGATCGGCGGCGTGTGCTCGATGACGACGTACGCGGTGATCTCGTCGTAGCTGCGCTGCGACCAGTACGGGTCCTGTGCGGCTGCAGGTTGTCCGTGCTGGCAGATGCCCGCGTAGGCCATGATCGACGAGCCGCGAGCCGGGCTCGACCGAGGTGCCCGCGTTGCGGTTGCCGCCCGAGCAGTTGGACTGCGTGCCGTTGAACGTGTGGTTGCCGGCGAACTGGTGGCCCATCTCGTGCGCCACGTAGTCGACGGCGAAGAAGTCGCCGACCGGGGTCGGGAGGCCGGTGCAGCCCTGCGCCTTGTTGTTGCCGCCGACGACGCCGAGGCTGGCGACGCCGCCGCCGGGCTGGCCGAGCGCGATGTGGCCGATGTCGTAGTTGCCCGCGCCGATGATCTGGCCGAGCACGATCCGGTTGCGGCTCGAGCGTGCGGCTCGTTGCAGCCGGTGACCTGCGGACTGCGTGAAGCACGCCGCCGCGCCGCACGGGCCGTTCGGCGCCGTCGCCAGGCCGCCGTGTCGAGGTTGAGTCTTGTCGTTGTCGGCGATCAGCACCAGCCGGATCGCGGTCTCGTCCTCGTAGATCTGGTCGACGCGGTTCATCAGCGTGACCTTGGCCGCGGTGACGTTCGGCCGGGCCGCCGAAGTAGGTCGGCGTACGCGGGTCGGTGATCAGCGCGAGCCGGTAGGTGCGCAGCTGGATCGCCGGGCCGGCCGGCCGCGGCTTCGCGCCGAGGTCCGAGCGGGTCGCGATCGGCGCCTGCTCGACGAACACGCCGTCGGTGTCGTCGCAGGTCGCGCGCGAAGTAGCTGACGTAGACGCTGTCGTCGAGGTGGTAGTACGGGTCGACGTACCAGGCGCCGTCCGGCGAGCGCACGGAGGCGTGGAAGCCGAGCGGCGTCAGGTCGGCGCGGACCGTCGCGGTCGGGTCGTCGAGCCCGAGCCCGCGTAGGTCTTGATCTCGGGATGCTTGGCCGCGAGCCCCGGCTCCATGATCGGCGACTCGTGGACCTCGAAGCGCTGGAAGCCGCCGTTCGGCGCAGGCAGCGAGACGACGAGCGGGCTCGTCTCCGCGCGCAACGTGTTCTCGCGGGGAGCGAGCGCGAGCGCCGAGCTCATGGCGGCCGTGTCCAGCCTGAGCGATCGGAACCGCGCCGCGTGGACCGCGACCGTCCTTCCCGGCGCGGCGACGGGTTTCGCTGCGCTCGTCCAGAAGGCCTTCGTGCCGTGGACGTCGACGGGCCGGACCGCCGGCGCTGCACGGTGCCGGCCCCGACAACCGTCGCCGAGGCTGCGACAGCCAGAACCAGCCCGATCAGGGTGGCGAGGCGCGCACTGGTCTTTCGCCGCGAACCGCGGCGTTGATCGCTCGAGCCGGTCATTGTCCCGCTCCCTCTAGCTCACTGTCTAGATGCGGCGAGTCTATTCCGGGCTCACGCTTGAGAAGGGCCGCTGCCAGACGACGAGCCGCGGGTCTGGCCGCATGCCGGCTTTCGTGTAGAGCCGAACCGCTCCGGTCAGGTTGTCCACGTCGACATGCAGGGAGACACGCGCGCGCCCGCGCGTGTGGAACTCGACGAACGTCTGCCGCAGGAGCGCGAGGCCGAGCCCCTGGCCCCGCCGGTCCGGGCGAACGCCGAGCTCGCTGACATAGCCCGCCTCGGCGATCCTCGGCGAGCTCGGGCAGGCACAGCGCGAACCCGGCGATTCCGGCGGCGTCCTCGGCGACGAACCAGAGCGATGGATCGAAGCCCTCGTACTCGTGCAGCCAGCTGTCGAAGTCGGCCCGACGGTCGGGAAAGACTTCCGCTGAGCCTCGTGGATCGGTTGCAGGTCGCTGCCGTCGTCCAGCGACCGGACGCGGACGTCGGGCGGCCAGCAGCGGCGGCTCGGGCGCGCGGTCGAGCTCGATCGTCATCAGCGAGAGGTAGCGGAGCGGCCGGAACCCCGCACCTTCGAGGAGCGGCGCGGCCGCCTCGTCCTTCGGCCAGCTCGTCGCGTGGACGACGGCTCGACCCCTCGAGCTCGCGAGCACGGGCCGATCCGCGCTCGAGGAGCATGCTGCCGATCCCGCGGCCGGTGTGCTCCGGGTCGACGCGCACGTAGCAGACGACCGCCGCGTCCTCCGGCCAGACCTGCGCGAAGCCGACGACCTCGTCACGGTCCTCGACGAGCCACGTGTCGAGCGCGGGATCGGTGCCCGGCTGGGTCAGCCGCTGCCGCATCTCGTCCTCCGACGCGCGCCGCACGCCCTGGTGCGTGAGCGTGCAGCGGCCCATGAACGCGGCCAGGCGCTCGACGTCGTCGAGAGTCGCGGGTCGAATCTCCATTAGGCTCCGAACGCTACTCGGACTCGTTCGCGGGGCCGGTTCACGATCGGCACCACGTGGCCGCACACGCAGGGAACCGAACCGGACGAACCGGCGCGGCCCTACACTTCGCCGCCTTGCGGCGGCCCCTTCTGACCGTTGTGCTGATCGTCGCCGGGGCAGTTGGCGCCCTCGCGATCACGCACGACGCGCACCGCGCTCTTCGCCGGCCGGCATCCACAAGATCCAGCACGTCGTCGTGATCATGCAGGAGAACCGCTCGTTCGACACCTACTTCGGCACGTATCCCGGGCGCCGACGGGATCCCGATGACGAACGGCGTCCCGACCGTCTGCGTGCCCGACCCGGCGCCGGCACGCGTGCGTCAGCGCCGTACCTCGATCACGCCGACGTCAACGGCGGCGGGCCGCACGCGCACGCGAACGCGCATCGGCGACATCGACGGCGGGCAGATGGACGGCTTCGTCGCGTCAGGCGGCCGACGCCGGCGCAGCGACTGCGTCGACGCGACCGACCCGAGTGCGCGAAGCGGCGTCCGGCTCGACGTGATGGGCTACCACACGCGGCGCGACATCCCGAACTACTGGGCGTACGCGCGGCAACTTCGTGCTGCAGGACCACATGTTCGAGCCGAACGCGTCGTGGAGCCTGCCCGCGCACCTGTTCCTGGTCTCGGAGTGGTCGGCGCGCTGCACCGACGCCAACGACCCGATCGAGCTGCGCAACGCGATCGCAGAGCCCGGCCGTCGCCGCCGGACGAGCAGCCGCGCACGCGCACGGCCGCGCACGGCCCGATCTACGCGTGGACCGACCTCACGTACCTCCTGCACAAGCACGAACGTGTCGTGGGGCTACTACGTCGTCGCCGGGCACCGAGCCCGACTGCGCAGGACGACGGCGCGATCTCGTGCGCGCCGGTGCACGCAGAACGCGCGAGACGCCGGGCATCTGGAACCCGCTGCCGTACTTCGACACGGTGCAGCGACGACGACCAGCTCGGCAACATCCAGTCGGTCGCCGAACTTCTACACGCGCCGCGCAGCGCGGCACGCTGCCCGCGGTGTCGTGGGTCGTGCCCGTCGGGCACGGTGAGCGAGCACCCGCCGGCGCGCGGTCAGCGCCGGGCAGTCGTACGTCACCAGCCTCGATCAACGCGGTCATGCAGGGCCCGGACTGGAACTCGACCGCGATCTTCCTGGCGTGGGACGACTGGGGCGGCTTCTACGACCACGTCGTCGCCGCCGACGCGTCGACGCGAACGGCTACGGCCTGCGCGTGCCCGGGCATCGTGATCAGCCCGTACGCGCAAGCACGGCTACATCGACCACCAGACGCTGAGCTTCGACGCGTACGCCAAGTTCATCGAGGACGCGCCGGTCAAACGATCCGTCGCGGCGAGGGTAGTAGCCGTGTCCGTTGAACTTCGGATGCATGAGCGACCGTGCAGCCATGCCCCGCGGGGGCCCGTCGCTGATCGAGCGTCGCGTTCGGAAGATCGTCAGCGCGCGCTCCGTCACCTTCGGCCTGGCGCTGACCTTCATCGGGCTCGCCATCGCCGGAGCGATCGTGATGAGGATCCTCGACCCGCACAACTTCCCGACCCTGGGCTCCGCGACCTGGTGGGCTCTCCAGACGGTGACCACGGTCGGTTACGGCGACATCGTGCCCACGACCAGGCTCGGGCAGTTCGTCGGCGGGGTCGAGATGGTGCTCGGCATCGCCTTCATCACGTTCGTCACCGCGGGCGTGACGAGCACCGTCATCCAGCGCGAGGAGGCCAAGGGCCGCGAGGATGTCCGGGAGCACCTGGAGCAGCGCACGCAGACGATCATCGACTCCCTGCAGCAGGCGAACGAGGCGCTCGCGACGCTGGCCAAACGCCTCGAAGCGATCGAGTCGAAGCTGTCCCGCTAGCCGACTCGGGGGTATTCGGTACAAAATTGATTTTCCGCTATTCCGGTGGTAAGAAGCTTCGGTTACTTGGAGAAAAGGCCACTACGCTCGTCGGCGGCAAGAGACGCTGCGGGCTCGGAGGGGAGAGGGGCGCATGAAACGAAGGCAGTTTGTCTCGGCCTTGGTCGTCGGCCTGATCGCGCTTGGCGTAGGAGCGGTCGTGCTGGCGGTACCGGGCCATCACTCCGCACGGGCGACGGCGCCGCCGTCCGCCGCTGCGTACATGCCGGTTCCCGGCACCGGGGAAGGCGAGAAGTTCGGCGCCATGGACACGTACTGGAACGACCGGCTGACGTATCCGACCGGTCACTTCAACCCGGCCTGGCTGCGCGCCGCGAACACGCAGGACGCGCGCATCGCCAGCCGCGGCCGCGCTTCGGCGGCGGGCTCCGGCCGCCTGGACGGCGCTCGGCCCGCAGCCGGAGCGGATGACCGGCTGCTACGGGCTGCTTCGACTACACGCACGACCGAGGGACGCATCAACGCGATCGTCGTCGATCCGACGACGACCACCAACGGCCGCATCGTCGCCTACGCGGCCAGCGTCGGCGGCGGCGTCTGGAAGACGACGAACTGCTGCAGCGACTCGACCACGTGGACGCGTCACGACCGACGATCCGCTCATCTCCACGATCGCATCGACACGCTCACGATCGACCCGAACAACCACAACACGATCTACGCCGGCACCGGCGACCTGAACTACGGCTCCTTCTCGATGGGCAGCCAGGGCATCCTCAAGTCGACCGACGCCGGCGCGCACTGGACGGTGCTCGGCGCGGACGTCTTCGGCCCGGCCTACGCCGAGCCCGCCGGCCAGTTCCCGCAGTACGACGCGGTCGGCAAGGTGCGCGTCGACCCGAACAACAGCAACAACGTCGTCGCCGGCACGAAGAAGGGGCTCTTCTTCTCCTACGACGGCGGCGCGAACTGGACGGGCCCGTGCACGACGAACAGCTTCCCGACGCAGCGCCAGGACATCACCGGCCTCGAGCTGACGAACATGGGCGGCGGCACGACGCGGATCATCGCCGCGGTCGGCGTGCGCGGCTTCGCGACGACCGTGCAGTACGACCTCGGCAAGAACGGCGCCAACGGCATCTACAGCGGCGACGATGCCCGCGAGCGGCTGCCCGAGCTTCACGTCGATCGCGACGCAACGCCAACGGCTTCGTCTTCGGCACCGCGGTGACCGGCAGCCCGTACACGACCGGCGCGAAGATGAACGCCGGCAGCGGCGCCGCCGTACGTCGAACGCCGACGACCGGCGACCAGCTCGGCCGCATCGACATCGCGGTCGCGCCGAGCAACCCGAACGTCATCTACGCGCAGGTGCAGTCGATCGCGCCGAACACCAACAGCGGCTGCGGCAACGCCAACGGCTGCCAGCTCGGCGTCTGGGCAGACGACCAACGGCGGCACCACCTGGACGTTCATGGCCGGCTCGCCGGCGGCGCCGCTGCGAACTGGCGGCGGCATGCGGCACGGCGACTACCCGCAGAACTGGTACGACCAGGGCATCGCGGTCGATCCGAACAACGCCGACCGCGTCTTCGTCGACACGTTCGACGTCTGGTTCGCGACCCGCACCGGGATCGACGTTCACCGACCTGACCTGCGGCTACAACGGCGTCGAGCGGCCACGTCGTCCACGTCGACCAGCACGCGCTCGCGTTCGTGCCCGGCTCGTCGAGCATCCTCCTGGTCGGCAGCGACGGCGGCGCGTTCTCGACCACGAACGCCGACATCGCCGGCACGGGCACGCCGACGTTCGTTCAACATGGACACCGGCTTGAACACGATCGAGTTCTACTCGGGCGACATCAGCGGCAACTTCGCGACGTCGCCGAACCCGTCGGCGGCCGGCGGCGCGCAGGACAACGCGCCGAGCGTCGTCGGCTTCACCGGCAGCCCGACCGGCCCCGTGCAGTGGCAGATGACGGTCGGCGGCGACGGCTTCTACGCCCGCATCGACCCGGTCGGCACCGGCACGAGCCCGCGCTACTTCGTCGGCAACAACAGCGGCGGCATGTCGCCGCTGCATCAGCGAACTGCCTGCGTCCGGCGGCGCGCGGCTACCAGAGCGTCACCGGCGGCTGGACCGGCGACACGCAGTCGTTCATCCTGCCGTTCGACCTCTTCCACGGCGGGATCCCGGGCGGCGACGACTGCGCGTCCGGCCGGCACGCCGGGCGGCTGCGGCCACCTCATCGCCGGCACGACCCGCGTCTGGGAGACGATCACGGGCGGCGACGCCACGCATGACCGGGAGCTGGTACGTCACGAACAACCCGTCGACCCAGAACATGACGAAGCAGACGCTCGGGCAACCGCTCGTTCATCAACCAGGTCAAGTACTCGCCGAAGTGGTCGAGCGCGGCGATCGTCGGCACGAACGACGCGCAACGTCTGGATCGGCTTCAACCTCGGCACGGGCGTCGCCGCGCCAGGCCAACTGGGTCAACGTGACCGGCAGCAACACCGTCCTGCCGAACCGCCCGGTGCTCGGGATCGCGCTCGACCCGTCGTCGCCGACGCGGCGACCTGCCGACCGGCTACGCGGCGGTCGGCGGCTTCAACGCCAACACGCCGACGCACGCCGGGCCACGTCTTCCAGGTCGACGTGCACCGCGAACTGCGCCTCGTTCACGTGGGCGAACAAGACCGGCAACCTGCCGGACATCCCGGTCGACTCGGTGATCGTCAACCCGAACATCCCGCAGCAGGTCTTCGCCGGCACCGACTGGGGCGTCTACTACACCGACGACATCACGCGGCGTCGCCGACCTGGTTCCGCTTCGAGAACGGCATGCCGCACGCGATGATCTGGGACATGCAGATCGATCGCGGCGCGACGACGCTCTCCGCCTGGACGCGCGGCCGCGGCGCCTACGTCTGGCCGCTCAGCGGCGGACCGCCGCCTCCGCCACCGCCACCTCCGCCACCTCCGCCGCCTCCGCCACCGCCGCCTCCGCCACCTCCGCCGCCGCCGCCACCTCCGCCTCCACCGCCACCTCCGCCTCCGCCACCTCCACCTCCGCCTCCACCTCCACCTCCACCGCCACCGCCACCTCCACCTCCGCCTCCGGTGCGCTGTCGTGTCCCGAGAGTCCTCGGGCTGCGCCTCGGCGCCGCGAAGACGAAGATCCGGAGGGCGCACTGCTCGGTCGGCAACGTCCGCCGCGTTCGCTCGAGGCGCTCGCTGCGCGGCCGTGTGGTGAACCAGTCACCGCGGCCCGGCACGATCAAGCGCCGGAACTTCCCCGTGAAGCTGGCGGTCGGTCGAGGCTAGTCCAGACCCGGAACAAGCACACGAAAGGGCGCCTGTGCGAGCGGGCGCCCTTTTCTTTGCCCTTGACAAGCTTACGCTGTACGTTTAGCTTACGCCGTACACTTACATTGTACGCTTACAGCGTAGGAGGCTCTACCATGTACCTCATCGACTCTCGCGACACCCTGAGCTTCGCCCGCGAGCACGCGTCTCGTCTCCGTGACCACGCCGCTCTCACTCGGCGCGCAACCGGGAGGCGACGCTCGCCCGGCCCAGTGGCTCCGCCGCCACGCATGCCGCTGCCAGATCGACACGGCGCCCCTGGCGCACCGCCCGGTATGAAAGCCATCCTCCACGAACGCTACGGCCGGCCTGACGTCCTCGAGCTGCGGGACGTCGACAAGCCGGCGCTCGGGGACGGCCAGGTGCTCGTGCGCGTGCACGCGTCGTCCGTGAACCCGGTCGAGTGGTACGGCGTGAGCGGGCCGTACTTCGCGCGCATCGGAAACGGCATGCGCCGGCCGAAGGATCAGACCGTCGGCGCCGACCTGGCGGGAACCGTCGAGGCCGTCGGCGCGGGAGGTCGAGGGCCTGGAGCCGGGCGACGAGGTGTTCGGCGTCTCGGGCGCGTCCTGGGCCGAGTACACGGTCGCCCGCGAGGACCGACTCGCCAGGAAGCCGTCGAACCTGTCGTTCGAGGAAGCCGCGGCGGTGCCCGTGGCGGCCGTCACGGCACTGCAGGCTCTGCGCGACAAGGGTCAGGTGCAGCCGGGCCAGAAGGTGCTCGTCAACGGCGCGTCCGGCGGCGTGGGCACGTTCGCCGTCCAGCTCGCGAAGACGTTCGGCGCCGACGTGACCGCCGTGTGCAGCACCGGAAACGTGGAGCAGGCCCGGTCGCTCGGCGCGGACCGCGTGGTCGACTACACGAAGGAGGACTTCACGAAGCTCGGCGTGCGGCACGACCTCATGCTCGACATCGCCGGCAGCCGCTCGTTCCTGGACTCCAGAAAGGTGCTGACCCCGGAGGCGACCGTCGTCCTGGTCGGCGGCCGCATGACCTATCGCGGGCTCGGCCCGCTGCCGCATCTCGGCGGCACGATCCTCAAGTCACGCTTCCGCAGCCAGAAGGTGACGTTCTTCGTCGCCAAGATGACGACGGAGGAGCTCACGTTCCTGGCCGGCCTGCTCGAGGCCGGGACGCTGAAGTCGGTGATCGACCGGAAATACGAGCTGAGCGAAGCGCCGGTCGCGCTCGCCTACCTCGGAGAGGGTCACGCGAGGGCGAAGGTCGTGATCACTGCCTAGACGCGCCGGCTGAGCGCGAGCACTCCGGCGACGTACTGCCGGGTCCCACGGAACAGGCCGTGCCGGCGAACGGATCGTGGGCCCTGGACGTACGCGGCCAGGGCGAGCTGGACGTCTCCGCGGAACTCGCGCAGCAACCGGTCGAGGAAGGCGACGCCGACGTGGACGTTGCCGCTCGTCGTGCGCGGTATCCGCCGCCCGACGAGCACCGTCTCGACGTAGTCCCACGTCGCCGGCGTGACCTGCATCACGCCGCGCGCGCCGGCGGTCGACACGAGCGAGTTGTTGTACCCGGACTCCCAGAGAGCGACGGCCCGGACGAGATGCGCATCGACGCCGTACGTCCTCGACCAGTACTCGATCGCGCCCTGCACGGAAAGGCGAGGCGTCGCGGTCCGCGAGCCCGCGCGCCACGCACACACGGCGAGCGCGCAGAGTCGTCGCGTCGTGCGCGGGCCGACGATCGCGTCCGGCGTCAGCCCCGCTCGCCGCTGGAACCGGCGCACGGCGGCGGCGGTCCTCGGGCCGAAGCTCCCGTCGAGCGCGCCCACTCGCAGCCCGTGGCGCCGGAGCAGGAACTGGAGCACGGCGACGTCGTAGCCACGTGCGCCGCGCCGGATGACCCGGGCTCCGAAGAGCGGTCGCCCTCGTCGACCGAGTGCGGCTCGAGTTCGCGGCCCCGCCACGCCGTCGACTGCGAGCCCATGTCTCCGCTGGAAGGCGCGGACGGCGCGCACGGTCTTGGGCCCCTGGACGGCGTCGATCGGCCCGCGGTAGAGGCCGTGCTGGCGGAGCGCGATCTGGAGGCCGGCGATCTGTGGGTTGAACGCGCCGGCCGTGGGCGCGAGTGCGAAGGCGGCCAGTGCGACCGCGACGGTGAGCAGCAGACGGCTCACCCGCCCAGGCTTGGCGGCTCAGACGTTGATTTCCTCCTTTCAAATCGTAAAGAGGCCGCTTCGCCGCCGCTCACGGGGCTCTGCCGCGGCTACTCAGGTTGGTCGAGGGCGAGCGTCATCGCTTCGCCAAGGGTGAGCTCGAGGCCTTGCTGCCACGTCTCGGTGAAAGCGGCGTCGTCGAGTTGCGTGCGGACGGCGGCGAGTGTCGTTTCGTTCATCTCCACGACCCCTGAGCGCCTGATCCCGACCTCATCGCCGAGCGAATCGAAGCTGGCGAGGAGGCGGGCGGCCGTGGCGGCTCGCCCCTGGCGTGCGAGGACGCTGGCGTAGCGGCACAGGTCGACCGCGGTGTCGAGGACATCGCGGAGCTTGCCGTGGATGACGAAGGCTCGACTTCAGCATCGAGGCGGCATCTTCGACCCGGCCCTCGTCGAGCGCGATCATCGCGAGGGCGCCCAGCGTGCTCGCTTCGAGGCGGTCGTTGTGCGTTGCCCGCGCTCGACGGAGGTTGTCCTCGTAGAGCGCTCGCGCGCGTGCGCCGTCGCCGAGGTCGGCATAGATCAGCGCGAGGTTGCGGCTGGCCAGCAGAGCGGAGTGCTCGTCGCCGTGCTCACGGAACACTCGTACGCTCTCTTCGTAGAGGTGCTGCGCCGTCGCCGCATCGTCCTCGGCCGCACCGAGCATGAAGACGGAGTAGGCGGCTCCCCATGCGTCTCCGAGCTCGCGATGAAGCGCCAGCGCCTCGTCGGCTCGAAGCTTCGCCGCCTCGCTGTCCCCGGTGTTGACCGCCATCACGGCTGCTCCGTTGAGCGCCTTCGCTCGGGCCGCCGTCGGACGGCCGTCCGTGGGCAGGACGCTCTCCAGACGCTGGCGGCCTTCCGCCAGGTGGCCCTTCAGGTACCAGAACCGCCACAGTGCGGCTGCCAACCGGAGAGCAGTCTCGCCGGCGCCTGACGCCTCGAGCCTGTCGAGAGCGGCTCGGAAGTTGTCGTGCTCGCGCTCCAGGCGGTCGAGCCAGTCCCCGGGGCTCCCGCGCAGGTTCGGCTCCGCTTCCTCCGCGAGTCCCAGGAAGTAGGCGGCGTGGCGCCGCCGCAACTCTTCGACCTCACCCGACTCCTCGAGCCGCTCGGCCGCGTACTCGCGAATCGTCTCCAGCATCGCGAACCTCGGTGCTTCGTCCGTTCCTTCGACCCGGATCAGCCCGCTGTCGGTCAGGGACGCGAGCCCGTCGACGACGTCGAGGTCGTCCCCGCACACGCTCTCCGCCGCCTCGAGCGTGCAGCCGCCTGCGAACACCGCGAGCCGCATGAACAGGTTCTGGTCGTGCGGCTCGAGTAGCTCGTAGCTCCACTCGATGGTCGCGCGGATGGTGCGCTGTCGCTCCGGTGCGTCGGGCGCGCCGCCCTTGAGCAGGTTCAGAGGTCGGCCGAGCCGCTCCAGCAGAGCCGCCGGCGGGAGAACGCCGACCCGCGTGGCGGCGAGCTCGATCGCCAGCGGCAGGCCTTCGAGTGCCGTGCAGATCTCGGCAACGGGCCGTGCGTTCCCCGCGGTGACGGCGAACTCCGACCGGGCCGACCGTGCGCGCGACACGAACAGTGCGACCGACTCGCACTGGAGTAGGCGCTCCGACGTCGTCGGTGTCGTCTGGCGTCTGGAGCGGTGACACCGGGTAGACGCGCTCCGTCGCCAAATGGAGGGGGATGCGGCTCGTCACGAGGAGCTTCACGGCCGACGTCGTCGCGGAGACGATCGCCGGTGCGACTTCGAGCACGTGCTCGAAGTTGTCGAGCAGGAGCAGCAGCCGCCGGTCGCGCAGATGGCGGGCAAGAGCGTCGCCGGCGTCACCACCGCTGTCGGAGATGCCGAGGGTCCGAGCAACGGTCGGCAGGACGAGGCCGGGATTTGCGAGCGGCGCCAGGCTGACGAAGAAGACTCCGTCGGGGAAGTCGTCGAGGAGCTCGGCCGCAACCTGTGCGGCCAACCGCGTCTTGCCCGTGCCGCCGGTCCCCGTCAGGGTCACGATCCGCGCGTCCGGTCGGCGGAGGAGCTCCGCCACCTCCCGGATCTCTCGCTCGCGGCCGACGAGAGGCGTCGGTTGGAGCGGCAGGTTCGTCGGGCGGGTCTCGAGACTGCGCGGGGGTGGGAACTCGCCTTCAAGGTCCGGTACGACGAGCTGGAACAACCGCTGAGCCGCCGTGAGGTCCGTCAGACGATGCTCGCCCAGGTCGAGCACCTCGGTCGTGTCCAGGGGCGTTTCTCGGAGTAGGTCGCGCGTCGTCTGCGAGAGGAGGATCTGCCCCGGGTGCGCGGCGCTCCGGATGCTCTCCGCACCGCGGACGCCCAAAGCCGTGTACCCCGCGTCCGTGGCGACCGCTTCGGCCGAGCTGATGCCGATCCGGAGGCGCGCGACGCTCCTCGTCGCCCGCTGAATACCGACCGCGGCGGCCACCGCGTCCCGCGCGCGGGCGAAGGCGACGAGCACGGATTCGCCGTCGGTCGGCACGTCGAACCCGCCGTGTTGACCGACGACCGTTCGCACGAGCTCGCGGGCGGAGCGCTCGTCATCGGTCAACAGGAAGGTGACGATGCCGGACGGCTTGGTCGCCGCCGCGGGATGGCGCGCAGGTGCGAACGCATCGGGGGCTGCGAGCTCGGGGTCCTGGTTCAGGATCTGGTGTTCGAGCCGCTGCAGCGCGGGGCTGGGGTCGAGCCCGAGCTCGTCGCGGAGCACGCTCCGCGCTTCCTGGAAGGCCTCCAGGGCGTCCGCCTGTCTTCCCGCGCGGTACAGCGCGAGCATCAGCTGTGCGCGAAGGCCCTCGCGGAGCGGATGTTCGGCGATGAGCCGCTCCAGCTCGAGAACGACCTCGTCCTGGCGGCCGAGCTCGAGCTCGGTCTGAATCCGCTCTTCGATCACCGCCAGACGCAGCTCATCGAGCCGGGCCGCCTCCTGGCTGGCGAACGCGTCGTAGCGGAAGTCGGCCAGCGGCTCGCCACGGAAGAGAGCGAGCGCCTTCCCGAGCTGTTCCGAACGGGCGACGCGGCTCTCGGCCGGCGTCTCTCCCGCGAGGCGTTCGAACCGACGGATGTCCACCGCGTCCCCGGCCGCCAGCCGCAGGAGGTAGCCGGGGTCTTGCGTTTCGATCCGCTCGGGGCCGAGCCGCTTCCTCAGTGCGGAGACATGGCCATGGAGCGCCGTCTGCGCCGTTTCCGGCGGGCGCTCCCCCCAGAGCGCCTCGACGCAATCGTCGGTGGCGACGACCTCGTCAGCGTGAAGCAACAGGAGCGCGAGCAGCGCGCGGTGCTGCCGTCGAGGCGGGGTCAGATCGACGCCGTCGGCCTCCACCTCGAACCTGCCCAGCAGCCGGAACTCCACTTCGTGCCAATTGTCTCACGCAGGCGGTTGAGCCCCGCGTAAGCCTCGCGTTAGCGGCCCCGGACACACTCGCCCGGTAGTCGAACGGAAGGGAGGGTTGTGCCGGTTCCCGAGCTCTCGCTCACCGAAGAGCGGATCGTCCTGCTCCTCGCGGAAGGCCGGAGCAAGACAGAGATCGCCGAGGCGGTCGGCCTGGACGAACGAACCGTCGGCTGGCACCTCGAGCGGGCAGGCCGAAAGCTCGAACAGGCGTCGGCCCTCCACAAGCGAGTCCGAGAACAGAAGCAGTGAAGCCTCGGACTACGACGCAAGGAAGGAGTTCAAGATGAACAGAGCCTCGACACGCGTTCTCGTGGTTGCCGCCTCGCTCCTCGTGGTAGCGGCCTCGGTCCTCGCGGTCACCGCTTCCGCTCAGTCGGGAGCGCGGGCCAACCATCGAGCCCGACCGTTCCATCTGACGAAGACATGTCCCCCCACGCAGTACCAGGGCCAGATCGGGGGCTACTGCACGGTCATGTCCTCGAACGTCGCGGCGATCACGGTCGGCAGCAAGATCTTCTATGCGCAGGCCGCTGGTCCGACCTCGCTGGACAGCGACATCATCCTCTACGTCGGGGCCGGCAACACCGCGACCGGTCACTGCGCGCTCGATTTTCAGACCGGCCTCGGGCAGTGCACGCTCTCCGGTGGGACGGGGACGCTCGACGGCATCCATGCTCGCGTCGATGTCTCGTATGTGAGCGGGTACGACTGGGCCTGGGACGGGACGTACCGGTTCCGTGAGGACGACTAGCGAGTCTCGCTGAGCACAAGCGCAGGGGCGGGTCTCTAAAGCCGCCCGCCCCGCAGCGCTTCTTTCAAGTCACGAGAGTCTTCTAGCCGCCGGCAACCGCAAGCTGGCCGCACGCTGCTTCGATGTCGCGCCCTCGCGTGAGCCGCACCGTCGCCGGGACGCGCGCGCGGTCGAGCTCGGTCTTGAACGCCGCGATCACCGGCCGAGTCGAGCCGTCGTAGCGGCCGGTCGGGTTGTAGGGGATGAGGTTGACCTTGTACGTCTCCCGGCCCAGGAGCTCTGCAAGCAGCCGGGCGTCCTCGGGCGAGTCGTTCACGCCGG
Source organism: uncultured Actinomycetes bacterium (assembly GCA_963742635.1). GTDB lineage: Bacteria > Actinomycetota > Thermoleophilia > Gaiellales > Gaiellaceae > VAXT01. The sequence goes on from CAVUMW010000004.1 coordinate 131,574, forward strand.
CCAGAAGCACGTACTCGACGAAGACCCTTCGTCGGCGTAGCTCCGCGTACCGGCGGCACTCGGCGAGCACCTCCGCGAGCGGGTAGCGGTCGTTCACGGGCATCAGCTGCGACCGCTTCGCCGGGTCGGCGGCGTGGATCGACAGAGCGAGCCTGATCGGCTCCTCGACCTCGTCGACGAAGCGACGGAGGCCGGGCATCCAGCCGACCGTCGAGATGGTCGTTCGCCGATGTGTGATTCCGAGGTCGGGCAGCCGGCGCGCCGAGGTGAGGACCGCGTCGAAGTTCAGAAACGGCTCGCCCATGCCCATGTACACGGCGTGGTTGACGGGCTCGCGGCGCCGGAAGTGCAGTGCCTGGTCGAGGATCTCCGACTCGGTCAGGTTGCGCCCGAAGCGCATCGCGCCCGTCGCGCAGAAGTTGCAGGTCAGGGGACACCCCGATTGCGAAGAGAGGCACAGCGATCGCCGCCCATCGCGGTAGCGCATGAGGACGGACTCGACCGGGTGGCCGTCGGCGGTCTTGAAGAGCGCCTTCACGGTGCCGTCACGTGACTCCTGTTCGGTGACGAGCTCGAGCGTGGAGAACGGCACGGTCTCCTGAAGCGTCGCCCGAAGCGGCTTCGAAAGCGTCGTCATTGCGTCGTAGGACCCGGCCCCGCGCGCGGTCCACTCCCAGACCTGCCGCGCGCGATATGCCGGCTCGCCGAGGTCGTCGAGCACGGTCCCGAGAAGCAGGGTGTCCACGCGGCTACGGTAGCTCGGCCCCGCCAATTCGAGCCCCGCCCGCTAGCGGGCCTCGAACCGACGACCTCATGGGTGCGATACCGCGATCACGCGTGCCCGCCAGGAGCCCCGCGGCGCGTCGACCTCGACGACGTCCCCGGGGCTTGCCCCGAGGAGGGCGCCGCCGAGCGGGGAGTCGGGCGAGACGCCTCCGACGCTGGAGATCTCGACGGTAATCCGGTCGCCGTTCTCGTCCTCGACCTCGACCGTCGATCCGATCCCGACCTCGCCGCTCGGGGACGACGCCTGGTCGACGACGACCGCCCGGTCCAGGCGATCGCGAATCGTCCTGATCCTGGCCTCCAGCAGACCCTGGTCGTTCTTCGCCGCGTGGTACTCGAAGTTCTCGGACAGGTCGCCGAACCCCCTGGCCGTCGCGATCGCCTGCACGACCTCTTTGCGGCGCGGTCCCTCCAGCTCCGCGAGCTCCGACTCGAGCCGTTTTTTCTGGTCAGGCGTCATCGGCTCCTGCTTGTCGCGAGACATGCCGCGGAGGGTACCGCCGTTACTGTGAGTCGCGTGCCTGACCGCGCTCCATCCCTTGCGCGCCGCGACGACCTGAGAAACGTCGCGATCGTCGCGCACGTCGACCACGGCAAGACGACACTCGTCGACGCCCTGCTCTGGCAATCCGGCTCGTTCCGCGCCAATCAGGACGTGGCGGAGCGGGTCATGGACTCGATGGACCTCGAGCGCGAGAAGGGCATCACGATCCTCGCCAAGAACACGGCGGTTCAGATCGGCGACACGAAGGTGAACATCGTCGACACGCCCGGCCACGCCGACTTCGGGGGCGAGGTCGAGCGTGGTCTGACGATGGTCGACGGTGTGCTCCTCCTGGTCGATGCGAGCGAGGGCCCCCTGCCCCAGACGCGGTTCGTCCTGCGCAAGGCGCTCGAGGCGCGGCTTCCCGTCGTCCTCGTCGTGAACAAGGTCGACCGTCCGGACGCCCGGCCCGACGCAGTTGTGAACGAGGTCTACGAGCTCTTCCTGGACCTCGACGCGGACGAGACGCAGATCGACTTCCCGATCGTGTACGCGAACGCGCGTGCGGGCCAGGCCGGCCTCGAGCCAGATGAGCTCGCCTCCGACCTCGAGCCGCTCCGCGAGACCCTGCTCGCAACCGTTCCGCCCCCCTCGTACGACCCGGATCACCCGCTGCAAGCGCTCGTCACGAACCTCGATGCGTCGCCGTACGTCGGGAGGCTGGCCCTGCTGCGCGTTCTGCACGGGACGATCCGCAAAGGCGAGCAGGTCGCGTGGTGCCGCGCCGACGGGACGATCGAGAAGGCGCAGGTGACCGAGCTCTACGTGACCGAGGCGCTGGACCGGGTCCCCGCCGAGGAAGCCGGCCCCGGCGAGATCGTCGCGCTCGCCGGCCTCGCCGAGGTCACGATCGGCGAGACGATCGCGGACGCCGACGACCCACGGCCCCTTCCGGTCAGCACCGTGGACGAGCCGTCGCTGGCGATGACCCTCGGGATCAATACCTCTCCGCTCGCAGGCACCGAGGGCGACAAGGTGACGGCCAGCGCGCTGATCGCCCGCCTCGAGCGCGAGCTCGTCGGGAACGTCTCTCTGCGCGTGCAACCGACGACGAGCCCCGATGTCTGGGAGGTACAGGGGCGCGGAGAGCTCCAGCTCGCCGTCCTGGTCGAGATCATGCGGCGCGAGGGATTCGAGCTCACGGTGGGGAAGCCCGAGGTCCTGACGCGCGTGATCGACGGGAAGAAGCACGAGCCTGTCGAGCGGGTCGCCATCGACGTCCCGGAGGAATACATCGGCGTCGTCACGCAGTTGCTCGCGCTCCGGAAGGGCCGGATGCAGCAGATGGTCAACCACGGCACGGGCTGGGCCCGCATGGAGTACCTCGTGCCGGCCCGCGGGCTGATCGGCTTCCGCACCGAGTTCCTCACGGAGACGCGCGGGGCCGGGATCATGCACCACGTCTTCGAGCGCTGGGAACCGTGGCACGGCGAGCTGCGAACCCGTCCAACCGGCAGCCTCGTCGCCGATCGCAGAGGCGACGCGACCGGGTTCGCGATCGCTGCGCTCCAGGAGCGTGGGTCGCTGTTCATCGGCCCGCGCGTGGAGGTCTACGAGGGCATGGTCGTCGGCGAGAACGCCCGGGGCGAGGATCTCGACGTCAACGCCACCAAGGAGAAGAAGCTCACGAACATGCGCTCCTCCACCGCGGACGAGCTCGTCCGGCTCATTCCGCCACGCCCGCTCTCTCTCGAGCAGGCGCTCGAGTTCATCCGGGACGACGAGTGCGTCGAGGTGACGCCGAAGAGCATCCGCCTGCGGAAGGTCGAGCTCTCGGCGACGAAGCGCCAGTCGATTGCCTCGCGCCGCAAGCGCGACCGCGACGCCACGCCGGCCTGACGGCGAGCCTGGACGGGGTTCGTCGCGACGGGTGAGAATGGTGACATGACCTAATGGTCACGGATCGCCACACTGCCCGTCGGTGCGATGGCAACATTTGCGCGCGCCGGTTGTGGCGGCGAGAAAGCGACGCTGGCCACGTTCACGGGAACCTGGCAGGCTCACGCGCGCACACTCAAGATCGCGCGGACCGGTAACGGCCGGGAGTGGATCTCCCTGGGTCTCGGCCACTTCGTTATCGATCTGCGGTTCAAGCTTTCACAGCCGAAGGGGACGCCTGACGATGCGACGGCAAGAGCGACCGTTACGGCGGTTCGGCCGCGGCAGCGGGCTTTGCCCGCTGCCGCTCACTCACGCCGCGAATCGAAAGACGAACCGGTCGAAGTCGTCATGGCCCGCGCAGCGGGCCGGACTTCGACCGGGAGTGGAGCTAGCCGGGCTCGAACCGGCGACCTCCTGGGTGCGATCTAGGACCGATAGCGCAACGACGGGTAACGCCCCGCGCCGATTACGCATCGTTAAGCGAAATCGCCGATCGGCGTTACGCGACGTACGCCCGGTTCGGGCCGCAATGCTGACCAAATGCTGACCACTTCCGTTTCGGGCGGGGCGATGACCTCCTGGCGACGGGTCAGGAGGTCGGCGCACCGACCAGTGCTGGAAGGCGGCGGCCCGCCCACATAGCTGTTCAGGGACGTGAACACGAGCCGATGGGCAGCTATGCTCGGGCGGCTCGTCCGGCTCCGGTCCTGCGCACAGGAGGAACCGATGAGCGCGTTCGCTTTCCGGCTGGAACAGGTTGACGGGACGCCTGCCGATCCGCCGATGGTCAAGGTGTCGGTCTCAACTGGCAACCCGGCGACACGATCGCCCTCGGTCGAGGGCGGAGCCTGCGGGTCGTGCAGGTGCGTTCCGACGATCCCGACGAGAACCCGACGCTCGTCGTCGTTGACGACTCGGGCGGAGAGGACGTGTCCTAAACAGCGTCTAGCGGGACGGGCGAAGCTGGGCCGGTCGCGGGGGTACGCGAGTCGTCGCCCAAAGCGTTCGGCTTGATCTGCGCTAACTGGCCAAGAACGCTGTCGAGTTGGCTCTCTTCCCTTGCAAGTTCATGCTCGCGTCCGTCCCTGAGTACGAGGATCGTGGGTCGATGACCGACAGCCCAGTGCTGCTCCGGTATCTCGTAGACGAAGAAGCCCGCATCGATGGGTGCCGTAACCCAAACGACAGGAGTGTGAGCGACCTGTCCGTCCTGATATCGAATCTCCACCTCGGCTGCCGAAGGCAGGAGGGTGTGGCCGAATGTGACGACCGGTGCCTTCACGATCTCGCCCTCGGGAGAGATCGCCGGAACGTCAAACCCGGACTGAACGTGAGGGTTCGATCGCGGTCGCAACCTCCGACACCCTCCGCGTGTCTGCCATTCGTTGAGAGGTCGATGCAAAAGCCCCCGGAGCGGGTCGGTGCGACACGAAGCACAGCAGCCTTGCCGGTGGAGAGGTCTACGTCCATCACCTCCCTGGTCTGAGCGGCGATCACCCCCGTGGCCATCCCCGGCGGCGCACCGGCATCAAGCTGGCTGAAATCGCGAACAACTCGGCCTGAGGCCGGTTGGCCATTCTCGAAGACCTGTACCAAACGCCCACCTAGCCACCGAACGCAGGCACCACCGCGAGCACCGCAACCAAGGCCAGAAGCGCAGTTGCTGCACCACGGAAAGCAAGCCTGCGAACTGTGAGCCTTCGCGCCTTGCGGCGAACATCAGCCCAGTCCGGTTCGCCCACCTCGCCTTCCACACCGGCAAGACGCGAGGCAAGAAGTGACTCGATGGGAACGCTCATGTGACGCCTCCTGTCGGCGCATGGCTCGCAAGCCTCGTAGCAAGCTCGCCGTGGGCATGTGCGAGTGTCGCGGCAACTGTTCCCCGACTGACCCCGCACGCTTCGGCGATCTCGTCATACGAGAGATCAGCGAAGTAGCGAAGAAATACAAAGAGGCGGCGACGTGGCGAAAGCGAACGTATGGCCTCCGCGAGTTCCGGGTCTGATTCAGGCCGAGGGAGTACGGGTTCAAGCTTGTCCGTGAAAGCCTTGGAGGAACCGGGACGCTGCCCAGCCGCAAGTCTTAGGGCGATCTTCCAGACCCAGGCTTCAGAGCGGACCCCTCGCCTCGATACTGGCGCCTCTTACCGAGCGCAACCGCGAACGCCTCTTGAACTGCGTCCCGCGCCGCCTCTCGATCCCGGCACACCGTCGTCAGCACCATCTCGAACCTCGCATAGGAAGTGCGGTAAAGGGCTTCAAGCTCCTGCTCAACCGGGTCATCCACCCTCCTATAGAGGGTCCAGGAGCGAAACGCGTTTATCGCCTGTGCATTACTGCTTGGCCTAATGCTCGCCACGATCTAACAGCCCCATTGCCGTGATGATGTCACGGAGGGTGGGGGAGCATGGGTGGCCGAAGGCGACGACTCGGACAGCAACCTGCGTTTTCGTGAAAAAAAGTCGGCGCATGCGCGAGCGGCCAAAATGCGGGCATGGCCGGACGCCCGTCGAAGCTCACACCGGAGCGCCGCGACGATCTGACGCTGATGCTCGCGCACGGCGTCCCGGTCGGAGTAGCCGCACGCTCCGTCGAGGTGTCGCCGCGCTCGGTGCGGCGCTGGCTGGCGGAGGGCGACCTACGCGAGCGCGTGGCCGAGCTTCGATCGGCGCGGCGCGTCGAGCCTGACGCGATCTCCGAGCGCTCGGCTGGCCCTGCTGATCCTGAAAGCGTCGGAGCACGACTGGCGGGCGAGCGCCTGGTGGTTGGAGAGGCGCTGGCCGGAACGCTGGGGAACGTGACCGTCTGCCTTGCCCTCCCCGGTTCTAGTCTTCCCGAGTGTCCATGATCTACGTCGGCCACGTGCGCGAGGGACTAACAGAACTTGCCTCTCGGGCAATCCAGCAGCGGCGGTGGCTGTCCAGTGGTGGCCCCGAAATAGGGTCGCTCGACGAGGCGGTATCCCAGACGTTCGACGACTCCGGGCTAGGTGATGTGCTGGAGAAGCCGATGGCTGTTGACGGACTCGGTGCCGAAGCTGTTCGCTCGGCTTCATGACCTCAGCCACGCGCTCGATCTCGTGGATCGGACGCTCAGCGTTGAGGATCTGATCGATAGCCAACCGATGGACGATGTGCGCGGTCGTGCCGCCACGGCCCTCGACACGCTCCCCAAGTCCTCCCCGCTGTATCGGTAGCTAGTCGTCGTGACCGAGCACGAGCTACCTCCCGATTCCCGACCTGGACGACCTACCGCCCGAGCTTGCCGAGCATCCCGGCCCGGTTCTTAGCTGGCGATAGGCCGATGCACTTCCCGAAGCTCTCGTAGCTCGGCGCGGCGGCGCTCTTCCTCGTCGCCTGTGTCTCCCACTGGGCGATCTGCTCTCGCTCCCCGGCGAGGGAGCTTGCCCGGAGGTAGTCGCCGAGAACGTCGAGCACGGCAGTCGCCCGCAGCACTTCTCCGCCTGAGCGCGGATCGGGGAAGGTCGTCAGGTCGGCCACAGGCTTCGGCGGGCGCGTGGTCGCCGCGTCGAACCCGATCTCCGCCAGGCGTCGAAGCCACGCAGCCGCAGATCGAAGCTCGTTTCGCTGCGTCTCGACTTCGCGCAGCGCCTCTAGGCGCTTGACGGCCTCGGCGTCGGCACGAGTACGCGCCGCCTCGATGCTCTTGAACCACGTCGCCGCTTGCCCGTCGAGTTCCTTCGCCAGCACCTGCTCGGCGGAGGAGACACGAAGCTGGTCGGCTTCGCGGATTTCGACCGCCTCGACCAGAGCTTGCTCGGCACCCTCGCGGTGGACGCGACCCGGTGGCTCGGAGCCGCTCGTGCGAGCGTCGGCCAGCGCCTGCCGATCGAGGGCGATCGCCTCCTGCTGTGCCGCCTCGGCTTCACGCTCGGACTGTTGCGAGGCGAGCAGGTCATCCTCGGCCTGTCGCAAGGTCGCCAACGCCTGCCGCACAGGCTTCGGTGCCGCGATCTCAGGAAGGTGCCTTGTCATCGTGGCCGCTCCGGTCGCTCGATCGGAAGCACGATCCGCTTCTCGTCGGCGGGCAGGGCGCGGACGCGCACGACCTCCCTGCGGAACCAGTCGTTCACGGTCGTCCGACGCTGGCGCATCGGTCTGGCACCTGCGCCGTAGTCGGGCCGCTGCTCTTCTCGGCTCATGGACTCCAACCGAGCACGCGCTCCGTCAGTCGCCGCTGCCGCTCGCGAGCGACGAAGAGCGCAGCCCCGAGGCTCGGGCGACCAGTGTCGCTAGTCGCGCCCGGTCACGAAGCTGCTCGGCGTCCCGGCGTAGCTGGGTCTCGTTGCCGCCCGGCCGAGGGCCGAGCGTGGGATCGCCGAGGTGCTCGGCGGCGACTCGCTCCCTCAACTGCGCGAGGCGATCCTCGTCATCGGTCACGCGATCAAGGTCGCGACGCGGCTGTCAACACGCCCGAGGCACGATGCGGAGGCGGCTTCTCGTGCTCGCTAAAGATTCCGCTGCCATTGATCCTCTCTCTTACGGATGGACGCACGCGCACGCGAGATCGAGGAGCTTTACCGAGAGCGGTATGTCGGTTTTCGGAACGCGCTCGCGACCGTTACCGGTAGCTATGAGAGTGCCCGCGACGCCGTGCAGGAAGGTTTCGCTCGCGCCCTTGCGAGCCGAAAGCAGTTTCGCGGTGAAGGTTCGCTCGCGGCTTGGGTCTGGCGAATCGCCCTTCGGGCAGCACTCGAAGCGCAAGGCAGGCGCGAGGTTCTGCTCGATGAGGTTCTTGATCCGCGCCTCGTAGCGCCCGATCGCGATTCATCGCTGGCGGAGGCGCTTGCCATCTTGCCGCCCCGCCGCCGCCTGATCGTCTTCCTCCGGTACTTCGGCGACTTCTCCTATGCGGAGATCTCCGACGCCTGCGGTGTGAGTGAAGGCACAGTGGCCGCGACGCTCGCGCAGGCACACGAGTCGCTTGCAGAAATCCTCAGTCCCGAAGGAGCGATGCATGACTGATCTACTGGAACAGCAGTTCGCACCCCTGCGGAATCCCAGCAACGACTCGGACTGGCTCGACGTGCGGCGACGAGCGCGACGGCCATGGAGGCGAGCCGCGCTTGTCGCGCTAGTCGCAGCGGCAGTGGCTCTCCTTGTGGCACCGGCATTCGGAGTCGGCGGGCGCGTTCTCGATCTGATCCAAGGGAAGCCTGCCCCGCCACCCGTGCAGACATCGTTCGCCGCAGGTAATGCCGCTCGGCAGCAGCGTTTCGCGTTCGCTGCCGCTGCGGGGCTTGCGTTGCATGACCGCTTTTCGCCCGTTATCCCTAGCGAGACGCGCGGGGTCGCCGAGATCGACACAGCCGATGGCCCGATCTCCCTCTGGGTCGCCCCGACCGAGGACGGGCGGCAGTGCTGGCTCGAACAGACAGGCGAAGACCCAGCGACCGGGCGGCCATACGGCTTTGGCTCATGCGATGGGATCGACTACACCCGCCCGATCCTGCCCAACTGGACCTGGCTGGACGATCGAACGCCCGAGCGTCCTCATCTTCCATGTCCGCGTGTACGACGAAGCGATCACTCGGGTCCAACTTGAACTCGACGGGGCCGACGAACTTTCGCTTCCCGTCGTGAGCGGGCACGCGCTGGGGACGATCCCGAAGCAGGACCACGTAGTCCTGCAATCCGTCATCGGTCGAAACGCCGACGGCGACGTTGTGGCGCGGTGGACTCGGCCCCAGTAGCCGACCGAAAGTAGGCAAACCCCTTCACGCCAGGCGTCGGCCCCCTAGTGCTTGCCTTTGTGGCAGCGATCGCACAGCGAGCGCAGGTTCGACGGCTCGTCCCTGCCGCCCGCGCTCCGCAGGACGACGTGATGCACGTCGCGGGCAGGCGCTCCGGCATCCTCCGGCACCTGTAGCGGTCGCGGGCGAGCACCTGATCGCGCAGCTTCC
>CAVUMW010000005.1:0-40563 GCA_963742635.1 uncultured Actinomycetes bacterium
CAGCCGAACCACGCCGCCAGGTACCTGCAATGAAGCGTCCCGCCGCCGCGCGCGACATGGCGCGCGCGGCTCACGACCGCTGCTTGGAGAAGATGAAACCATCGGAAGTCATCATGGCCCGCGAAGCGGCCGGACTTCGATGGTGAGTGGAGCTAGCCGGGCTCGAACCGGCGACCTCCTGGGTGCGATCCAGGCGCTCTCCCAGCTGAGCTATAGCCCCGCTAGGGGCCAGTGTAGCCACGCCCAAGGAGCCCGGCTGCCCCCGGCTGAGTGAGGATCCTCACGCCAGGGCGCGCGCGACGATCTCCTCGACCACCTCGGTCTTCGCGTCCGCGTAGTCCTGGACGTAGGCCCACTCGCGGGCGGCCAGGTCGCGCTTCGTGCGCTCGTACAGCTCGCGGTCGGCCGCGTCCGCGCGCAGGTGGTCCCGGAACGCGAGCATCCGGTCGATCTCCGGGCAGTCGGCGGAGAAGACGTGGAGGTTGACGCTCGGGTCGGCCTTCCTGAGCATGCGGTGCTCGTACCAGTCGGGCTCGCGGATGCGCAGGGTGTAGCCCTCGGCCTCGAGCGCGGGCACGTAGTCGTCCTCGTTCGTCGAGTCGGGCACGGCGAGGACGACGTCGATGATCGGCTTTGCGACGAGGCCGGGGACCGACGTCGAGCCGGCATGCTCGAGCAGCAGGGCACGCGTGCCGAGGGCCGTTCGAATCCGACGCGCCTCGCGCTCGAACCGCACGGGCCACGCGTCGTCGTAGTCCACGAGCACGATCGGGCCGTCGTGGCGCGGCCGCTCGTTGATCGTGTCAGCCGTGGCGCTCCGCTCCCGTCGGCTCCAGCTCGTCGTGGACGTGCGCCGCCACCTTCCGGTCCGGCCGCGCGATCAGGAAGTAGACGGCGCCGACGACCGCGATGATGACCATCACGAACAGCGTGATCCAGTCGTAGTTGAAGAGCCCACGCGCGCTCGTCAACCCGGTCGGCACGACGACGTTCAGCAGCATCAGCCCGAGGTAGGCCGCAGCGATGATGGACACCGTCCAGCCCCAGCGCCCGAGCTTGAACGTCCCTTCGGGCACCCAGCCGCGCGCGCGGGCGACGATCGCCGCGATCACCGTCAGCAGGAACGACAGGTAGATGCCGCTCACCGCGAACGAGATCAGCGACAGGAGCGCGTTGATCTTCGCCGGGTACGTGATGAACCAGATGTGCACGTCCTTGGACGGCGTGTAGTAGACGAGGAACACGAACAGCAGCGAGATCACGGCGCCGACGAGCAGCGCGTTCACGGGCGTCCGGAATCGCTTGTTGACCGAGGACAGCCAGGCGGAGCCCGGGAGCGCCCCGTCCCGCGCGAAGGAGAACGCGAGCCGGCTCCCCGCGCCCTGGATCGACGTGCCGCACGAGAAGAAGGCGAAGATGATCAGGAGGAGCAGGAAGTCCTGCATCCCGCTCGAGAGCTGGCCGAGGATCGCCGGCACGCCACCGCCGTCGAACGTGGCCTTGATCGGATCGTTCTTGGGCATCGCGAGCAGGAGCGCGGCGGTGAGAACGAGGGAGGAGATGCCGCCCCAGATCAGCGCCCATCTCATCGCTCCCGGGATCTTGCGGCCCGCGTCCTTCGTCTCCTCGGCGATGTCTCCGGCGGACTCGAAGCCGTAGAAGATGTAGACGGGCGCGAGCACTGCGATCAGCGCGGCGGAGAGCCAGCTCCCTCCGAAGCCGACGCCGTAGACGTTGGTCGAGGCGTGCGTCGCCCCCTGCGTCGAGAAGAGGAAGCCGAGGCCGTGGTGGAACCCGTGGATCGCGAGGATGATCGCGATCCCGAACGTCCCGATGATCTCGACGCCGACTCCGAATTGCGCGACGCGGCCCATGACCTTCGCGCCGGTGATGTTGAGCGTCGTCTGGATCGCGAGCAGGACGATCGTGATCAGGAGGATGGTCTCGTGGTTCGTCGGATCCCAGTTCGTGCCGAACCAGTTGTGCGAGAGCGATGTGACGTAGCTGACGACACCCGTGTCGACCGACGCCACGGTGACGAGCAGGGCGATGCCGTAGAACCAGCCGACGAACCAGCCGTACGCCGGGCCGACGGAGAACTTGCAGTACTGGTAGAGGGCACCCGCTACCGGGTAGTGGCTCGCGAGCTCACCGAAGACGAGCGCGACGAAGAGCATCCCGATGAGCGGGATGAACGTGAGCCAGAGGTACGCGGGGCCGGCCAGCGCCACGCCCAGGATGAAGAGCGAGTAGATGCCGACCATCGGGGACAGGTAGGTGAACGCGACCGCGAAGTTCTCGAAGAATCCGAGCACGCGGTTGAGCTGCGGCTCGTAGCCGAGGCTCTCGAGTCGCGCGTCTTCGTCTGATACCCGATCCGGGATCTCGGGGGTCGCTACGTCCGTCATCACTCCTCCTCTTTGGGCCGCGGGGTGGAAGATCTAAGACCGGTCGTGCGGCCTGTGTCAAGGCGCTCCGAGCCGTAAGATCGTCCCGTGGGCAGGCGGTCCCTCCTCGTCGCCGGGCTGCAGTCCGCCGGCGTCCCGAACGATCCCGCTGCGACGCTGGACGAGCTCGAGCGGCAGGTCCGCGCGCTCGCCTCGATGCTCGACGGTGTGCAGCTCGTCGTCGCCCCCGAGCTCCATCTGATGGCGCTGCCCCCGCTGCTCGGGGACGAGGGGCCACCGGGGGAGCGAGCGGTGCCGGTCCCCGGGCCGCTCACCGAACGGCTCGGCGCGCTCGCCCGCGAGACGGGCCTCTGGCTCGTGCCGGGCAGCGTCTACGAGCAGGCGGACGAGGGGGTCTACAACACCGCGCTCGTCTTCTCGCCGAGTGGCGAGCTCGTGACGAGCTACCGCAAGTGCTTTCCGTGGCAGCCGTACGAGACGGTCCTGCCCGGACGCGAGGTCGTCGGGTTCGAGATCGACGGGATCGGCCGCGTGGGTCTCGCGATCTGCCACGACGGCGTGTTCCCGGAGGTCTTCCGCCAGCTGATGTGGGACGGCGCCGAGGCGATCGTCCAGGTGAGCCTGACGCCCACCAGCGACCGCGCGGTCGAGATCGTCGTCGCGCGCGCGAACGCGTATGTGAACCAGGTCTACCTGGTCAACGTCAACGCCGCGGCGCCGGTCGGCAACGGGCGGAGCGTGGTCGTCGATCCCGAGGGGACGGTGCTGTACGAGGCCGGAGGCGGCGAGGAGGTCGTGACCGCGCTGATCGACTTCGACGCGGTCGCGCTCGTCCGCGAGCGTGGCGCATTCGGGCTCAACCGCCTGCTCGAGCAGCTCGACCGGCACGGCAGCGAGCTCGAGCTCCCGATGTACGGCGGCCGCTACCGGCCGCGCCCGGGCAGCCGCCCCGCCTGAGCGAGCAGCTCGAGCGTCTCGTCGTGCGGGAGCGCCTCGACGACGCGCCCGTCGCGGCCCGTCACGCTCTCCGCGGCCCAGAGTGAGTTGACGACCGCCTCCTCCGTCGCGTCGACGGTCGCCTCGAACAGGCGGTTGAGGTCGTCGTCGCGCACCGAGCGCTCGTCGCCGGTGGCGAACGCGACGAAGATCTCGCCGCTCCCGTGATAGGCGACCGAGCCGGTGCGGGCGAGACCGAGCCCGGCGCGGCGCGCGACTCGCTCCAGCTGGTGCGGGGACAGCTGCGCGTCGGTGGCGACGACGACGATGCAGCTGCCGGCTTCGTCCGGCGGGGGCGCCGATTCGAGCAGCCTCCCGATCGGGACGCCGTCGATCCGCAGGCTCCCGCCGAAGTTCGTGAGCGCGAGCACGCCGAGCGTCGCTTCGAGCTCGGGCACGACGCGGCTCGACGACCCGATTCCGCCCTTGTACCCGAGGCACGACATGCCCGTCCCCGCGCCGACCGCGCCCTGGTCGAAGCTCTCGCTCGCCGTCGCGACCGCCTGCTTCACGTCGTCGGCGGTGACGTGCACGAGCCGCGCGTCGCTCAGCCAGCTGTCGTCGCACTCGCCGACGACCGGGATCACGACGTCGTCCGTGCCGACCGACCCGTCCGCCTCGACGGCGACCTCGACCGCGGCGTCCATCACCCGGCCGACGGCGTGCGTCGACGTCAGGTAGACCGGCGTCTCGAGGACTCCCCATTCGCGGATCTGGATCGAGCCGGTCAGCTCGCCTGCCCCGTTCAGGACCGCCGTTCCCGCGGGGACCGGGTGCTCGAGCAGCTCCTTGACGGGCTTGGGCAGGATCACGGTGACGCCCGTGCGGGCGACGGCGGGATCGTCACGCCGGACCGTGACCTGGCCGACGACCACGCCGGGCACGTCCGTGATCGAGTTGCCCGGGCCGGCGTCGAGGTCACCGATGCGCAGGCCGTGGTCTCGGAGCGTCTCGCTCACCGGGCGACTATATGGTCGGCCGCGATGGTCGCGATGCCGATCGTGTGGGACGAGCGCTGCCGGCTCCACGAACCGGGCGCGGAGATCTGGGTCGGCCTGGCGACGCCCGGGACGGAAGTTCCCGCCCGCGCCGACGCGCTGCTCGCGGCGCTCGGCGACACGGTGCCGGCCGAGCCGCACGACGACGAGGTGCTGCTGCAGGTGCACGACCGGGAGCTCGTCGCCTTCCTCGAGTCGGCGTGGGAGTCGTGGCGCGCCGCGGGCCTCCCGGAGAACCCCGGGCAGGGGCGCGTCGTCCCGTACGTGTTCGCGCACGAAGGGATCCGCGCGCGGAGAGCGCCCGCCGCGGAGTGGGCGCGGCCCGGCTACTACGCGTACGACACGATGACGCTGATCGGCCCCGGCACGTGGGAGGCCGCGCGCGGAGCAGTCGATGCCGCGCTCACCGCCGCGGATCTCGTCGCCGCGGGCGCGCCCCACGCGTACGCGCTCTGCCGTCCGCCCGGACACCACGTCTGCCGTGCCGCCTTCGGAGGCTCGTGCTACCTGAACAACGCCGCGATCGCAGCCGAGGCGCTTCGCCGCCACGCGGCCCGGGTCGCCGTCCTCGACGTCGACGCGCACCACGGGAACGGGACGCAGGAGATCTTCTGGGACCGCGACGACGTCCGGGTCGCGTCGGTCCACGTCGATCCCGCCGCCGGCTGGTTCCCGCATTTCCTGGGCTTCGCGGACGAGACGACCGGCTCGAACCTCAACCTGCCGCTCCCGCCCGGAACCGGAGACGACGGCTGGCTGAGCGCCGTCGGCCAGGCAGCCGAGTGGGTCGACGCCGAGGCGCTCGTCGTCTCGCTCGGCGTCGATGCGTCCGCCACCGATCCCGAGAGCCCGCTGCGCGTGAGCGCGGACGGGTTCCGCCAGGCCGGCCGCATCGTCGGCGCGCTCGGGCTGCCGACGGTGCTCGTCCAGGAGGGCGGCTACGACCTCGAGACGCTCGGACCGCTCGTGCTCGAGTTCCTGCGCGGTGTAGAAAGCGCAGCATGATCGAGGCGACGATCTTCGGGAGACCGCTCCCCGACGGCGGCACGATCGGCGTCGTCGCCGCGGCGAGCCCGCACGAGGGCAAGTCGGACGTGTACCGCGGCGTCGAGTGGTGGGAGTCGCACGGCTACAACGTGAAGCTCGGCGACGGTGTCTTCGCGATCGACGACTACGTCGCCGGCGACCCGGAGCAGCGAGCCGCCGACCTGAATGCCCTCTTCGCCGACCCCGAGGTCGACGTCGTCCAGGTGCTTCAAGGCGGCTACGGCTCGGCGCAGCTGATCCCGCACATCGACTTCGACGTGATCGCGGCCAACCCGAAGCCGTTCATCGGCTACTCGGACATCACGGCGCTGCACGTCGCGATCCGGCAGCGCACCGGCCTCGCGACGCTCTACGGCTACGGGCTCGCGGGAGTCGGGGACAGCGAGTCGACGCCGTTCTCGCTCGACCGCCTGCTCGACGTGCTGCGGACGGGCGGCGCCGGCGAGGTCCCCCGCGATCCCGACGACCCGTACGTGCGCGCGATCGGCCCGGGCAAGGTGACCGCGCCCCTCGTCGGCGGCTGCTTCTGGCTCCTGATCCAGACGATGGGCACGCCGTGGGAGATCGAGCTCGAGGGCGCGATCCTCTTCTTCGAGGACGTGAAGCTCCCGCCCTACTTCCTCGACGGCTTCCTCAACCAGCTGCGGGACGCGGGCAAGCTCCAGCAGGTGGCAGGCGTCGTCGTCGGCGAGATGAAGGACTGCGACTACGGAGACATGCGCGAGTCCTCCGAGTGGCCCCGGTCACGGACGCTCGAGGACGTGCTCGAGCAGTACCTGGAGCCGCTCGGGGTGCCCGTCCTGTACAAGCTCCCGCTCGGTCACGGGAAGCACCTCGCTTCCCTCCCGCTGGGGGTTCGTTGTACGCTCGACGCCGACATGCGGAGCCTGAGCGTGGACGAGCCCGCGTTCAGGGAGTGAATCCCGGGGAGGGCGGACTGGTGAGGAAGACTTCGGCGGCGTTGTTCCTGTTGGCGATCCTGGCCGCGGGGTGCGGCGGATCGAGCTCGAGCAGCAGCAAGGAAGGCGGGACCTTCAAGATCGGCACGAGCTCGCGGATCGACTCGCTCAACCCGTACGTCGCCTTCAACCAGGACGCGTACTCGACCTTCGAGTACATCTACCCGACGCTCATCCAGTACGACAAGGAGAACAAGAAGTTCATCGCCGACTTCGCGAAGTCGTGGTCGACCTCCGCGGACGGCAAGACCTGGACGTTCAAGACCGTCCACGGGGCGAAGTGGTCGGACGGCCAGCCGCTGACCGCCGAGGACGCGGCCTGGAGGATCAACACCGACATCAAGTACAAGAGCACCGGCGCCGCGAACGACGCGGGGCTGATCGCCCACATCACGCGCGCCGAGGCGCCCGACCCGGACACGCTCGTCATCCACTACGCGGCGCCGGCCGGGAACGTGCTCGGGCAGTTCCAGCAGTACCCGATCATCCCGAAGCACATCTGGGAGTCGCACACGGGGAACAAGGGCAACGACCTGAAGACGTTCCCGAACGCCGCGCCCATCGTCGGCGCGGGCCCGTTCACCCTGAAGGAGTTCAAGAAGGACCAGATCGCGCTGTTCCAGCGCTACGACGGCTTCTACGGGCCGAAGCCGAAGGTCGACGCGTTCGGCCTGCGGATGTTCTCGAACGACGACGCGCTCGTGGCGGCGCTCAAGGCGCACGAGATCGACGCGATCGAGGAGGTGCCGCCGACCGCGATCGACACGCTGAAGAAGGCGGGCTTCGACGTCACCGACGTGCCGGGCACGGATCAGACGGACTTCATCATCAACTCGAGCCCGAACAAGAAGAGCCATCCGGAGCTGCAGAACCTGCAGGTGCGCGAGGCGTTCGACAACGCCATCGACCGCAAGCGGATCGTCGACGTCGTCTTCCTCGGGACCGCGAAGCCGGCCGGCTCGATCATCCCGGGCGCGACCGGAGACTGGGCCAATCCGAGCGTCCAGCCGACCGCGTTCAACATCGACAAGGCGAACTCGATCCTCGACGGCCTCGGCTACAAGAAGGGCGGAGACGGGATCCGGGTTGCGAACGGCCAGAAGATGTCCTACGAGGTGATCACGCCCGACCGATCTCTCCAGCGCCAACCGGACGTTCGAGATCCTGCAGCCGGACTTCAGGAAGATCGGCGTCCAGTTGACGCAGAAGGCGCTCGACTCGTCGGCCGCGTTCGACGCGATGACCGCCCCGGACGGCAAGTACGCGAACTTCGACCTCGCCCTCTGGGACTGGACGGGGCTGATCGACCCCGACTTCATGCTTTCGGTCACCACCTGCGACCAGTGGAGCGGCTGGAGCGACACCGGCTTCTGCGACAAGAAGTACGACGCTCTGTACTCGAAGCAGCAGCTGACACCGGACCAGGCAAAGCGCCGCGACGTCGTCTGGCAAGCGCAGAAGTACCTGCAGGAGAAGAAGCCGTATCTCTGGCTCGCCGTGCTCGACCACGTCGGGGCCGTGTCGAAGTCGTGGACGGACCTCGTCGACTCACCGCAGGGGCCGTTCAACTCGCTGTCGAAGCTGAGCTTGACGAGCGTCCACCAAGCAGGCTGAGGCCGCTCCCCGGGGGGTCCGGTGAGAGGCGCCGACTACTTCATCAAGCGCTTCATCTTCGCGGTCGTCACCGTCTTCGTCGCGGTCACGATCAACTTCGCGCTCTTCCGGCTCGCGCCCGGGAGCGCCGTCTCGAACCTCTCGCGCGTGCCGCACGCGACGCCCGAGACGCGTAGGGCGCTCAGGAAGGAGTTCGGCCTCGACAAGTCGCGCGGCGAGCAGTACGTCCTCTATCTGCAGCAGCTCGCGCACGGGAACCTCGGGATCTCGTTCGCGAACCAGCAGCCGGTCTCGTCCAATCTGACGACCGCGCTGAAGAACACGATCCCGATGGTGCTGCTGGGGACGCTCTTCGCGATCATCCTCGGGACGCTCACGGGCGTCATCTCGGCCTGGCGCCGCGGGACCGCGACCGAGGGGATGACCCTCGGCACGGCGCTGACCCTGTACGCGATGCCGACACACTGGCTGGGGCTGATGCTCGTGATCCTGTTCGCCGGGACGCTCCCGACGGGCGGGATGTCCGACGAGTTCCTGATCAACCCGTCGTTCGCCGAGCACGCTCAGGATCTGGCCCGTCACATCCTGCTGCCCTCGCTCACGCTGGGGCTCGTCCTCTTCGGCGAGTACACGCTGATCGTCCGCTCGGCGATGCTCGAGACGCTCGGCGAGGACTACATCCTCACGGCCCGCGCCAAGGGGCTGAGCCCGTGGACGATCGTGCGCAAGCACGCGCTGCGGAACGCGCTGCTGCCCGTGACGACGCTGATCGCGCTCTCGCTCGGCTACATCGTGGCCGGGGCGATCCTCGTGGAGACGGTCTTCTCCTGGCCGGGCATCGGCCGCGCCGTGTACGACGCCGTGCTCCAGCGCGACTACCCGATGCTGCAGGGCGCGTTCCTCGTCCTGACGGTGTCGGTCGTCTTCTTCAACCTCGTCGCCGACCTCCTCTACTTCAAGCTCGACCCGAGGATCACCGAGTGAGCGTCGTCCTCCACGAGCCCGGTGTGGTCGAGGAGACGGAGGTCCGGCAGGTGCGCCGCGGCGTCGTCTGGCGGGCGCTTCGCCGGCGGCCCTCGGCGATCGTCGGGATCGTGCTGCTCACCGTGATCGTGCTGACGGCTCTGCTCGCGCCGTGGATCGCGCCCTACGGCCTGCACGAGCAGGTCGGCCCGCCCTTCGGGCCGCCCTCGCCGGCTCACCCGCTCGGGCTCGACGACGGGGGCATCGACATGGTCACGCTGCTGATGTGGGGGACGCGGATCTCGCTCGTCGTCGGCTTCGCGGCGACGGCTGTGTCGATCCTGATCGGCGGCACCATCGGTCTGAGCGCGGGCTACTTCGGCGGCAAGGTCGACACCGTGCTGATGCGGATCACCGACTACTTCATCGTCATTCCGGACGTGCCGCTGATGATCGTCGTCGCCGCGATCTGGGGGCCGAGCATCGGCCACATCATCATCGTGATCGGGATCCTGCTCTGGACGGGCACCGCCCGCGTCCTGCGCGCGCAGGTGAAGAGCGTGCGGGAGCGCGTCTACGTGCAGCGCGCGCGGGCGCTCGGGGCGAGCCACTGGCGGATCGTCGGACGGCACGTGCTGCCGCAGGTGGCGCCGCTTCTGATCGCGAACACGGTGCTGACGATTGCGGTCGCGATCTTCGACGAGACGGCGCTCTCGTTCCTCGGGCTCGGCGATCCGAGCCGGATCTCGCTGGGCAAGGTGATCGAGAACGCGTTCGAGCGGGCCGCGATCTCGTCGGGCGCCTGGTGGGCGATCGTCCCGCCGGGCATCCTGGTCGCGCTGATCATCCTCAGCTGCAGCCTGATCGGCGGCGCGCTCGAGGACTCCCTCAATCCGCGCCTGCGGGCCTCCCACCTCGGAGCACGCACCTTCCGGCTCCGCCCGCTCGTCGGCCGCTCGCCGGACGCCCTATGACGGCGCTCCTCCAGATCGAGGACCTCCACGTCTGGTTCGAGCTCGAGGAGGGCGCAGGCGAGCTGCACGCGGTGCAGGGGGTGAGCGTCGCGCTGGCCGCGGGCGAACGGCTCGGCCTCGTGGGCGAGTCCGGGTGCGGCAAGACGACGACCGCGCTCGCCGTGCTCGGGCTGCTGCCGCCGAACGCGAGCGTCTCCGGCAAGGTGCTCCTCGACGGGGACCGACCTGCTCGCCGACGGCGAGGAGAGTGCCCGCCCGCACCGCTGGGTCGACATCGCGATCGTCTTCCAGGGTGCGATGAACGCGCTCAACCCGGTGCGCACGATCGGCTCCCAGATCGTCGAGGCGCTCGAGCTGCACGGACGCGCGACCGGTTCCGCCGCACGCGCGCAGAGCGCCGATCTGCTCGAGTCGGTCGGGATCCCGGGGAGCCGGGCGGAGCGCTTTCCGCACGAGCTGTCCGGCGGCATGCGCCAGCGGGCGGCGATCGCGATGGCGCTCTCCTGCAACCCGAAGGTCCTGATCGCGGACGAGCCGACGACCGCCCTGGACGTGATGGTGCAGGCTCAGATCCTCGAGCTGCTCGACAGCCTGTGCCGCGACTTCGGGCTCGCGCTCGTCCTCGTCACGCACGACCTCCCTGTCGTCGCGCAGCTGTGCAGCCAGGCGGCCGTCATGTACGCAGGCGAGATCGTCGAGAGCGGGCCGATCGACGACCTGTACCACGCCCCGCGGCACCCGTACACGCGGCTCCTGTTCGCAGCGACGCCGGATCTCACGACGCGAAACGGCGGAATCGCGTCCATTCCCGGCGCTCCTCCACGCCTCGACCGGCCGCTCACAGGCTGTCCCTTCCGGCCGCGCTGCGACAGCGCGTTCGAGCCGTGCGCGACGGAGAGGCCCGTGCTCCGGGACGTCGCTCCGGGCCAGGCTGCCGCTTGCCACCTCAACGACAGGGCTCCGCGCCGGCATGAGCGCGCTGCTCGAGATCGAGGACCTCGTCGTCCGCTACCCGCTGCCGCGCGGGCTCTTCGGATCGCTCGCGCGCCGCGAGGCGCTCTCGGTGCGCGCCGTCGACGGGGTCACGTTCTCGCTCCGGGAGGGAGAGCTCGTGGCGCTCGTCGGCGAGTCGGGCTGCGGCAAGACGACGACCGCCCAGGCCGTGCTGAGGCTGGTCGATCCCGTCTCCGGGGCGATTCGCTACGAGGGCCGCGACATCACCGCGCTCGGGCCGCGGGCGCTCCGTCCGCTGCGGCGCGAGATCCAGATCGTCTACCAGGATCCCTACGAGTCGCTCGACCCGCGCCTGCGGGTCCGGGCCGCGGTCGAGGAGCCGCTCCTCATCCACGGGCTCGGCGACTCGAAGGAGGAGCGCCTGGATCGGGTCCGGGAGGCGCTGCAGCGCGTCGAGCTGTCGCCGCCGGATCTCTTCCTCGACCGGTACCCGCACGAGCTCTCGGGCGGACAGCGCCAGCGGGTGGCGATCGCGGCGGCGCTCGTCCTCGGGCCGCGCCTGCTCGTCGCCGACGAGCCGGTGTCGATGCTCGACGTCTCCGTTCGCGCGGGAGTCCTGAAGCTCCTCGACGGGCTGCGCCAGAGCGGGCTCGCGGTGCTCATGATCACGCACGATCTCTCCACGGCCGCGCTCTTCGCGGACCGGATCGCGGTCATGTATCTCGGCCGGATCGTCGAGCACGGACCGGCCGGTGACGTGATCGAGAGGCCGCAGCATCCGTACACGAAGGCGCTGCTCTCAGTCGTGCCGGGGGCGGACCCGCGCCAGAGGAAGCGTCTGCAAATCCTCCGCGGCGAGACACCGGACGCGGTCCGGATCCCCACGGGCTGCCGCTTCCATCCGCGCTGCCCGCTCGCGGTCGACGAGTGCAGCGTGACCGATCCGGCGCTCGAGCGGCCGGCAGGAGCCTCGCGTGGACACGAGGCGGCCTGCATCCTGCTCCCGTCGGCCGGTTAGCCCCTAGGGGCTTGACATTCCTCGCGCGGCTGGCGCAAGCTGTGACCAGACAACGAAGGGCAGGCTGATCCGTTGTCTGCGGCCCGCGGTTGCCCGCCAGAAAGGGAGTCCGATGTCGAGCTCAGGCGCGACTCCTGCGGCACCGTCGATCGCATTCCAGCGTCCGGTCGCCCGAGGGCGCGATCAGGTCGCGGCCTCGGAATCGGTCGCATTTCCGGAGGTCGTGTGGGCGCACTACCTCCGTCAGAAAGAGCTGCACGACGAGCACCAGCTGCACGGGCCCGCTGAGGACGAGTTCCGGTCGCAGCTCGACCGCTTCGTCGAGGAAGAGGGCCCGATCATCAACGCCTACTGGTGCACGAAGGAGGCGTCGGCGGTCGCGATCACCGAGAAGGAGGGCGACAAGCTCTTCGGCCTCAGGTTCATGTGGCGCAGCCGGCCCAACATCCGCTTCCACGCGGCGACCGACTGGGCGACGCGCGACGCGCAGGAGATCGGCCATGCGCTGCACACCACCGAGACCCTGGCGATCCGCGTCAGCGAGGTTCTCTCGGGAACGGCCGAGCGGATCGCAATGCAGTGGCTGCTCTCGATCGGCGGCTACCTGCTGAGCATCGTCGACGGTCAGGAGAAGAGGGCCAATCGCCAGGAAATGACGAGAGCGGCAAATCGCGCGCGCGCCGAGCTGGCCCAGGTCGAGTCCTACTACGACCGCGCGGGCGAGAAGACGGGGCGGCTCGTCTACTTCTGGGGCATGCTGATCGGGATCCTCATGCTGGCGCTGCTCGCTGTCCCGGCCGCCGTCGCGTACGAGATCTTCGGGAACCACTCCCTCTCGAGCGAGGCGCCGAGAACCTTCTTCGTCTGCTACGTGATGGGCGCGGTCGGCGCGATCGTCAGCGTGATGATGAGGATGGCCTCGAAGGGCGGAGCGGGGTTCATCGACTACGAGGTGGGGCGGCCCTCGCTTCGCCGGGTCGGGAGCTTCCGGCCGATCATCGGCGCGGTCTTCGGGGTCGTCATCTACTTCGCCCTGAAGAGCGGCATCATCCAGCTGTCGACCGGAACGCAGCCGGTCTCGATCTACTTCTACGCGACCTTCGCCTTCATCGCGGGCTTCAGCGAGCGCAAGGCGATGGTCATCCTGGGCGGTGCGGAGAGGATGCTCGGCGGAGGCGGCCCGCCCGCCGACGAGGAGCCACAGCCGAGCAGCCGGCGGAAGGCCGACAACGGCAACGCGGCGGGAGGTACCACTTGAGCGTGGCGGGCGAAACCGCCGCGCCCGAGAGCGTCGTGCCAAAGCACCCAGTCCTTCCGGAAGAGATCTCGCTCCAGCCGGGTGACGAGCAGACGCTGCTCCTGCCCAGCAGCGCCGGCGCCGGCTACGTGTGGGAGGCGTCGGCCGACGACGAGACCGTGGCCGAGGTCACGACGAAGTTCGAGGGCGCCCACAGCGCCGGGAGACCGACGTTCGGCGAGAACGAGCTGCTGACCGTGCGGGGTCGTGCAGAGGGGAGAACAGCCGTCCGCCTCGTTCAGCGGCGGACGTGGGAGGAGGGCGTCGCGCCGATCGCGGCTCACGCCTTGACGGTCAACGTCGCTGCAGCTGCGGAGGCGACCAAATCAGGAGGTACGAAGTGAGCAACTCTGTCAACGGGGGCCTTCGCACCCGGCCCGTGGAACGCTTCGGGTGGGTTCCCGACCTGCCCGATGCCCGGGACTACATGTTCTCGGCGCCGCAGTCGGTGCTGACGACTCTGCCGAAGAAGGTCAACCTCACGTCGAAGATGCCGGCGGTGTACGACCAGGGCCAGCTCGGCAGCTGCACCGCGAACGCGATCGGCGCGGCCTTCGAGTTCGACCTCGCCAAGGAGGGCTACAAGGACTTCATGCCCTCGCGCCTGTTCATCTACTACAACGAGCGCGCGATGGAGGGGACGATCGACACCGACAGCGGCGCGATGATCCGCGACGGGATGAAGAGCGTCGCCACGCTCGGCGTCTGCGCCGAGGACACCTGGGCGTACGACATCTCGAAGTTCACGGAGAAGCCGCCCACCAAGGCCTACACCGAGGCGAAGAAGCATCAGGCGCTGCTCTACAAGCGGGTCCTTCCGGTTTTGCACCAGCTCCAGGGCTGCCTTGCGGCCGGCCTTCCGATCGTCTTCGGCTTCTCGGTGTACGAGAGCTTCATGAGCCCGGAGGTGGCGGCGACGGGCGAGGTGCCACTCCCGCCGCGGGGCGAGCAGCTGATCGGAGGCCACGCCGTTGTGGCGGTCGGCTACGACGACGCCAGCCAGCGCTTCATCGTCCGCAACTCGTGGGGCAAGAAGTGGGGCAAGAAGGGCTACTGCACGATGCCGTACGGCTACCTCACCGACCCTCAGCTCGCGCGCGACTTCTGGGCGATCTACTCGGTCGAGCCGGACGCGCCCGCTGCGAAGCCGAGGCGGCGGCGGACGACGGCCAGGAAGAGGACGACGACGCGGAAGCGAACAGCGGCCAAGCGCTGACGTGGCTGCGGAGTACGACCGGGGGCCCTCGCAGGCGATCGCCTCGATCTGCCTGCGCTGCCCCCGGCCCGGCAAGCCCCAGGCGTTCTGGACGGCGTGGGGGCCGATCTTCTACCGCGGGCGGCTCGACGGATCGGCGCGGCTCCTGTGCATCGCGTCCGACCCGGGGCCGACCGAGCGGATCGCCCACCGGACGCTCGTCGGCGACGCGGGCCAGCGCGTGCAGGGCTTCCTCGCGAAGCTCGGGCTGACCAAGTCGTACCTCTGCGTGAACGCGTTCCCGTACGCGCTCCACCCGAGCTGGGGCATGTCCGCCGACGAGCTGCTCGCGGACCCGGCGCAGAAGGAGTGGCGCAACCAGTTCTACGACGCGGTCAAGCCGGACGACGTGCAGGCGATCGTCGCGTTCGGGACGAATGCGCAGCAGGCGCTCGACCTCTGGGCAGGGAAGCCGAACGTCCCGGTCGAGCGCGTCCCGCACCCGAGCAGCCGCGACGCGGGAGCGCTCCTGCAGGCCTGGCACGGGGCGATCCAGCGGCTGCGGCAAAAGGTGACACCCGATCCCGACGGGCACGCGGACGGGCCCAACTACGGCTCCTCGTTCCAGGAGACCGACTACGCGGCGATCCCGAGGGGCGACCTGCCGTTCGGCGTGCCCGACTTCCTCGGCGACGACGCCGCGGGCAGGACGGGCCATCCGCGCCACAACAACTCGGTGGCCCGCCCGACTCCGGATGACGGCCACACGCTGATCTGGACCGCGCCGGACGATTGAGCGAGTACCTCGGCACCCCGGTCGACCCGATGGACGGCCCGACGTTCGCGCTCGGCGGCCGCGTCGTGACGATGGACGGCCACGACTCGGTCGTCGACGACGGCGTCGTCTACGTGCGCGACGGCTCGATCGCCGCCGTGCAGAAGGCGAACGCCGACCCGCCGCCGGAGTTCGAAGGCGTGAAAGTCCTCGAGACCAAGGGCACGATCTACCCGGGCCTGATCGACCTCCACGACCACCTGAGCTACAACGCGCTCCAGCTCTGGGACGTCCCGAAGCTGTACACGAACCGCGACCAGTGGGCCCAGGGGGACACGTACCGGAAGCTCGTCACCGGCCCGATGAAGGTGCTCGCGCACACGCCCGAGTACGTGCCCGCGATCGTCCGCTACGTCGAGGCCAAGTGCCTCGTCGCGGGGACGACGACGTCCCAGGGGATCGCGCTCTCCAGCTACTCCGGCATCCAGCGCTTCTACAAGGGGATCGTCAGGAACGTCGAGCAGACCGACGAGGACGAGCTGCCCGAAGCCGGCACGCACATCGCCGACGTCGCTGCGAAGGACTGGGCCAAGTTCCTGAAGCGCCTCGAGAGCTTCGACTGCCTGCTCCTCCACCTGAGCGAGGGCACGGACAAGGCCGCCCACGAGCACTTTCTCGCGCTGCAGGCGCCGTCGGGAGACTGGGCCGTCACGAGCTCGCTGGCCGGGATCCACTGCGTCGCGCTCGAGAAGAAGGACTTCGACGTGCTCGCCAAGGCCGGGGCGTCGATGGTCTGGTCTCCGCTCAGCAACCTGCTCCTGTACGGGAAGACGGCCGACACGAGCCTGGCGCACGACGCCGGAGTCCTCACGGCGCTCGGGCCGGACTGGTCGCCGAGCGGGAGCAAGAACCTGCTCGGCGAGCTGAAGGTGGCCAGGCTCGTCGACAGCCTGAACGGCGGCGGCCTGTCGGACGTCGACCTGATCGCGCTCGCCACCCGGAACCCCGCCAAGATCCTGCGCTGGGACGAGCATCTCGGATCGGTCGAGGCCGGCAAGCGCGCGGACCTGCTCGTCGTCTCCGGGGCCGGCGGCGACGCGCACGCACATCTCTTCACCCGCAGCGAGCACGACGTGGAGCTCGTCGTCGTCAACGGCGTCCCCCGCTACGGCGCGAGCACGGTCATGCGAAAGCTGCTGGGTGAAGCTGCGGCTCAGGCGGAGGCGGGCTCGGCCGGGGGCAGGGCTCGCCTCCTCTTCCTGGTTCAGGCGACCGGCGACCCGGTCGTCGGGAAGGTGACCCTGAAAGAGGCGACCGACCTGCTCGCGGACGGCCTGCACCGGCTGCCCGAGCTCGCGAAGGAGATGGACAAGCAGAAGGTCGGCCCCGACGACACGTTCCTCGTGCTCGACCACGAGGAGGAGGACGGCGCCGACCTCCGCCCGCATCTCCCCGGCCCGGACGGTGAGCTCACGGGGATGCTGGACGGCTTCGCCGCGGCCACACCGCTGTCCGACCTGCTCGTGCCGCTGACCCTGGATCCGCTGACGGTGTCCGACGACGCGCACTTCGTGGACACCCTTGCTGCGGAGAAGAACCTTCCCAAGGAGGTAGCCGACCATGTACCCGACCTCTTCTGACCATGGCTAGGGCGCGACGCGCATCGGCGGCCGCGGCCGACCCGACCCTCGCCAACCTTCGCAAGATCGACCACATCGTCGTGCTCATGCTCGAGAACAGGTCGTTCGACCACATGCTCGGGTACCTGACGCTGGAGGCGGGGCGGACCGACGTCGACGGGCTGAAGGCGAGCATGTCGAACGTGTACCGGGGCAAGACCTACAAGGTCCGGCATCTCCAGCGGACCGCGCTCACGAAAGACGAGGATCCCTGCCACGGCGGCGCGTGCATCGCCGAGCAGGTCAGCGGCAACATGGGCGGCTTCGTCGCCAACTTCGCGAAGCAGCGCAAGAAGGCGAAGCTCGTCGACGTGGTCATGGGCTACTACAACGGGAGCGACCTGCCCGTCTACGACCACCTCGCGCGCGAGTTCGCGGTCTGCGACCGGTGGTACTGCTCGGTGCCGGGCGCGACGTGGCCGAACCGGCTCTACGCGCTCTGCGGCCAGGCCGCCGGGAGCAAGGACCCCAAGAAGGTGCCGGTCTACGACGTCCCCTCGTTCGTGCGCCACCTCGAGACGAACAAGGTCTCGTGGCGCTGGTACACGCACGACGTGGGGACGCTCCGCTTCACGGACAGCAGGTTCCGGGTCGGCCACCTGGACAAGTTCGCCTACTTCGACCGCCGCAGCATCCTCGCACCGCGCAACTTCATGGACGACGCGAAGGACGGGAAGCTGCCGGCCGTCTCGTGGATCGACCCGAACTTCGTCGACGTCTCGTTCGTGGGGCCGGCGGGGTCGAACGACGACCATCCGCCGTCGGACATCAAAGCCGGCCAGGAGCTCGTGCTGAAGACGTACACGGCGCTCGTCAACAGCCCGAACTGGAAGAAGACGATGCTCGTGGTCACGTACGACGAGCACGGCGGGTTCTTCGACCACGTGTTGCCGCCCGCAGCGCACGACGACAGGCCGGCGTTCCGGACGTACGGCGTGCGCGTCCCCGCGTTCGTCGTCTCGCCGTTCACCCAGCGCACGAGCGTCTCGAACACGGTCTACGACCACACGTCGATCATCAAGACGATCCTGCTCCGCTTCTGCCAGAAGAACGGCCAGATCCCGAACATGGGCGCGCGGGTCGAGAACGCGAACCACCTCGGCGACCTGTTGACGCTCGCGCAGCCGAGGCCGCCGACGCCCACAGAGGCGTACCGCGACGCCGTCGACCGCATCACCTCGTGGCGGGCCGAGGTGTTTCGCGACCGGCTGCTGGCGAGGCCGACCGGGGATCCCGCCGACCCGCTGGACCTGAACGACCTCCAGCAGCAGGTGCTGGCGGCGAACGCAGAAGATCCGTGCGGAGGGCCTCCCCGTCGGCCAGCCCTAGCCGAGGAGCCAGCGCAGCTAGAGTCGGGTGGGTGGCGACCGTGGCAGGGCTACGCGAGTCGGTCGAGGAGGAGGCGCGCGAGGCACGCCGTGCCACGGCGAGTCTGACCGACGAGGCGGTCGCGTCCGCCCTCAGGGGCGCGGCCGCGCTCGTGCGGGAGCGAAGCGCGGAGGTCCTCGCCGCGAACGCGGCCGACTGCGAGGCAGCAGTGGGCCAAATCGACGAGGGGATGCTCGACCGGCTGCGACTGGATGACGCCCGCGTCGAGGGTCTCGCCGAGCAGGTGGAGGCAGTCGCCGAGATCGAGCCGCTCGAGCGCGAGGTCGGCTCGTGGACGCTCGAGAACGGCCTCCGGGTCAGCGAGCGGCGGATTCCGATCGGCACCGTGGGCGCGAACTTCGAGGCCCGGCCGAATGTCGCGCTGGACGTCGCCGGTCAGCTTCTGAAGAGCCTCAACACCGCGGTCCTGCGGACGGGCGGCGCCGCGCTGCGGACGGTCACGGTGCTCGTCGACGAGGTCTTGCGGCCCGCGCTCGAGCACTCGGGGCTTCCGCCAGGCGCCGTCGGCCTCGTCCGCTCGCCCGACCGGGAGGGCGCGCGCGTGCTCGTGACGATGCCCGAGCTCGTCCCGCTCGTCATCCTGCGTGGCAGCGGCGCGACGACGGCGGAGCTTGCCCGCCTCGCCGCGGAGCACGGCGTGCGGACACTCGCGCATGCGGAAGGCGGCGGCGTCCTCTACGTCCACTCGGCGGCCGACCGTGAGCGCGCGGTCGCGATGGCCGAAGCAGCGCTCGACCGGCTCGGAGTCTGCAACCGACTCAACCTCGCACTCGTCGACCGAGGCGCCGCGGAGCTACTTCCCAGACCTGCTCGCGGTCTTTCGCGAGAAGGGCCTCGAGGTACGCGGCACCCCCCGGGCGGTCGAGGCGGCCGGCGACGGAGTTCTGCCCCACGACCGCGAGCGTCTCGGGTACGAGTGGGCGAACGAGCCCGACCGCGTCGCGACCGTGACCCTCGACCTGGTCGTCGACCTCGCCGACGCGGTGCGGATCGCGAACGAGGAGACGTCCGGGCTCGCGGCGGGCATCGTCACCGAGGACGCCGAGGCCGCGAACTGCTTCCTCGACGGCTATCGCGGGACGGCCGCCTTCTGGCACGCGACGACGCGCTTCACGGACGGCTTCGAGCTGACCGGAGCGCCCGAGACGGGGATCAACGTCGATGCCGTTCCCGGGCCGCGCGGCCCGGTGACCTACCGCGACCTCTGGCTACGCCAGTACCAAGTGGTCGGCGATGGCACACAGACCCGTTGACACAGCCCGTCGTCGTCAAGCTCGGAACCGCGCTCGTCGTGCGGGAGGACGGCGAGGTCAGGACCGACCTGTTGAACGCGCGCGCGAGCGAGATCGCGACGATCGTCGCCAGGAGTGAGCCCGTGTGCGTCGTCTCCTCCGGTGCGATCGCACTGGGTTTGCCGAAGCTCGGGCTCAAGCGCCGCCCGTCCTCGCTGGCGCGGCTCCAGGCGGCCTCGGCTCTGGGCCAGGCGAAGCTTCACGCCGCGTGGGAGGAGGCACTCGGTGCGCACGGGATGCCGGCAGCGCAGATCCTGCTCGCCGCCGGCGACGTCTCCGACCGGCTCGCGTACGTCAACGCCCGACAGGCGTTCGCGGAGCTGTTCCGGCTCGGCGCAGTGCCGGTCGTGAACGAGAACGACGCAACTGCGACGGACGAGATCACCTTCGGCGACAACGACGCGCTGGCCGCCCAGGTCGCGATTCTGGTCAAAGCGCGGCTGCTCGTGCTGCTGACCGAGGTCGAGGGACTCTATTCGCGTGCTCCGGGGACCCCTGGCGCGGAGCTGATCGCCGAGGGCGAGCTTGCCGGCGAAGCCGAGCTGGGTGCGGGAACCGAGCTGGGCCGCGGTGGAATGGCCAGCAAGGTGATCGCCGCTCAGATGGCGTCGGGCGCCGGGATCCCGACCGTGATCGCGAGCGGGGCCGGCGACGACGTGCTCGGCCCCGTGCTCGAAGGCGACAGCCGCGGGACTCGTTTCAGGCCAGAGGAGCAGGGCGCTTCGGCATTCAGGATGTGGCTCCTCTTCGCGAAGCCTGCAACTGGCCGGCTTCATGTCGACGAAGGGGCACGTCGAGCGCTCGTCGGCAAAGGGGCGAGCCTGCTCGGAGTCGGGGTCGTCGGCTGTGAGGGCCGCTTCGAGCCGGGGGCCGCGGTCGAGCTCGTGGGGCCGGACGGCACGGCGTTCGCCAAGGGCATCGCCGCTTCTGACTCGGAGCGGCTCACGAATCGCCCACGCGGCGTCCTTGCCGTGCACCGCGACAGAATGGTGCTGTACACATGAAGAAGGTCGCGGTCATCGCCGACGTCCACGGGAACGCGCCGGCGTTCGCGGCCGTCCTCGACGAGATCGAACGCGAGCAGCCTGACCTGATCGTCTCTTGCGGCGACCTGACCTGGGGGCCTCTCCCCGAGCAGACGTACGAGCTGGCGCGCGGGCTGAACGCGCGGTTCGTGCGCGGGAACGCGGACCGAGCCGTCCTCGAAGGCGTCTCCGAGACCGAGCGCGAGCAGTGGATGCAGACGCACCACACGGACGCGATGCGGGAGTTCCTCGGCGGCTTCGAGGAGAACGTCGTCGTCGAGGTCGACGGGCTCGGGCCGGTGCGCTTCTGTCACGGCTCGCCGCGCAGTGACGAGGAGTGCGTCACCCCGGAGACGCCCGAAGAGCGGGTCCGCGAGCTCAGCGCCAGCGTCGACGAGACCGTCATCGTCAGCGCGCACGTCCACATCCAGTTCGACCGCGAGGCGGCCGGGATCCGCAGCGTGAACGCGGGCAGCGTCGGCCTTCCGTACGAAGGCAGGCAGGGCGCGTACTGGGCGCTTCTGGGGCCGGACGTCGAGCTGCGCCGCACCGAGTACGACGTCGATCGGGCCGTCGAGCGCTTCCGGGCGAGCGGCCAGCCGAACGTCGAGCAGATCGTCGAGATGATGCTGACGCCGCCCGAGCCGCGCGAGGTGATCGATCACGCCGAGAAGCACGTCTTCGCCGGGTAGGCGGCGCATCGCCACGGTTCGCGGCGCGGCCGCGTGGGTCGACCGGGTCGGGCTCGCCGCGCTCTTTCCGACCGACGACCTCGTGCTGCCGTCGCTCTGGGAGGCGGCCACGGGCAAGCCCGTGGTCGACCGCGATTTCGCCCCCGACGTCGGGCTCGTCTGGGGCTGGAAGGACGAGCTCCCGGGAAGGAAGCTCGTCTGCGCGGGGAAGCACCTCGGCGGCCGCGCCTCGCTCGTCTCGCTCGAGCTCCTGCCGGTCCTCTACGCGCTCACGGGCCGCGACGGGCGCTCCGAGGACTTCCGCGACGAGGACCTCTCACCGGTCGAGCGGGACGTCGCCGAAGCCGTGCTCGAGTCCGGCCCGATCAGCAGCGCGGAGCTGCCGAGCCTCGCCGGCCACGAGCGGAAGCGGGTGAGCGCGGCGGCAGTCAGGCTGCAGCGGCGCCTTGTCCTCACGGCAGCGGGACGTCAGGAACACGAGCAGGGCTGGCCCTCGGTCGTGTTCGACGTCCTGCCGAGGCGCTACGCCGACCGGCTCCGCACGCTGCCGGACGCGGACGAGGCAAGGGCGACTCTGGCGGAGACGATCCTGCGCTCAGCGGGCGAGGTGTCCGCGGCAGACGTGGCCGCGGTGCTCGGAGGGACGCGCAAGCAAGCCGGCGCGGCGCTCGACCGGCTCGCCGCCGAGGGCCGGGTGCGATCCCGTGATGCGGGCGAGTACCTGCTCTGGGCTCTCTAGTTCCGGCCCTTCGCTGCCGACACCACATAGCAAGCGGCCTTCAACACCATGGGCGACGAGTCCACATTCCAGCCCTTCGATCGCACCGGTCTGCTCCGCCGAGCAGCCCCGTTCATCGGTGCGATGTGGCTCGCGCTCGTCATCTACCCGCTCCCGCCGCATGGCGGGGACTCGGATGCATTCGTTACGGCCGTCGCGCTGAACGTCATCATCCTCGTCGCCGTGCTGATCGTCCCCTGGCGCCGACTGGGGCCGATGGCCGGCGTCCTCCCGCCTCTCGCATACCTGCTCGTCATCGCCCTCCTGCGCCAGGCCGACGGCGGAGGCTCCTCGTCCTACGGCGCGCTCCTCATGCTGCCGATCTTCTGGCTCGCCCTCTACGGCAGCCCGCAGCAGCTCGCGGTCGGGTTCGCAGGCCTCGCAACCGTGTTCGTCGTGCCCGTCTTCCTGATCGGCGCTCCGGATTACCCGCCGAGCGAATGGACGCGCGCGCTGGTGTGGCTGTGCGTCGCTCCGATCATCGGGTTCACGGTGCAGTCGCTCGTGCGCGAGCAGCGGAAGCGCGCCGAGGAGAACCTGCGCCGCGCGGACGAGCTGCAGGTCAGCCAGGAAGAGACCCGCAAGCTCGTCGTCAGCATGGCCGCGGTCACCGAGGCGACCCGTGAGCTGGCCCGCACGCCCGACGCCAAGGTGGCGCGCGAGATCATCTGCAAGGCGGCCTGCACGGTCACCGGCGCTCGCTTCGCCAAGCTCATGGAGCGAAGCCCGGACGGGGAGATCGTGATGACCGCGAAGCACGGGCTCGAGAGCAGCCCGCCGCTGACGGTGCCACTCGGCGAAGAGGCCGCCGGCGCCGACACGGTCTTTCTCTCGAAGAAGCCGCTCTTCGTCGAGGACGCACGGGGCGACGATCGCGTGTCGCAGCGCGTCGTGTCGGCGACGGGCGCCGTGTCGATGCACTTCGAGCCCGCTCTGCGCAACGAGGAGGCGGTCGCGGTGCTCGTCGTCGGCTGGGGGCACGCGGTCGACGGCTCGAAGCGGATCGCCGCGTCGATGCGGATGCTCGCCGCCGAGACAGCGATGGCGCTCGAGCGCTTCGATCTGCTCGCGCGGCTCGAGCAGGTCGCGCGGACCGATGACCTGACGGGGCTGCTGAACCGCCGCGGGTGGGAAGTGGAGCTGCCCCGCGAGTTGGCCCTCTCGCGGCGAAACGGCGCTCCGCTCTGCGTCGCGATGCTCGACCTGGACTTCTTCAAGAACTACAACGACCAGCGCGGCCACCAGGCGGGCGACCGGCTGCTCAAGCAGAGCGCGGCGGCCTGGGGACGGGAGCTCCGCGTGAGCGACAGGCTGGCCCGGTACGGGGGCGAGGAGTTCAGCGTCGCGCTGCCCGGCTGCCGGCTCGAGAACGCGAAGGACATCGTCGAGCGCCTGCGCGCCGCGATGCCCGGCGACCAGACCGTCTCCGCCGGAGTCGTGTGCTGGAACGGGCGCGAGACGGCCGAAGAGCTCGTCGGCCGCGCCGATGCGGCGCTCTACGAGGCGAAGCGGATGGGCCGCGACTGCCTCGTTGCGGCCGGCGACACGCCCCCGGGCGACCTGAGCTCCGTCAGCCTGTAGCTGCGGTCACGGCCGCGGCTCTTCACATTCGCCTCCGCGCTTGGTAAAAGGCGCATAGCAACGAGCGCCACAAACGCTTTCGGGAGGGGAGTCACATGACCAAGGGAGCCTTGAGAGGGGCGTGTATCGCGGTCCTCGTCGGAATCGGGCTCGCGCTGCCGGGCATCGCGAAAGCCGCGCCCCCGTGCGGCCCGAAGAACATCCTCATCGTCTACTCGGACAGCGGGACGCCCGACCAGCTCACGGCCGACCTCGCGGCCCAGCCGGGCGTGGCGACCGTCGACCTCTTCGACGCCCGCGTCGGTACGCCGACGCTGGCCCAGCTCGACCCCTACAACCTCGTCCTGACCTGGACGAACTACCCCTACGCAGACCCGAATGCGATGGGGAACGTTCTCGCCGACTACCAGGACTCCGGGGTGGGCATCGTCATCCCACTTGTCTTCAGCTTTTACGACACGGGCTACACCATCGACGGGCGCTGGCGTAGCGGGAACTACTCGCCGTTCAACTACTCGACCGACGTCTGGTTTCAGGACCGAACGTTGGGAACGTACGACACCGGCCATCCGCTCATGCAGGGCGTCACGGCTCTCGGGAGCAACTTCGGCCAGGAGCTCGGGCTCGCGTCGGGGGCGACGCAGGTCGCGGCGTGGAACACCGGCACTCCGCTGATCGCGTTCAAGAACGACGTGGTCGCGATCAACGCGTACATCGGCGTGGACGCGACGTGGAACGGTCAGTTCGCGCTGGTCATGACGAACGCGTTCGACTGGCTCTGCGGGGGCGGTCCGCCACCGCCGCCTCCGCCTCCACCTCCGCCTCCACCGCCTCCGCCTCCACCGCCTCCACCGCCTCCGCCGCCGCCACCTCCGCCACCGGGCTGGCAGATCCGCGCCTCGATGCCCGTCGACCAGTACGGCGGTGCGGCCGACTCCGACGGGACGGTGGCGTATGTCGCAGGCGGCTACTCGTTCCTGGTCGACGCACTGAACACGCTGTACAAGTTCGACCCGTCGACGAACACCTGGTCGCAGCTCGCTTCGATGCCCGACGCGAACATCATGGCCTCGGGCGTGTACTACCCGCCGGCGAACAAGCTGTACGTGTTCGGCGGCGAGGATCCGGAGAGCGGGCAGAACTTCAACAACACCCGCATCTACGACATCGCCTCCGACACGTGGACGGCAGGGGCGCCGATGCCGGACGTGCGCAGCTTCGCCGCCTCGGGCTACAACCCGGGGAACGGGAAGATCTACGTCGTCGCCGGCTACAACACGGGCACGGTCGATTCCGCGCAGGACACGACCTGGGAGTACGACCCGGTCGCGGACACGTGGACGGTGAAGGCTCCGCTCCCGCACGCGGTCGGCGGGCCCGGGTTCGGGGTCGTCAACGGCCATCTGTATGTGGCCGGTGGCCGTGATGCGACGAACACGGTGATCAACCTCTGCTACGACTACAACGTCGCTGCCAACTCGTGGTCGGCGTGCGCGAACCTGCCGTCCGCGAACAACGTTCCGGGTAGCGGCGTCGCGGGCGGGAAGCTGTACCTGTTCGGCGGCGGCAACCCGTTCCTGCCGAGCGGACGGCTGAAGAGCGCGTTCCTGAGCCCGGAGACGACCGGGGCCACGGTCAGCTACGACCCGGCGGCGAACTCGTGGAGCAACGAGCCGACGCTCAACCTGGCGCGCTCGTTCCCGTCGGGCGCGGCAGTAGGTGGGACGCTCGTCGCCGCGGGCGGTTACGACGGAGCGTCGTCGACGGCCTCGACCGAGACGCTGGGCGTCGGCGGGCCCACCTGCCCGACCGGTTCGACCGAGATCGCGATCGGAGACAACTTCTTCGACCCGGTCGACGTGACCGTTCCGGTCGGAACGACGGTCTGCTGGACGAACACCGGCCAGATCACGCACACGGCCACCTCGGACACCGGCGTCTTCGACTCCGGCCTCACTCCAGCACGGTGACGTCTACAGCTTCACGTTCAACAACGCCGGTTCGTACCCGTACCACTGCATGTTCCACCCGGTGCAGATGACGGGCACGATCACGGTTGGCAATCCGCCACCGCCACCGCCACCGCCACCTCCGCCACCTCCGCCACCGCCTCCACCGCCTCCGCCGCCTCCGCCACCGCCACCGCCACCTCCACCTCCGCCTCCGCCTCCGCCGCCTCCGCCTCCGCCTCCACCTCCACCTCCGCCACCGCCACCGCCGCCTCCGCCTCCTCCGCCTCCTCCGCCTCCGGTCCGCTGTCGTGTCCCGAGAGTCCTCGGGCTGCGTCTCGGCGCCGCGAAGCGCAGGATCCGGGCGGCGCACTGCTCGGTGGGCAGGGTGCGACGCGTTCGGGCGCGCCGCTCGCTGCGCGGCCGCGTGGTGAACCAGTCGCCGAGGCCCGGCACGATCAAGCGCCGGAACTTCCCGGTCAAGCTGGCGGTCGGCAGACGCTAATCAGAGCGACAGACCATTGATCGAGCGGGGCGCCGAGAGGCGCCCCGCTCAGCGTTCGGGCGGCCTGAGCACCGCGAACTGGTCCGTGACCTCGAGCTCCGGCGTGCTGAAGCGGAAGAGCGCGGCCGGCCGTCCACCGCTCCGCCCGGACTCGCGCCGCTCGCCCGTCGCCTCGAGCACGCCGCGCCTGAGCAGGACGCGCTGG
This sequence comes from uncultured Actinomycetes bacterium, assembly GCA_963742635.1. Classification (GTDB taxonomy): domain Bacteria; phylum Actinomycetota; class Thermoleophilia; order Gaiellales; family Gaiellaceae; genus VAXT01. The sequence continues at coordinate 26,294 of CAVUMW010000005.1, forward strand.
AGGTTCGTCGCCGAGACGTCGTGCCCGAGCGCCGCCGCGTAGAGGTCGCGCAACTCGCTGAGCGTGAAGGTCTCCGGCGCGAGCGCGAAGCCGATGTTCGTGTACGAGAGCTTGGCGCGCAGGCGCTCGCGGCCGGCGAGCGTGATCTCCCGGTGATCGAACGCCAGCTCCGGCAGCCGATCGACCGAGTGCCAGTTCGTGTCCTGCGGCAGGGCGGGATCGACACCGAGCGGGACGACGCCGAGGTACGCCGTCGCCAGTTGCCGCTCCCGCGGGTGCCGCCCGGGCTCGCTCAGCGTCTCCAGCTGCTCGAGATGCGAGAGCTTGCGGACGTCCACCTTGGCCGCGAGGTGCCGGCGGATCGAGTCTTCGAGCGTCTCGTCCGCGTCGAGGTAGCCGCCCGGGAGGGACCAGGCGCCGGCCTCCGGCTCCTTCGCACGCTGCCAGAGGAGCACCTGGAGCTGGCCCGCGCGCACCTGGAAGACGACCGCCAGCGTGACGTGGGCGGACGTTTTCGACCGGGAAGCGGAAACTTTGTTAGACTGATCCACGGTTATCGACTCTGAGGCGAAAACTAGCAGAGGCAGATGCGAAACGTGAGACGGCGACCACAACAGGCGGACTGCGATCTTCTCGTCGTGGGGGGCGGGGTGGCGGGTTTCTACGCCGCTCTCTGCGCCGCGAGCGAGGCCGACGTGGTCGTCCTCACGAAGGGGCCGATCAAGACGACGGCGAGCTATCTCGCGCAGGGCGGAGTCGCAGCGGCAATAGGCCCGGACGACGATCCCGCGTTGCACGCCGAGGACACGATCGCGGTGGGCCGCGGTCTCAGCCGCCCGAGCGCCGTCTCGGTGTTGACGAGCGAAGCTCCGGCGCGCGTCGCCGATCTCACCGACCTGGGAGTCGAGTTCGACCCGGGCCTCGGTCTCGAAGGCGGACACTCGCGTGCCCGCGTCGTGCACGCCGGCGGCGCGGCGACGGGACGTCAGATCGCGCACACGCTCGCCGAGCGCGTCCTCGACCATCCCCGGATCTCGGTCCGGCAGGAGCAGGCGCTCGGGCTCTGGTCGACCGATTCACGGTGTGTTGGCGTGATCGCGGACGGTGGTGCCATCACGTCGCGCGCGACCCTGCTTGCGACCGGCGGCGCGGCCGCGCTCTGGGAACGAACGACCAACCCCGCGGGCGCGGTCGGAGACGGGATCGCCATGGCCTACCGCGCAGGAGCCGGCGTCGCCGACCTCGAGTTCATCCAGTTCCATCCGACCGCTCTGCGCGATTCGGGCGTTCTCCTCAGCGAAGCCCTGCGCGGCGCCGGCGCGCTCCTGCTCGACGACAGCGGCCACCGCTTCACCGACGAGCTCGCTCCGCGGGACGTGGTAGCGCGTGAGATCGGAGCGCGCGGCACGGCGCTGCTCGACCTCCGCCCGGTCGACCGGGACCGCTTCCCGTCGGTGATCGGGTCGCTCGAGGATGCCGGGTTCGACCCCGCCGTCGAGCCGATCCCGGTCGCGCCCGCGGCCCACTACACGATGGGCGGCGTCGTCACCGACCTCGAAGGCCGGACCGAGCTGCCGGGGCTGTACGCGGCCGGCGAGTGTGCCTGCACGGGCGTTCACGGAGCGAACCGGCTCGCGTCGAACTCGCTGCTCGAGTGCCTCGTCTTCGGCCGCCGGGCCGCGCTCGCCTCGCTCGAGGAGCCCGATCTTCCGGCTCGGCTCGGCGCTCCGCCCGTCCCGCAACCGCTCGACACCGTCACGCCAGACCTTCGCCACGCGCTGTGGCAGGACGCCGGTCTCGTCCGCGACGCGGCCGGGCTGGAACATCTACGCGAAGCCCCGCACCTCCTGACGAGGCTGATCGCGGCGGGCGCGCTCACCCGCACGGAGAGCCGAGGAGCGCACTTCCGCGCCGACTGCCCGACCGAGGATCCGGAGCTGGCCGGCCATGTCGTCCACCGACCCGGGCAGGAGCCCGTGCTCGAACGATGGTCGTAGCCCAGGAGCTCGATCTGGAGCGCATCGCGCTCGCGGCGCTCGCCGAGGACGTCGGCGGCGGCGACCTGACGACCGAGGCCACCGTCGCCGAGGACGCAACCTGCACCGCGACGCTGCTGCTCAAGGAGCCGGGCGTCGTCTCCGGCCTGCCTGCGGCCGAGGCCGTCTTCCGCGCGCTCGATCCGAACCTCGCCTTCGAGCCCGCCGCGGCAGACGGCGACCGCTTCCAGCAGCCGGCCGAGCTCGCCCGCATCACCGGCCGCACGCGCGCCGTGCTGACCGGGGAGCGCACCGCGCTCAACCTCCTCGGCCGCCTCTCCGGAATCGCGACGCTGACGCGCCGCTTCGTCGACGCGATCGAAGGCACCGGCGCGGAGATCCTCGACACCCGCAAGACGACGCCGGGGCTCCGCGCGCTCGAGAAGTACGCCGTGCGCTGCGGGGGCGGACGCAACCACCGCTTCGGCCTCGACGACGGGATCCTCGTCAAGGACAACCACCTGCGCGCAGCGGGCGGAGTCGTGCCCGCGGTCGAGCTCCTTCGCCGGGCCGGAACGAGCCTTGCCGATCGAGGTCGAGGCCGAGACGCTGGACGACGTGCGCGAGGCGCTCGCCGCCGGCGCGGAGCAGATCCTGCTCGACAACATGTCGCCGGCGCTGATGCGCGAGGCCGTCCAGCTCGTCGACGGCAGGGCGTCGCTCGAGGCCTCGGGCGGGGTCTCGCTCGAGACCGTGCGCGAGATCGCCGAGACCGGAGTCGACTTCGTCTCGGTCGGCGCGCTGACCCATTCGGCGCGCTCCCTCGACGTGTCGCTGGAGCTCGCATGACGACGGCGGAGATCTCGACGCTCCAGGAGGAGGTTCGCGCCCTCGCGGCCGAGCGGGAGGCCGTGATCCTCGCGCACAACTACCAGGTGCCGGAGGTGCAGGACGTGGCCGATTTCGTCGGCGACTCCCTGGGCCTGTCCCGGGAGGCGGCGGCGACCGACGCGGAGGCGATCGTCTTCTGCGGCGTCCACTTCATGGCCGAGACGGCCTCGATCCTCGCCCCGGACAAGACCGTGCTGATCCCCGACCTCGACGCCGGCTGCTCGCTGGCCGCGTCGATCACGGCCGATCAGCTGCGCGCCTGGAAGGCGGAGCATCCCGGCGGCGTCGTCGTCTCGTACGTGAACACGACCGCCGAGGTGAAGGCGGAGAGCGACTACTGCTGCACGTCGGGCAACGCGAAGGCGGTGATCGAGGCGATCCCCGAGGACCAGGAGATCCTGTTCCTCCCGGATCTCTTCCTCGGCGTCTGGCTCGAGCGCGCGACCGGGCGCAAGCTGAAGATCTGGATGGGCGAGTGCCACGTGCACGCGGGCATCCGGCCGGCCGACATCGAGCGCTGGCAGGACGAGGCGCCCGACGCGGAGCTGCTCGTCCACCCCGAGTGCGGCTGCGCCAGCCAGTGCATGGCCTTCGGGAACGAGCGCACGCACATCCTCTCCACCGAGGGGATGATCAACTTCGCGAAGTCGTCGCCGAAGAAGCGGTTCCTCGTCGCGACCGAGACCGGGATCCTGCACCGCCTGAACAAGGAGGCTCCGGAGAAGCGCTTCGAGGCGATCTCCGAGAAGGCGATCTGCAAGTACATGAAGATGATCACGCTCGAGAAGCTCCGCGACTCGCTTCGCGACTGGAAGCACGTGGTCACGGTCGAGCCGGAGATCGCGGAGCGCGCACGCGGCGCGATCGACCGCATGGTCGCGATCGCCTAGCTCTGCCTGGCCCTCAGTAGACGCTACCGACCCAAGACCCGTGGCTGCGCGGATGATGAGCGCCCGGGCGGGCGCGAGGATTCCAGCGATGTCCGCGATCACGGAGACGAACGGCTTTGTCGTGAGCGATGCGGCGGGGACGCGGATCGGTCGTGTCGAGGCCCCGTTGTACGGAACCAGTCACGACGAGCCCGACGCGCTGGCCGTGCGCTCCGAGGGCCTCGTGCATCGCCACTTCCTGGTGCCCGCGACTGCGGTGTACTCCGTGGACGAACTGGCCGGCGAGATCGAGCTCAGCCTCGAGCGCGCGAAGCTTCTCCGCTTCCTCTAGCCGCCGGCGACTGCTGCGACGACCCTGATCGCCTGGCCGTCGCTGAGCTCGGTGTCGACGCCGCTCTTGCCGCGGATGTCTTCGCCGTCGACGTAGACGTTCACGAGCGGGCGCAGCTCGTTTCGCTCGTTGAACAGCAGGTCGTGCACGGGCAGGGCCCGGAGCGCAGCCCCGACCGTCGGCGCCTCCAGCTCGAACTCCTTCCGCCCGCCCGCCTGGTCGGCGAGCAGGCCCGGAAGCAGGACGGTTACCACTCGGCGAATTCGACCGACAGCACGGCCGGCAGGTGCCGCGCCGCCTCGATCCACTCGTCGCCCTCGTTCGGAGAGACGAAGACCGAGCCGCTCTTCGTGCCGAAATAGATCCCGACAGGGTCGAGCCGGTCGGACGACATTCCCTCGCGTAGAACCTCGACCCACGCATGCTCCGGCAGCCCGTTCGAGGCCAGCTCCCAGCTGCTGCCGCCGTCCTGGGTCCGGTAGACACCGAGGCGGCCGTCCGACGTGACCCGGTCCCCGCCGCCGACCTCGCCCGCCGAGCCGCGGGCGGAGTCCTCGGGGACCACGAACGCCATGTCCGGGTCGCGGTGATGGATCGCGATCGGGAAGCCGAAGCTGCTCGGAAGGCCGTTGTCCTCGAGTCGCTCCCAGTTCTCGCCGCGGTCGTCGGTGCGGTAGACGCCGCAGTGGTTCTGCTGCCAGAGGCGCTCGGTCTTCGCGGGGTGGACGCAGGACCTTGTGCACGCACTGGCCGAGCTCGGGGAACGGATCGTCGGGCATGAAGTCGGCGGCGGTTCCCTTGTTCGCAGGCGTCCACGACTCGCCGGCGTCGTCGCTGCGGAAGACGCCCGCCGCGGAGATGCCTACGTACATCGTCTGGTCGTTCGCGGGGTCGAACTGGATCGAGTGCGTGCACATCCCGCCCGCGCCGGGATTCCAGCGCTCCCGAGTCGGATGGTCGATCAGGCTCATGACGGGCTCCCAGCTCTCGCCGCGGTCTGCCGAGCGGAAGAGGACGCCCGGTGCGCCGCCGAGCCACAGCGTCCCGCTCGGGCCCGGTTCGACGTGCCACGTCTTCTCCAGCGTCAGCTCGTGATCTTCGGGCAGGCCGAGGCCCTCGCTCCGCTCCCACGTCTGGCCGCCGTCGTCGGAGCGCTGGACGGTCGCACCGTAGACGCCGTGGTTCGCGGCGGCGTACAGCGACCCGTCGTGCTTCATCGCGTGGAAGACGTCCCAGCCGCTGAGGTACGGCCCCTCGAGAGCCCAGTCGCGGCGGGCGTCGTCGCCCTTCAGGACGAATAGCCCCTTCCGCGTGCCGACCAGAATTGCCGGAGCCATCGCTCGCTAGCCTACGTGACGTCGTGGCCAGGCTGACCGACAAGCAGGCAGAGCTTTTCCTGGGCAAGAACTTCGGCGCCGTGGCGACGATCCGCCCGGACGGGACGCCGCACGTGACGCCCGTCTGGGTCGACTACGACGGCGAGCACGTGGTGTTCAACACGGCGACCGGCCGCGCGAAGTGGCAGCACATGCAGCGCGACCCGCGGGTCACGATCGAGGTCTATTCGCAGGACGACCCGTACGACTACGTGACCGTCACCGGGACGGTCGAGCTCGAAGAGGGCGAGGCGGCCGACCGGCATATCGACAAGCTGTCCGAGAAGTACACCGGCAACCCGAAGTTCCAGAGCCACCGGCCGGGCGAGCGCAGGGTGATCGTCCGGGTCACGCCCGAGCGGATCGCTTGATCACGATCTGCGAGGTCGGGCCGCGGGACGGCCTGCAGAACGAGCGGGACGTCTTGCCGCCGGAGACGCGCGCCGAGCTCGTCAACCGGCTCGCCGCCGCGGGCCTGCCGGTGGTCGAAGCAGTCAGCTTCGTCAGCGCCGAGCGCGTCCCGCAGATGGCCGGCGCGGAGGAGGTCGTCGGCGGGCTCGAGCGGCGCGACGGGACCGTCTACGCCGGGCTGGCGCTGAACGAGAAGGGCTACGACCGGCTGCGGGAGGCGGGGCTCGACGAGGTTCGCTTCGCGCTCGCCGCGACGGAGAGCTTCAGCCGGCGGAACGCGAACGCGTCGGTCGACGAGGCTCTGGACGCAGCGAACAAGGTTCTCGCGCGCGCGCGCGAGGACGGCGTCCGCTCGACGGCCACGATCAGCGTCGCGTTCGGCTGCCCGTTCGAGGGCCGCGTCGACCCGGGCGATGGTGGTCGAGCTAGCCAAACGGCTGTCCTCGGCCGACGACGTCGTCCTCGCGGACACGATCGGTGTCGCGACCCCGGGCCAGGTGCGACGGCTGGTCGAAGACAGCGGCGCCTCCGGCTTCCACGGCCACAACACGCGCAACACCGGCTTCGCGAACGCCTACGCCGCGCTCGAGGCCGGCGCGACGACCCTCGACTCGTCGATCGGCGGCCTCGGCGGCTGCCCGTTCGCGCCCAAGGCGACCGGCAACGTGGCGACCGAGGACCTGGTCTACATGCTCGAGGGCGACGGCGTCGAGACCGGCGCCGACCTCGACGCGCTGATCGCGATCTCGGAGTGGCTCGAAGGCGTGCTCGGGAGGCGCTCGAGGGCCAGCTCTACAGAGCGGGACGCTTTCCGAGCGAGTAGAGCGTCACTCGGTTCCCGAAGATCTCGATCTCTCCGTCCGGCTCCATGCCCAGCTTCTCGGCGACTCGGACCGAGCGAACGTTGCCGGGATAGATGAGCGCGATCAGCCGCTCGAGGCCGAGCTCTGCGAGCGCCCAGTCGCGAACGGCGATCGCGGCCTCGGTCGCGTACCCGTGTACCCCAGTGCTCACGGCCGAGGAGGTAGCCGATCTCGATCTCGATCGGTCCGTCGGTTCGTCCAGCTCGTGATCGTCCAGGTCGGCAGGATCCCAGACGAGGAGCCCGCAGCGGCCGACGAAGACCCCGTCCTCCTTCCGCTCGACTCCGAGCTGGCCGTAGCCGCGGGCTCGATAGCTCCCGATCATCCAATCGAGCGAGTCGCGCGCCTGATCACGGGTCCGCGCTGCCGCCCGCGCCGATGTAGCGCATCGTCTCGGGGTCGGACACGAAGCCGCGCCAGGTCGTCGAGGTCATCGAGCGAGAGCGGCCGAAGCACGAGTCGCTCGGTCTCGAGCTGCACGCCTAGACGGCGACCTGTTGGCGCTGCGTGAAGTTGAAGACCGAGAAGAAGCGCTCGAGGTCGGCCGGCTTGCCGGTCTCGATCGTCACGTCGCCGCCGCGAGACCGCAGCGCGAGGATCGAGCTCACCCGAGGCGAGGCCGAAGAACGTCTCCCGGTCGGTGGCGAAGTCGAGGTCCGCCTCGTCCGTCGCTCCGACCTCGACGTGGACGGTGCTGTCCTCGAGCCGCACCGTGTAGACGTCGTCGGCGACGCGCACGACGTAGGTCGCGGCCAGCCCGCGCGCCGCCTGACGGATCGAGCAACGCAGCGAACGCGTTCAGGCCCCAGTCGGGGTAGAAGTCTTCACCCTCGTCCGGGGGCGGGAGCGAGCGGGCGCCCCAGCGGGCGAGCGCGTACAGCGGCTCCTCGAGCTCGCGGCCGTACTCGGTCAGCTCGTAGACAGTCGAGGCCGCGGGGGGCGGGAGCTTCCGCTTCTGCACGATCCCGCCGGCCTCGAGATCGCGGAGGCGCGCGGCGAGGATGTTCGTCCCGACTCCGGGCATGCCGTCGATCAGGTCGGTGTACCGCTTCGGCCCCTTGAGGAGCTCGCGGACGATCACGAGCGACCACCGTTCGCCGACGAGCTCGAGCGCATGACAGACCGGGCAGTACTGGTCATAGCGCCTGTGGCTTGCTCATTGCGAACGCATCATAGCGCACGTACTTGTAGTTGAGAAGTGGATACTTGCAAAAAGAAAGTAAACCGTGCTAGGTTGCAAGCTAGTGATTGCTAACGGAGAAAGAAAGGAACTGACCGTGATCGCATTCTCGACGCAAGTGGTACGGGCTCGCGCTGCTCTTGCTCGTGCAGTTCATGGTCGTGCTCGACATCGCGATCGTGAACGTGGCGCTGCCTTCAATCAAGATCGACCTGGGCTTCTCCCAGGAGAACCTGCAATGGGTGATCAGCGCCTACGCGCTCTTCTTCGGCGGCTTCCTGCTGCTCGGTGGGCGCGCAGCTGACCTCCTCGGACGCCGCCGGATGTTCCTGGTCGGAGTCGTCCTCTTCACCACCGCCTCGCTCGTCTCCGGGTTCGCCTGGGGCGAAGGGCCTCTGATCGGCGCACGCGCCATGCAGGGGCTCGGCGCGGCGATCATCACGCCTGCGGCGCTCTCCATCCTCATGACGACCTTCGCCGAGGGGAAGGAACGGAACATGGCACTCGGCGCCTGGGGCGGCGTCGGGGCGTTCGGAGCCGTCGCCGGTGTCCTGCTCGGAGGCGTCCTCACCGACCTTCTGAGCTGGAACTGGATCTTCTTCGTCAACGTGCCCGTCGGCATCCTCGGGCTCGTGCTCGCCCCGTTCCTGATCAACGAGAGCCGCGACGCGACTGCCGAGAGCTACGACGTGCCCGGAGCCGTCCTCGTCACGAGCGGCCTCGTGACGCTCGTCTACGCCATCACGCAGGCCAACCACTTCGGCTGGGGCTCGGCCACGACGATCGGCCTCTTCGTCGCCGCCGGCGCACTGATCGCGGCGTTCCTGGGCTGGGAGGCCCGAGCCAAGGATCCGTTGATGCCGTTCTCGATCTTCCGGCTGCGCACGCTCGTCGGAGCGAACATCGCCGGGTTCATCCTGGGGACGGCCCTGTTCGGGATGTTCCTGATGCTCACCCTCTACATGCAGCAGGTGCTGGGCTACTCGGCCATGAAGACCGGCGTCGCTTACCTGGCCGTGGCCGGTTCGGCGATCGTGACGTCCGGCATCGCGGCGCAACTGGTGAACCGACTCGGCGTCAAGCCGGTGCTCATCGTCGGGATGACCGCGCTGACCGCAGGCCTGGTCTATTTCTCGCAGGTCTCGGTCGGCGGCTCGTACTGGACCGACTTGTTCCCAGGGTTGCTCCTGGTCGCAGTCGGGCTCGGCTTCTCGTTCGTGCCGATCTCGATCGCGGCGCTCGCCGGTGTGCAGCCGGCCGAGGCTGGTCTTGCTTCGGGGCTGCTCAACACCTCTCAGCAGATCGGCGGGGCGCTCGGGATCGCCGCGCTTTCGGCGATCGCGACGTCGACGACGACCAGCGACCTCTCGAGCGGGACGACTCCTGCGTTCGCGCTCACGAACGGGTTCCAGGACGCGTTCATCGCAGGCGCGATCATCGCGTTCGTCGGGGTCCTCGTCTCGGTCTTCGTGGTCAGCCGCAGTGACCTGACCGAAGAGGTCCCGGAGGCAGAGCCCGCCTTCGAGCAGGCCGCCTAGTCAGCTTCTGGTGGGCCGCCGGGCACTGGCTCGGCGGCCCACTCAGAACAGGATCGTCTTCACGAGCCAGATGATGATCACGAGCGTGAGGACGACGAGTATGAGCTCGATCAGGCCAATCACCGTGAACCGGAGCATGTTCACCTGACCCTTGGCCTTGCCTTTGCCCTTTCCGGTGTTGAGCGACGCATCGACCATCTCCAGGACGTGACGTTCGATCCGGTCACCGAGCTCGTCCGACGCGCTCTGCGGCGCGTGCGTTTTCAGCGGCGGGAAGTTCTCGTCGCCGTCGACCGCGAGCTGGAAGATCCGTTCGTGCTGGACGTCCTTCAGGTCCTGCTGCCCGAGGTCGACGATCGCGACTCCGTCGGGGAGCTCGTTGCCGAGCAGCGCGCGCGTCGTTTCCGAGAGCAGGATCTGGCCACCGTGGCCGGCCGAGCAGATGCGCGCGGCGCGGACGACGTCGAGTCCGAGATAGCCCTCGTCCCCGAGCGACGGCTCGCCGGTGTGCAGGCCCATCCGTACCCGGACCTCTCGGCCCTCCGGCCAATCGTGCGTCGAGAGCGCGCGCTGGGCCGCCACCGCGCCGGCGACTGCGTCCCGCGCGCGCGGAAACGAGTAGAAGAACGCGTCGCCCTGGGTGTCGACCTCGGTTCCACCCTGGTCGCCGAGGCTCTCGCGGAGCAGTAGCCGGTGGTCGCGGACGACGTCGCCGTAGGCGTCGCCGAGCTCCTGGAGCAGCCTCGTCGAGCCCTCGATGTCGGTGAAGAGAAACGTGACGGTGCCTCCGGGAAGCGTTGCCATGGTGCGTGAGTGTAGGGTCGAGGGGCGATGAACGCAGTCGCACCGGACCCTCGCCGCTGGAAGGCGCTCATCCTGATCTGCACTGCGATCTTCGTCGTGGTGCTCGACATCGCGATCGTCAATGTCGCGCTGCCGACGATCCAGGAAGACCTGAACTTCGCGGAGCGGAACCTGCAGTGGGTGATCACCGCCTACGGGCTCACATACGGCGGCTTCCTCCTGCTAGGCGGGCGCGCGGCCGACCTCATCGGGCGCCGCATCGTCTTCATGATCGGGCTCGCGATCTTCGGGGCTGCCTCGCTCGTCTGCGGGCTCTCGTCATCCTCGGGGATGCTGATCGGAGCGCGGGCCGTGCAGGGCTTCGGTGCGGCGATCGTCACACCGGCGGCGCTCTCCATCATCTCGGTGACCTTCACCGAGGGCAGCGAGCGAAACAAGGCGCTCGGAGCCTGGGGCGCCGTCGGCGGCAGCGGCGCCGCGGCCGGGGTGCTAATGGGCGGCGTCCTGACCAAGTACCTGGGCTGGGAGTGGATCTTCTGGGTCAACGTGCCGGTCGCCGCAATCGTCCTCATCCTCACGCCGATCTACGTGCGAGAGAGCCGGCGCGAAGACGTCGTCCACGAATACGACCTGCCCGGAGCGATCAGCGTGACCTCGGGCTTGATCGTGCTCGTCTACGCGATCTCGGAGGCGCCGCAGGTCGGATGGGGGACGTTCCGGACGATCGGCCTGCTCGTGGTCTCGGGCTTGCTGCTCGCGTTCTTCCTGTGGTGGGAGGCGCGCGAGAAGGAACCGCTGATGCCGCTCTCGATCTTCCGGATCCGCCTCGTCGCCGCGGCTAACCTCGGCGGGTTCCTGCTGGCCGGCGGGTTGTATGGCACGTTCCTCATGCTCACGCTCTACATGCAGCAGGTGCTGCACATGTCGGTGCTCCAGACGGGGGTCGCGTTCCTGGCCACGGCCGGTACCGCCGTTCTGATGGCCGGCCCTGCGCAGGCGCTGACGACCCGTTTCGGCGCGAAGCCGGTGCTCATCGCCGGCATGAGCCTGCTCGTCGCCGGGTGTCTCTGGTACACGCAGATCGACGCCAACGGCTCGTACCAGATGGATTTGCTTCCGGGATTCTTTGCGGTCGGCATCGGGATCCCCTTCTCGTTCATCCCGATCACGATCGCGGCGCTCGCCGGAGTTAGCCACGAGAAGGCGGGGCTCGCTTCCGGCCTGATCAACACGTCGCAGCAGGTGGGAGGCGCGATCGGGACGGCGGTGCTCTCGACCGTCTTCATCACGCATTCGAGGACGCTGCTCGAGGAGCGGACGCCGCCGGACCAAGCTTTGACCCAGGGCTTCGTGTGGGGCTTCTGGGTCGCGGCCGGGATCTGGGCCGCGGGGCTGCTCGCTGCGATCTTCCTCGTGCGGCGCGAGGAGGTCGCGCAGCCCGAGCCGGTCGAGATCCCCGCCTCGCAGACCTGAGCGGGCTCCCGGTCACCGGCCTCAACGAGCTCGTGCTCGAGGTCGCCGATCTCGACGCCGCCGCGCGGTTCTACGGCGAGACGCTCGGCCTACCGCAACTGAGCCGCTCCGACAATCGGGCGTGGTTCCTCGTCGGAGAACGCTCGCGGATCGGGCTCTGGAGGCCTCAGGTCGGAATCGCCGGCGGCCAGGGCGGCGCACACGTCCACTACGCGATGCACATCGGCGAGGACGACTACGAAGCAGCGGTGGCGCGCCTGCGCGAACACGGCCTCGACGTGCACGAGGAGGACTTCGAGGAAAGCGGCCTTGCCGCGTACGTCACCGACCCGGACGGCAACGTCGTCGAGCTCTGGACCTGGCCGGGCGCTAGCGCCGAACGGTGACGTCTATCTCGATCACATCGCTGACCCCGGTTGGGAGCGCCCAAGTGACGGCAGCCCACCCTTCGCTCGCGTTTGCGGGTATCCCGATCACCATTTGGAACGTCGCGCCCTCATGCGGGCGTAGGCGACCGACGGGACGGCAGTTGAGAATTCGGTCCTCCGACTTCGCGAAGTGGAACGAGTCGACCATCTGGGTGTAGACCGGACAGCGGTGGAAGCGAAAAGCCTTCCGCGAAGCATTCGTCACCCGGACGAGGTATCGAAACGTGTGGCCCGGCCTCGCGATCGGCAGCCGCTGCTCGGGGAGCGAGAACGCGAGCGGTAGCACCGGTGGTTGGGGCTCGATCGGAGTGAACGAGTGGAGGTTCAGCATCGCAGCGCCCATGCGTGAGCTGCAGTGGGGCACCTTCACGAAGCCGAGGACGGTGTGGCCGCCTCCGTGCGGCAAGCCGACGTCGATCCCTCGCGGCTTCGGGCCGCACCAGTTGCTCCAGTAGAGGCCGGCGTAGGCTTCGTCGCCTCTCCCGAGAGAGCGCAGCGCCGCACGCGGTAGGGCGCCGTCGTCCTCGCCTCTGAGCCGACCTCGCCTGAGCTGCCGATGGGTGTCGCCCATGAATCGGATCGACGGAGTTCCTCGGAGTGAGCAGCGCGCCGTCGCACGGTGCTTCACCTTGATTGCGCCTTGGAGGCCACCGCCGCCCGACACGCCTTGGAGAAAGAGCCCGAATCGCAGATCCGAGACCCGGCAGGCTGGGGCCAGTGGTCTGACGCGGAACTTCGGTGGTTGGTCCGGTATCCACGGCACGACTGCGCTGTGGCCCGAAGCTGCGGCAGAGCCGACCGAGGCCACGATGAGGATCGCGAGCGTGACGGCGCTCTTCATGCGGCGATTATCGTGGCCGGATGGCCAACCGCCTAGCCGCCGAGACGAGCCCGTACCTGCTCCAGCACGCGGGCAACCCGGTCGACTGGTACCCGTGGGGCGAGGACGCCTTCGCGAAGGCGCGTGCCGAGGACAAGCCCATCCTCCTCTCGGTCGGGTACGCCGCCTGCCACTGGTGCCACGTGATGGAGCACGAGTCGTTCGAGGACGAGGACACGGCCGCGCTGATGAACGAGCGTTTCGTCAGCGTCAAGGTCGACCGGGAGGAGCGGCCCGACGTCGACTCGCTGTACATGGACGCGGTCGTCGCGCTCACCGGGCACGGCGGCTGGCCGATGACCGTGTTCCTGACGCCCGAGGGCGAGCCGTTCCTCGGCGGGACGTACTACCCGCCCGAGCCGAGGCACGGGTTGCCCAGCTTCCAGCAGGTGCTGACGGCGGTCTCCGACGCCTACCGCGAGCGTCGCGGAGACGTCTCACGCCAGGCCTCGGCGATCGTCGACGCTGTCCGCCAATCGGCCGAGCTCCGGCCCTCCACCGATCCGCTCATCGAGAGCATGCTCGGCGAGGCGGCGCGCGCGCTCGAGCGGCAGTTCGACCGGGAGTGGGGCGGGTGGGGCGGCGCGCCGAAGTTCCCGCCGGCCTCGACGCTCGAGTTCCTCCTGCGCATGCACCTGCGCGGCGACGAGGACGCCTTGCCGATGGTCACGCAGACCCTCGACGCGATGGCCGCCGGCGGTATGTACGACCGCGTCGGCGGCGGCTTCCACCGGTACTCGGTCGACCGCGAGTGGCTCGTCCCGCACTTCGAGAAGATGCTCTACGACAACGCGCTGCTGGCCGCGGCGTATCTCCACGGCTGGGTCGTGACCCGCGACGAGCGCTACCGCCGCGTGACCGAGGAGACGCTCGACTACATGCTCCGCGAGCTGCTCCTGCCCGGGGGCGGCTTCGCCTCGGCCCAGGACGCGGACACGGACGGCGTCGAGGGCTTGACCTTCACGTGGACGCCCGACGAGGGCGTGCGCGAGGAGCTGCTCCAGCCGTTCGAGGACGGGCGATCCGTGATCCGGGGTGAGCTAAGCGACGACGAGCGTGCACGTCTGTTCGAAGTCCGCGAGCAGCGCCCGAAGCCGCTGCGCGACGACAAGGCGATCACGGCCTGGAACGGGCTCGCCCTCGCCGCGCTCGCCGAAGCGGGCCGGCGCCTCGAGCGTGCCGACTACCTCGACGCCGCGCGCCGGCTCGGCAACTTCATCCTCGGCCCA
>CAVUMW010000006.1:0-12001 GCA_963742635.1 uncultured Actinomycetes bacterium
GAGGCCTTCACGCTTGGCTACGGGAGGTCGGTGCGACCTGGGCCTGTTTCGCTGCACTTCTCGAAGAATCGGCATACGCTGCGTCGTCATGTGCAGTGGCCACGGCTTCGGCGACGAGCCGCGCGCGACTGAAGCGGTTCTAGGGGCGGAGGACGGCGCGTCGCGGGCCGGCCAGGAACCCGGCCTCGAGCAGGAGCGGCATCAGCTCGGTGTCGGCAACCGGCTCGCCGTCGAAACGCTCGACCGCGAGGCGCTGCCCGCGCTTCGTCTTGACGTGCTGGACGAGGGCTGCGAGGGCCGGTTTCAGCCACTCCTCGTTCGGCGTCGCGGAGCGCGACGATCGAGCGCCCGCCGCGCTCCACGAAGAGCGCGGCCTCGCCCCCGAGGAGGACGACGTGCGCACCCGCCACCCGGGCGGCCCGGCCGCCGGACAACTTCGGCCAGGGCAGGGCGGCTCCGTACGGCTGGGCGGGATCGGCCGCGGCGAGCACGAGCGCATCCCGACTCCTCGACCGTCTTCGGGGCGGAGCTCACGGAGCCGCTCCACCGCGCCGCCGAGCGCGAACTGCGCGCCGCCGAGGCCTTCGACGAAGTACCCGCGCCGCGAAAGGCCGAGCGTCTCGAGCGCCTTCAGCTCGCCGTAGACCGCGCTGTACCCGCCGACGATCCCTTCGCCGCGGACGCCGTCGCGGGTCACGATCCCCTGCCGCTCGAGGAGCAACTCCGCCAAAGCCCGCCGATCCGGACCTGTCCCGGGACCAGGTCCCGGGGCATGGCCGAAGAGGCGGTGCGTGAGCGACCAGCGGCCTTGCGTCGCGGTGATCCCGGTCGAGCGGCGGCGGAGGAGCGGCGCGGGCGGCGCTCCGGGGGCGGGCACGCCGTAGCGGCGTCCCGCGCGGAGAGGCGTCCAGGCGTCGTTCGTCACCTCGCCGGCCCAGACGAGGTCCCAGAGGGCCGGCAACGCCTGGCTCGGCCTCCAGCTCCGCGGCGGCCAGCAGGTCGAACCAGAACTCGGCGCCGCGCGCGAGCACCTCGCGGAGCCGGTCGTGCTCGTCGCCCTCGGGCCGCTCGGCGGCAGCGAGCCGCCCCAGGGCCGGAGCGTCCTCGCGGAAGTAGACGGCTACGCGATCGAGCCCGGCGCCGACCCACACGAGCTCGCCTGTCGCGCACAGCTGGTCGAGCTGGGCCGGCTGGTAGTCCGGAACGCGCCGAGGCAGCACCTCGCTCTCCCAGAGCGATACCGGGAGCGGCAACGCCTGAAGCGGGACGAGCGCCTCTCGGAGCGCTCGCCCGCCGGTCGATCCCGTGCCAGCTCGGCAGAAACCGGCCCAACGCAGCCTGCTCCGCCGGCTCGACCTCTTTCCGGAGCGCAGCCAGAGACGCACGACGAAGGCGCCGCAGGACGTCCGGGTCGCACCACTCGCGCTCGCGACCCGCCGGGCCGAAGCTCGCCGCGGACGAGGCGTTCTTCCCGTTCGAGCTCACGCAGCAGCGGCTCGACGGTGGTCCCGAAATGGTCGTTCGCCTCGGCGGTCGTGAACGGTCCACGTCCCTTTGCGAAGCGCACGACGAGGCCGACGAGCGCATCGTCACCGCCTTCGAGGAACGTCTCCGGCAACCCTCCCGGAGGCATCGCGCCGAGCGCGTCACGGTACCGGCCCGCGTCCTCGGCGGCGACCAGGCGCTCCTTCCCGGCGATCCGCACCGTGATCGCGCGCCGCTCGTCGAGGAGCGGCCCGGCGAGGGCAGCGTCGAACGAGCCGGGGCGCAGGTCTCCGCGCAACCGCAGCACGTCGTGCAGCTCGTCCGGGTTGCGCGGCGCGCCGCGCAGGTGCGTCTCGACCTCCTCGAGAGCCCCCGGGTCGATCAGCTCTCGCAGCCCGTCCTGGCCGAGCAGCTCCTTGAGGAGATCCCGGTCGAGCGAGAGCACCTGAGCGCGACGCTCGGCCGGCGGCGTGTCGTCCTCGTACATGTACGTCGCCACGTAGTCGAAGAGGAGCGAGCTCGAATAGGGTGAGGCGGATGCCGTCTCCACGTCGACGAGGTCGAGCTCCCGGGTCTTGAGCCCGTTCAGGAGCCGCTTCAGCGCGGGCAGGTCGAAGACGTCCTGCAGGCACTCGCGATACGTCTCGAGGATGACCGGGAACGAGCCGTACCGGCGAGCCACCTGAAGCAGGCCCTGCGCCTTCAGGCGCTGCTGCCAGAGCGGCGTCCGCTGTCCTGGACGACGCCTCGGGATGAGCAGCGCGCGCGGCGGCGTTCTCACGGAAGCGCGAGCCGAAGAGCGCCGTCGAGCTGAGCTCGCCCATCACGAGGTCCTCGATCTCGGTCGGGTCGACGATCAGCTCCTCGGTGGGCGGCGGGGCATCCGCGTCCGGGAGATGGATCGCGATCCCGTCGTCCGACCAGAGCGACTGCGCCTCGAGGCCGAGCGCGTCGCGGAGCCGGATCCCGATCGCCATCGCCCACGGCGCGTGCACGCGCGCGCCGAACGGGGTCAGGAGGCAGACCCGCCAGTCGCCGATCTCGTCGCGGAAGCGTTCGACGACCACGGTGCGGTCGGACGGCACCGCACCGGTCGCCTTCTGCTGATCGTTCAGGAACGCGAGCAGGTTCTTGGCGGCCTGCTCGTCGAGCGAGTGCTCGCTCGTCAGCCGCTCCATCGCCTTTGCCTCGGACAGCGCGACCAGCTCTCGGGAAGCCTTGCCGATCTGCTCGCCGAGCTCGTACGGCCGACCGGGGCCCTCGCCCTTCCAGAACGGGATCAGCCCGGGCACACCGGGCGCAGGAGAGACGAGCACGCGATCGCGCGTGATCTCCTCGATCCGCCAGGTCGAGGCGCCGAGCGTGAACGTCTGCCCCGCGCGGGCCTCGTAGACCATCTCCTCGTCCAGCTCGCCGACGCGGCCCCCGCCGTCGACCAGGTGCACGCCGTACAGGCCGCGATCCGGGATCGTGCCCGCGTTCTGGACCGCGAGCTGCCGCGCACCGCTCCGCCCTCGGATCGACGCCGCCCGTGCGGTCCCAGACGATCCGCGGCCTGAGCTCGGCGAACTCGTCGGAGGGGTAGCGCCCCGCGAGCATGTCGAGCACGTTCTCGAGTTGCACGCGCGAGAGGTCGGCGAAGTTGTACGCGCCGCGGACGAGGTCGTGCAGCTCGTCGACCGGGATCTCCTCGTCGGCGCAGATCGCGACGACCTGCTGCGCGAGCACGTCGAGCGGGTTGCGCGGGATCACGGTCTCCTCGATCGCACCCGCCTTCATGCGCTCGACGACGACCGCGGACTCGAGCAGGTCGGCGCGGAACTTCGGGAAGATGCGCCCGCGCGAGACTGCGCCAAGCTCGTGGCCGGCACGCCCGACTCGCTGCAACCCGCGCGCGACCGACTTCGGCGACTCGACCTGGACGACGAGGTCGACCGCGCCCATGTCGATGCCGAGCTCGAGCGACGAGGTGGCGACGAGGCAGGGGATCTCGCCCTTCTTGAGCAGCTCCTCGACCTCGAGCCGCTGCTCCCGGGCCAGCGACCCGTGGTGGGCCCGCGCGATCTCAGCTATCGGCCAGGTCGTTCAACCTCAGCGCCAGCCGCTCGGCAAGGCGCCGGTTGTTGACGAAGACGATCGTCGAGCGATGCTGCTTCACGAGCTCGAGGATCTCCGGGTAGATCGACGGCCAGATCGAGCCGGTCTCCCCCGGCTCGCGCATGTCCTCGAGCGGCACCACGACCTTGATGTCGAGCTCCTTGGCCCGCCCCGCGTCGACGAGCTCGATCGGCCGCCCGCCGGAGACGAAGCGGCCGATCTCCTCCATCGGCCGTTGCGTCGCCGAGAGCCCGACCCTTTGGACAGGTCCCGGGACCTGGTCCCGGGACATGGCCAGGCGGTCCAGGCGCTCCACGGACACGGCCAGATGAGCGCCGCGCTTCGTGCCCGCGACCGCGTGCACCTCGTCGAGGATCAGGGTCTCGACCGACTTCAGCATCTCGCGCCCGCGGGACGTGAGCAGGAGGTAGAGCGACTCCGGGGTCGTGATCAGGACGTCCGGGTGCTCGCGGAGCATCGCCGCGCGGTCGCGCCGCGGCGTGTCACCGGTGCGGACGGCGACGTTCAGCTTCGAGCCAAGCCCGGCGAGCGGCCCGCGCAGGTTCCGCTCGACGTCGTAGTTGAGCGCCTTCAGCGGCGAGACGTAGAGCAGGCGGAGGCCGTCGCCAGGCGAGTCGGTGAGCTTGTCGATCCCGTACAGGAAGGCGGCGAGCGTCTTCCCGGAGCCCGTCGGAGCCTGGATCAGTGTGTGCTTGCCGCTCGCGATTGCCGGCCAGCCCTGCTCCTGAGCGGGAGTCGGCGCGGCGAACGAGCTCTCGAACCAGGCCCGTGTCGGCTCGCTGAAGACCGAGAGGGCGTCCATGCCCCCAGACTAGTCAGCCGCCCGCTCTCGAGGGGTAGGCTCTAGCCATGGCCGTCTCGGTTCCCGAGGCTCTGTACTTCACGAACAGCGACGAGGCGAACGAGCTCTTGGCGTCCGATCCACTCGCACTGCTGATCGGGTTCGCGCTCGACCAACAGGTGCCCGTGCAGACCGCGTTCGCCGGGCCGCTCAAGATCAAGGAGCGCCTGGGAACCCTCGAGATCGCACACCTCGATCCGGGTGAGGTCGAGGCAGCGTTCCGCGAGAAGCCGGCGGTGCACCGGTTCCCCGGCTCGATGGCGGCCCGGGTGCAAGATCTCGCAGCGCTCGTCGAGGAGGAGTACGGCGGCGATGCGTCGAGGCTCTGGCGCGAGGCGGCCGATGCCGACGACCTCAAGAAGCGCATCTCCGGGCTCCCCGGATTCGGCGAGATGAAGATCAAGGCGCTGTCGGCGGTGCTCTGGAAGCGCTTCGGCGTCCAGGCGGCCGAAGGGCTTACGCCATCGCATCCGACTCTCGGCGACGTCGACTCCCGCGAGAAGCTCGACTGGTACCAGGCGAAGAAGCGGGCGCACAAAGCCAAGATGCGCGCGCAAGCGAGCTGAGACCCCGGCCGCCGGTCACCGCGTACGTCACGCGCGAGCACCCGGAGACGGGGACCGACGAGCTGCTCGTCTTCGACTTCCCGGGGGCGCCCGAGTTCAGCGGCGTCGTGCCGGGCGGCGGGATCGAGGAGGGCGAGACCGTCGAGGAGACGGCCGTCCGCGAGGTGCTCGAGGAGACGGGCATCCATGCCGAGCCGGTGCGGGTGGTGGGCGTGGCCGAGAACCCGACGGGTGCCTACGTCCAGCTTCGAGTGCCCGAGGTGCTGCCCGAGACCTGGGCCCACCTTCGCGAAGACGGGGAGACCGTCACGTGCCGCTGGGTCGAGGTGCATACGCAGCCCGAGCTGTGGGGCCTGCGCGGCGACTTCGTGCACGCGCTCGTGCGCAAGCGTGTCGTCGGCTACGTGACCCGGGGCCGCCACCTGCTCGTCTTCGAGCACGCCGGAGTCACGCAGGTGCCCGCCGGACGCGTCGATCCCGGCGAGACGCTCGAGGAAGGGCTCGTCCGCGAGGTCGAGGAAGAGACGGGAGTGACCGGCATCGAGATCGTCTCCGAACTGGCCGACGCGGCCGAGTTCAGGCGCCTGTACGGCGGCGGGCGCCACGAAAGCCATGCGTTTCACGCAACCGCGAATGCGGATACACACGATGCGTGGACGCACCAGGTGACCGGCACGGGAATGGACTCCGTCCTCGCGTACCCCTGCCGCTGGGTGCCGCTGGACGGCGAGCTTCCACTCCTTTGGGGGAAGCCCGATCCCTTGGCCGAACGGCTCCGCCTGTCGATAACCGACGCATGAGGCGTGCGGTCCTGTTCCTGTGCCTGGGCACGCTCGTTCTGGGCGGCTCGACGGCGAGCGCGTTGAAGATGCCGTCCGCGCCCCGCTGCCCCGTGTTCCCGAAGTCGAGCCCGTGGAACCAGCGGGTCGACACGCTCCCGGTCGCCGCGAACTCGGACGAGATCGTCCGCTCGATCGGCGCGAACGGCAGCGTCCACGCAGACTTCGGCTCCGGGCTCTGGGAAGGAGCGCCGATCGGGATCCCGATCACGGTCGTGGGCAAGAAGCAACGCAAGACGCCCGTCTCCTTCGAGTACGCCGACGAGTCCGACCGCGGCCCGTACCCGATCCCGCGCGGACGTCAAGATCGAAGGCGGGCGCTCCTCGACCGGCGACCGGCACGCGATCGTCGTCGACCGCAGCTCGTGCCGCCTCTACGAGCTCTACGCCGCTGTATCCGAAGGGGCACGGTTGGACGCAGGCTCCGGCGCGATCTGGAACCTGCGCTCGAACAAGCTCCGCCCCGCGGGCTGGACGTCGGCGGACGCGGCCGGGCTGCCGATCCTCCCCGGCCTGGCGCGCTACGACGAGGTCACGCGCGGCGATGATCGACCACGCGCTGCGCTTCACGGTTCGCGCACGCGCCGCGCGTACGTCTGTCCGGCCCGCCACTTCGCGACGCGACTCCGACGACGCGAGCCTGCCGCCGATGGGCCTGCGCCTGCGGCTGAAGGCGAGCTTCGACATCGAGCCGCTTCCCGCGCCAGGCGCGGATCGTGCTGAGGCGCTCAAGCGCTACGGGATGATCGTCGCCGACAACGGCATCGAGCTGGTACATCAGCGGCGCGCCGGACTCGCGGTGGTAGAACGACCAGCTGCACACGCTGGGCCGCGTTAAGGGCTCAGACTTCGAAGTCGTGCAGAGTCGATAACGCGCGGCCTCCGGGCGAGAGGACGTCCACGCAACGGTGAGAGACGCGGGGCTACGTTCCTGCGGGGCCCCAGGTGCCCTGCAGGAAGTGACCGCGCATCAGAACCTGCTGCGTCCCTCCGCGGCTCGGGATCGTCCAGACGCAGCCTTGCCGGCCGCAGAGGCCGGAGAAGGCGATGAGCGAGCCGTTCGGCGACCAACTCGGGACGCCCATCTGACCAGGGTTCAGCGGCAAGCGCGCCAGGGTGTGTCGACGGCCGCCGCGGGCGGTCGTTGTGACGATCTTCGTCGTTCTGCGTATCGAGGTCGACGTGGACGAAGGCGAGTCGCTTCCCATCGCGCGACCACATCGGCTGTGCGAACCTTTCCGTATGGCTCGGCCTCGGCTTGACCAGAGCTCGTAGGCCACTGCCGTCCGGGCGGACAGCAAGCAAGCCGTTGAGATGGCTCGCTGTCCAGCTGAAGACGATCGTCCGGCCATCGGGTGACCAGGCTGGATGCGCCCCTTCCGAATTGGCTCCATGTCCGCGGAGGAGGCGCGTGGCGCCCGTGCCGTTGACGTTGACCACCCACAGGCTTACTTCCGTCCCCGCCAGGCGGCGCTCCACCGAACGCGAGCTGGCGGTCACCCGGGCCCCAGCTCGCTCCCGAGCAGTCGGTCTTGACTCTGGCCGACCTGATGGAGGCCGGTTCCGTCGCCGTTGATGACAAAGAGGTGGCAGAAGAGCTCCCGCCGATCGGCCGGATACCGCACGAACGCGATCTGCGTCCCGTCCCGCGACCAAGCCGGGAACTGGTCGTTGGCGTTCGTCGTCAACTGAGTCAGCTTTCCGTCGCGATAGCGACGGAAAATGCCGCGATCAGAGGCAACCAGGATCGATCCGCGAACGCTTCCTGCTCTGGTTGAATTCGGGGCCGAATCCCACGCGACAGCACCCAGTGCGAGCCCGACCGTGATGGCGATGAGCCCGGAAACGGCAACAGCGCGTCCGCTCGGCCCCGTGCCCATAACCAAAATCGTATGCCGCTCGAACAACTACTGCCATACTGGGTCCACCGCGATTTCGGTAGGGTCAGACGCATGAGCGGGCGGCGTGCGCTGCTGGTAGTCGACGTTCAGCGCGGCTTCGAAGATCCAGCGCTCGGGCCCCCGACAATCCCGATGCCGAGGAGAACGTCGCCAAGCTGATTGCCGCGTGGCGCCGGCGTGGCGACCCGATCGTGGTCGTTCAGCACGATTGGCAGGACGGACCGCTCGAGCGTAGCACGCCCGGCTTCGAGCTGAAAGAGGCCGTCGCCGGCGAGCCCGATCTGCGCATTGTCAAGACAGTGCACTCGTCGTTTCACGGAAATGTCGATCTCGACGCATGGCTCCGCGAGCGCGGGATCGGCGCGATCGCAGTGTGCGGGATTCAGACGAACTTTTGCTGTGAGACGACAGCTCGCGTCGGCTCGGACCTCGGGTACGACGTGTGGTTCGTCCTCGACGCGACCCACACGTTCGACATCGCCGCGCCGGATGGCGAGGTGGTGCCCGCTGCCGAGATCGCGCGCATGACGGGCATCAACCTCCAGGACGAGTTCGCGGAGGTCGTGACGACCGCGGCAGCCTGCCGATAAGTGCTAGCTGCCCAAATCGTGCAGGGCCGCTAGCAGCCGGTCGACCTCCTCGGCCGTGTTGTAGTGGACGATGCCGACGCGGACCGCGCCCTGCTCCTCGTTCAATCTCAGGCGCCTCATCGTCTCCAGCGCGTAGTAGTTGCCCCACCAGACCGCGAGGTCGCGCTCGGCGAGCCGCTCTGCGGTTTCCTCCGGGCTGAGGCCCGGGACGTCGAAGCAGAACGTGGGCACGCGGCCGGTCATGGTCGGCAGCCCGTGGATGCGGATTGCAGCGGGTAACCCGGCGAGGAACTGCTCTCCCAGTTCGCGCTCGTGGCGCGTGATCGCCTCCCAGCCGAGTGAGTCGATGTAGTCGACGGCTGCGACAAAACCTGCGAGCAGCTCGTGCTGCAGCGTCCCGAGCTCGAAGCGGGCGCCCACCGGCTCGTCCGCCGCCGGTCGCACCTTGTACGGCCGCCAGCTCGCGAGCAGGTCGTGCGTGCCGAAGGCCAGCCCGAGATGCGGGCCGTAGAACTTGTACGGCGAGCAGATCAGCACGTCGACGTCCCAGGCGGTGACGTCGATCGGGCCGTGCGGGCCGTAGTGGACAGCGTCGGCCCAGGCGAGCGCGCCCGCCGAGTGGGCGAGGTCGACGACGCGGCGCACGTCAGGTGCCGTGCCGACGGAGTTCGCGGCGACCGGAAACGCGACGACCCGCGTGCGCTCGGACAGCTGCCGCGCCAGGTCGTCGTAGTCGAGCGCCAGGTCGTCCGTCACCTCGACGAAGCGAACGACGATGCCGAGGTCGTGCTGCAACTCCAGCCAGGGCGCGACGTTCGCGTCGTGGTCGAGCTTCGTCACGAGCACCTCGTCGCCGGCGCGGAGCGTCCGCGCGAAGGCGCGCGTGAGGAGGAAGTTGAGGCCCGTCATGCTCGGCCCGAACGCGACCTCCTCGGGACTGCAACCGAGGAACTCGGCCGCACGGTCGCGGGCGTGCGCGATCAGCGCGTCGGTGCGCCGCGACGTCTCGTACGGAGCGCCGACGTTCGCGTTCGACTCGCGGAGATAGCCGGCGATCGCGTCGATGACCTCGTCCGGGCACTGCGTGCCGCCCGGCCCGTCGAAGAAGGCGAGCGGCCGTTGCAGCGCTCGTGAACCGTGCGCGCACGGCGGTGACGTCGAGTGCGGCGGTCAAACTCATGAATCCCTCAGCGCCACGAGGGCCGCAGAGTACCCGCACATTCCGTGGACGCCTCCGCCTGGAGGCGTCGACGACGAGCAGAGGTAGAGGCTCTTCGAACGGCGTCCGGTACGGGACGAGCTTGCGCACCGGACGGAAGAAGAGCTGACGGAGATCCATGAGGCCGCCGTTGATGTCTCCGCCGACGAGGTTGCGGTTGCGCCGCTCGAAATCCGCCGGCCCGATCGAGCTCCTGGCGAGGATCAGGTCGCGGAAGCCCGGCGCGAAGCGCTCGACCTGAGCCTCCATGCGCTCGGTCATGTCCTCCGTCGAGCCGGACGGAACGTGGCAGTAGCCCCACGCGGTGTGCTTCCCGGCGGGAGCGCGGGAGTCGTCGAAGAGCGACGGCTGCGTGAGCAGCACGTACGGACGCTCGGCGTGACGGCCTTCCCGGGGAGCGCGCTCCGATTCGGCGATCTCCTCCAGCGTCCCGCCGACGTGGATCGTGGCGGCACGGCCGCAGTCCGGCGCGCGCCAGGGAATCGGTCCGTCGAGAGCCCAGTCGAGCTTGAAGACGCCCGGCCCGTGCCGGTAGCGGCGAAGCGCATGAGCGTAGTGAGCGGGCAGCTTGTCGCCGGCGATGCGAAGAAGCTCTCGCGGCACGACGTCGGCCATGACGACATCCGCTCGAGGCAGCTCGTCAACGGGGCTCTCGGTGCGGATCTCGCCGCCGAGCTCTTCGAGACGATCGGCCAGTGCGTCGGCGAGCCGCTGCGACCCTCCGCGAGGAAAACCCCAGCCGAAGACGTGCGCCGTGGCCATTAGGACGAGGCCGATTCCTCCGCTCGGCCGCGTCTCGAGCGGGAGCATCGAGTGCGCCGCGTGGCCGGCCACGAGAGCGCGCGCCCGGTCGGACCGGAAGCGCTTTGCGAGACCGGTCGCGCTCGAGAGGCCGGTCCGCGTGACCGAGAGGTCGACCGCGTGCAGCAGACGGTTCGGCCGAGGCAGGAACGGGCCGAGAACGACGGGCTCGAAGTCGCTCCAGCGCGAGACGATGCGATCGAGGAGCCGTAGATAGGGGGCGCGATCCTCCCCGAGCGCTTCGGCCGTCGCGAGGAAGGAGCGCTCCGTGACCGCGGCCGTCCCATCGTCGAGCGGATGTGCTGCCGGAGCTTCGGGCTGAACCCAGTCGACCGGAAGCTCGAGGTCGCGGAAGAACGGGGACTCGCGGCCGAGGGGATGGATCGCCGAGCACACGTCGTGCGTGAAGCCGGGCAGCGTCAGCTCCTCGGACCGCACACCGCCGCCGATCGTCTCCGCGGCCTCGTGCACGGTCACCGCCCAGCCGGCGCGAGCCATTGTGATCGCCGCAGCCAGCCCATTCGGGCCGGAGCCGATCACGACCGCTGTCCTGCTCATCCGTCGGGCTACTGACGACCGCGAAGGACGCGCCAGGACCGACCCGCGTCGCGAGTCTTCCAGACTACGAAGTGCGCGCTCCGTTGGTCCAACGTGACGAGGAAGCCCGTCCCGTGATCGACGAAGGACACGGCCTCCGGCCAGAAGCCGTCGAGCCCAGCCCCTGAACGCCGCCAATGAAGACCACCGTCGCGGGTCCGCGCCACGACCGACGTTCCCCGACCGCACGCCGGGCAGAAGCCGACGAAGAACGCCCGCGAAGCGGAGACCGCCGAGAACGGGCCCGCGTACGAGGAGAGCCGCGGGACGCGCCGCGAGAGGAACTGGCCGAGGACCAGCCGCCAGTGCGTCCCATCCGGAGCCGAGTACGCCGCATAGCCCTGGCTTCCGGCCGCGACGCCGCCGGTGAACAGCGCCCAGACCCCGCTTCCGCTGCACTGCAGAGCGGGCCACCAACGTTGTCCCGCCGAGGCGGCCTGCAGGACGCGCTTCCACGTCCCGCCCCCGTCGGTCGTGGAGAAGACGGTGCCTTTGGCAGCGGCGAACGCCCGGGTCGGGCCGGCCAGGCAGATCGCGTCGATCGACTTCGGGGCGCGAACGTCGCGCCAGGTCGCACCGCCGTCGCTCGTGGCAAACAGGTTGCCTCGCCTGCCGACGGCCCAGCCGGTGCTTGCGTCGACGAAGTCGATCGCCGCCGTTGCGGCCGGTAGCCGGTGACGCGTCCACGAACGTCCTCCGTCGCTCGTCGCGAACAGGATGCTGGTAGTCAGGGCCCAGGCGTGCTCGGCGTCGACGGCATCGACCCCGAGCAGGCCGCGCGCGGAGAGCTCGCTCCGCCAACTCCTGCCGCCGTCACGCGTGCCGAAAACGGCACTGCCCGCGGAGAGCCAGCCGACCGAAGAATTGACGAAGTGGATAGTGGGCTTCGCCGGGACAGCGTCGACGCCGGCCGACGACGACGCCGTGGTCGACACGACAAGAAGGGTGAGCGCCACCAGAGACGTACGCATCGTCTGCTCGAAAAGGTACTCCGGAGCGTTTAAGAGGCGCGGAGCGAGCGCAGCGCCGGCCCCAGCGCCTGCC
>CAVUMW010000007.1:0-142295 GCA_963742635.1 uncultured Actinomycetes bacterium
GCAGGCCAAGACCGAAGCGGACCAGTACGCGCGCGACATGACCGAAGCAGCCGACTCCTACGGCACGCAGCACCGGCGAACGGTCGAGGAAGAGGCTCGCCGGCTCCTGGCCGACGCGGAGACGAGGGCAAAGGAGCAGGTCGAAACGGCGCAGGCGAAGGCCGACGACCTGGAACGCAACGTCGTCCAGCGCCACGAGACCCTCCAGCGGGAGATGAAGATGCTCGAGGAGCGAAAGCAGCGCGTCCTCGAGAGCCTCCGCGACCTGGCTGCACAGATCCAAGACGCCCTGGTCGAGCCGGCGGGCAAGGCGTCGGGGAGCGAGGAGCTCGTGGACGCCCTGGACTTCGAGCGGCGCCGCTAAGGTCTTCGCCAGTTCCGCGAACTCGAACCGCGGCTGCGCGTCATAGAATCTCGCGCATTGCGAGATGAGGACGTCCGGACGGCGTGCATGGCACGTCTCTCACTCCTCGTCGCCGAGTTCGGCGAGGACATCCCATATGCGGGCGCGCTCGCCAACGGCTTCCCCTTTCGGGGTCGCCGGGTGCCATTTCTGAACTATCAGAAAGGCATCTATCGAGCAGCCGTCCAGACTGGGCCGGCGGCTCTCTCGATCCAGACCTCTTCGAAGTCGCCGTATGACGACGAAGTTGTCGCCGACGGCTTCATGTACGCGTATCGCGCGGGCGACATCCACCAACCGGACAATCGTGCGCTGAGCGCAGCACACAATCTTCAGGTCCCGCTCGTCTACTTCATCGGAACGCGACCGGGTTGGTACAAGCCGATCTTCCCGTGCTTCGTCCGTAGCGACGACCCAACGGCGCGGATGGTGCTCGTCGCGCCCGGTGCGCTCCAGGGGCCGGTGGACGAGCCCGAACCTGTCCCGCTCGAAGATCCGATCGAACGCCGGTACGCAGTGCGCGAGACGCGCGTGCGCCTACATCAGGCGCGATTCCGCGGTCGAGTCGTTCCGGCGTACAGCAGCCAGTGCGCGATCTGCCGGCTGAAGGAGCTGCGGCTGCTTGACGCAGCGCACATCCTCAGCGACACGCTTGAAGCGGGCGAGCCGACAATCCAGAACGGCCTGATTCTCTGCGCGATCCATCACCGCGCATTCGACCAGAATCTCGTTGGCGTCTCGCCGGACTATGTCGTCCACGTCTCACGCCGCCTGCTCGAGGACGAGGACGGGCCGATGCTCGACCTGCTCAAGGGATTCCATGAAGTCCCGCTTTTCGTTCCGAAACGCGTCGCTGAACGCCCTGATCGAAAGCGACTCGACATGCGGTTCGCGCGATTTGTCGAGGTCACCGCTTAACCTGAAGTCAACGCGGCGGCTCAGTTTCAGGAGAGCCAACTAGTCTCTGCCCAGTGGACCTCCTTTCGCAGGCGCTCGACCGGCTCGCGGCAGGCGAGAGGAAGGCCTACGTCGATGAGGGCTCTGACCGGGCTGCGGCCACTCACTATTACGCCGAGCTTGATCTGGACGAGGATAGAGCCCTCGCGCGCCTGCTTGAGGCGACGCACGGCGTGCAGCCGCGCTACAGCCCGGCGACCGAGCTCTATCCCTGGGTCGACCTCCAGCCGGACCGGAAGGTTCGGAGCATCTACACGCAGGACGAGTACGACCCCGCTGAGCTGATCGAGGAGGCGGCTCGCATCCACGAGGAACGGGAGTCTCTTCGCGCCACGGCCGCCTCGGAGGCCGCCGTCGAGGAGCTCGAGCCCTATAACTGCGAGCACGTCGTCTGCCAGTCCTGGTTCGACCACGCCGAGCCGATGCGCGGGGACTTGCACCACCTCTTCACCTGCGAGCGCAAGTGCAACAGCTTCCGCGGGAACGCGCCGTACACGGACTTTCCCGACTACCTCGAGGTCGTTCGCGAGAGCTGCGGCAAGAAGGAGACCGACCTCTTCGAGCCCGCGAACGGGAAGGGTGCCGTCGCGCGCGCGACCTTCTACTTCCTGCTCCGCTACCCCGCGCTGCGGCCCTACTCGGACGAGGCGATCAAGACTCTGCTCCGGTGGCACGAGGCCGAGCCGGTCAGCGAATACGAGCGGCATCGGAACGCTGCGATCTTCGAGCGGCAGGGCAACCGGAACCCGTTCATCGACCACCCGGAGTGGGCGGCGCGCATCGACTTCAGTGGACCCGCATGACCTCCGCTGCGACGCCCGCTCCCACGGCCGCGCCGACGATTAGGCCGACGGATCTCGCCTCGCCGAGCCCGACCGCGTGCAGCAGCCCCCACGAAACGAGGTATGTCCACCCGGCCAGCGCGGCTCCGTAGACGAGGCCGAGGCCGGCCAGGCGCGTCGCCGGAAACACGCCGAGGAGCCGCATCGTCGCCGGCGGGTGGTCGCTGTACAGCCCGCCCTCGAACCCGAGCTGCCCGCTCCAGCTCCTCCGCTCGCTTCGCCGCGGCCGCGTAGATCTGCGAGTTCCGCAGCTCGTAGACGAGGATCCCGACCGTCGCCGTCAGCCCAAGCAGGCCGATCGCGAGCAGCTCGACCGCCGGACGCGGCTTCCCGAAAAGCCCGACCGACGCGGCCGCGATCGTCGGGACGAACGCGATCAGCTTGAAGCGGATGTCCGTGAGCATGCGGAGCAGCTGCGTCGTCTGGTCGTAGTCGAGCCGCAGACGGTCGTCGCCGTCCGTTGTCACGCGGCGCAGTATCGGACGGGGACGGTGCGCTGGTCAAGGACGGGCTAAGGTTTTGCCAGTGACGGCGCTCAAGCCACGCCTCCGTGGTTACTCCCACGCCGTGGCCTTCGTGGCCGCCGTGCCCCTCGGGCTCGCGCTGATCCTCGAGGCGCATACCGGCCGCGGACGGCTCTCGGCGATCGTCTTCGCCGCCACGGTCGCGGCCATGTTCGGGGCCAGCGCGCTCTACCACTCTCCGAACTGGTCCGAAGCGCCCAAGCGCTGGCTGCGCCGCGTCGACCACGCTGGGATCTACGCGCTGATCGCCGGCACCTACACGGCATTCGGCCTACTCGCACTCAGCGGCTACTGGCGCTGGGTGGTGCTGAGCATCGTCTGGGCGAGCGCGCTCGCGGCGATCGTCTTCAAGTTCGCCTGGCTCGACGCGCCCACGTGGATCTCGGCCGTGATCGGGGTCGCGCTCGGCTGGATCGGGGTCGTCGTCTTCCCGCAGCTGCTGCACAAGATCGGGGTCGCCGCGATGCTGCTCGTGCTCGCCGGCGGGCTCCTGTACACGGCCGGAGCGCTCGTCTACGCGCTTCGCCGGCCCGACCCGCGCCCGGCCGTCTTCGGGTTCCACGAGGTCTTCCACGTGCTCGTGATCGCGGCTGTCGCCTGCCAGTACTCGGCGGTCGCGTTCTTCGTCCTTCCGGAACACTGATCGCATGAAGCCCTGGCGGATCGTCGTCATCTCTGCCGTGCTGCCCGTCGCCGAGCCGGTGATCGCGAGCCTGCAGGCGATGGGACATGACGTCGTCGCCTGGTTGATGGCGAGGCGCCCGCAGGACAAGGACAAGCCGCCGCCGGTGTGGGGCGAGGTCACGGACAAGACCGCCCCCCAGGGGATCAACCTGCTCATGGTCCGCGACAAGGCCGACCTCGCCGGGCTCCTACGCGGGCTCGAGCCCGACGTCGCGCTCTGCTGGGGCTTCGGCTGGAAGATCCCGCAGGAGGCGCTCGACGTCCCGCGCCACGGAATCGTCAATCAGCACCCGGCGCCGCTGCCGCGCTTCCGCGGCCCCATTCCGATGTCCTGGGCGATGCGCGAGGGCGACGGCGAGTTCTTCATCACGTGGCACCGGATGGACGCCGAGCTCGACACGGGGCCGATCCTGGCCCAGACGTCGGTGCCGATCCTGGACGAGGACGAGACGATCTGGGACATGGGACCGAAGATGCTCGAGGCCTCGATCGGGCTGCTCCCGCGCGTCTTCGAGCGGCTCGAGGCCGGCGATCCCGGCGATCCGCAGGCGACCGAAGGCGCGTCCTGGGCCGGGTACTTCGACGAGGACTACGCGACGATCGACTGGTCGAAGCCGCGGCGCGAGATCCACAACCAGGTGCGCGCGTGGCACCTCTCGTTCGACGGGCGGCCCGGTCGTGGGCCCGATAGCGGAGCTCGACGGCAAGCGGGTCAAGGTCAACCGCACGAGCCTCAGCGACCCGGGCGACGGCTCGCAGGCGGTCGACGCCGGCGACGGGAAGATCTGGATCCTCGAGACCGAGCCGGCCTAGATGGCCGAGCAACCGCAGGGCTGGCGAGTCGTCGTCATCGCGAACGTGCTGCCGATCGTCGAGCCGCTGATCGAAACCATCCGCGGGATGGGCCACGACGTCGTCGCCTGGATGATGCAGCGACGCCCTAAGGCCGTCGACCAGCCGCCGCCGCCGTGGGGCGAGACAGGCGACAAGACGGCTCCGCAGGGCACGAACCTGATCTGGGCGCGCGACAAGGACGATCTGGCGCCGCTCCTGCGCGGGCTCGAGCCAGACGTGCGTTCTCTGCTGGGGCTTCTCCTGGAAGATCCCGCAGGAGGCGCTCGACGTGCCCCGCTACGGCGCGGTCAACCAGCACCCGGCGCTGCTGCCGCGGCACCGCGGGCCGATTCCGCTCTCCTGGGCGCTCCGCGAGGGTGACCCCGTCTTCGGGATCACCTGGCACCGCATGGACGCCGAGCTGGACACCGGGCCGATCCTGGCCCAGACGTCGATCCCGATCCTCGACGAGGAGACGACGATGTTCGAGACCGGGCCGCGCATGGTCCCGGTCGGGCTCGCTCTCCTGCCGCAGGTGTTCGAGCGCCTCGCAGCCCGAGATCCCGGCGACCCGCAGGCGACCGAGGGCGCGTCCTGGGGCGGCATGTTCGAGGAGGACTACGCGACGATCGACTGGTCCGCGCAGACGGCTCGGGAGATCCACAACCAGGTGCGGGCGTGGAACTACGCGTTCGGGATGGGCCCGGTGCAGGGGCCGTTCGCCGAGCTCGACGGCAAGCGCGTGAAGGTGACGCGCACGCTCCTCACCGATCCGGGCGACGGCTCGCCGGCCGTCGACACCGCCGACGGGACCATCTGGATCCTCGAGTCAGAGCCGTTCGAGACCGATCCACCGGCGTAAGATTGGGACGCCGCCATGGAAGAAGACACGGAGATCATCGCCGGCCAACTGGCCGAGCTCACCCGGACGGTCGAGAGCATGGCCGCCCAGCTGAAGGCGCTTCGGCGAGCGCGCCGACAGCGAGCGGGAGCGTGCGGACGAACAACAAGAGCGCTCGGAGGTCCAGCAGGAGCGCATCGACCTCGCGGCGCGAGAGCTGGCCGAGGTCAGCGACCGGCTGCAGGCCGCGGCAAACGCGCTCCGCGAGTCGATCTAGCCTGGCCCAGAACGCAAAGAAGGCCCGCAAAGCGGGCCCCCTCCACGTACAACGTCCGCGCGGTTCTTACGCGTGGACGAGCTCCTTCTCGACAACCTTGTTCACGATCACCTCTCCGCCCGTGACCTTCGGCGGATTCGGGAGGATCGTGTCGAGCTTCTCATCGCGCACCCAGGTGGCTGAGAGGCGCGTCGACTCGTCGGCCTGTGCCATCGTGTCGAAGAAGCTAATCGAGCTCATGACGCTGTCGTTCGTCTCGATCAGGTAGTAGCCGCGGAAGCCGTCCAGCTTGCTCACGCGGGGGAGGAAGGTCTCGTCGACCTTCGTGGTCAGCTCTTCCGTGCGGGCCTTGTCGATGCCCTCGTACCGTCGAATAGTGGCATGCATCAAGCGTGCTCCTAACGTCTTTCGTTCAGGGCGGAAAGCTCGAGTCGAGCCCTCCTGCACATCGAACCCTAACATATTTCTTGACAACGTGTGACGACGTGTCTACGTTTTCATACGTTGTCTCCGTTCTCAGTCACCCTGGAGCACGTTCCTGATCGCGAGCTCGGGCCGCTTCTCACGCACCTCGCGGACGCGGGTTTCGAGAATCCGCTCATCAAGCCGGTTCGCACGCGGGCCGGCTCTCGCAAGGCAGCCGCTTCTGCTCGAGGGCGAAAGGTCGATCTCCCGGATGACTGGAGCCTCGTTCAGGAGCGCGAGGGCGAGTCGTACCAGTGGCCGGACGGGCGAGATCGCTACTCGCGCTACCGGGTGTTCATGGGTACGACACGATCCGAAGGCGTCGTGCACATCGGGCTCGGCGAGACGATCCGCAAGAAGAAGTGGGGGCGAGACCGAAAGTACGTCGTGGCCTTCCTGAGCAGTGGCGCGCCGCAGAAGCCGCTGGCCGAGTTTCTCGCGCCCGACGACTACAAAGAGTCGCGCGAGCTCGTCGCGGTGATCCGCGGCAGCGACGGCGGCCGGCGCATGTACGGGCCCGGGGACGCGCTGCCCGGAGACCTACGAGGGCTTCAGGACTCAGATGTACGACGATCGAGTCGAGTACCCGGGCGTCTGGCACAAGGCCGTCGTCATCGCGCGGGAGGACGATCATGCGACGATGCTCAACCACGCGTTGATCCAGGGCCGCCGGCGTCAGTCTCTGTAGGCCGCGATATTTGTAACACCCGTCACAAAACGTGATACGATTACGTAAGCGCGTAGACCTTGCGCGGTAGCCGCCGAGGCACCACCGCACTACCTCCTCGACTCCCGAACCGGGCCTTAGTGCAAGGGGAGAGCGATCCGCTCTCCAGGAGAGTCATTCGAGAAAGGTGGTTTTGCCATGGAGAGATTCCGAAACTGGCGGAAGATGACCTGGGCGCTCGTGCTCTGGAGCGCAGGGATCGTGGTGTTCATGTTTGTCGGCGGGCTTGGAATATCGTTGGGCGCGATCGGGTTGCTCGGCCTGGTCGTTCTGGGCATCGTGTGGTTCATGACCAGGCCGCTCTGGCGTACTGGCCACGGCGCGAGCTTCCGCCCGGTGCACGCCATCGTCGACGTCCCGTTCAGGGCGCCGAGGAGCGCGACCGAGAAGTAGACCGCTAAGGGAACGGCGCGGCCGGGCGGAGGTCCTCGGGGCCTCCGTTTCGGCAACCGCTCGGGACTCGATACTGCGTGTTCGGCCCCGAGTCGGACGAGTTCGTCGCGAGTTGCTCGCGCATCATCGCCCTCGCCCGGCTCTCGGAGAGGCCGAGGTTGACGCCGATGTCGACGCCGCTCTGGAAGCCGTAGCAGTTCGCCAGGCCCTCGTTGGCCTCGCCCCGCAGGTGCCACGACTCGTGGCCGAGCACGGCGATCGCACGCGCGGTTCGCGAGAACGACTGCACCCGGTGCTTGATCGCGAGCTGGTAGAGCGTGTCGCAGATCTCGGGGGTCAGGAACGCCTGGCCGCCGCCGACCTCCGCGAGCCCGTCCGCGTCCTGCACGAAGCCGACGTAGTCGCCCTTCGCGTCGCAGGTGACCGTGGCCGGATGGCGCGCGATCGCGCTCGCCTCGCGGGACAGGATCGCCTCGGTCTGCGCCTGGCGTTGTGACGAGACCGCGTTCCAACCGCTCGGGCGAGCGGCGAAGTAGAGAAGGGTGCCGACGATCGCGATCGCGGCCACGGCCTCGACGACGTGGAGCCAGCTGAAAGTGGGCTCGGCCGCGATCGGAGGCGTCGGCTCGGACGGGTCCCAGTAGCCCCAGCTGCCGAGCTCGGACAGGTCGCGCCCCTGCGGTCCGCGATCCGCCGCCTCGGCGGCGACGGGCGCGCCGCGCGTCCGCAGCCAGCCGCCGAGGAAGAAGTCGATCTCGAGCCCGAGCGCGAGCAGAAACAGGAGCCAGACCGGGAACCACGAGCGCACGCCGTAGGGAAGCAGGAAGTACGTGATCACGATCGCGAGGACGGCGATCCTCCCGATGCGGAAGAGCCGCGCCCGCCGGCGCAGGTCGGAGGTCATCGCCTAACTGTTGCTGACCGCGATCAGTCCGGCGATCCCCCATCGGCCGTTCTCTTGGCCGCCTGGCGCCGTGCCCGTGGAGTCGTGCCACGGCAGACCGCGCCTGGCCCGACCCACGAGCCACACGCCGACCAGCCAACAGACCGCGATCAGGACCGCGGCGGGCTCGAGTCGCGCAAACGGGTGCGAAGCAGGGAGCTGAACACCCATCACCGAGATCGCGAGAACGAGGATCACGAGCAGACCCTCGAGCGCCGAGCACGAGCGAGGCAGCACGCGTCGTCAGCGCCGCTTCCGGTCCGATCGCCACGTCGAGCACCACGAGGACGACCGTCTGGATCGCGATCCCGCCGAGGATGTTCCCGATCGCGATCCCGAGGTTATGCGAGAGCGCCGCCGAGGCAGTGATCGCGATCTCCGGCAGGTTCGTTGCGACCGCCAGCAGGATCAGCGCCGCCGAGCGCCTCGCCCAGCCTCAGCCTCGTGTCGAGCACATCGGTCGAGCGCGACAGCTGAATCCCGGCAAACCACACAACCACGGCCGCCACCAAGAAGAGGCCGCTTAGGATTCGAGGATCATGAAGGGCCAAGACAAACCGAAGAAGCTCGGCAAGAAGGTGCCGCAGAAGTCGCTGAAGGAGAAGCGCAAGGAGAAGAAGGCGAAGAAGGACTCCGGCTCCAGCAGCTTCTAGGGCGTTGTAGCGTCCGGAGCCTGGCCGGGAACCGCCTCGTTCCTCCTGACCCGCCGCTGACGGACGGCGAGATCGTGCTGCGCGTGCGGCGGGCCGAAGACGTCCCTCGGGTTGCGGCGGCCTCGCACGATCCCGAGACGCGTCGCCGGATGGACGACGAGCCGATGACTCCCGAGCGCGAGCTGAGCAGCGTGGCGCGGACCGAGGAGCAGTGGCGCACCGGGAGCGCCGCGCCGTTTGTGATCGCAGATGCCGCCGACGACCGCGCGTTGGGTCTGGTCAACCTGCAGTTCGGCGAGGACGCGACGCTCGCCGTCTCGGTGTTCCCGGACGAGCGCGGACGCGGAATCGCGTCGCGGGCCATGCGACTCGCCGCCGCCTGGGGTCTGCGTGAGCTCGGCCTGAGGCGGGTCGTCGCGGAAGCTGCGGCGGACAACGTCGCCTCGATTCGGGCGATCGAGAAGGCCGGCTTCCGGCGAGAAGGTCTCCGCGACGATCAGCTGCGGTTCGTCGTGCTCCCGGAGGACGTCGACCTCCGGTAGCCGCCGGTTACCACTTGGAGCGGCGGCCCCTGCGGCTCGTGTAGACGACCTTCGCGCGCGCGGACTCGAGCCCGCTCTGCTCGTACTGCTCGCTGTGTCCGAGGCGCCGTGCGACACCGGCTCGTGTCGGCCTGCTGGTCGGGGAGGACGAGCGTGATCGCCGTTCCGCTCCGGCCTGCGCGTCCGGTGCGGCCCGTGCGGTGCACGTAGCCCTTGTCCTCGGCGGGCGGGTCGTAGTTGATCACGTGCGTGATGTCGTCGAGGTCGAGCCCGCGGGCCGCGACGTCGGTTGCGACGAGCACCGCGACCTTGCCGGACTCGAACTGCCTGAGCGCCCGCTGCCGCGCGTTCTGGGACATGTCGCCGTGCATCGCGGACGCCTTCACTCCGTGGCGTGCCAACTTGGTGACGAGACGCTCCGCGCCCCGCTTCGTCCGGACGAAGACGAGGGTCGAGTAGGACCCCCGGAGGTGCTCGACGAGCGTCTCGACCTTGGTATCAGTCGTGACCGCGACGAAGTGATGCTCGATCTCGCCCGGATCGTCGGGCAGCGCGTCGTCCTCGAAGCGGGACGGGCTGTTCGTGTACGCGCGCGCGAGCGAGCCGACCTCGCCGTCGAGCGTGGCCGAGAAGAACATCGTCTGGCGGTTCTGCGGCATGCGCCGCACGAGCTTGTCGACCTGCGGCTTGAAGCCCATGTCGAGCATCCGGTCGGCCTCGTCGAGGACGAGGATCCGGACTCCGCCGAGGTCGACGAGCCGGCGCTGCGCGAGATCCTCCAGGCGGCCCGGTGTCGCGACGAGCACGTGCGCGTGCTTTGCGCGCTTCGCCTGCGCGTGCAGGGGCAACCCACCGTACGCGGCGACCACGGTCAGGCCCTTGGCCTTGGCCAGGGGCTCGATCTCCGCGGTCACCTGGGCCGCGAGCTCGCGGGTGGGGACGAGGACGAGCGCCGACGGACAGCCGGCGTCGCGGGACGTCCGCTCCGCGATCGGCACGGCGAACGCGAGCGTCTTGCCCGAGCCGGTCGGCGAGCGTCCGAGGACGTCGAGCCCGGCGAGGGCGTCCGGGAGCACAAGCTCCTGGATTCGGAAGGGCGATTCGATCTTGCGAGCTGCGAGCGCGTCGACGATAGGGCGCGACACGCCGAGCTCGCGGAATGACTTGGACATGGTGTTCGACTCCTTTACGGGTTCGAGACTTGCCGACCTCGAAACACCCGAAGGAGGAACGAGAAGCGAATCTCACCGGGCGGCGCGATTGCCGACCCGTGCAAACACAGTAGCAGCCGCCCATTTTCAGACAGGCCGTTGGAGCCGCCCAGCTAGAATGGGTTCGTCAGACGCGAATTCGGTCGCGCTCGGCGTCTTCCGCCTTCGTCGAGACTCAATCTCCGAAAGGAAGGAAGCCGATGGCATCAACTAGCAAGCGCCAGCAGACAATGGCGAAACGCAACCGCGAGCAGGCCGTGAAGGAGAAGGCCGCCCTCAAGCTCGAGAAGAAGTACGCGAAAGCGCGGGAGCGTCAGGCGAAGGCCCACGAAGAGATGTACGGACACCTTCGAGGCCCGGACGAGACACTCCGAGGCCCGGAAGGCACGGAACAGCCCGAAGCTACGGAACAGCCCGAAGCTACGGAACAGCCCGAAGCTACGGAACAGCCCGAAGGCACGGAACAGTCGTGATGCGCGGCACGATGGTCTGGTTCAACGAAGAGAAAGGCCACGGCTACATCTCGACGGAGACGGGAGAGCGGCTCTACGTCTCCCAGCAGGGTTTCGTCGACGGAAATGCGCCGAAAGGGCGTTGCGCCGGATTGCCCGTCGAGTTCGACGTCGCCACGACCGGTGAGACCCGTGAAGCGGTCGGCAGTGTTCTCGTCGAGGAGTCCGCTTCTCGACGCGCCCGTCGCCGGCCTCGCGCGGGTCGCTAGCGCCTCGAGCCCGCCTGCTGGCATCCTGGCCCGGTGAGCGAGGACCTCGCCATCCGCCTGCGCCGGGTCGTCAAGCGCTACGGGGAGATCACGGCCGTCGATCGGCTCGACCTCGACGTTCCGACGGGCACGTGCGTCGGACTGCTCGGCCCGAACGGTGCGGGCAAGTCGACGACGATGCGCATGCTCACGGCGCAGGCGATCGCCGACGAGGGCGAGCTCGACGTCCTCGGCTATGAGCTTCCGAAGGACTCGAAGCAGGCGCGCGCCGAGTGCGGCGTCGTGCCGCAGCTCGACAACCTCGACGTCACGCTGACCGTCGAGCAGAACCTGCTCGTCTTCGCGCACCTGTACCGGATCGGGCGCCACGAGCGGCACGAGGCGATCGAGCGCTCGCTCGAGCTGGCGAACCTCGTCGACCGGCGCGAAACGCGCGTCGACAAGCTCTCCGGCGGGATGCGCAGGCGCCTGCTGATCGCACGCGCGCTCGTGCACCGGCCGCGGCTCCTGCTGATGGACGAGCCCACCGTCGGCCTCGACCCGCAGGTGCGCCAGCAGCTGTGGGCGCTGATCGACCAGCTGCGCTCCGAGGGCACGACGATCCTCATGTCGACGCACTACATCGAGGAGGCGCAGCGGCTCGCCGACACGGTGCTGATCATGTCCCACGGCCAGGGGGTCGCCCGCGGCAAGCCGTCCGGAGCTCGTCTTGGAGCACGCGGGCCACGAGGTGGTCGAGGTGTACGGGCCGCCCGTCGCACCTGGCCGAGGTCGAGTCCGAGGCCGGCGCCGCGGGCCTCAAGACGCGGCGCACCGGGACGAGCATCTCGATCCTCGGCATGGACGGAAACGGGTTCCGCGAGTTCGAGGGCGAGCGGCGCCCGGCGAACCTCGAGGACGTCTTCGTCCTGCTCACCGGCGAGGAGATCGGCTGATGGCGACGGAGACGGGGACCGCACGCCTCGGCCGGCTCGAGCGGCCTGCACTGACGGGCGTGCTCGTCCGCGAGATCGTGAACTTCTCGTCGTACTGGCGCTCGGCGACCTTCTCGTCGACGGTCGAGCCGACGATCTACCTGCTCGCGTTCGGCTTCGGCTTCGGCTCGCTCGTGAGCACGATCAACGGCTACGACTACGTCGATTGGGTCGGCACGGGCATCGTCGCGACAGCTGTTCTTTTCTCGTCTGCCTTCGCGGCCATGTTCGGGACGTTCGTCAAGTACCAGTTCCAGCGCACCTACGACGCGATTCTCGCCGCGCCCGTGGACACGGAGGAGCTCGTCACCGCCGAGACGCTCTGGATCGCGACACGTGCCGGCGTGTACGGGTGCGTGCCGATGCTCGTCGCCATTCCGTTCGGGCTCGAGCCGGCGTGGGGGATGCTCGCGGTGCCGTTCATCGCCTGGCTGAGCGGCCTCGGCTGGGCGGGCTTCGGGATCATGATTGCGGGCTTCGCGAAGTCGTTCGAGAACTTCAACTACGTCGTCAGCGCGGTGCTGACGCCGCTGTTCCTCGTCGCCGGCACGTTCTTCCCGCTGGGCGGCTTCCCGGAGGTAATTCAGGTGCTCGCTGCGTTCAACCCACTGCACCAGACTGTCGAGCTGGTCCGTGGCGCGGTGCTGTTCGGATTCGACTGGGTCGATCTGGCACGTGTTGCGTTTCTCGTCATGTTCGCGCTGCTCATGTGGCGGATCGCGATTTACGCGATGGAACGGAAGCTGATCGATTGAGCGAGCCCGAGTTCCACATCGAGCCCTGGGGCGAGGGCGACCTCCCGCTCCTGGAACGGCTCCTCGGCGACCCGGCGATGATGGAGCACCTCGGCGGCCCCGAGAGCCCCGAGAAGATCGCCGAGCGGCAGGAGCGGTACATCGGCCTCGAGGGCGAGGGGCCGGACAGGATGTTCAAGATCGTCGAGGTAGCGACCGGCGAAAGCGTCGGCTCCGTCGGCTACTGGGAGCGCGACTGGCTCGGCGGGCACGTCTACGAGACCGGCTGGTCGGTGCTCCGCGAGTTCCAGGGCCGCGGGATCGCCACGATCGCGACCGCGCAGGTGATCGAGCTCGTCCGCGCCGAGGGCAAGCACCGCTTCCTGCACGCGTTCCCCGGGGTCGAGAACGGCCCGTCGAACGCGATCTGCCGGAAGCTCGGCTTCGAGCTCCTCGACGAGCACGACTTCGAGTACCCGAAGGGGAGCGGAAGCGTCTTGCACTGCAACGACTGGCGGCTCGATCTGCGTCTTCCTGCCCTCTAGCAGGGAAAAAGCAAGTTTTCTATACTCCCCCGGCGCCGCCACATAACTACTGGTTCTTGTCAAGGGGAGGAGGAACCTGTGAGGAAGAGACGGACGCGGCTGGCGTTAGCGCTGGCCGCAGTTGGGCTCGTAGCCGTCGGTGGAGTCTTCGCCGCGGGCGGGTCCTCGAATCGGAGCACGGCTCCCATGGTCGCTGCCAGAGGTAGCGACGGGGACATGCCCGTCGCTCTGTCGAAGCACCTGGCGAAGCTCGGCCAGACGATTCCGGGCAACGGAGGTGAGCCGGCCGGGGAATCGGCCGGAAACGCCCCCGGCAGCTCGACGGCCAGCCTGGAGCAGTTCGCCCAGATGGCGTATCCGAAGAAGGACGTCCCGCTGTCCAGCCTGAAGGCAGCACGCGCTGCCTTCCAGACGGCACGAGTGCGGACACCCGGCGCGATTCCGGGATCGAACCAGGCAGCGTGGGAGCAGGTCGGGCCGGACACGGCGCTGTACCAGGCCACGCCGTTCCGCACAGCGCGCTCGTACGTGCCAACCGAGTTCGCGATGGCCGGGCGGACGACCGATCTGGCGATCGACCCGAACTGCGGGATGAATCACTCTCGTGGCCGGGCCGCTCAGTGCCGGATGTGGATCACTCCGGCGGGCGGCGGCGTCTGGCGCACGGAGAACGCGCTCACGCCGAACCCGAAGTGGAAGTACCTGGCAGGCAGCTTCGGGATCAACTCGGCCGGCTCGATCACGATCGACCCGAACGATCCGAGCTCGAACACGCTCTGGGTCGGCACGGGCGAGGGCAACACGTGCGGGAGCGGCTGTGTCGCAGGCGTCGGGCTCTACAAGACGACCGACGGCGGCGACCACTGGTCCGGCCCGTACGGCACCTCGGCGTTCAATGCCCGCGGTGTCGGCACGATCAGGGTCAAGCCGGGCGATCCGAACACGATCTACGCGGGCTCCGCGTTCGCCGTGCGCGGACACTCGTCCGTGTGCTGCTACGGCGGCATCACCCAGTACCGGGCGCTGATCCCGGGCGCGCCGCAGTGGGGCCTCTACCGCTCCACGGACGGCGGGGCGAACTGGACGCTCGTGCACAACGGCTCCACGAGCCCGTCGGACTGCGGGACGGACATCGCGGCGATCGCGAACAACACGACGCCCTGCTCACCGCGTGGCGTGCGTGACATCGAGATCGACCCGGGCAACCCGGACATCGTCTACGCCGCCTCCTATGCGCGAGGCGTCTGGCGCTCGAGCGACAGCGGGACGACGTGGACGCAGATCAAGCCGTCGTTGAACGCGACGATCGGCACGACGCGACCGGACATCGCGGTCACGCTGCTGCCGAACGGCCACACGCGGATGTACGTCGGCGAGGGCCACACCAGCGCGACCGAGTACAGCCGGCTCTATCGGAGCGATGAGGTCGAGTCGGGCTCGCCGGTGTTCACCCAGCTGACGAGCAACGATCCATCGACCTCGGCGTGGGACACGTTCAACTTCTGCACCGGGCAGTGCTGGTACGACAACTTCGTCTACACGCCGCCGGGGCATCCGGACATCGTCTACTCGGCGGCTCCTACCAGTACGACGAGAACGGCGCGACGCTGCCGTACGTCGCCAACCACCGCGCGGTTCTGCGCTCGACGAACGCGGGCGAGAGCTTCACGGACATGACGATGGACGCGACGGACGTCGACCACCCGACCGGGATGCATCCCGACCAGCACCGACTGGTCACGAACCCGGCGAACCCGAACCAGTTCTTCGAGGCCTCGGACGGCGGGATCATCCGGAACGACGGTCGCTTCGTCGACACGTCCGGTGACTGCGACTCGAGAGGGCTCGACGAGCCGTACCTGAGCCGCTGTCACGAGCTCCTGTCCGCGATTCCGGCTCGCCTGGAGAGCATGAACCGCGGCCTGGGCACGCTCCAGTTCCAGAGCCTCTCCGTGAGCCCGTTCGACAGCGGAGAGCTCCAGGGCGGAACCCAGGACAACGGCACGTGGGAGAACTTCGGAAGCAAGAAGACGTGGCTCCAGACGTACTGGGGCGACGGTGGTCAGTCGGGCTTCGACGCGACCGACCCGCACTTCCGGTTCCACACGTACTTCGACGCGTCGCCGGACGTGAACTTCTCCGACGGCGCGATCGCGGACTGGAACTGGATCGCCGACCCGATCTACGGGACCGGCAACCAGTTCTACGTGGCGATCGTCAGCGACCCCGTCGTCCATCGGACGATGTACGCCGGGGCCGGGACAGCGACGTCAGGTGGGAACACCGTCGTCCGGACGAAGACGCACGGCATGGGCTCGATGACGCTGGCGGAGCTCCGACAGCACTGCAACGAGAACACCGGCGACTTCGCGGTTCCATGCGGTGACTGGACCGAGCTCGGGACGACCGCTCTGACGGCGGCCGGCTGGGGCGATCGGGCCGGCGGCGCAATGGCCGCGGTCGAGCGGGCGACGACGGACACGTCGACGCTGTGGGCCGCGACCACGAACGGCCGCGTGTTCATCACCTCGAACGCGGACGCCGATCCTGCGAGCGCGGTTGCGTTCGTTCGGCTCGACTCGCTGGCGGCGAACAGTCCAGGGCGGTACGTGACCGGGATCTTCATC
Source organism: uncultured Actinomycetes bacterium (assembly GCA_963742635.1). Classification (GTDB taxonomy): domain Bacteria; phylum Actinomycetota; class Thermoleophilia; order Gaiellales; family Gaiellaceae; genus VAXT01. Next base: position 15,898 of record CAVUMW010000007.1, read on the forward strand.
GACCCGGACAACGCGAACCACGCCTGGATCTCGTACAGCGGGTTCAACGCCGCGACTCCAGCGACTCCGGGTCACATCTTCTCGGTGACCTATGACCCGGGCGCCGGGACGGCGACGTGGGACAACCTCGACGGGTCGCTCGGCGACCTGCCGCTGACGGACGTCGTTCAGGACGCCGACACTGGTGACCTGTACGTGTCCTCCGACTTCGGCGTGCTGAGGTCGACTGGCGGGCCGTGGACGGTCGCGGCTCCGGGGATGCCGAACGTCGAGGTCGCAGGCCTCACCTACGTGCCCGGCAGTGGGCACGGGCATCACGCGGACCGCATCGTCTACGCGGCTTCGCACGGGCTCGGAGCCTGGAAGCTCGAGCTCGAAGCACGGCCACTAGCTCGTTTCGTCGTGGGGGCCACCTCTCCGGTGGCCCCCACACGTTTTCCGAGCCATACTTTGGAAGCGATGAAGCGATTCCTGGCGGCCGGCCTGCTCGTGCTCGCGATCATGCCCGCGGCGGTGACGGCTGCCGTACGGGCTCCGGCGGTCCAGGTGTCGACGTCGAGCCCGTTCGTCGTCAAGGGGACGCATTTCAAGCGCTCCGAGATCGTCAGGGTCGTCGTCGTGTTCAAGGCGCACGAGCACCTGCGGACGGTCAGGGCCACCAGGAAGGGCGCGTTCACGGCGCGTTTCCTGCGCCTCTCGGTTCAGGCGTGCGACCGCTACTCGGTGCGCGCGAAGGGGAACAAGGGGAGCCGGGCTTTCACGCGGCGCGACCCCGAGTGCCTCGGCGGCTGACGGTCGCGCTCGCTCTCGAGGCGTCCTAGGCCGCTCCTAGAATGGGCCGTCCGTTGGCCTCCGAGTTCGTCCACCTGCACGTCCACTCCGAGTACTCGATCCTCGATGGAGCCTGCCGCGTCCCGGCTCTGGCAGCCCGCGCCGCGGAGCTCGAGATGCCGGCGGTCGGGCTCACCGACCACGGCTCGCTCGCGGGCGCCGTGCAGCTCTACAAGGAGGCCTCGAAGCAGGGCGTGAAGCCGATCATCGGCTGCGAGGTCTACGTCTGCGACGACGCCTCGAAGCAGGAGAAGGGCTACGCGCACCTGACGCTCCTCGCCGAGTCGAACGAGGGCTACGGAAACCTGATCAAGCTCGCGTCAGCCGGCTATCTGCAGGGCTACTACTACAAGCCGCGCGTCGACTGGGGGTTGCTCGAGACGCACGCGAAAGGGCTGATCGCGCTCTCCGGATGCCTTTCGGGACGCGTCTCGAAGGCGCTCGAGGAGTCGCGCGAGGCCGACGCTGCGGCCGACCTCGACCGGCTCGTCCAGGTCTTCGGGCGCGAGTCGACCTACGTCGAGATCCAGAACGCGGGGCTCGCCGAGCAGGCGCGGATCAACCCGCAGCTCGCGAAGCTCGCGCAGGGCACCGGTCTCCCGCTTGTCGCGACCGGCGACGTGCACTACCTGCTCCACGAAGACGCGCGCGCGCACGAGGCGCTCCTCTGCATCCAGTCGGGCGACTCGCTGAAGAACCCGAATCACTGGAAGTTCGACACCGACCAGTTCTACTTCAAGACGCCCGCGGAGATGGCGCAGGACTTCTCCGAGTACCCGGCGGCGCTCGCGATGACGCTCGAGGTCGCGGAGCGTTGCTCGGTGGAGATCGAGCTCGGCACGATTCGCCTCCCGAAGTACCCGGTGCCCGAGGGCCGCGACGCGTTCGACTACCTCGTCGAGCTCTGCGAGAAGGGACTCCAGAAGCGGTACGACCACGTGACCCCGGAGATCCAGGAGCGGCTCAAGTTCGAGCTGAAGACGATCCGCGAGATGGGCTTCGCGGACTACTTCCTGATCGTCTGGGACTTCGTCAACTTCGCGAAGCGGAACGGCGTCTCGGTCGGCCCGGGCCGCGGCTCGACGGCCGGCTCGCTCGCCGCGTACGCGCTCGACATCACCGAGGTCGACCCGATGAAGTACGACCTGCTCTTCGAGCGCTTCCTCAATCCGGGGCGCAAGTCGATGCCGGACATGGACATCGACTTCTCGGTCGCCGGCCGCGACCGGGTGATCAACTACGTCGCCGAGAAGTACGGGCGCGACCGCGTGGCGCAGATCATCACGTTCGGGACGATGATGGCGCGCGCCGCGGTGCGCGACGCGGGGCGCGTGCTCGAGGTTCCGTACGGCACCGTCGACAAGATCGCGAAGCTGATCCCCGAGGGCGTCAAGGTCTACCTGGACGACTGCCTGAAGCCCGGCTCCGAGCTGAAGGCGGCGTACGACGGAGATCCCCAGGTGCGGGAGATCGTCGACCTCGCGAAGCCGCTCGAGGGTCTCGTGCGGCAGGACTCGATCCACGCGGCCGGCGTCGTCATCTCGGACCGGCCGCTGACCGACGTCGTCCCGCTGCAGCGCAAGGGCGAGGGCGAGGAGACGGTCACGCAGTTCGGGATGTGGGACGTCGAGGAGCTCGGGCTTGCTGAAGATGGACTTCCTCGGGCTGCGCAACCTCGACGTGATCGACAAGGCGGTCGCGTTGATCGGAGGCGGGCTCGACATCGCGAAGCTCCCGCTCGACGACCGCAAGACGTACGAGATGCTCGCGCGCGGGGACGCGATCGGCGTCTTCCAGTTCGAGTCGTCGGGCATGCGCGAGGCGCTGCGCTCGGTGCGGCCGACGGAGTTCGAGGACCTGATCGCGCTCGTCGCTCTCTATCGGCCGGGCCCGATGGGTTACATCCCGGCGTACGCGAAGCGGAAGAACGGGCAGGAGGCGGTCTCGTTCATCGACCCGCGGCTCGAGGCGATCACCGGGGTCACGCACGGGATCTGCATCTACCAGGAGCAGTACCTGGAGATCGCGAAGCGGATCGCGGGCTTCTCGCCGGCCGAGGCGGACGACCTGCGCAAGGCGATCGGCAAGAAGATCCACGCGCTGATGGCGTCCCTCAAGGAGAAGTTCCTCGAGGGCTGCGCGCAGACCGGGACGACGCCCGCCGTCGCGAACCAGCTCTGGAAGGACATGGAGTCGTCGCAGGACTACTCGTTCGGGAAGTCGCACGCCGCCTGCTACGCGCTGATCGCGTACCGGACGGCCTGGCTGCGCGCGAACCACCCGCGCGAGTACATGGCCGCGCTGATCTCGTCCGTGATGAACACGAAGGACCGCGTGCCGTTCTACGTGAGCGCCTGCCACGAGCTCGGGATCGAGGTCGAGCCGCCGGACGTGAACGAGTCCGAGTGCGACTTCGCGGTCGTCGAGGGGAAGATCCGGTTCGGGCTGAACGCGGTCAAGAACGTGGGGGACACGGCGGCGCGCAGGATCGTGGACGCGCGGAAGTCGGGGCCGTTCGCGTCGCTCTGGGACTTCACCGAGCGGGTCGATCCGCAGGTCGTGAACAAGCGCGCGCTCGAGGCGCTCGTCAAGTGCGGCGCCTTCGACTCGACGGGCGCCTCGCGGAAGGGGATGTTCGACGCGCTGGAGCAGGCGCTGGGGTCGGGCGCGGCGCGGCAGGAGGCTCTCATGTTCGGCCAGGAGTCGATGTTCGAGGTCGAGCACCCGCCGATCACCGGCGAGGAGTACGAGAAGAACGAGCTGCTGCGGCTCGAGAAGGAGACGCTCGGCGTCTACGTCTCGGAGCATCCGCTGGAGGCGATCCGCGAGCAGCTGCGGCGCAAGACGGACGCTCCGCTGGCCGAGATCGAGCGCCGGCGCGACGGGGAGGTCGTGACCGTGGGCGGCATCGTCGGGGCGATCAAGCAGCTGACGACGAAGAAGGGCGAGCCGATGGTGTTCATGCGGCTCGACGATCTGACCGGCTCGACCGAGGTCGTCGTCTTCAACTCGGTCTACGGGGCTTCGCGCGATTTGCTCGAGGTGGACGAGGTGCTCGTCGTCAAGGGGCGCGTCGACCACAAGCAGGAGGGCGAGACGAAGATGATCGCGCTCGAGGTGACGCCGTTCGAGGCGACGCCGGAGCGGCGCGAGGTCGTGCTGCGCGTCGACGCGACGCGGGCGCCTGCGGGCCTGGTGCGGAACCTCGCGTCGGTCGTCAGGGAGTTTCCGGGCGAGATCCCGGTGATCGTGGCGATCTCGACCTCGCACGGCGAGACGACGCTCGCCCTCGGCCCCGACTACCGCGTGAAGCCGGAGCCGGACTTCTTCGCCGAGATCAAGTCGCTCCTCGGCGAAGCCGCCATCACCTGACCCCCGCTTCCCTGGCCGGCGGCGGGCTCCGGCCGAGCGAAGCCCGGCTCTGCCCGCCGCCTCGCGTCCTCGAGTGGCCGCGGGAGACGTACTTCGCGGGCAAGGGCTGGGAGCGGATCAGCCGCACGGTCGATCGCGACACGTACCCGCGCATCGGCGAGATCGCGCCCTACGCGGCCAAGCTCGGTTGGGACGAGGTCTTCTGGACGGGCTTCGAGCTTCTCCTCGGCGGGCTCGAGTCACGCTTGAACGCCCGCTAAGCTGAATTCGGCGCGACGGACGAGGCTGTTAGCCCGTGAGGCCGCAGGCCAAGCCGGGGTGGGAAGCGAGCGGTCGCGCCTCCCGCTTCCCTGGTCGGCGTCGGGCTCACCGTCGGGCGAAGCCCGGCTCCACCCGCCGCCTCGCGCCGCTGACCCCTTCCTGCGAGCGGCCCGTGTGACTAACCACTGTTCCGCTCGCATACAGGCGGTCAGCGACGCGCCAGGAAACCGGGACAGTTCGCGCCTGCTCCGCTCCCGCGACGCCAGGCGGCATACTCAGGGCGCATGGCCGAGTGGCGGATCCGCGGCACGTACCTCGAGTTCTGCAACTGCGACCCCGGCTGCGGCTGCAACTTCCGCGGGCTCCCGAGCTCGCCCGAGGGCAACTGCCAGGCCGTGATCAGCCACGTGATCGAGGAGGGCTCGAGGGACGGGCTCGACCTCGCGGGCGCCAAGGTCTCGTGGGCGCTCTGGTGGCCGGGCCCGATCCACGACAAGGGCGGCCGCGGCCACGCGTATGTCGATGCGGTGAACGACGAGCAGTTCGAGGTCCTCGCGCGGATCTGGCGCGGGGAGGAGGGCTACGGGCTGTTCGAGATCTTCAACTCGACCCTCGACGAGGCAACCGCGGTCGAGCGCGCCGCGATCGACATCACCGTCGACGGACGGAGCTCACGGGTCGCGGTCGCGGGCGTGAGCGAGAACCGGATGACGCCGCTCACGAACCCGGTGACGGGCGACGAGACCGAGGTGCGCATCGTCAAGACGACCGGCTTCATCTGGCGCGACGGTGAGATCGCTCGAGAGCGAGCGGTTCCAGGTCGACCTGCCCGAGATGAGCTGGGATCTCGCACAGCGCCACGCGGTGTACTCGAAGTTCGAGTACACGAACGCTTGAGTGCCGCTGTCCCGGTCGTGCCCGACTAGCTGCGGACGCCTACGCCAATTTCGATCGCGACGTCGAGCGACTGCACGGAGACGACCCTGCCTTCGACCCGCTTGGCGGCTTCCTGGCGCAAGCCTGCGGCCTTGCGCTCGCTCTCGTCCATCGCCGTGCGGTTCTGCCACAGGGTCATCGACATGATCGCGCCGTCCTCGTGGTCCACGCACACGTAGCCCCCTTCGAGCCCGCTCGTGCCTTCGAGCTCGGCTACCGCGGCGTGAAACGCGTCGATCGCTTCCTGCGTCCGGCTGGGTTCGACCTCGTACCGTGCGACTCTGGCGAACATTGATTGGAACCCTAACCGCGATCGGGGTGTACTTCCAACAAAAGTCGTGAGCCGACCACTCTCGCGCCGCGCCCCTGACCGGCGCCCACGCTCCCGCCCGGCAGAGCCGGGCTCCGCGTAGCCGCCTCGCCGCCGCTGCGCACCCTCCTGCCGGCGGGCCGTGCGGCCTGACACTGTCCCACCGGCATACGGGCACGCAGCGCCGCGTCAGGAGCCCGAGAGGACGGGAACCTTGGATACCGCCGAGGTGTAAGAACAGCAGTGGTGAGCCGACCACTACACGACAGCGAGCTCGTGGAGCGGGCTCGCCGCGGAGACGAAGACGCCTATGAGGAGCTCGTGCGTGCACACCAGGGGATCGCGTTCCGCACCGCGTACGTCATCGCGGGCAATGCGAGCGATGCGGAAGAGGCCGCCCAGGACGCGTTCGTCAAGGCGTATCGGGCTCTGGGGCGGTTTCGCCGCGGGTCGCCGTTTCGGCCGTGGTTGCTCCGGATCGTCGCCAACGAGGCACGGAATCGCCGTCGCTCCGCCGGGCGCCGCGCGGCCCTCTCGCTGCGCGCCGCAGCCGAAGAAGCCTCGGGGGGCGCGGCTCCGTCCCCCGAGGGCGTCGTGCTGGCGGACGAGGATCGCGAGGCGGCTGCTGGCCGCGGTCGACGGGCTGCGCGAGGAGGAGCGTCTCGTGATCGCCTGCCGCTTCTTTCTCGAGCTGTCGGAGGAGGAGACCGCCGCGGCGCTCGACGTTCGCCGCGGCACGGTCAAGTCGCGCACGTCGCGGGCGCTCGAGCACCTGAGGGAGGCGTATGGCTGAGCTCGAGACCGCGCTTCGTCAGCTCGGCCACGAGGTCGCGTTCCCGCCGACCCCGGATCTGGCGTCGGCGATCCGCGGACGACTCGAACGGCCGCAGCGCTTCTGGCGACGTCCCGTGGCGATCGCGCTCGCGGTCCTCGTCGTGGCTGCGATCGGCGCCGTGCTCGCGGTGCCGCAGTCGCGCTCGGCGATCCTCGACTGGCTCGGACTGCGGAACGTCAGCGTCGTCCGCGTCGAGAAGCTGCCGGTCGTGCCGCCCAGGGACGCCTCGATCTCGGGAGCCGGATCACCCTCGACGAGGCCAAGCGCCGCGCGCCGTGGCTGCTCCTCCCGGACAACGAGCCGGACAGCGTCTGACTGAACGAGTCGCTGCCCGGGCGGGAAGGTCTCCCTCCTTTGGGGGACGCCGTCGAACGTGCGACTGCTGCTGACCGAGGTCACCGGGCACGCCTACATCGAGAAGATCATCGAGCGGCGACTCACAGGTCGAGCGGGTCGAGATCGGGACGCCGGCGCCTGGTTCCAGGGCCCGCACGTGGTCATGTTCCAGGACCGCGACGGCCGGTTCCATGACAGCCAAGCGCGCCTGGCCGGGAGCACCCTCGTCTGGCAGGACGGCGACGTCACGCTTCGGCTCGAAGGCCGCCTGACGGAGGCCGAAGCGCTGCGAATCGCGCGGACCGCCTCGTAAAGCTTTTGTGAAAAGTCAAGATCACCCCCTATAGGGAGATCCGCTCCCGTCGTCTGACCGAACAATGAGGGCAATCGGCGAGAAAGGACAGCGTGGCGGTCACTGACATCATCCTGGCGGATCCAACTGAGATGGAGCGCATCGAGCGATGGCGAGCGGAAGAGCTCGAGCGCGCCGGGTACGAGCCGCGCGCAGCTGGTCGACTTGCGGTGAGACATGACGTTGACCTTCATGTCGCAGTCGACTTGCTGAAGCGCGGCTGCCCAGCGGATCTGGCCCTCAGAATCCTGCTCTAGCTAGCAGGCATCCAGGCAGCACGGCAGAATCACTGCCCGTGCTCGCCTCGATCCCCTCGCCGCACACCGGCACCATCGACATCGGTCCGCTCGTGCTGCACATGTACGGGCTGATGCTCCTCGTGGCGATCGCGGGGTGCGTCGCGCTCACCGGCGTGCGCTGGGTCAATCGCGGCGGCGACTGGGACCTTGTCTTCCGGGTGGCGGTCTGGGGCGTCGCGGCCGGAATCGTCGGCGCCCGGCTCTACCACGACGTGACGAGCTGGAACGAGGTGCCCGACCCCAAGTGGAAGGGGATCTTCGAGGTCTGGAAGGGCGGCCTCGGCGTCTGGGGCGGAATCCTCTTCGGCTGCATCGCAGGGGCGATCGTCGTCCACCGGGCCGGCGAGAGCGTGACGCGGATGATGGACGCCGTGGCTCCAGGGTTGCTCCTCGCGCAGGGCGTGGGGCGGGTCGGCAACTGGTTCAACCAGGAGCTGTACGGGAAGCCGACCGACCTGCCGTGGGGGCTCAAGATCGACATCGACCACCGCGTGCAGGGGTACGAGCAGTACTCGACCTTCCACCCGACCTTTCTCTACGAGCTGATCTACGACGTGTCGATGGTCGGGGTGCTGCTCCTGATCGACTGGCGGTGGCGAATTCGCGCACCCGGGTTGTTCGCGCTCTACGTGTCGTTCTACACGTTCGGGCGGTTCTTCGAGGAGCTGCTGCGGATCGATCCCGCGCACCACGTCGCCGGGCTGCGGCTGAACGCGTGGGTGTCGCTGATCCTGTTCGTGCTGTCGACGGCGTTCTTCATCTGGTGGCAGTTCTTCGGCGGGAAGTTCAAGTCGTGGCGCCGGAAATCGGGCGGGCCGGAGGAAGAAGGCGACCGCGGGCCGAAGATGGCCATTCCACGTGGCCGCGTCCGACCCGGAAACTAGCGTTCTGCACTCGATGTCCGTCCGCGAGCTTGAGCTCGACCTCGACGCGTTCGAGGGCCCGTTCGACCTGCTCCTGACCCTGGTCCTGCGGGAGGAGCTGCCGCTGGCCGAGGTGGACGTGGCGGGGATCGTGCTCGCGTTCGTCGAGCGGCTCGCCGAGCGGGAAGAGCTCGATCTCGACGCGTGCGGGGAGTTCCTCGTGCTCGTCGCCGCGCTGCTCGAGTTGAAGGCGCGAGGGCTGTTCGCGGGCGAGGCGGAGCTCGAGGATCTGGAGCCCGGTGAGGCCGCGGAGGAGCTTGCGCGGCGGCTCGAGGAGTACCGGCGGATCAAGGGCGCGGCGGAGTGGCTGGCCGAGCGGCTCGCGTCGGAGCGCGACCGCTTCTTCCGGCTCGGGCCGGCTCCGTTGGCGCCGCGCGGGGAGCGGCGGCTGGCGCAGCAGGATCCGGCGGCGCTCGCAGCGCTGCTGCAGGCCCTGGCCGCCGAGCCGCCCGAGGTCTCGCTCGCGCATCTCGAGCTGCGCTTTCCGCCGGTGTCGCGGTTCCTGGAGCAGTTCCGGGCCGTGCTGGGGCGGCGTCAGCGGTTCGATTTCGACCACGAGGTCGCTGGGCTGACGCGGGTCGAGCAGGCGGTTGCGTTTCTCGCCCTGCTCGAGCTGCGGCGGGCCGGCGAGATCACGCTCGAGCAGGCGGCGCCGTTCGCGCCGATTCGCGTGTCTCGGGAAGTCGTCGACGAGGAGGTCGCATGGAACGCCCGCTCCGCCTGATCCAGGCCAATCCGCTCGATTCGCTCGCGCGGACGATCGAGGCGCTGCTCGTCGTCGCGTCGCAGCCGCTGACGGTGGACGCGCTGGCGGAGGCGTGCGCCGACGAGGTCGAGCGCGTCGAGACGGCGCTCGGACTGCTCGGCGACCGGTACCGCGAGGGGCGGAGCGGGATCGTGCTCGAGCAGGTCGCGGGCGGCTGGGCGTTTCGCGCGTCGCGCGAGGCGGCCGAGGCGTGCGGGCGGCTCTTCGAGCGTCCGGTGGAGCGGAACCTCTCGCAGGCGTCGCTGGAGACGCTCGCGGTCGTCGCGTACATGGGGCCGTGCTCGCGGCCGGAGATCGCGCGCTGGCGCGGCGTCGCGGTCGACTCGGTGGTCGCGGGGCTCGTCGAGCGGGGCCTGATCGCCGAAGCGGGCCGGGGCGATCTGGGTGCGGTGCGCTACCGCGTGACGCCGCTCTTCGAGCGTGTCTTCGGCCTGGAGAGCCTCGCGGCGCTGCCGCGACTGGACGAGTTCGGCGGCGACGCGGAGGAGCTGCGGGGACGGCTCGAGTCGCTGGCCGAGCGCCGTCCGGCCTAGCGCTCCGCGCTCTTCCGATCCTGCTCGAGGCGGCGTCGCGCGGAGAGCATCGGCCCTTCGGATCGAACCATCGGCGCGAACCGGTTCAGGCCGAGTGTGCCGTCGGCGACGTCGACGAACGCGTTCTCGATTCCGCCTCGTCGAAAGTACGTCTCGTGCCAGAAGGACGTACCGCCGCGGTCGCGCAGGTAGTCCGTCCACCAGGCCTTGTGCGGGAGCGAGTGCGCCCAGGCCTCGAGGGACTCGAAGTCGCGCCAGTACTGGCGCATGCCGAAGTAGGGGGGATCGCTGTCGGGGAAGACGACCTCCTCGTGCAGGAGCAGGCCGTCCGGGCGTGCCTCGACCGACGCCATGATCTCGGGCGCGAGACGGTCGACCGTTTCGGCCCCGCGTGGCTCCTCGACGCGCATGCCGAGGTACATGACGACGAGGTCGGGGTAGTCGTCCAGGTCGGCCGTGGTGCGCCGCGGGGGATCCACTCGGCGACTGTACGGCGCAGCGGCGTTCCCGTGCAACACGCCTCGGAGGCGGGTTCCCGCGAGGCGACGCCGAGCAGTTACGCGGTCGACTGGGGTCGCACGACGAGGCTCCAGTGACCGCGGCCGCCGCGAGGCGCTTGCTCGCCGACCGGAGGCTGGCCGGTCAGGGACGAGAGAGGCTGCGAATACAGACACGGGCGGTATCGCCTCTGCGCCGCGCTGAGCCCCACCTGGGACCCGCAACTCACCTGGTTCTCGACCTGCCCGAAACCCGTTGGCGCGGGAGAGCGGTTGTGGGCTGCCGTGCTGAGAACGAGCGCCACGACCAGAGCGGTTGACACGCAGGCGCCGAGAAGAAGCATCGTCTGGCCCGTGCGTTTCATTGCCAGCCACATCTTTACGTTCCTCTCGAGCCCGGTACCCCCGACCTCCTCCCCAATGCGATCCTAATCGGGAAATCCGTACGCGTGGGTGACGGGACCGTGCCAGGAGTGAAACTTTCGACATGCGCTTGAACGCCTACCTCGCGCGCACCGGGGTCGCCTCCCGGCGCGGGGCCGACGAGTTGATCAAGACGGGCCGCGTGCGCGTGAACGGCGTGTACGCGGGGCTGAACACGTTCGTCGAGGAGGGCGACGTCGTCGACCTCGACGGGCGGCTCCTCGTGCCGCAGGCGCTCGCGTACGTGCTCCTGCACAAGCCGGCGGGCGTCGTCACGACGGCGAGCGACCCGCACGGGCGTCCCACGGTCGTCGGCCTCGTCGAGCACGAGTCGCGCGTCGTCCCGGTCGGGCGGCTCGACGCGGACACGACCGGCGCGCTCCTGCTCACGAACGACGGCGAGCTCGCGCACCGGCTCGCGCACCCGCGCTACGAGGTCGAGAAGGTCTACGAGGCCGAGGTCGAAGGCGAGCCCTCGGACGACGCGCTCGCCACCCTCGAGCACGGCGTCGAGCTCGACGACGGCCCCACGGCGCCGGCCCGCGCCCGCCGCCTCGGTCCGTCACTGATCGAGCTCTCGATCCACGAAGGCCGCAAGCACCAGGTCAAGCGCATGCTCGAGGCAGTCGGCCACCCGGTGCTGCGCCTGCACCGCAGCCGCTACGCGGGGCTCACGGTCGAGGGCCTCGAAGCGGGGCGCTGGCGCGAGCTGACCGAAGGGGAAGTCGCGTCGCTCCGCGAGCTCACTCGTAGAACGTGAGCACCGCGATCACGCCGTAGATCGCAACGAGCGCCAGGCCCTCGAACGGCACGGCCTCGCCGTCGCCCGTGATCTGCCAGACCGCGATCGCCGTCAGCGCGAGCGCACCGATGTAGACGGGCGAGAGCACGAACGTGAGCCGGTGCTCGAAGAAGAGCGAGAGCAGGACGAGCAAGGGGAAGAGGAACGCGGCGATCTGTGCGACCGAGTTCTTGATCACGGAGATCGCGAGATCGGAACGCCCCTTGGCTGCGAGCGTGATCCCGACGATGTTCTCGACCGCGTTGCCCGCGATCCCGACGATCACGATCCCGGTGAACGCCTTCGAGATGCCCAACGCCTTGACGGCGGGATCGAGCGCGTTCACGAACCAGTCGGACACGAACGCGGCGCCGACGCCTGCGACCGCGAGCACGACGAGCCCGGTCGCGAACGAGAACGGAACGTGGGTGCCCTCCTCGAGCGCGGGCTCGCCGCGGTCGCTCCGCAGATAGCCCCAGAGCCAGACGCCGTAGACGGCGAGCAGGAAGACGGCGCCGACGGCCGAGATCGCGACCGCATGCTGGCTCGCACGGTCGCCGACCGTGTTCGAGAGCCCGAGCAGGACGATGATGAAGACGGCCAGCAGCAGGAGCGTCGCCGTGTCGTTCGGCAGCCGCTTCCGAAAGCGCATCACGCCGTCCTGCGCGGAGAGCGAGCCCGCGACGATCGCCAGGCCGAGCACGAGCAGCGCGTTCGCGAACAGCGAGCCGAGGATCGACGTCTGCGCGACGACGACCTCTCCGGCCGCGAGCGCGAAGAGGACGACGAAGAGCTCGGGCAGGTTGCCGAGCGTCGACTGCAGCACGCCCGTCAGCGCTGGGCCGAACCGCGAGCCGACGGCCTCGGTCGCGAGGCCGATCGCCCAGGCGAGCCCGCGCGAGCGCCGCCGCTGCGAGTGAGGAAGACGGCGACGGGCTCTGTGTCGGCGTAGTGCAGCGCGCCGGTGACGACGCACAGCGCCGAGAATCCCGGCGAAGAGTGCTGCGGTCCGCCCGCTAAGGCCGAACAAAGCCCATGCGTTCGTACATCGTCTCGAGGGTCGGCGCGCTGGCCTCGCGGGCCTTGTCTGCACCCTGCGCGAGCATCCGCCGCAGCTCGCCCTCGTCCGCGCGGAGCGCGTTGTAGCGCTCCTGGATCGGCGCGAGCAGCTCGACCACGGCCTCGGCGACGCCCTCCTTGAACGCGCCGTAGCCCTGGCCGTCGAACTGCGCCTCCACCTCGGAGATCGAGCTCGCCCGTGGAGACGGCCATGATCTCGATCAGGTTCGAGACGCCGGGCTTCTCCTCGGGATCGTGGCGCACCTCGGTGCCCGAGTCGGTGACCGCGGTCTTGAACTTCTTGCGGATCACGTCGGGCGGGTCGATCAGCCGGACGACGCCCTGCGGCGCGCCGCGCGTGGTCGACATCAGGCGCTCCGGCTCCTGGAGGTTCTTGATCCGCGCGCCCTCCTCGGGGTAGACGGCTTCCGGAACCTTGAACGTGTCCCCGAAGCGGCCGTTGAAGCGCTCGGCGATGTTCCGCGAGAGCTCGAGGTGCTGGCGCTGGTCGTCGCCGATCGGGACGATGTCGGCCTCGTAGAGCAGGATGTCGCCGGCCATCAGCACCGGGTAGTTGAAGAGGCCCGAGGACACGAAGTCCTGTTCCTCGGAGCGCTCCTTGAACTGCGTCATCCGGCGCAGCTCGCCGAAGCTCGTGACCGCGCTCAGCAGCCACGCGGCCTCGGCATGCGCCTGGACGTGGCTCTGGACGAAGACGGTCGAGCGGTCGGCGTCGAGGCCGGTCGCGAACAGCCAGGCCGCCACGGACAGCGTCGCCTCGTGCAGCACCTCCGGCTCGAACGGCGTCGTGATCGAGTGCAGGTCGACGACGCAGAAGAACGCGTCGCCCTGCTCCTGGGTGGCGACGTACTGCCGGAACCCGCCGCTGTAGTTGCCGAGCGTCTTGTCGCCGGACGACCGGATGCCGGAGAAGATCCGCATTCAGTCGATTATCGCCGGGACGGCGGCGTCGATGGCACTCCGCAGCGAGCGGACGTAGTCGCGCAGCGCGGCCGGCCCGTCCTCGGCGACCTCGACCGCCCGCGAGCCGACGACGACGCCGTCGGCCAGCGCCGCAGCCGCCTGCGCATGCTCGGGGGTCGAGATGCCGAAGCCGGCGTAGAGCGGCACGTCGGTCAGCGCCCGAGCCCGGGAGATGAGGCCCGCGAGGTTCGGGGAGAGGCGTTCGCGGGCCCCGGTCGTCCCGGTCAGGGTGACGAGGTAGAGCCAGCCGTCCGTCTGGTCGGCGGCCAGCTCCAGACGCTCGTCGGTGGAAGTCGGTGCGACGAGTTGGATGCGGCGGAGGTCGGGGCGCTCGCCGGCGGGGAGGTCGGCGACGATCAGGCTCGTCGCACCGGCCGCCTCGGCGTCGGCCGCGAAGCGCTCGTAGCCGTAGGCCTCGAGGAGCGACGCGTAGGTCATCGGCACGAGCGGGACGTCCACGCGTTCGCGCACCTGGGCGAGACACTCGAGGCAGGCGCCGGTCCGCATGCCGTCTGCGAGGGCGCGCTCGGCCGCGCGCCGGATCACGGGCCCGTCGGCGAGCGGGTCGGAGAACGGGAAGCCCGAGCTCGACCAGGTCGGCGCCGCCCTCGACCGCGGCCTCGGCGAGCTCCGGCGTCTCCCGGCCGGCCATCAGGTAGATGACGAGCGCGCTCACAGGCCCACGACCTCGGACAGATCCTTGTCGCCGCGGCCGGAGAGGCACACGAGGACGAGCTCCTCGTCCAGATCGCGCGCGCGTGCGAGTGCGTGCGCAGGCTCGAGCGCCGGGAGGATTCCTTCGGTGCGGGCGAGATCCCGGAAGGCGGCGAGCGCTTCTTCGTCGGTCGCGCTCACGTACTCGGCGCGGCCCGAGTCGCGGAGGAACGCGTGCTCGGGGCCGACGCCCGGGTAGTCGAGCCCGGCCGAGATCGAGTGCGCGTCGAGCACCTGCCCGTCCTCGTCGGCGAGGATCGAGGAGCGCGCTCCGTGCAGGACTCCGGTGCGCCCGGAGCCGAGGCTGGCCGCGCCCGCGGCTTCGACGCCGACGAGGCGCACGTCCGCGTCGTCGACGAAGCCGGCGAAGAGGCCGATCGCGTTCGAGCCGCCGCCGACGCAGGCGACCGCGACCTCGGGCAGCCGCCCTTCCGCTTCCAGCATCTGCTCCCGGGCCTCGCGCCCGATCACCGCCTGGAGCTCCCGGACGAGCTCCGGATACGGATGCGGGCCGACGCACGAGCCCGAGGAGGTAGTGGGTCGTCTCGACGTTCGTCAGCCAGTCGCGGATCGCCTCGCTCGTCGCCTCGCGCAGGGTCTTCGTCCCGAGCTCGACGGGGTGGACCTCGGCGCCGAGCAGGCGCATGCGCTCGACGTTCGGCCGCTGGCGTCGCATGTCCTCGGAGCCCATGTAGACGACGCACTCGAGCCCGAAGCGCGCGCAGACGGTCGCGGCGGCGACGCCGTGCTGGCCCGCGCCCGTCTCGGCGACGATCCGCTGCTTGCCGAGCCGCTGGGCGAGGAGCGCCTGGCCGAGCGCGTTGTTCAGCTTGTGCGCGCCGGTGTGCAGGAGGTCCTCGCGCTTCAGATAGAGGCGCTTGCCGGGGGCGAAGCGCTCAGCGAGCGTGAGCGGCGTCGGCCGTCCCGCGTACGTCCTGAGCAGCTCCTCGAGCTCCTGTCGGAAACTGGACATCGCTCCGGACCTGGTCCCAGGCCATGGCCAGTTCGTCCAGGGCCGGGATGAGCGTCTCGGGCACGTAGCGCCCCCCGTACTGGCCGTAGACGCCGACGGTCACGAGCGCACCGCCTCGACGAAGGCCCTGATCCGGTCGTGGTCCTTGACGCCGGGCGAGAGCTCGAGCTGCGAGCTCGCGTCGACCGCCCACGGTTGGACGGCCTCGATCGCATCGCGGACGTTCTCCGGCGCGAGGCCGCCGGCGAGGACGATGCGCCCGTCGCGCGTCGCGGCCTGCGCGTGGTGCTCCGGATCCTCCTGCTCCCAGGGCAGATCGAGCACCTGGGCCACCGGCTCGTCGCCGCGCAGGAGGACGGCGTCGCGGCCCCGGTGTCCGTTCTCGCGCTCGTAGAGCTGGACGAGGTCGGAGCCGGCGTCGACCTGCTCGCCGACGAAGACCGCGACCGAGAGCATCGTCTCGGGCACGGGCAGGACGCGCTCCGCGCGCCGCGGGCTTTCGCGGGCGAGGATGAACCCCGCGAGGTCGGCGCCCGCCTCGACGGCGACGGCCACGTCCTCCTCGCGCGTGAGCCCGCAGATCTTCACGAGCGGGCGGTCGATCAGCTCGCGGAGCCTCGCGGCCGGATCGGGCGCACGCATCAGCGCAGACCCCACGAGCACCGCGTCGGCCCCGGCGAGCTCGGCGGCCGCCGCCTGAGCGCGAGACTCGATCCCGCTCTCGGCAACCACCACCCTTTCCGACTTAGTAACACTGTGTTGCAAAGTCGCTTGGGCGACGAGGTCGAGTTGCGCGTTCCGGTCGATCTCGAACGTCGAAAGGTCGCGGGCGTTGATCCCGATCGGGTCGGCGCCGAGGGCGATCGCCCGGTCGAGCTCGGCGGCGTCGTGGGCTTCGACGAGCGCGTCGAGGCCGAGCTCGCGAGCGACGGCCATCAGGTGTGTCACTTGCTCGTCGTCGAGGTCGCGCAGGAGCAGCAGGACCGCGTCCGCGCCGCTCCGTTTCAGCTCCGCCAGCTCGTCCGGCTCGCGGAAGAAGCCTTTCGCGAGCAGCGGCAGCGACGCAGCGGCGCGCGCGACCCGCAGGTCGTCGACCGATCCCGCGAAGCGCTCGTCGACGAGCACCGAGACCGCTGCTGCGCCTGCGCGCTCGAACTCGCGGGCCAGCACTCCTGGATCGGCGTCCGGCCGCAGGTCGCCGGCCGAGGGCGAGCGGCGCTTGATCTCTGCGATCGCCGCGAGACCGGGTCGCGCAAGGGCGTCGCGGAACCTCATGCCGCCGCCACCGGCTCGCGCGAGAACGCGATCAGAGCCTCGAGCCGCTCCCCGGCCGCGCCGGAGTCGACCGCCTCGCGCGCGAAGCCGACGCCTTCCGCGAGGTCGCTCGCGAGCCCGCCGGCCGCGATCGCGCCCGCAGCGTTGAGCAGCACGGCGTCGCGCTTCCCGCCGTCGGCGCCCGAAAAGATGCGGCGAATCGTCTCGGCGTTCTCCGCCGGATCGCCGCCGCCGAGGTCGGCGGGCGCGCAACGCTCGATGCCGAGGTCGAGCGGGTCGATCTCGCGTCTCCGCACCTGACCGTCGGCGACCTCGCAGACGAGATTCGGCCCCGCAGGCGAGAGCTCGTCGACACCGGCGGCGCCGTGCACGACGAACGCACGCTCCGCGCCGAGCCGCGCGAGCACCTCCGCGATCGTCGGCACGAGCTCCGGCGCGTACACGCCGACGACCTGCGCCCGCGCGCCCGCAGGGTTCGTCAGCGGCCCGAGCACGTTGAAGACCGTCCGCGTGGCCAGCTCACGGCGAACCGGCGCCGCGTGGCGCATCGCGGGATGGTGCGTCGGCGCGAAGAGGAAGCCGAAGCCGAGCTCGTCGATCGAGCGGGCGATCGTCTCCGGAGGCAGCTCGAGGTTGAAACCGAGCGCCTCGAGCACGTCCGCGGAGCCCGACGACGAGGAGACCGCGCGGTTCCCGTGCTTCGCGACCCCCGCGCCGGCGGCGGCCGCCACGAGCGCTGCCGCCGTCGAGATGTTGAACGTCCCGGCCCCGTCGCCTCCGGTCCCGGCCGTGTCGACGAGATCCGTGCGCGCGGGGCGGACGACGAGCACGTGCTCGCGCATCGCCTCGGCGCAACCGGCGATCTCGTCGGCGGTCTCGCCCTTGATCCGCAGCGCGACGAGGAACGCGCCGATCTGCCCGGGCGTCGCCTCGCCGGCCATGATCGTCCGCATCACGTCGCGCGCGCTCTCCTGGCTCAGGTCGCGCCCGTCCATCAGTTCGGCGATGGCGCTCTGGATCACGCGGCCTCCAGGAAGTTCCGGATCAGCTGCGGCCCGAGAGGCGTGAGCACCGACTCGGGGTGGAACTGGACTCCGTGCACGGGCAGCTCGCGGTGGCGCACGGCCATGATCTCGCCGTCCGGAGCGGTCGCGGCCACCTCGAGCACGTCGGGAACCCGGGTCGCGGCGAGCGAGTGGTAGCGCCCGGCCTCGAACTCCTCGGGCAGGTCGCGGAAGACCCCGCGGCCGTCGGCGCGCACGGTCGTCGCCTTGCCGTGGACGAGCACGCGCGCGGCCCCGACCTCGCCGCCGAACGCCTCCACGATCGCCTGGTGCCCGAGACAGACGCCGAGGGTCGGCCAGCGCGACAGCCGCTCGACGATCTCGAGCGTGTTCCCCGATCCGCTGGGGCGGCCGGGGCCGGGCGAGATGACGAGATGGGAGGGCCGGAGCCGCTCGGCCTCGTCCGCGTCGATCTCGTCGTTCCGGCGCACGACGACCTCGACGCCCTGCTCGGCGATCATGTGCGCGAGGTTGTAGGTGAAGCTGTCGTAGTTGTCGACGAGCAGGATCACAGCCGAGCCTCCGCGAGCTCGATCGCGCGCTCGATGGCGGCGAGCTTCTTCAGGCACTCGTCGTGCTCGAGCGCCGGAACCGAGTCGGCGACGATCCCCGCGCCGGCCTGCAGGTAGGCCACGCCGTCGGAGAGCACCATCGTCCTGATCGCGATGCACGTGTCGAGCGCCCCGCCGGGCAGCGAGTAGCCGACCGCCCCCGCGTACGGGCCGCGCCGGTACTGCTCGAGCTCGGAGATGATCTGCATCGCCCGCACCTTCGGCGCGCCGGAGACGGTCCCGGCCGGGAAGCAGGCCCGCAGCAGGTCGAACGGGCTCACGTCGGGCTGGAGGTCGCCGACGACCTCGGAGACGAGGTGCGTGACGTGCGAGAAGCGCTCCGGCTCGAGGAAGCGCTCGACGTGCACGGTCCCGGCCTCGCAGACGCGCGAGAGGTCGTTGCGTCCCAGGTCGACGAGCATCACGTGCTCCGCGCGGTCCTTCTCCGAGGCGAGCAGCTTCTCGACGTCGTCCGGTCCGCGCGGAATCGTGCCCGCGATCGGGTTCACGCTCGCGCGACCGTCCTCGACCTTGACGAGCGTCTCCGGCGAGGAGCCGATCAGCGTCAGCTCGCCGAGCTCGAGCAGGAACAGGTACGGCGACGGGTTCACGCGCCGGAGCGAGCGGTAGATGTCCACCCCGGACGCACGGGTCGGACGCTCTGCGCGCTGGGAGAGGACGATCTGGAACGCGTCCCCCTCGCGGATGTACTGCTTCGCGCGCTCGACGCCGCGCACGTACTCGAACCGTCCGGGCGAGCGGCGCGTCCGGCCGCCCGTCCCGTTGCGGCCCGCCTCGAGCCGGGTCAGCGGCCCGTCGAGCCGCTCGGCCACCTCGACGGGGTCGCCGCGGAGGATCTCGGCCATTCCGAGCACGTGGTCGAACTTGACGAGCGTGTCGGCGACGACGAACAGGCTCTCGGGGAAGTCCGGTCCGGTCTCGGGCAGCGGGACGGTCGGCTCGAGCTTCGCGACGTGGTCGTAGCCGAGGTAGCCGACGACCGGCTCGTCGAGCGCCTCGGCCTCCTCGAAGGCGACGATCCGCGTCCCGTAGCCGACGAAGGAGTGGCGGCCGAGGCGCCCGTGCTCGACGGACTCGAGCAGGAACGAGGCGCCGTCCTCGGGGCGCAGGCGGAGATACGCCCCGAGAGGAGTGACGAGATCTGTGGGTATGACGGTGGTTGCGTTCATTTCGGCAAACAAAAAGACCTCCGGCTGGAGGTCTTCGAGCGGAACGGGCTTGTCGCCTAAATCAGTTCAGGCGACGCTCCCGCCCCGCTCGTGGCGCCAGGTCCAGGCCCAGAGTGAGGTCGGGAGAGTCATTGGCTCAAGGGTAGGTCGCTCGCGGGCGAGCGTCAAGCGCCGCCGGTCTCGTCGGAGGCCACCTCGCGCTTCGTGAGCGCGAAGATCTGCTCGTAGAACGCGTGTAGCCCGTCCGCGGAGAGCGGGCCCCGGTTCGCGCGCGCCAGGTCGCGGAGGATCCACTCCTCGCGTTCCGGGTCGACGAAATCGATCCCGCGCGACTCCTTGTACGCCTTCAGCTGGGCGACGAGGCGCAGCCGCGCGTTGACCGCCTCGACGAGCGCGCGGTCGTTGTCCGAGATCTTGTCGCGGAACTGCTGGATGACTGGGTCGGTGTCATCGGGCACGGCGAATCTAGACTAGCTGGGTGCCTCTTCCAGCAATGAGCCCATCACTTCCGACGGCCGCCGAGCGGCGCCAGGCGTTGTCCTCAGTCGCCCCAATGCTGACGAGCATTGGGGCTCCCTGCGTCCTACCCTGGCTTGCTCAGCGACCCCCGGAAGCGGGGGCGCATTACCGGAAGAGGCACTAGCGATGGCAACGAACGGCTCGCCCGAGCTGCTGATCGTCATGGGCCCGGAGGCGACGCCGGACCAGACGGACCATGTCGTCGCGCGGCTCGAGGAGGCCGGAGTCGACGCGCGCGTGTCCCGCGGGCGCGAGGCGACGGTGATCGGAGCGATCGGCGACCGCGAGCTGCTCGCGACCCTGCCGGTCGAGGGCTACCCGGGGGTCGAGCAGGTCGTCCCGATCATCAAGCCGTACCGCCTCGTCGCGCGTGAGCTCGCGGCCGACCCGACCGTGATCGAGGTCGACGGGCGCCGCATCGGGGACACGTACTTCGGGCTGATCGCCGGGCCGTGCAGCGTGGAGAGCCGCGAGCAGACGCTCGAGACGGCACGGGTCGTCGCCGCCGCAGGAGCGACGATGCTCCGCGGCGGGGCGTTCAAGCCGCGCACGTCGCCGTACACGTTCCAGGGCCTCGGGATCGAGGCGCTCGAGCTGCTCAAGGAGGCCAAGGCCGAGACCGGTCTCCCGATCGTGACCGAGCTGATGGACCCGCGACACGTGGAGGAGGTGGTCGAGGCGGCGGACGTGATCCAGATCGGCGCGCGGAACAGCCAGAACTTCCTCCTCCTGTCCGAGGTCGGGCGCGCGGAGAAGCCGGTGCTCCTCAAGCGCGGACTGTCGACCTCGGTCGAGGAGCTGCTGATGGCCGCCGAGTACGTGGCCAAGGAGGGCAACGACCGGATCATCCTCTGCGAGCGCGGGATCAAGACCTTCGAGACGGCGACCCGCTTCACGCTCGACCTCGGTGCCGTGGCGGTGCTCAAGAACGAGACGCACCTGCCGGTGATCGTCGACCCGTCGCACGCTGCCGGCCGGCGCGACCTCGTGCTGCCGCTCGCGCGCGCGGCGGCGGCCGTCGGAGCGGACGGGATCATCGTGGAGACGCATCCTCATCCCGAGGAGGCGCTCTCCGATGCCGCTCAGCAGATTCCGACGAGCCAGTTCGCGGACTTCGCGGCCGAGGTGGGCGCGATCGTCGCTCTGATGGGCAAAGAGATCGGGTAGTGCGCGTCGCGCTCGTGGGGACGGGGCTGATCGGCGCCTCGGTGGGGCTGGCTGCGAAACAGGCCGGCGCGGAGGTGGTCGGCTTCGACCCCGATCCGAAGGCGCTCGAGGGCGCGGTCGAGAAAGGCGCCGTCGACGAGGCCGCTCCGTCGCGGGAAGACGCGCTCCGGGGCGCGGAGCTCGCCGTCGTCGCGGCACCCGTCGCGCAGCTCGCCCGCGAGGTTCAGACCGTGCTCGCGGCCGCGCCGGACGAGTGCACGGTGACGGACGTCGGCTCGACGAAGTCGGCGGTCTGCTCGGGTGCGAACGGATCGCCTCGCTTCGTCGGCGGGCATCCCGTCTGCGGCTCCGAGGCGCGCGGGCCGGAGCACGCGAGCGGCGAGCTTTTCCAGGGTGCGACCTGGTTCCTGACCCCGCTCCCCGAGACCGATGCCCAGCGCTATCGGCTCGTGCACGCGTTCGTCTCCGGGCTGGGCGCGACGCCGGTGGCGGTCGATCCCGAGGCGCACGACCGGATCGTCGCGCTGACGAGCCATCTCCCGCACGCGCTCGCGAACCTGATCGTCAACCAGGCCGGAGCGACTCGAGTCGAGGGGCACGATCCGCTGCTGTCCGCGGGCGGCTCGCTTCGCGACATGACCCGGGTCGCGGGCGCCAACCCGCGCATCTGGGTCGACATCTTCCTCGACAACGCGGGGCCGCTGAGAGACTCGCTTGCCGAGCACCGGCGCCGGATCGAGAAGCTCGAGGAGGCGCTCGCGGCGGGCGACGCGGGCTTCGTTGCGCGCTGGATCGGCGAGGCGTCCGGAAACCGGCGGCGCATGCTCGAGGTCGCGTACTCCGATCCCGGCGCGCTCCAACGCCTGCGCGTCCACGTGCCCGACCGGGCCGGCGTGCTGGCGGCGATCACGCAGGGCCTCGGCGCCGAGCGGATCAACATCGAGGACTTCGAGCTGCAGCACCTCTCGCCCGAGCGCGGCGGCGTGCTCATGCTGCTGATCAGCGGGGAGCGGGAGGCGAACCGGGCCGCCGAGCTGCTCGAGCAGCAGGGCTACGGGGTCGTCGTGTCCCCGATCCTCGACGAATGAAGATCGAGCCCGCGGCGTCGATCGAGGGCGCGATCGCGGTGCCGGGGGTGAAGGGGATCTCCCAGCGCGCCGTGCTGCTCGGCGCGATCGCGGACGGCGAGAGCCGGATCGACGGCTTCGGGCGCGCTGCCGACACGGAGACGGCGATCTCGGTCGTGCGGCAGCTCGGGGCCGAGGTCGACGACGACGGCTCCGAGACGGTTCGCGTTCGTGGCGTCGGGCTGCGCGGGCTGCGCGCACCGGACGGCCCGCTCGACTTCGGCAATGCGGGGACTGTGATGCGCCTCGCCGCCGGGATCCTCGCCGGCCAGGAGGGGCGCTTCCAGCTCGTCGGCGACGAGTCGCTCTCGAGCCGCCCGCAGGAGCGGATCGCCGAGCCGCTGCGGCAGATGGGCGCCGTGATCGAGACGACCGACGGCCACGCGCCGCTCGTGATCGAGGGCGGGCAGCTGAAGCCGATCCGCTACGAGCCGCCCATGGCAAGCGCGCAGGTCAAGTCGGCGGTGCTGCTCGCCGGGCTGCTCGCCGAGGGCGGCCCGACCCGCGTCGTCGAGCGCAAGCCGACTCGCGACCACACCGAGCGGCTGCTCCGTGAGCTGGGCGTGGCGGTCCGGCGCCGCGGCGCAGAGATCTCCGTCTCGCCCGTCGACAGCCTGCCGCCGGTCGACGTGCAGATCGCGGGCGACTTCTCGTCGGCCGCCCCGTTCGTCGTCGCCGCGACGCTGCTCAGCGGGTCGGAGCTCCTCGTCCAGGGCGTGAACGTCAATCCGACCCGCACCGGGCTGCTCGGTGTCCTCGAGCGCATGGGCGCGAACATCGCCGTCTTCAACCGGCGGACGGAAGGCGGCGAACCGGTCGCCGACCTCGAGGTGCGCTCGGCGCCGCTCACCGCGACTCAGGTCGACGCCGAAGAGGTGCCCAGCCTGATCGACGAGCTGCCCCTGGTCGCGCTCGCCGCCGCGCTGGCCCGCGGCGAGACGGTCGTCCGCGGCGCCGGGGAGCTCCGCGTAAAGGAAACGGACCGGATCGAAACCGTGACAACTTCGCTGAAAGCCCTTGGCGTGCGCATCGCGGCGAGCGATGATGGCTTCAGGGTGAGAGGGGTCCCATCCCGCCCCAGGGGTGGGGGCATGGGCTCGTTCGGCGATCACCGGCTCGCGATGCTCGGGGCGATCGCCGGTCTCGTCTCGCGCGAAGGCGTGCGGCTCGAGGACGCCGAAGCCGTGGCGATAAGCTTCCCCGGATTCTTCGACGTTCTCGAGTCGATCACACAGAGATGATCGTCACCATCGACGGGCCCGCAGGGGCCGGCAAAAGCACGGTCGCAAGCCGCCTCGCGGAGCGCCTCGGCTTCCGCTACCTCGACACCGGCGCCATGTACCGCGCGCTGACGTGGCTCGCCATGCAGGAGGGGATCGACCTCGGCGAGGGCGAGCGGCTGGGCGAGCTCGCTCGCAAGGACCGGGTCGAGCTGGACGAGTCGGGACGGGTCTCGATCGCCGGCAGCGACGTCACCTCGGCGATCAGGCAGTCCCGAATCGACCGCATGGTCCCGGTCGTCGCCCGCCACCCGGAGGTGCGCGAGGTGATGCGCGAGCGGCAGCGGGAGCTCGCCGAGCTCGGCGACGCGGTCATCGAAGGGCGCGACATCGGCACGGTCGTCTGCCCGAACGCGGACGTGAAGGTCTATCTCGTCGCCGACCGCCGGGTGCGCGAGGAACGCCGCCAGGCGGAGCGGCCCGACATCGGCGCCGACGCTCTCGCCACCGATCTTCGCGCGCGCGACGACAGCGACCGCGCGCGGATGCAGCCCGCCGAGGACGCGCTCGAGATCGACACGAGCGACCTCGACGTCGACGACGTCGTCGACCGGATCGAGGCGATCGTTCGATCGCGCTCGGAGCGGTCCCTTCCAGTCGGAGGGGTCGATCGGTCATTTCCGACGGACGAGCGGGCAGAGCCCGCACGTCCTGATGACGGTACCGCAAGCGGTGCCTAGGCCCGCATGAACAACGTCGACGCCGTCTGGGCGGTCGGGCGGTTGACGATCGAGCCGCTCACGAGGCTCTTCGCGCCTCTCAGGAACTACGGAGCCGAGCGCGTACCGCTCGAGGGCGGAGTCGTCCTCGCCTTCAACCACTTCTCGTGGATCGACCCGCCCGCCTTCGGGTCGACCTGTCCGCGGACGATCCACTACCTCGCGAAGAGCGAGATCCACAGCCACTTCGGGCTCGGGCACCTGATCCGCGCGTTCGGAGCCCGCTCCGTGCGCCGGGGCGAGTCCGACCGCGAAGCGATTCGAGCGATGCGTGAGATCGTTCGTGATGGAGATGCGCTCGGCCTCTTCGTCGAGGGGACGCGGCAGAAGAACGGGATGCCGGGCGAAGCGATGCCCGGCGCGGCGATGGTCGCCCTGCAGGAGGACGTGCCGGTGGTGCCGGCGGCGATCTACGGGAGCCAGTTCTGGGCAGCTCGGCAACTTCCATCCCGTGTCGATCGCCTGGGGCGAGCCGATGCGTTTCGAGGGCATCCCGCGCTCGGGCAAGGGCTACCGGGAGGGCTCGGCGCTCATCCAGGACGAGATCCACCGGCTCTGGCGCTGGCTCGGGGGCCTGCACGAGAAGGGCCGCCCCGACTACGCGACTCCGCCGTGAGCAGCGAGGAACTGCTCGGCACGGTCGCGGTCGTCGGCTTCCCGAACGTCGGCAAGTCGACGCTCGTCAACCGGCTGACGGGCTCGCGCCAGGCGGTCGTCCACGAGACGCCCGGCGTGACGCGCGACCGGAAGGAGGTCGTCTGCGAGTGGGCCGGCCAGCGCTTCCTGCTCGTCGACACGGGCGGCGTCGACGTCGCCGACCCCTCGCCGCTGACCCAGCAGGTCGCCGAGCAGGCGCGCCGCGCGATCGCCGAGGCCGATCTCGTGCTCTTCGTGCTCGACACGCGGACCGGGATCACGCCGGGCGACGAGGAGCTCGCCGCGATCCTGCGCCACTCGCGCAAGCCGATCTTCCTGATCGCGAACAAGATCGACGAGCCGGGGCGGGAGGCCGAGGCGTTCGAGTTCCACCGGCTCGGGCTCGGCGACCCGATTCCGGTGTCGTCCGTGCACGGCCACGGCACCGGCGACCTGCTGGACGCGATCGTCGCGCGGCTCCCCGGCGGCGGTCCGGCCGAGGCGAGCGAGGAGGCGATCCGCGTCGCGATCCTCGGGCGGCCGAACGTCGGCAAGTCGAGCCTGCTGAACGCGTTGCTCGGCGAAGAGCGGGTGATCGTCTCGGAGCAGCCGGGAACGACCCGCGACTCGATCGACACCGTGCTCCGGCGCGGCGAGCGGACGTTCGTCCTCGTCGACACCGCTGGCCTCCGCCGCAAGCGCAGGCAGCGACAGGGCATCGAGTACTACTCGGAGCTGCGCGCGCTCCAGGCGGCGGAACGGGCCGACGTCGCGCTCGTCCTCGTCGACTCGAGCGAGGGCGTCGTCGAGCAGGACCTGTCGATCGCGGACGTCGCCCGGAAGTCGATGTCCTCGACGCTCGTCGTGCTCTCGAAGTGGGACATCGCGGAGGTCGGGATCGAGGACGTGCGCGAGCGGCTCGCGCCTCGCCTCAGACAGCGTCCGCCGATCGTGGCCGCCTCGGCGAAGACGAACCGCGGGGTCGGCAAGGTGCTCGACAAGGTCGAGGAGCTCTACGGCAAGTACACCTCGCGCGTCCCGACCGGCGAGCTGAACCGCTTCCTGAACGAGCTTCGGCAGGTCCGCCAGCCTCCGTCCCGAAACGGAAAGAGCCTCAACCTCCTGTACGGAACCCAGACCACCGTGCGCCCGCCGCGCTTCCGCTTCTTCGTCAACGACCCCGGCCTGATCACACGGGACTACGGCTACTGGGTGGAGAACCAGCTTCGCGAGCGGTTCGAGCTCGAAGGCGTGCCCGTGGCGATCGACTTCGTGCGCCGCTCGTGAAAGACCGTCGTGTCGGGGCGGGGGCGTGGGGGACGGCGTTCGCCGCGAGTGCTGGCCGAGCGCGCGGACACGAGGTCACGCTCGCGGCGCGCGACCCCGAGCAGGCGCGCGCGATCGCCGACACCGGGCGCAACCCGCGGTACCTCGCGGACGTGTCCCTGGAGGGGATCTCGGCGGCGCCGCTCGACGACGCGCCGCTGGCCGAGTCGGAGCTCGTCGTGATCGCGGTCCCGAGCCGCGCGTTCTCCGACGTCGTCGCCGCGCTGCCCGAGGACGGGCCTGTGCTCAGCCTGACGAAGGGGCTCGATCCCGCGACCGGGAACCGGCTCTCGACGCTGCTCGGCGATCGCCCGGTGGCCGTCCTCTCGGGGCCGAACTTCGCCGAGGAGATCGGCCACGGCCTGCCCGCGGCGGCCGTGATCGCGAGCGCGGACGTGGCGCTCGCCGAACGGCTCCAGCACGAGCTGAACTCGTTGATCTTCCGCGTCTACGTGAACGAGGATCTCGTCGGGGTCGAGCTCGCAGCGGCGTCGAAGAACGTGATGGCGCTCGCCGCGGGCGGCGTCGACGGGCTCGGCCTCGGGGACAACGCGAAGGCGGGGATCGTCACGCGCGGGCTCGCGGAGATGGCGCGGCTGGGCGCGGCTTGCGGCGCCCGCGGCGAGACGTTCTCGGGGCTCGCGGGCCTGGGCGACCTGATCGCCACCTGCTGGTCGCACCTCGGGCGCAACCGCCGCGCCGGGGAGCTGATCGCGCGCGGCGCCTCGCCCGAGGACGCGGCCGCCGAGATCGGCACGGTCGAGGGCCTGACCACGGCGCTCGTGCTGCGCGACCTGTCGCGGCGGGTCGGCGTCGAGATGCCGATCACGAGCGCCGTCTGCGACATCCTCGAGGGCAAGAGCCTCGACGACCTGATCGCCGGGCTCATGGGCAGGCGCCCGACCGCGGAATAGCGATCAAGCTTCGACCCCCGCGAGCCGATGTCGGAGCCGATGGGCGTCAAGCGGCTCCTGCGGATCTCCCTGCTCGCGGTCCTCGCGATCGCCGTCTCCGGCTGCGGTACCGCCAAGCAGGCCGCGTCGACCCCCGGGGGCGCCGACTTCGCGCCCGCGAGCACGGCCGTCTACCTCACCGGCGTCACCGACCCGGCCTCGAGCCAGTGGGCGAAGGCCGACGAGCTGCTCGGCCACTTTCCGGGACGGGAGAAGCTGCTCGCGGAGGCTCGCAAGGACCTGCTCAAGGACGGCCTGACCTGGGAGCGCGACGTGAAGCCCGCCCTCGGAGCCGAGCTCGACCTCGCGCTGCTCGACTTCAAGGACGCCGAGCACAACTACGTCTTCTTCACGAAGCCGAAGGACCAGGCCAAGTTCGACCACCTGCTCGAGACCGGCGACGACCCGCAGGTGCACCGCGAGATCGACGGCTGGACCGTCTTCGCCGACAACCGCCGGGCGCTCGACAACTTCGAGCAGGCCCGCGAGGCCGGCGACACGCTCGCCGACGAGCCGGCGTTCCAGGACGCGATGAGCCACCAGCCCGACGACGCAGTCCTGCGCGGCTACGTCAGTGGGCAGCGTCTCTACCAGCTGATCGAGCAGGAAGCCGCGAAGAGCCCCGACGCGCGCGATTTCGAGCGCTTCTCGGAGAGCTTCGGCAAGCTCGAGTCGGTCTCGTTCTCCGCCGGCGCCGAGGACGACGGAGTCGCCGTCCAGGCCGCGTACAAGAGCAAGGGGCAGCCGACGACCGGCAGCTTCACGCCGCAGCTGGACCAGGTCCTGCCGGCGGACGCGCTCGCGTACGTCGCGTTCGGCAACCTCGAAGACGCATTCGACAACGCCCTGCTCTCGAGCGACGCGAACGTCCCCGGTCTGAAGACGAAGATCACGGAGCTCGAGCAGGCGCTCGGCTTCTCGATCAAGGCCGACCTCCTCCCGCTCTTCTCGAAAGAGGGCGCGATCGCCGTCTACCGGGGCGGGGCGGAGACCCCGAACCTGCTCGTCGTGCTCCAGGTTCCGGACGAGGCGAACGCGCGGAAGATCGTCGACCGCTTCGCCGCGCTCGCGTCACTCGGAGGCCAGCACGTGGGCCCGGTCACGATCCACGGCGTCGAGGGCAAGCAGATCCTGCTCGACGGGCTCTCGGTCGTCGCCGTCGTCGCCGACGGAAAGCTGCTCCTCTCGAACGACAGGACGCTCGTCGAGCAGGCGCTCGGAAACGGCGACAAGCTGGCCATGGATCCCGGTCTACGAGGAAGCGCTCGACACGTCCGGCGCTCCGCGCGAGATGTCGTCGCTCGTCTACCTGAACCTCAAGTCGGGCATCCCGTACGTCTTCCAGCTCGGCGGGCCGGGCTCGGTCCCACCGGACGTGCGCGCCAACACCGCGCCGCTCCGCTCGACGGTGCTCTACTCGAAGCAGGACGGCGACCGTTCGACCATTTCGGGCTTCTTGACGATCAAGTAGCCTCCGCGGGAGTGCCTGCCCGCGAGTTCCTGTTCACGTCCGAGTCCGTCACCGAGGGGCATCCGGACAAGATCGCCGACCAGATCTCCGACTCGGTGCTCGACGCCGTCCTCCGCGACGACGTCTACGGCCGCGTCGCGTGCGAGACCCTGATCACCACGGGGCTCGTCGTCGTGGCGGGCGAGATCACGACCGAGACCTACGTCGACATCGCCCGCACCGCGCGCGACAAGCTCGAGGAGATCGGTTACACGCACTCCGAGTGGGGCTTCGACGCGACGACGTGCGGCGTCGTGGTCGCGATCGACGAGCAGTCGCCGGACATCGCGCTCGGCGTCGACTCGTCGTACGAGGTGCAGCACGACCCCGGTGACGACGACCCGCTCGACAAGCTCGGCGCGGGCGACCAGGGGATGATGTTCGGGTACGCGACGAACGAGACGGTCGAGCTGATGCCGCTACCGATCATGCTCGCGCACAAGATCTGCAAGCGGCTCGCGGAGGTGCGCAAGGCGGGCGATCTGCCCTACCTGCGGCCCGACGGCAAGGCGCAGGTGACCGTCCGCTACGAGGTCGACGAGCACGGCGTGCAGAAGCCGGTCGAGCTCGAGCGCATCCTCGTCTCGACGCAGCACTCGGACGGGATCAGCTCGGAGGACCTGATCAAGCCGGACATCATCGACCGCGTCCTGCGGCCGATCCTGCCGTCGCACCTGTACGACGAGAAGCGCCTCCACGAGCGCGACTTCGTCTACGTCAACCCGACGGGGAAGTTCGTGCTCGGCGGGCCGATGGGCGACACCGGGCTCACCGGCCGCAAGATCATCGTCGACACGTACGGCGGGGCAGCGAGGCACGGCGGCGGCGCCTTCTCGGGCAAGGACCCGACGAAGGTCGACCGCTCGGCGGCGTACGCGGCCCGCTACGTGGCGAAGAACCTCGTCGCGGCCGGGCTCGCCGACCGCTGCGAGGTGAACGTCGCGTACGCGATCGGCGTCGCGCATCCGGTGTCGGTTGCCGTGCGGACGTTCGGCACCGAGAAGGTCCCGGTCGAGCGGATGGAGGAGCTCGTCAAGGAGCACTTCGACCTGCGGCCGGGCGCGATCATCCGCGACCTCGACCTGCGCCGGCCGATCTACTCGAAGACGGCTGCGTACGGGCACTTCGGCCGCGACGACCACGACTTCACGTGGGAGCGGACCGACAAGGCCGAGGCGCTGCGCCAGGCCGCCGGCATCGGCGAGCCCGCAACCGCGTAGCGCTCTGTTGACCTCGCGTTAAACGAGGCCCGCGTTGTCAATCCGCGGCCAGGCCGCGCGCGTATTTCCCGGTGACGAGCCCCACTGAACGACCACTCGGAGGCTCGGAACTCACCTTTATAGGAGGGCCTGAAAATGCGCAATGCGAAACTGATCGTGCCCGTGATCCTCGTGCGTGGCGGTGGCAGCGCTGATCGGTGCGCTCGCCGCTCGCTCGATGGGCGACAGCACACAAACAGGCCGTCGTCAAGACGAGGATGGTCTCGGGGAAGACGCTTCTCGTCAACCGCCGCGGCTTGACGCTCTACCACCTGAGCGTCGAGCGGAAAGGGCATTTCATCTGCACGGAACTCGGCGTGCCTCGCGCTGTGGCACCCGCTCGTCGTCGCCAAGGGCAAGACACCGACCGGCGCGAAGTCGCTCGGCACCGTCAAGCGCCCCGACGGCCGGTCGCAGGTGGCCTACAAGGGCGGCCCGCTGTACACGTTCGTCCAGGACCACAAGCCCGGCGACATGAAGGGCAACGGCTTCAAGGACGTCGGCACGTGGCAGCGTCGTGCACGGTGTCCGGCAAGGCCGCTTCGACTCACGTCCGCCGCCCTCGTCCGGCGGCGGGTACGGAGGCAGCGGCTACTAATCCCCACCCGGTCTGGGGGAACCTCCCGGGTCTCCCCAGACCCTCCCCTAGCTGGGTCTTGACGAAGAGGCCGGCCGCGGCCTTTTCGGCGATCGCCTGCTCGCGCCCGTCGACCTTCACCGTGAACTGGCCGGCGGCGGGCTGGGCCTCGCTGAGCTCGATCTTCGTCCCCGGCACGTAGCCCTCGTCGTAGAACCAGTGCAGGAGCTCGCCGTCGTGCTCGGCGAGCCGCACGATCGTCGCCTTCGCCGGAGCCTCGAGCGCCGCGAGCGGGGCCAGCTCGCTGTTCTCGGCCTGCTCGAACTCGGGGTCGACCGGCCAGCCGTGCGGGCAGCGCTCCGGGTAGCCGAGCTTCTCCTCCATCCGCTCGACCATGTCGTCGGAGAACGTCTCGCCGATGTCGTCCGCGTAGACGTGCGCCTCCGCCGCCGTGTAGCCCATGAAGTCGGTCAGCAGCCGCTCGACGATCCGGTGCTTGCGCACGACCTTCTCCGCGCGCTTCCGGCCCGCGGGCGTGAGCAGCGCCTCCTTGTGCTCGCCGCGCCTGACGAGGCCCTCCTTCTCGAGCCGCTTCAGCATCTCGCCGGCCGAGGCGCGCGAGACACCGAGCATCTCGGCGACGCGCGACGCGAGCGTGGGGGAGGATCCGCTCGCCTGCGGGCTGTACTCGCCGATCGGGAACGCGAGGAAGTAGATCGTCTCGAGGTACTCGTCGACTGAGTGGCGCTCGGCCATTCGAGTTTGAATATAGTCCAGCCGCTTGTAAGGTTCGCCTTACAAACCGAAGAAGGAGACCCAGACCAGGCATGTCCACGACTCAGCTGCTCGTCCTCGGCGCGCTCGCCGGCTTCACGATCTTCCTCGGCCTTCCGGTCGGACGGATCAAGAGCGCGAGCACGCGGCTGAAGGCGGCGCTGAGCGCGATGGCGACGGGAATCCTGCTCTTCCTGCTCTGGGACGTGCTCGTCCACGGCATCGAGCCCGTCGAGGCGGCGCTGAAGTCGGCGACCGACCAGGGCGGGTCGTGGGTCGACTTCGTCCGGCTCGCCGTGACCTTCGCGGCCGGCGCGACGATCGGCATGATGAGCCTCGTCTACTACGACCGGTGGTTCGGCCGCCAGCGCAGCAAGGCGATGCTCGGCCCGGGCGCAGCGTCCGCGGCCGAGTTCGAACGCTCGTGGGTGGCCGGCCTCTCGCCCGCCGCCTGGCTCGCGCTGCTGATCGCGACGGGCATCGGGCTGCACAACTTCTCCGAGGGGCTCGCGATCGGGCAGTCCGCGGCCCAGGACCAGGTGACGCTCGCGCTCGTCCTCATCATCGGCTTCGGCCTCCACAACGCGACCGAGGGCTTCGGCATCGTCGCGCCGCTCTCGGGCTCCGAGACGCGGCCCTCGTGGAAGTTCCTCCTGCTCCTGGGGCTGATCGGCGGCGGCCCGACCTTCGTCGGGACGATGCTCGGCCACGTCTGGGTGAACGAGACCGTCTCGGTCGCCTTCCTCGCGCTCGCGGCCGGCTCGATCCTCTACGTCGTCATCCAGCTGATGAACGTCAACCAGAAGCTCGGCTACAAGACGCTCGTCGCCTGGATGCTGCTCGCGGGGCTGTTCCTCGGCTTCGCGACCGACTTCATCATCGAAGCCGCCGGAGTCTGATCTCGCTTCCCTGACCGGCGACCCGCTCCCGCCCGGCGGAGCCGGGCTCCGCAGGCCGCCTCGCGCCGCTGAGCGCCCTCCCGCGAGCGGGCCGTGTGACAAACACTGTCCCACTCGCATACGGACGCTCAGCGACACGTCAGGAAACCGAGAAGCATGTCTCGCCGTCCCACTAGCCTGCGGGGCGTGACGCACTACGCCTCGGTCTATCCACTCGTGACGACGCGTGCTCTGGCACGCCCGTTCACGTACGAGGTGCCCGAGGATGTCGTTCGCGGGGACGTCGTCTCCGTCAGGCTCGGCGGGGCTCGTCAACGCGGGGTTGTGATCGATCTCGAGGACTCGCCCCCGGCGGGCGATCGAGGCTGCTCCGATCGAGCGCGTCGTCGAGTCGCTGCCCGCGCCGCTCGTCGAGCTCGCGCTCTGGCTCGCGGACTACTACGGCTCGACGCCGGGCCGGGCGCTCGCGCTCGTCGCCCCGGCGAAGCGCGCGCGCCGCAAGGAGCTGCCGCAACCCGCCGAGCGGGACTCCCTGGGAGGCGAGCCGGAGCCGCAGGCGCTGACCGCCGCACAGGAGCGTGCGCTCGCCAGGCTCGGGCGCGCGTACGACGAGGGCGGCGGCCACTTCCTGCTCTACGGCGCGACCGGCAGCGGGAAGACCGAGGTCTACCTGCAGGCCGCGGCCGAGGCGCTCGCGCGCAACCTCGGCGTGATCGTCCTCGTCCCCGAGATCGCGCTCGCGCCACAGACGGTCGGCCGCTTCCGGGCGCGCTTCGGCGACCGCGTGGCGATCCTCCACTCGTCGCTCAGCGAGGCGGAGCGGCGCGACGAGCGCGAGCGCATCGCCTCGGGGGACGCGCCGATCGTGATCGGTGCGCGCTCGGCCGTCTTCGCCCCGCTGCCGCGGCTCGGCCTGGTCTGCGTCGACGAGGAGCACGACGCCGCCTACAAGCAGGAGTCCGACCCGCGCTACGACGCGCGCACGGTGGCCGCGAAGCGCGCCTCGCTCGAAGGCGCCGTCGCGATCTACGGGAGCGCGACGCCCCGGCCCGAGAGCTGGGAGCGGCTCGAGCGGATCGAGCTCGGCGAGCGGATCGGCGTCCGCCGCCCGACGGTGCGCACGATCGACCTGCGCGGCGAGGCCGGCTACCCGCTGTCCGCGCCGCTCCTCGCGGAGCTCGGCAAGCTCGCCGAGGGCGGAGGCAAGGCGATCCTCCTGCTCAACCGCCGCGGGGTCGCACCCGCGCTGCATTGCCGGGCCTGCGGCGAGACGAGGCGCTGCCCGAACTGCGACGTCGCGCTCGTGCTGCACAGGGACGAGGCGCTGCACTGCCACCACTGCGGGCACGCGGAGGCGTCGCCCGAGGCCTGCCCGGCCTGCGGCTCGGTCGAGCTCGCGCGAATCGGAGCCGGGACGCAGCGACTCGAGCGGGAGCTGGAAGCGCACGTTCCCGAGCTCGAGCGCCTCCGGCTCGACGCCGACGCGATCGAGAAGCCCGGCGAGCCGGCGGCGACGCTGAGGCGCTTCGCGGCCGCGGATCGCGCGGTGCTCGTCGGCACGCAGATGGTGGCCAAGGGTCACCACTTCGCGGACGTCTCGCTCGCGGCCGTGATCGACGCCGACACGGGCCTCGGCGTGCCCGACTTCCGCGCCGAGGAACGCACGTTCCAGCTCGTCACGCAGCTGGCCGGGCGCAGCGGCCGGGATGCCCCGGGACGCGTCCTCGTGCAGACGTTCCAGCCCGAGTCGCGGGCCGTCGCGCTCGCCGTGCGCCAGGACGTCGAAGGCTTCCTCGCGGGCGAGCTCGAGCGCCGCCGCGAGCTGGGTTACCCGCCCTACCGGCACCTCGTGCGCATCCTCGTCTCGGGGCCGGACCGGGAGGATGCGCTGCGCGCGCTGACGGAGCTCGCCGACCGGCTCGCTGACGCCCCGGGAGAGCTGCTCGGCCCGGCGGCGCTGTTCCGTCTCCGGGGACGGCACCGTGCCCAGCTCGTCGTGAAGACGGAACATCCGCGTGAGGTCGCCTCGCGCGCGGGTCGCCTGCTCGCGTCCGCGTCCAGGGCGATGCGCGAAGCCGAGCTCGCTGTCGTGGTCGACGTTGACCCCCAGAGCGTCTGACTACACTCGAAGACATGGCGGACCAGGGCCAGGTCAAGACCGACGAGAAGCTCGACGCGCAGGTCGCGGCGACGCGGCGGCTGGCGCTCGCGCAGATCCGCCAGTACCCGGATCCGGTGCTCCGCCTCGAGGCGCAGGAGGTCGAGGCCTTCGACGGCGACCTGGCGCAGCTCGTCGAGCGGATGATCCGCCTCATGCAGGACGCGCGCGGGGTCGGGCTGGCGGCGAACCAGGTCGGCATCCTGCGCCGCCTGTTCGTGATCCAGGCCGACGAGGAGCAGGAGCCGCGGGCTCTCGTCAACCCCGTGATCGTCGAGCGTTCCGACGAGCTGGACGAGGACGACGAGGGCTGCCTGTCGATGCAGGGGGTCGTGGTTCCGGTCGAGCGCCCGGTGAGCGTGCGCATCGATGCTCGCGACGCCGAGGGGAACCAGGTCACGCTCGAGCTCGAGGGGCTGCCCGCGCGGGTCGCGCAGCACGAGCTCGACCATCTCGACGGCGTCCTGATCATCGACCGGACGAGTCCGGAGGGACGCCGCGAGGCGATGGCGGTCCTGCGCCAGTCCGCGGCGCTTTGAAACTGGCCGTCGCGGCGACTGCGCCGCTCGGAGCAGACGTCCTCGAACGGCTCGCCGCGAAGCATGAGATCGCGTTCCTGCTCACGCGCCCCGACCGGCCGCGTGGACGTGGCCGCCAGGTCGGCGCTCCTCCGGCCAAGGAGGTGGCGCGAGCGCCTCGGCATTCCCGTCCGTCAGGACGAGCGGCTCGACGAGTCCTTCTCGTTCGACGGCGTCGACACGATCGTCGTCGTCGCCTACGGCGCGCTGATCCCGTCCAGCCTGCTCGACCAGGCGACCTGGCTCAACGTCCACCCGTCGCGGCTTCCGCGCTGGCGCGGAGCAGCTCCGATCGAGCGCGCGATCATGGCCGGCGACGAGGAGAGCGCGGTCTCGGTGATCAGCCTCGTCGAGGAGCTCGACGCCGGCCCGATCGGCGCGACGCACGACCTCAGGATCGGCGGCGACACGACTGCCGGGGACGTGTACGCCGAGGTCGCCCGCCTTGCGCCGGAGCTGATCGACGAGGCGCTCGCCAACGACACCTTCTCGCCGCAGGTCGGAGAGCCGACGTACGCCGAGAAGATCGGCCCGGCCGACCGCGAGCTCGACTGGTCGCGCCCGGCCAGGGAGCTCCACGACCGCATCCGCGCGCTGTCTCCCCACATCGGCGCGCGCGGCGAGGTCGAGGGCCGCAGCGTGATCGTCTGGCGCTCGCGACTCGACGGCGACCGGCTCGAGCTGCTCGAGGTGCAGCCCGAAGGCGGCACCCGTATGGCCTACGAAGCCTGGCTCCGCGGCTTACGCTCCTGACCATGGGTTGGACTGACTGGGTGCGCGGAGTCGAGGTCGAGCCGTCCATCTACGCGGCCGACTTCTCCCGGTTGGGCGAACAGATCGAGACCGTGATGGGCGCGGGCGCCCGCATCTTCCAGTTCGACGTCGGAGACGGCCAGTTCGTGGAGCCGATCACGATCGGGCCGATCGTCCTCAAGTCGATCTCGCCGCTCGTCCACGAGCTCGGCGGCGTCCTCGACTGCCACCTGATGATCGTCTCGCCGGAGAAGCACTTCCGGGCGATCGCAGAGGCCGGCGGCGACAGCGTGACCGTGCACTACGAGGTGTGCGACGACCTGCCGGGCGTGATCGCGCAGGCCCGGGAGCTCGGGCTCGGCGTCGGCGTCGCGTTCAACCCGGAGACCGAGCCGGACCCCGTGGCCGAAGCCGCCGGCGGGCTCGTCGACCTCGTCCTCTGCATGAGCATTCACCCCGGCTACTCCGGACAGCCGTTCATGCAGGAGTCGATTCCGCGGGTGCGGCGGCTGCGCGAGTTGCTGCCCGACGACGTCTACATCCAGGTCGACGGCGGCGTCGGCCCGGACAACGTCCGCGAGCTGCGCGAGGCGGGCGCGAGCCTGCTCGTGGCCGGGACGAGCGTCTTCGGCCGGGAGGACATCGCGGCGGCATACCGCGGCCTGACCGCGCTCTGATGCTCGAGCGCGCCGTCGAGCTCGCCGAGCGCGGGCGTGGGACGACGCACCCGAACCCGGTCGTCGGAGCCGTCGTCGCGCGTGGCGACGAGATCGTCGGCGAGGGCTGGCACGAGCGGAAGGGCGGGCCGCACGCGGAGGTCGTGGCGCTCGAGGCCGCGGGCGAGGCCGCCCGGGGCGCGACGCTCTACGTGACGCTCGAGCCCTGCGACCACCACGGCTCGACGCCGCCGTGCGTCGACGCGATCCTCGCGGCCGGGATCGCGAAGGTCGTCGTCGGCGCGAAGGACCCGACGCGCGACGGGATCGCACGCCTGCGCGAGGCGGGCGTCGAGGTCGAGCTCGCCGAGCTCTGGGCGGCGCGCGTCCAGATCGAGGCCTGGCTCACGTGGGCGCGGCTCCGGAGGCCGTTCGTGACCTACAAGGCGGCGGTCACTCTCGACGGGCGGATGACCGTGCCCGGCCGGCGCTGGGTGTCGGGCGAGGAGAGCAGGCGACACGTCCACGAGCTGCGGGCCGCCTCCGACGCGGTCGCGGTCGGGATGGGAACCGTGCGCGCCGACAACCCGCGGCTCGACGCGCGCGACGTGGACGTTCTCCGTCAGCCGCGCCGGCTCGCGTTCGGGCAGGGGCCGCTCCCCAGCGGATCGGACCTCGAGCTGCTCTCGGGCCCGCTCGACGAGGTGCTCGAGCGACTCGCGGGCGAGAACGTGCAATCGCTGCTGCTCGAGGGCGGACCGACCCTCGCGTCCTCGTTCTTCGAGGCGAACCTCGTCGACAAGGTGATGCTCTTCGTGGCACCGACGATCTCGGGCGCAGGCCCCCGCTTGAACGCGCGGGTCGCGCTCACACACCAGAGCGCGCGAGCCATGGGCGAGGATGTGCTCCTGACCGCCTATGTCCATGAGCCCTGAGCACCGCGCGGACGACCGACTGATCATGCTCATCTCGCGCTGGCTCGCGAGGCACATCGGCAACGCCGAGCTCGAGCGCGGCCTCGCCGAGAGCGACCGCAACGCTCTCGCCCCGGGACAGCTGGAGGCGGTGGACGAGCTCGCGGAGCATCTGAGGACGGTCGTCCCCGGCGAGCGCGGAGAGCTGGAGATGATCGCGCGAGAGACGCTCGAGGCCCTCGCGCTGGGAACCTGATCTAGCCTTCCCGCGATGTTCACGGGAATCGTCCGCGAGCGCGGTCGTGTCGCTTCGATGCAGCAGGAGCCCGAGGGCCTGCGCTTCGAGATCGACGCTCCGGCGACCGCCTCGCAGCTCGGCATCGGCGACTCGGTGTCGGTCAGCGGCGCCTGCCTGACCGCGACGGTGGTCTCGAACGGCAGCTTCTCGGTGACCGCGGTTCCCGAGACGCTGAGCCGCACGACTCTCGGCCGACTCGAGGCCGGCGACGAGATCAACCTCGAACCGGCCTTGCACGCAGGCGACCCGCTCGGCGGTCACTTCGTGCAGGGACACGTCGACGCGGTCGGCCGGATCGCCTCGGTCGAGGACGCACGCGTCCGGGTCGAGGCGGCGCCAGAGATCCTGCGCTACTGCGTGGAGAAGGGCTCGATCACGGTCGACGGCGTCTCGCTCACGATCGCCGGCCTGCGCGACGACGCCTTCGAGGTCGCCCTGATCCCGCACACGCTCGAAGTGACGACGCTCGGGGCCCTCGAACCGGGTGACGAGGTCAACCTCGAGGTGGACGTGCTCGCCAAGTACGTCGAGAAACTCATCGACCGGGATACGATTTCGGGCTGATGACGCAGACGGCGCATGAGAAGACGAGGCACTTCGCCGCGATCGAGGATGCGATCGAGGACATCCGCCAGGGCAAGTTCGTGGTCGTCGTCGACGCGGCCGACCGCGAGAACGAGGGCGACCTGACGATCGCGGCCCAGTTCGCGACGCCCGAGGCGATCAACTTCATGGCCACGCACGCGCGCGGCCTGATCTGCCTGCCGCTGACCGATGAGCGCTGCGACGAGCTGGCTCTGCGCCAGATGGCCGATCGCAACGAGGCACCGCTGCAGACCGCCTTCACCGTCTCGATCGAGGCCCGCGAGGGCGTCTCGACCGGAATCTCCGCGCAGGACCGTTCGCGCACGATCCAGGTCGCGATCGACCCGACCAAGGGGCCGGGCGACCTCGTCCAGCCCGGCCACGTCTTCCCGCTGCGCGCACGCGAAGGCGGCGTGCTCAGGCGCGCGGGCCAGACGGAGGCGGCCGTCGACCTCGCCCGGCTCGCGGGCCTCAACCCCGCGGGCGTCGTGTGCGAGGTGATGAAGGAGGACGGGACGATGGCGCGCGTCCCCGACCTCGTCGGGTTCTGCGAGCAGCACGAGATCAAGCTGATCACGGTCGCCGACCTGATCGAGTACCGGCGCCGGACGGAGAAGCTCGTCGAGCGCACGACCTCGGTCCACCTGCCGACCGCGTACGGCGAGTTCCAGGCGATCGCCTTCCGCGAGAAGCTGACCGGGAAGCATCACATCGCGCTCGTCCGCGGCGAGGTCGACGGCGCCGAGGACGTGCTCGTCCGCGTCCACTCGGAGTGCCTGACCGGCGACGTCTTCCACTCGCTGCGCTGCGACTGCGGTGAGCAACTCGCGCAGGCGCTGGCCAGGCTCGCCGACGAGGAGCACGGTGTGCTGCTCTACATGACCCAGGAGGGCCGGGGCATCGGGCTGCTGAACAAGCTCAAGGCGTACGAGCTCCAGGAGTCGGGTCTCGACACCGTCGAGGCGAACCTCGAGCTCGGGCTTCCGGCGGACGCGCGCGAGTACGGGATCGGCAACCAGATCCTCGCCGACCTCGGGCTGACGACGATTCGCATCCTCACGAACAACCCGAAGAAGCTGACCGGGATCGAGGGCTTCGGCCTGACGGTCGTCGAGCAGGTCCCGATCGAGGTCGCGCCCACGGACGAGAACCGCCGGTACCTCGAGACGAAGCGCGACAAGCTCGGGCATCGCCTGCACCACCAGGACCTGCGCTTCGCCGAGGGCAAAGAGGAATGAGCGAGCGGATGAGCGAGATCGAGTCTCGCCTGCGGGAGCTGGGGGCGGCGCAGCCGGCGGCGGAGCCGCCTGTCCGCGAAAGCGAACCAGGGGAGGGGGCTTCGGGGGAACCGGGAGGTTCCCCCGCGACAAGCGAGGAGCCCGCTCCGGAGCCACCCGCGGAAGACGGTGCTGGACCACCCGATGTCGCAGAAGAGTCTCCAGACTCTCAGCACACGCCCGGGGAGCTACGCGTCCCGGACGGGTACAGCGTCCTCGCAGGAGGAGTGGACGGTCGCCGCGCAGTCGCGGTTGTCGTCAGCCGCTTCAACGGCGAGATCACGAACCGGCTGCTCGAGCGCGCGCTCGCGGAGCTGGAGGAGGTCGGCGTCACGCGCGACGCGGTGCTGGTGATGCCGGTCCCGGGCGCGTTCGAGCTCCCGCTGGCCGCGATGGCGCTCGCGAAGACGCGCCGCTACGCCTGCGTGGTCGCGCTCGGCTGCGTGATCCGCGGTGAGACGCCGCACTTCGACTACGTGGCGAGCGAGGCGGCGAGCGGTCTCCAGCTGGCCGCGCTCGAGACGGGCGTTCCGGTCTCGTTCGGCGTCCTGACCGTGGACACGCGCGAGCAGGCCGAGGAGCGGATCGACCGGGCTGGGGACGCCGTGCGGACGGCGCTCGAGATGGCAGACGTGTTCTCCCAGCTCCGGGCGCAGGCCGCGGGCGGCTTGCACTAGGCTCCGCTACACTCTTCCGTCCCATGGCAAAGGTGTGCGCAGTCTGTGGAAAGAAGCCGTCCTTCGGTCACAGCCGGAGCCATTCGATGGTGGCCACGAAGCGGCGCTTCGACCCGAATCTCCAGCGCGTCCGCGTGCTCCTCGACGGACGGCCGACCCGCGCGTACGTCTGCACCCGCTGCCTCAAGGCGGGCAAAGTCGAAAAAGCCCTCTAGGCTCGGTATAACCCGCGGATGACCGAGCGCGGTAGCGTGCTCGAGCTCGCCCGCGCGGCCGAATCCGCTCTCGACCGCAACCGGGCGCGCATCGACGATCTCAACGTCTACCCGGTGCCCGACGGGGACACCGGGACGAACATGCTGCTCACGGTGCGCGCCGTTCGCGAGGCGCTCGAGGCGGGGAAGACGGACATCGCCCACGCCGCGCTGCTCGGAGCGCGCGGCAACTCCGGCGTCATCCTCTCGCAGATCATCCGCGGCGCCGTCGAGGGCTTCGACGAGGACGGGTCGGTCGCGACCGCGCTCAGGCACGGCTCCGACACCGCCTGGGCGGCGGTTCGCGAGCCGGCGGAGGGAACGATCCTGACCGTGATCCGGGAGCTGGCCGACGAGGCCGAGTTGCGCCGCGACGAAGCGCTCCCGGCGCTCCTCCACGCGCTGGTCGCACACGGAGACGCGGCCGTTGCGCGGACACAGGAGCAGCTCGACGTGCTCACGAAGGCCGGCGTCGTCGACGCGGGGGCGGCCGGGCTGGTCGAGATCCTGCGCGGGATCTCCGCGCACGTCTCCGGCGAGCCGCTGCCGGAGGCGGTCGAGGCTGTGCCGCTGACCGCGGACGCGGTCCACCAGGAGGCTTCGCGCTACCGCTACTGCGCTGTCTTCGTCGTCGAGGGCGAGAACCTCGATCGCGACGTTCTCGAGCGTGAGCTCGAGCCGCTCGGCGACTCGCTGCTCGTCGTCGGCGACGCAGCCGCGCTCAAGGCGCACGTCCACACCGACGACCCCGGCGCCGCGCTGCGGGCGGGCACGGCGATGGGCGTCATCGAGCGGGTCGAGATCGCGAACATGCACCTCCAGAGCGCCCAGCGCGAGGAGCGGCTCTCGCACCCGGGCCCCGACGATCGCCGGACCGCGGTCGTCGCGGTCGTCACCGGCGAGGGCAATCGCCGTCTGTTCGAGAGCATGGGCGCGACCGGGATCGTCGACGGCGGCGAGACGATGAACCCGTCGACCGAAGAGCTCGTGCTCGCGATCGAGAGCGCGAACGCGCCGGAGGCCGTCGTGCTCGCGAACAACGACAACGTCGTCCTCGCGGCGCGCCAGGCGGCGCGGCTCGCCGACGTCCCCGTCCACGTCGTCCCGTCGAGCTCGCTCCAGGCCGGCCTCGGGGCGATGCTCGCGTACGACCCGCTCGCCGGCGCCGAGGCCAACGCGCAGGCGATGGAGAGCGCGGCCGCGGCGGTCGCGACGGGCGGCGTCACGGTCGCGTCGAGAGCGGTGAGCGTCGACGGCCTGCAGGTCGAGCGCGGCGCCTATCTCGGCCTCGTCGGCGGCGACCCGGTCGCGGGCGGGACGAGCTTCGACACGGTCGCCACGTCGGTCGTCGACCGCCTGCTCGCCGAGCCGCGCGACGTGCTGACTCTGATCACCGGCGAGGACGAGCCCGAGCTCGGCCCGTTGCTCGCTCGCGTCGCCGAGCAGCACCCGGACCTCGAGCTCGAGGTGCACCCGGGCGGCCAGCCGCACTATCCGCTCCTGCTCGCCGCCGAGTGAGCTTCGAGTCGGCGTGACCCGCGATCCGGAGCGGTGGCAGCTCGAGGGCGCCTCGGCCGAGCTGTACGAGCGCTATCTCGTTCCGGCGGTGACGCTGCCGTGGGCGGTCGACCTCGTCGACCGAGTCGGGGTGAGGCGCGGCGACCGGGTGCTCGACGTCGCGTGCGGCACCGGCGCCGTTGCACGCGTCGCGGCTGAGCGGGTCGGGGACAGCGGGCGTGTGGCCGGGCTGGACGTGAACCGCGGGATGCTCGCCGTCGCCCGCTCGCTGCAGCCGGCGGGAGCTGCGCGGATCGAGTGGCACGAGGGAAGCGCGCTGGAGCTTGCCGTTCGACGATCGTGAGTTCGGGGTCGTCCTCTGCCAGCTGGGCCTGCAGTTCTTTCCGGATCGCCCGACCGCACTCCTGGAGATGCGGCGTGTCTCGACGCCCGGCGGGAGGGTCGCTGCGAGCGTCTTCACGGCCATCGAGAGGAACCCCGCGACGCACGCGCTCTCGGACGCGCTCGACCGGCACCTCGGGGAGGGCGCGTCGCTGGCGAAGCGAAACGAGCACTCGCTCGCGGATCCCGAGGAGCTGCGTGCGCTGTTCGACACCGCAGGCTTCGCGGACGTCCGTGTCGAGACGGTCGCGCGGACGGTTCGGTTCGCGTCGGCGGCCGAATACGTCCGCATCCAGTTCGCCGCGACGCCCGTCGCCGCGCTGCTGTCCGACCGCGAGCCGTCGGCGCGCCAACGTCTCGTCGCCCTCGTGAGCGCCGATGTGAGCGCGAGCCTCGCTCCGTACGTGACCGACGACGGTCTGGCGTTTCCCCAGGAGGTGCACGTCGCGCTGGCGTCGGCGTAGCCGGCTTGGTCTGCGCCGACCGGTTCCCTAGAGTGCGCCCGTGTCTGCCGCCCCCGTCCGCGTAGCCCTGGTCGAGGACAACGACGTCTTCCGGGAGGCGCTCGAGCTCCTGCTCGGGCTGCGCTCGGACATCGACGTCGTCGGCTCGGTGGGAGACGGGTCGAAGGTCGCCGACCTCTGCCGGCAGCTCGACCCGGACGTGGTCGTGATGGACTTCCGCCTGCCCGCGCTCGACGGCGTCGAGGCGACGAGGGCTCTGCGTGCGGCGTGCCCCGAGGTGGCCGTCATCTGCCTGACCGCCTCGGCGAACCTCCGCGAGGTCGACGCCCTGTTCGAGGCCGGCGCGGTCGCGTGCCTGACCAAGGACGAGCACCTCGACACGATCATCGCGGCGATCCTCAGCGCCGCGGGTCACGGTTGACGTGAACCTGAGCGCCGAGAACACGGCGATCGTCCTCGACTCGACCGCAGATTTCCCCGACGCGGCCGAACGCTTCCCGAACTGGCGGGTCGTTCCGCTCTACGTCCGCTTCGGCGCCGAGAGCTACCGCGACTACGTCGACATCGGCCCGGCCGAGTTCTACGAACGGCTCCGCACGGCCGAAGAGCTGCCGACGACGTCGCAGCCGACGCCGCAGGACTTCGAGGCCGCCTACGACGACCTCGCCGGCTACGAGCGCATCCTCGCCTTCCCGGTCTCCGCCAAGCTCTCCGGCACGTACGAGAGCGCCGTGCGCGCCGGCGAGCAGTCGGGCGGCCGCGTGCGCGTGATCGACACGGCCACCGCCTCGGCGGCGATCGTGATGCTCGCGCTCGGCGTCCAGCGGCGCCTCGAGCGTGGGACGACGGACGAGGAGATCGACGACTTCGTGGCGCGCTTCAAGCGCGAGGCGGGGCTGATCTTCACTCTGGACACGCTCGAGTTCCTTGCGCGCGGCGGGCGGATCGGGCGCGCAGCCGGCTGGGCCGGTCAGCTCCTGCACATCAAGCCGATCCTCACGCTCGAGGACGGCGAGGTGCTTCCGCTGAAGCGCGTCCGGGGCAACCGCAAGGCGATCCAGGAATTCGCCGAGGCGTTCAGGACGGCGACGGGCGACGAGCCCGGCCTCCGAGTCGGCATCGCCCATGCGGACGCTCCCGAGCGCATGGCCGCGGTGGAGAAGCTCGTCCGCGACGTCCGTCCGAACGCGGAGATCGAGGTCGCGACCACGCTCGGCCCGGTGGTCGGGACACATGCCGGCCCGGGCACGGTCGGCCTGTTCTGGCTCCAGGACTGACGCGGACGCTTTACAAGCGCGTAACCGGCGGTCGCTAGTATCGCGCCGGAAATCCAGAACGATCAGGGCGCAGAAGTAACGCTCTGAGCACTGTTTCGCAAAAGGAGGACGATGACTCGCATCGCACTACTCGCCGCCGGGCTCTTGGTCACGCTCGTGCTCGCGGCTCCGATCGGAGCGACCAGCAGCGTCACGAAGCTGACCGGCACCGTCGGCCCCGGCTTCACCATCACCCTGAAGAAGGGCACCGCCAAGGTGAAGACGCTCAAGGCCGGCAGTTACAAGATCACCGTCAACGACAAGTCGAACATCCACGATTTCCACCTGACGGGCCCGGGCGTGAACAAGATCATCACGACCACGCCGTTCAAGGGCACGAAGACTGTCACCGTGAAGCTGAAGAAGGGGACGTACAAGTACATCTGCGACCCTCACGCATCCGTGATGAAAGGCAGCTTCAAGGTCACCTAGTAGGACTTACCGCTCGATCCAGGGGGCGCGCAAGCCGCCCCCTGGTGACCGCGTCCCGAGCGCGAACGCCGGGTCGGGCTCCTCCTCTTCGTTCAGCAGCTTCTCCACGTACTCCGCGAGCGCCGGCCCGTGCTTGAAACCGTGGCCCGAGCCGCCGCCGAAGAGCCAGACATGCTCGTGCTCGGGGTGCGGCGCGATCAGGAAATTCGTGTCGCTCGTGAGCGAGTAGGGGCAGGAGCGCGTGCCGACGAGCGGCGCGCCGGCCAGGGCCGGAAAGCGGAGGGAGACGTACTCGCGCGCCTCGCGCTCCTTCTCCTCGGAGGCGACGCGCTCGCCTGCATCCGGGTCGAACGCCGGCCCTTCGCGGTCGGGGCTCGCCTTGAACCCACGGCCGTCGAGGTCACCGACGCCGTACACGCCGTTGTCGAAGTCGACCCACCCGGGAACGGACGGAGCCTGCCAGCCGGCCGGCGCGCCGAAGAAGTAGACGTCCTGCCTCGTCACGCGGAGGTCGACGAGCCCCGGGAACAGCCCGGCGAGCCACGCGCCCCCGGCCCAGACGATCCGGTCCGCCTCCA
Organism: uncultured Actinomycetes bacterium; assembly: GCA_963742635.1. Lineage (GTDB taxonomy): Bacteria > Actinomycetota > Thermoleophilia > Gaiellales > Gaiellaceae > VAXT01. Next base: position 60,748 of record CAVUMW010000007.1, read on the forward strand.
GACGGTCGCCGCCGACGAGGACCGCGTCATCCTCGGGTGCGGCGGTCCCGGTGACGAAGTGGGCTCCGCGCTCGATTGCGAGCTCGGCCGTGACCCGGGTCGCATCGCGTGCACGGAGCACCCCGGCCTCGGGCTCGAACAGGATCGACTCGAGACCTTGCCCGTCGAAGCTCGGCCAGAGCCGCGCGCCCTCGTCGGGCGCGAGGAGCTCGACCGCGATGCCCTGCTCTCCGAGAATGCGCTCGCTCTCCTCGCCCCAGCCGTGCTCGCCCGTGAAGAACCAGGCGACGCCCGACGGCACCAGGAGCTCCGTTCCGGTCTCGCGCTCGAGCTCTCGCCAGAGGTCGAGCGCGCGGCGGGCAGAGCGCGTGTACCACGCGTTGTCGCCGTGCGAGAAGCGGATCAGCCGCGATTCCCCGCCCGACGCGGCGCGCACGTGTCCCGGCGGGTACTGCTCGACCAGGGTGACGTCCCAGCCGCTCGAGACGAGCCGGAGCGCGAGCGAGCCGCCGAAGACTCCCGCGCCGACGACGACGGCGCTACGCAATCGGGATCGGCTCCGCGCCGCCGTTGTCGAGCCGCCACGCCGCGAGCTCACGGGTGTCGGTGCGGAGGATCAGCCAGGGTCGCGCCGCCCAGAGGCCGGCCCGTTCGAGGTCGGCCCGCGACGGTTTCGGCGGCGAGCTCGGGTGCGAGTGGAAGACCGCGAGCTCGTAGCCCTCGTTCTCCAGGAACCAGACCTCCGGCTCGACCTCGAGCCTGAAGCGGTACGGCGACGCGTCCGCGTTCCGACCGCGCTCGTAGCCGACCGCGCGCCCGTCGCGGAAGAGGACGAGGCCACACGCCTCGTTCGGCGCCTCCTCGAGCGCGTGCCGCTCGAGCTCGCGCCGCACCTCAGCCGGTACCAGCACAGAATTCGACGTAGTCCACGTACTCGGTGATCGTGGGGGAGTCGCCGCAGACGGGGCAGCCGGGGTCGCGCCGGACCGAGACCTCGTCGAACGATCCCGCGAGCGCGTCGTACAGCAGCAGGCGCCCGACGAGCGGCTCGCCGATCCCGAGCACGAGCTTGAGCGTTTCCGCGCCCTGGATCGAGCCGATCACGCCTGGGAGCACACCAAGCACGCCGCCCTCGGCGCAGCTCGGCGCGAGCTCCGGCGGAGGCGGCTGCGGAAACAAGCACCGGTAACACGGCCCCGGCCCAACCGACTTAGTAACACTGTGTTGCAAAGTGTTTTTCGGCGCGAAGACGGTGGCCTGGCCCTCGAAGCGGAAGATCGAGCCGTGGACGACGGGGATGCCGTGCCAGACGGACGCGTCGTTCAGGAGGTAGCGCGTCGGGAAGTTGTCGGCCCCGTCGACGATCACCTCCCAGCCCTCGTCGAGGATCCGGTCGACGTTGTCGGCGCCGAGGCGCTCCCGGTAGGCGACCACCTCGACGTCCGGGTTCAGCTCGCGAACCCTCCGCTCCGCCGACGCGACCTTCGGCTCCCCGAGCGCCGCGGTCGAATGGAGCACCTGCCGCTGGAGGTTGGACTCGTCGACGAGGTCGTCGTCCACGATCCCCAGCCGCCCGATGCCCGCGGCGGCGAGGTAGAGCGCCGCCGGCGAGCCGAGGCCTCCCGCGCCGACGACGAGCACGCTTCGCGGCGAGCAGCCGCTCCTGGCCCGCGACGCCGATCTCGGGGATCAGGACATGCCGGCTGTAGCGAACGCGCTGCGCGTCGTCGAGCCCGCCCGGCGTCTCGACCGGAAGGCCCGCCTCGGCCCAGCCGTGATCCCACCGGCGAGCGAGACGACGTCCTCGAACCCGTGGTCGTGCATCGCCTTCGCCAGCCGCAACGAGCGGTTGCCGTGCGCGCAGTAGAGGACGATGTGCCGATCGCGCTCCGGGTCGAGCCGCGCGCCGACGTCGCCCATCGGAATGTGCTCCGAGCCGGCGATCGTCCCGGACTCGAGCTCCCATGCCTCGCGGATGTCGACGAGGGCCGGCGGGTGGTCCGATCCGAGGAGCTCGCGCGCGCGCTCCGCATCGACTTCGAGGACAAGCTCGCGGTCGCCGGCCATGCCCCAAGGATAATCCGGGCTAGTGTCCCGTCCGGTGATGCCGCCGAGCTCCTGGGTCGCGAGCACCAAGCCAGAGGCCGCACTCGACCGCGGCCAAGGCTTGCAGCCTTGGTTAGGGCGAGGGTGGACTCTGGCGCCGTGTGATCGCGGGCCAGGGCCGGCATGCATTGCCGGATGGGGCACTGAATGAGCCCCCGGGCACGGATCATCGTCATCGCCGGCGCCGCCGCCTGCCTCGCAGCGGGCGGGACTGTCGCGCTGGCCGTGATCACGTCCAACGGCAAGGGTGGGAACCAGAACAAGCCGGTCCCGCTCGCCGGTGCGCCGCCGCTCGCGCTCGACCTCGGAGTTCGCACCGATCCGGAGGCGAGGTCGCTCCGGCGAGCGGAACGCCTCCTATCGCACAAGCAGCGAGCCGCGGCCGCGCGCATCTTCGCCCGGTACCAGTCGCCCGCAGCTCAGGTCGGTGCCGCGTTCGCCGCCTGGCCGGGCTCGGGCCTCGCAACGCTCGAGCGACTGGCGCAGGAGCACCCGCAGGACTCGCTCGTCCTGCTCCACCTCGGCTACGCGAACCTGTGGGCCGGCGACTCCTCGCAGGCAACCGCGGCCTGGCGGCGAGCGGCGTCCGCCCAGCCGGACACCATGTCCGCCCAACGTGCGGACGACGTCCTGCATCCTGCGTTCCCTCCCGGCGAGCCGCTGTTCGTCCCGAGCTTCGCGCCGCCGGCCCGGCTCGCCGGGCTGTCGCCTCCGCGCCAGTTCGAGCTGCTCAGGAAGGACGCCTCCAGCCCCGATGCCCACGCGAAGCTCCTGTACGGGCTCGCGCTTCAGCGGCTCGGTCGCCGTCTCTCCGCCCAGCGGCAGTTCGACGACGCCGCCAAGCTCGACCCCGGCGATCCGGAGACGCAGGTCGCGGCCGCTCTCGGCCGCTTCGACAAGAGCAGGCCGTCGGCCGCGTTCTCACGCCTCGGCCCGCTCACGAAGCGCTATCCGCACGCCGCCACGGTCCGGTTCCACCTCGGCCTCATGCTGCTCTGGCTGGCCCGCTCGCAGCCCGGCGCGCTCGCGGAGGGCAAGCGCCAGCTCCGCCTCGTGCGCAAGGAGCAACCCGGCTCGCCGCTCGCCCGGGAAGCGAAGCGCCTCCTCGCCGGTCTAGAGGGCGTATGAACAAGTTCGTCACGAATAGGACTTATGGACCGTAAGATCGGGTCCTTCGGCCTATGGACGTAGCTCTATACCGCTTGAAAGACTGCCGCGGCCTAGAGATACGTTGACATTTCGGCAGCTGCAACTACCGTGAGAAACCGGGAGGGGGAACCGAGTTGAGCGGAGGGGAGCAAGTGACAGCGCGTGCCGGGGCGCCGGGGGGTGTCCTTGAGGTCGACGAGCTCTGGGAGCTCGTTCAGGCTGGACGACAGGCCGGAAAGCTCGCGGCCGAGGAGATCACGCTTGCTCTCGACGAGCTGTCTCTGGACACGGGGCAGATCGACGAGTTCTACGGGGTGCTCGAGGAGCTGCACATCGAGGTCGTGCCCGCCGAGGAAGAAGTCGAGGAGGAGCCACTCGACCTCGACGCGCCGGACGTCTCGACTGACGCGCTCCAGCTGTTTCTCAAAGACATCGGCAAGGTCGACCTGCTGACCGCGTCGCAGGAGGTCGAGCTCGCGAAGAAGATCGAGCGGGGCGACCACTACGCGAAGCAGTGCATGGTCGAGGCGAACCTGCGCCTCGTCGTGTCGATCGCCAAGCGCTACCGCAACCAGGGGCTGCCGTTCCTGGATCTGATCCAGGAGGGGACGATCGGCCTCGTTCGCGCCGCCGAGAAGTTCGACTACCGCAAGGGGTTCAAGTTCTCGACGTACGCGACGTGGTGGATCCGCCAGGCCGTCGCACGCGCGCTCGCGGACAAGTCGCGGACGATTCGCATGCCCGTGCACGTCGTCGAGAAGCTGAACAAGATCGTGCGCTCGGAGCGGAAGCTGCGCGGTGAGCTGGGCCGTGAGCCGACCGCGCTCGAGATCGGGCGCGAGCTCGACCTGAGCGCCGAGGAGGTCGAGCAGATCAGGCGCAGCTCGCAGCTGCCCGTCTCGCTGGAGAAGCCGGTCGGCGACGACGAGGAGTCGGAGTTCGGCCACTTCCTGACCGACGAGTCGGCGCCGCTGCCCGAGGAGTCGGCCGAGCAGGCGCTCCGCCGCGACACGCTCAAGCAGATCCTGTGCTCGCTCTCGCCGAGGGAGCAGAAGATCCTCGAGATGCGCTACGGGCTCGACGGCGAGCAGCCGCGGACGCTGGACGAGGTGGGACGCGCGTTCAACGTCACGCGAGAGCGGATCAGGCAGATCGAGAACCAGTGCCTGAAGAAGCTCCGCGCGCTGGCTGATTGCCAAAAGCTCAGAGAAGTCGCCTAGTCGTCGAAGAAAGTCCGGCGCGCTGCGCGCGCCATGACGACTTTCTTCGAAATTGGTGCGGAGCCGGAGCCTGACGGACGTGAGCGGAGGCGGGCAAAGCCCGCCTCCGCGGCGTTCAGCCCCCGCGGATGGATCCAGCGCTTCATCCGTCCGATCACGGTTCCCTACAAGGACGTGGCGAGAGTCGAGAGGCTCGTCCCGCCGAGTTGGCTCCATTTCGCCGAAGGGCTCAGATTCCGCTCGGAGAAGACGAGCTGGGACCGGCTCTACTTCTCCGCGAGTCCGCGTCGGATAGCGACCATCGTGGAATCGTTGGAGAACCGGGGAATTGAGGTCCGCTAAGTCCCGATCACTCCTGTAGCTCGCTCATTCCAAACCCGTCCGGAGAACACTCGCAATAGACTCGCGGACATGGCGGAACCGCCGCAGGACTGGATGGAGGAGCTCGACGAGCTCCTGCGCATCCCGAGCGTCAGCGCCGACCCCGAGCTCGTCGACGAGGTCGTGCGCGCGGCCGAGTGGGTGCGGAACTTCATCCGCGCCGCGGGCGGGGAGGCCGAGCTGGTGGCGACCGAGAAGCATCCGCTCGTGATCGGCGAGTTTCGCGCGTCCGAAGGAGCCGACGACGCGCCGACCGTGATCGCGTACGGGCACTTCGACGTCCAGCCGCCCGCGCCGCTCGAGCTCTGGGAGTCTCCACCGTTCGAGCCGACCGTTCGCGACGGCTGGCTCTACGCGCGCGGAGTCGCCGACGACAAGGGTCAGCTCTACATCCTCCTCAAGGCCGCCGCGCTGCTCGCGGCCGAGGGCGCTCTCCCGGTGAACGTGCGCTTCACGTGCGACGGCGAGGAAGAGTCGGGCGGGCATTCGATCATCGACTTCCTCGAGGCGGACGAGCGCGGCGCAGACGCCTGCGTGATCTTCGACGGGAACATGCTCGCGCCCGGCAAGCCCGCGTTCTTCGTCGCGACGCGCGGGATCGTGTACTTCCACGTTCGGGTGCGCACCGGCGAGAAGGACCTGCACTCCGGCGTCTTCGGGGGCGCGGCGCTGAACGCGAGCCACGTGCTCCTGCAGGTGCTCGGTGCGGTGCTGCCGCGGGACGGGAGCGTCCCGGAGCCGCTGCGCGCCGGGATCGTCAGGCCGAGCGACGAGGAGATCGAGAGCTGGAGCGCTCTCGAGCCGGGCTCCGAGGCGCTCTCCGCGCAGGGTGCTCGCCCGGCCGATCCGCGCGCGGCGGAGGACTTCTACCTGCGCACGTGCGTCGAGCCGGCCGTCGACGTGCACGGCGTGCTGGGCGGCGAGCCGGTGCTCCAGAAGACCGTGATCGGAGTCGAGGCGGAGGCGAACGTGTCGATTCGGCTCGTGCCCGGTCAGGACGAGAAGGCGATCGCGGCGGAGATGGAGCGGCTGATGCGCGAGGCCGCCCCCGAGGGCGCCGACGTCGAGATCGAGTTGATTGCGAGTGCGCCAGCGGCTCTCGTGCGGCCCGACGACCCGGCGATCGGGCTCGGCCAGGACGCGTTCGAGCGCGTGATCGGCGCACGGCCGCTCCTGATCCGGATCGGCGGCTCGCTCCCGGTGATGGCCGCGCTCGAGAGCCGGCAGATTCCGACCATCCTGACCGGATTCGACCTGCCCGAGGGGAACATCCACTCGCCGAACGAGCGCTTCCGCGTCGAGTACATCGCGCTCGGCGTCGAGACCGCGAAAGAGCTCTTCCGCTCGCTCGGCGAGCTCTAGTCCCAGGGGGGCGGGTTGTGCGTCCAGCGGCCGCCGACCATCGTCGCCACCACTTCGACGTCCGGTAGCTCCTCCGGTGGGATCGCGAGCGGGTCGCGGTCGAGCACGACGAGGTCGGCGAGGTACCCGGGGAGCAGCTTCCCGCGCCGGCGTTCCTCGCGGGCGAGCCAGGCCGGCGCGAGGATCGTCGCCTCCAGCGCCTCTTCGACGGTGACCGCCTGCTCCGGGTGCCACGCCTCGCGCTCGTCGAGCGAGCGGAGCACCCCGGCGCGGATCCCGGCCAGCGGCTCGAGCTCCTCGATCGGCGCGTCGGACCCGTTCGCGACCACGGCACCCGTGTCGAGCAGCGAGCGGTAGGCGTAGGCGCGGTCGGTCATCCCGGCCCAGTTGCGGTCCGCGATGTCGCGATCGGACGGGGCGTGGCTGAACTGGACGGACGCGGTGACGCCCAGCCGGCCGAAGCGCGGGATGTCCTCCTCGGCCAGGAGCTGCGCGTGCTCGATGCGCGGCCTGAGCCCGAGCGGCGCCCACTCGTCGCGGGTCTCCTCGAAGGCGTCGAGCGCGTCGCGGTTCGCGAGGTCGCCGATCGCGTGCACCGCGACCGGCCAACCGGCCCGTGCGCCCGCGCGCACGATCTCGGCGAGCTCCTCACGGCTCGTGATCTCGACCCCGGAGCCGTCGAGCAGCCGCGCGGTCTGCGAGCCCAGCGTCCCGTCCATGAAGACCTTCAGATAGCCGATGCGCAGCCGGTCGTCGCCGAGCCCGGCGCGGAGCCCGATCTCCTCCAGCCGGGCGATGTGGTCGTACGGCAGGGACTGCCAGACCCGGAGCGTGAGCCCGCCCTCGTCGGCCAGGCGCTGCCAGAACCGCAACGCCCCGAGCCAGCCGTCCTTGTCGTGCACGGCGGTCACTCCACGGGACGCGGCGATCCGGAGCCCCTCGCGCATCGCGTCCACGAACTCGTCGTCGGACCCCAGCAGGAAGCGGTCGCGGAACCGCCACGCTGACTCCTCGCGCAGGACACCCGTCGGCTCGCCGTCGCCGTCCACCTCGACCACGCCTCCCTCGACCTGGAGATCGCCGTCCGCCTGGGCGAGCGCGGCAGAGTTGAGCCAGAGCGAGTGGTAGTCGCGGGCCGTGAGCGCGGTCGGTGTGTCGCCGGTGACAGCGTCGAGCGCCTGCCGCGTGGGCTCGACCGTGGGCGACCAGTCGCCGCTCCGCCAGCCGCGTCCACGAAGCCAGCGGCCGGGCCCGACGGACTCGACCGCCGAGGCCACGCGCGCAAGGGTCTCGTCGAGCGAAGCCGTGTCCTCGAGGCGCACCTCTCGCTGCGCGAGCGACCAGGAGGGAAAGTGCACGTGCGCGTCGCTGAAGCCGGGCAGGACGCAGCGTCCACCGAGGTCGACGCGATCGGGGGAGGCGAGCGCGGTCTCGTGCGTTCCGACCCCGCCCGCGACGTGCTCGCCGGCGATCGCGACCGCCCTGGCGACGGGAATCGACGCGTCCATCGTCCTGATCGTCCCGTTCTCGATGATCACAACAGCAAGAATGTCAGCGATGCTCGATCACGTAACGCTCAACGTCGCCGACGTCGAGGCCGCGAAGGTGTTCTACGCGCGTGCGCTCGCGCCGCTCGGCTACAAGCTGACGATGGACTTCGTCGAGGGCGCAGGCTTCGCGGCCGGAGGCAAGCCGGACTTCTTCCTCGCGCAGCGCGGCGAGCCGAGCGCGCCCGTCCACGTCGCCTTCCACAGCCCCGACCGGCACAACGTCGACGCGTTCCACGCAGCGGCGCTGGCCGCGGGCGGACAGGACAACGGCCCACCGGGGGTCCGCCGCGTCTACCACGAGCACTACTACGGGGCGTACGTACTCGATCTCGAGGGCAACAACATCGAGGCCGTCACGCACGAGCCCGAGTGACCGGCCGCGCCGAGGCCGTCGAGACGAACAACGGCTAGGGTTCTCGCGTTCCTGCGCGAACTGGGTCATGCTCCCCCAAACAACAACTGCGGCCCTTTGACCATGTCGCCCACGTGGTTCAGATCTCATGCCTGGGTCGTGGCTTCGATCGGCCTCGTGCTGGAGGCCGCCGCCACGATTCCATTCGGGCTGCTCGATGTCACCGCGCCGGAGACGTCCGCCGCGCTGGCGCTCCTGATCGCAGCCGCGGTCGCGTTCCTCGTCGGGCCGCGTTGGGGCGCTCTGGTCGCCGCGGGAGGCTGGGCGCTCTTCTTCGTCTTCGTCGTCGACCACGCCGCGCGGGCGATCGTCGCACTGCCTCTCTGGGTCGCGGCGGCGATCCTGGCCGGGCTCGTGTCCGACCGCCTGCGTCGATCCGAGCGAGAGCGCCGGCGCGACGCGAGTGAGCTGGACGCCGTCCGCGGCGACGCGGCCCAGGCGATCGTCGGGCTCGACTTCGAGGGCAAGATCCTGAGCTGGGATCGAGGGGCCGAACGGATCTACGGCCACAGCGCGGAGGACGTCGCGGGAGCAGACGTCACGCTGCTCGGCTCGGAAGAGGATGCGGCTCACATCCGGGCCGCCCTCGAGCGAGTGGCCAAGGGCGAGCGGGTCGACCGGAGCCACCTCCCTCAGAGAGGACGGAACGGTGAGGAGCTCGTCGTCTCGATGTCGCTCGCGCCGGTCACCGACGGCAGCGGAGTCGTCGCCGCGTGCGCAGTCGTCTCCGACGCAACCGAACGGGTGCACGAGTCCGAGCGCCGGTATCGCACCCTCGTGGAGGCCCTCCCGCTCGTGACCCTGATCTCGGCGCCGAACGATCGGAGCTCGGTCACGTACGTCAGCCCGCAGGTCGAGCAGCTGCTCGGCTACTCGCCCGCCGAGTGGCAGGACGATTCTCAGCTCTTCGGCAAGCTTCTGCACCCAGACGACAAGGACGAGGTGCTGGCCGCTGCCAAGCGGAAGTCGACCGGCGCCGCGCCGAGAACGACGGAGTACCGGCTTCTGGCGCGCAGCGGCGGAGTCGTGTGGGTGCGCGAGGAGGTGGCGACCGTTCGCGGCCCCGAAGGGAAGCCCCTCTACACGCAGACGCTGCTCATCGACATCGGTGAGCGGAAGCGGGCCGATGAGGAGCGCGAGCGACTGCTGGCGGCCGAGCGCGAGGCCACGGCCCGGACCGTGGAACGGCAGCGGCGCCTCGACTTCGTCCGCGAAACCGGCCAGGTGCTGGCCTCGTCGACCGACTATCGGAGCGCGATCCAGCGGGTCGCCGAGCTCGCGGTTCGGGACTACTCCGACTGGTGCGTCGTCGACGTGATCGAAGACGGGAGCCCTCTCGAGCGACTCGCCGTCGCGCGGGCGGAGCTCCTGAGCAAGAAAGCCGCGCTCGCTCCGGATCAGGTGCCCGAGGAAGCGGTGCGCAGAGTCGTCGAGTCGGGCGGCCTCCAGATCGTTCCTGCTCTCGGCGAGGCCACGAACGGCCGCAAGGAGGGCGCGATCCTCGGCGGAATCGACGCGCGCTCGACCATCTGCGTCCCGCTCAGAGCCCAGGAACGGACGCTCGGAGCGCTGACCCTTGCGCGAACTCAGACCGGCGAGACGTACGGCGCGGACGACCTCGCTCTCGCCGAGGACATCGCCGGCCGGATCGCCCTCGCGATCGATCGCGGACGGCTCTACCGCGCAGTCGAGGAGCGCGCGGACGCCGCGCGGGTCGTCGCCCACGTCGCCGACGGCGTTCTCCTCGTCGATCGGCGCGGCGTGGTTCGCCTCTGGAATCCGGCGGCGGAGGCGATCACCGCGATTGCGGCCGCCGACGTTCTCGGTCACTCGGCGACAGACGCGATTCCGGGGTGGAAGGACGCGGTCGACACGGTCCCGGTCTCGACGTCGCCCGACCCCGGCCAGCAGGAGGTCGTGATCCCCTTCGAGACGGACGGAGGAGACCGCTGGATCTCGATCTCGGGCGTGAACTTCTACGGAGGAACCGTCTACGCGTTTCGCGACCTGACCGAGGTGCACCACCTCGAGGAGCTGAAGGCCGACTTCATCGCCACGGCCTCGCACGAGCTGCGCACGCCGCTGGCCGCGGTCTACGGGGCCGCGCAGACGCTCCTGCGCCACGACTTCGCGCTCGACGAGGGCGGACGGAACCGTTTCATCTCGCTGATCGCCGACGAGTCGGAGCGCCTCGGACGGATCGTCAACGAGATCCTGCTCGCGAACCAGCTCGACGCGGGGCGCCTCGATCTCGGCATCGGAGCCCTTCGACTCGGTGGAGGTCGTCGAGCGCGTGGTGGAGGCGACGCAGGCCTACGCTCCCGCGGAGATGTCGCTCGAGGTCAGCGCCGGAGAGGAACTGCCACTCGTCGCGGCCGACAAGGACAAGGTGCGGCAGGTCCTCGTCAACCTCGTCGAGAACGCGATCAAGTACTCGCCGGACGGCGGCACGATCGAGGTCGGCGTCGAGGGCCGCGAGGGGGACGTCCGCTTCTGGGTGCGGGACGAGGGCCTGGGCATCCCCGAAGGCGAGGAGCAGCGGATCTTCGAGAAGTTCTACCGCCTCGATCCGCAGATGTCCCGCGGCGTGGGCGGCACCGGGCTCGGGCTCTACATCTGCAACGAGCTCGTCAGCCGCATGGGCGGGCGGATCTGGGTCGAGGCCAACGGGAAGAAGGGCTCGACGTTCCTCTTCGAGCTCCAGGCCGCCGAGCCGGCTCTGAGCCCTGAGGCGAGAGCCGAGTCGGTCGAGCTGCACGGATTCGTCACCCGGGCTCGGCGCGTGCCTCACAAGTGAGCTTCGCGCACGAGCTCCGGTGATCGACCACGTCACGCTGCGGGTGTCGGACTTCCAGGCGTCGAAGGCGTTCTACGAGACCGTGCTCGCACCACTCGGGTACGAGGCTCCGTGGTCCGACGAGGAGCAGCGCGCGGCCGACTGGGGCGACCTCTCGATCTCGCAGGACGACAAGCCGCTGACGCGAGAACGTGCATCTCGCGTTCGCCGCCAGGAACCGGGCCGAGGTCGAGGAGTTCCACCGGATCGCGATCGAAGCCGGGTATCGCGACAACGGCGGCCCCGGCGAGCGGAAGTACCACCAGGGCTACTACGCGGCCTTCGTGCTCGATCCGGACGGCAACAACGTCGAGGCCGTGTTCCACGATCGATGAACATCGAGCCCGACGACTACGCCGAGATCATCCGCAGGCTCGTGAGCTTGCGCGACGTGTCTGCTGAGCTTGCCAAGGCGTTCGACGACGAGGCATCGCGGCAGGGTGCCGAAGAGATGAAGGCCTCGCTCCAGCGCGTGCTGCAGCTGCTGAAGCATCAGGAAATAGACTCAGCCTCGTGGCCTACGACCCGGCCGTGAAGCGGCCTGTCCGCGTAGCGGACCCGTGGAGGGGGTTTGGGGGAACCGGGAGGTTCCCCCAACGCAAATAGAATCGCGGTCGTGCCTTACGACGTGTGACCGACGAGCAGCGCGAGATCCGCGACCTCGTGCGCACGCTCGCCCGCGAGCGCGTCGCGCCGCGCGCGGCGGAGATCGACAAGCAGGGCGAGTTTCCGTGGGACATGGTCGAGCTCTTCCGCGAGCACGAGCTGCTTCGGCCTGCCCTTCGAGGAGCAGTACGGCGGAACGGGGACGGGCGCGCTGATGGTCATCGTCGCGGTCGAGGAGCTGTCGAAGGTCTGTGCGACGACCGGTCTGATCATGGCCGTGCAGGAGCTGGGGTCGCTCGGCATCAAGCTCGCGGGGACGGACGAGCAGAAGGAGCGGTTCCTGCCGCGGCTGGCGAGCGGCGAGTGGCTTCCGGCCTACGCGCTGACGGAGCCCGGCTCGGGCTCCGACTCGGCTGCGATGCGCACCGAGGCGCGGCTCGACGGAGACGCGTACGTCCTCAACGGCGGCAAGCGCTTCATCACGAACGCGGGCGTCGCCGGGCTGTACGTCGTGTTCGCCAAGACCGACCCGGAGGCGGGCCATTCGGGAATCTCCGCGTTCGTCGTCGAGGCCGACACGCCCGGGCTCGAGATCGGGCGGATCGAGCCGAAGATGGGGATCAAGGGCTCGACGACCGGCGAGATCTTCTTCAACGACATGCGCGTGCCGGCGGCCAACCTGCTCGGCGAGGAGGGCGAGGGCTTCAAGATCGCGATGCGGATCCTCGACCGCTCGCGGCCCGGGATCGCGGCGCAGGGGCTCGGGCTGGCGCAGGGCGCGACCGACTACGCGCTCGAGTACGCGAGGACGCGCGAGACGATGGGCAAGCCGATCGCCCAGCACCAGCTGATCGCCGGGATGCTCGCGGACATGGAGACGAAGTGCGAGGCGGCGCGCGGGCTGCTCTACAAGATCGGGCTGATGATCGACGAGGGAGCGCCGGACGACGAGCTGACGAAGATCTCGGCGATGGCCAAGCTGTACTGCACGGACGTGGCGATGGAGGTCACGACGGATGCGGTGCAGGTCCTCGGCGGCTACGGCTACATGCAGGAGTACCCGGTCGAGCGGATGATGCGCGACGCGAAGATCACGCAGATCTACGAGGGGACGAACCAGATCCAGCGCCTCGTGATCGCCCGCGAGATGCTCAAGGAAAACCGCGCGTTTCTGCTCGCCGGAGTTGGCTGAGCTCCGCCTCAGCTTCGGCAACGTCGCGGAGACGTACGACCGCGTGCGGCCTCCGTATTCTGGGGTGCTGCTGGACCGAGCGCAGGAGGCGCTCGGGCTCGACGCATCCGCGAGGGTCCTCGACCTCGCGGCCGGTACTGGACGCTTGACGCGCGAGCTCGAAGCCCGCTTCGCCGACGTGGTCGCGGTCGAGCCCGACGAGCGCATGCGAGCCCTGCACGGCTCCGCGCTCGCGGGCAGCGCAGAGGCGATTCCGCTTGGAGGCAATAGCGTCGACGCGGTCTTCGTCGGTGAGGCGTTCCACTGGTTCGACACCACGGCCGCTATCGAAGAGCTCGCCCGCGTGCTACGTCCGCGCGGCGGGCTGGCGATCGTCTGGACGTACTGGTGGGAGACCGAGCCGACGCTTCCCGAGCGCGCGCTGGAGCTGCTCAGCGAGCCGTACCAGCGCTTCGCGGCCCAGCGCAACCCAGCCTGGGAGGACCACTTCGAGGATTCTCCGTTCGAGCCGTTGCGCAACGAGCGGCTCGAGGAAGCCACCCTCGTCGACCCTGACCAGCTGCTCGAGCTCTACTCGACGACGAGCTCGCTCGCCGCGATTCCAAGGGAGGAGCGCGACGCGATCTTCGCGGCTGTGCGGCCGCTGCTCAGTGGGCCCTACCGGCTGCCGCTCAAGCACGAGCTCACCTGGACGCGGCTTGCCTGAGCTCGATCTCCAGATCGGCCGGCGGCACGTGCGCCTGACCAGCCCGGACAAGGTGCTCTTCCCGGGCGAGCGCGTCACGAAGAAGGATCTCGCCGAGTACTACGCGGAGGTCGGCCCGGCGATCGTCCCGCACCTGAAGAACCGGCCGTTCACGCTCAAGCGCTACCCGTACGGCATCCGCGGCCAGGCGTACTTCCACAAGCAGGCGCCGAAGGGCAAGCCGGACTGGCTGCCGACGCGCCAGTTCCGCACCTGGCCCCGCGAAAGCAAGGGCGAGTCGCGGCTCGTCGACTTCACGCTCGTCAACGAGCCGGCCGCGGTCGTGTGGATGGTGCAGATGAACTGCATCGACATGAACGCCTGGTACTCGCGCGTGGACAAGCCCGACCGCCCGGACTACGTCGTCTTCGACCTCGACCCGCCGGAGTCGCGGAACGGCTTCGTGCAGGCGATTCGCGTCGCGCACCTCGTCCGGGAGGCGCTCGACCGACTCGAGCTGCGCTCGTACGTGAAGACGAGCGGCGCCGACGGCATTCACGTCCTCGTGCCGATCGCGCGCCGCTACTCGTACCCCGAGGCGTACGAGCTCGCAGAGCTGGTTTCGCGCGGCCTCGAGGCGGACAACCCGGGGCTCGTCACGACCGAGTGGCTGAAGAAGAAGCGTCGCGGCGTGCTCGTCGACCATCGTCAGAACGGGCACGGAAAGACGATCGCCTCCGCCTACTCGGTGCGGCCGAAGCCGGGCGCGCCGGTGTCGACGCCGCTGCGCTGGGAGGAGCTCGGCGAGAAGGTGCGGCCGCGCGACTTCGGGATGCGCGAGGCGCTGGCCCGGATCGAGAAGCACGGCGACCTGTTCGAGCCCGTGCTCCGCGGCGGCCAGGCGCTGGGGCCGGCGCTGCGCTCGCTCCGCGCCTGTGAAGCGCGCCGTCGTGATCGGCTCCGGCCCGAACGGGCTGGCTGCGGCGATCACAATGGCTCGCGCCGGCTGGGCGGTGACCGTGCACGAGGCCGCGGAGACGATCGGCGGCGGTGTGCGGTCCGAGGAGCTGACGCTGCCCGGCTTCACGCACGACGTGTGCTCGGCGATCCATCCGCTCGGCCGCGAGTCCCCGTTCTTCCGCGACCTCGAGCTTCCGGTCGACTGGGTTCAGCCCGAAGCTCCGGCAGCACATCCGCTCGACGATGGGACGGCCGCGGTCACGGAGCGCTCGTTCCTCGCGACGGCCGAAGCGCTCGGGGAGGATCGCGCCCCCTATCTACGGCTCCTCGATCGCATCGTCTCGCGCTGGAGCGACTTCGAGCCCGTCGTTCTCGGCCCGTTCCTGCCTCGGCCGAACCGTCTGCTGCACGCGGTCGACCTCTCGGTCACGCGGACCGGCCTCTCGAGCGCGACCGGTCTCGCAAAGCGCTTCCGGTCCGACCGGGCGCGCGCTCTCGTGGCCGGCCACGCGGCGCACTCGATGCTCCCGCTCGAGACGCGGCCGAGCGGAGGAATCGGCCTCGTCCTGATGGCCACGGCGCACGTCTTCGGCTGGGGTTTTCCTCGCGGAGGGTCGCAGCGGCTCGCCGACGCACTGGCCGATCGTCTCGAAGAGCTCGGCGGCGAGATCCGCACCGAGAGCCCCGTTGACGAGCTGCCTCGAGCGGATGTCGTGCTGGCCGACGTCGTGCCGCGAGAGCTTCTTCGCATCGCCGGCGACAAGCTGCCCGCTCACTACGCTCATGCGCTTCGCCGCTACCGGCACGGGCCGGGCGTCTTCAAGCTCGACTGGGCTCTCGACGGGCCGCATTCCCTGGCGCGCGCCGGACTGCCGCCGAGCGGCCACGATCCACGTCGGCGGGACGCTGGAGGAGATCGCCGAGTCGGAGCGCGCTCCGCGGGAAGGCCGTCACGCCGAGCGCCCGTACGTGCTGCTCACGCAGCCGTCGCTCTTCGACGACTCCCGCGCTCCCGCCGGGAAGCACACCGCGTGGGCCTACTGCCACGTTCCGTCCGGCTCGACGGAGGACATGACCGAGCGCATGGAGGCTCAGGTCGAGCGCTTCGCGCCGGGCTTCCGCGACCTGATCCTCGCCAGGAGCTCGATCGGGCCGGCGGATTTCGAGCGGCGCAACCGCAACATCGTCGGCGGAGACATCAACGGCGGCCTCATGGATCTCCGTCAGCTCTTCTTCCGTCCGGTGCGCAAGCTCGTCCCGTACCGCACTCCGCTCGAGGGCCTCTACCTCTGCTCGTCGTCGACTCCTCCAGGCGGAGGTGTCCACGGAATGTGCGGGTACTCTGCGGCCCTCGTGGCGCTGAGGGACTCCTGAGCACGACCGCCGCACTCGACGTCACCGCCGTCCGCGCGCGGTTCACGGCGCTGCAGCGGCCGCTCGCCTTCTTCGACGGGCCGGGCGGCACGCAGTGCCCGGACGAGGTCATCGACGCGATCGCCGGCTATCTCCGCGAGTCGAACGCGAACGTCGGCGCTCCCTACGAGACGTCGCGGCGCACCGACGCGCTGATCGCGCACGCCCGCGAACGTGCGGCCGCGTTCCTCGGTTGCAGTCCCGAGGAGGTCGCGTTCGGGCCGAGCATGACGAGCCTCAACTTCCTCCTCACGCGCGCCTTCGCGCGGACGCTCCGAGCCGGCGACGAGGTGCTCGTGACGAAGCTCGACCACGACGCGAACGTCGCGCCCTGGCTGGAGTTGCAGCACGACCTCGGCATCGTCGTTCGCTTCGTCGAGGTGACGGACGACCTGGCGCTCGACTACGACGACCTGGCGCGGCAGCTCTCCGAGCGAACCCGTGTGGTCGCGTTTCCGGTCGCCGCGAACTCCGTCGGCACGGCGCCAGACGTGCGCCGCGTCGTCGACCTCGCCCACTCGGCGGGCGCGCTCGCCTGGGCCGACGCAGTCCACTACGGCCCGCACGGCCCGATCGACGTCGCCGCCTGGGACGTCGACGTGCTGATCTGCTCGCCCTACAAGTTCTACGGCCCGCATCTCGGGCTGGCCTTCGGCAAGCGCGACCTGCTCGCGGGCTGGCGCCCGTACAAGGTGCGACCGGCGGCGGACGAGCCGGTGGGCGCCCGCTTCGAGCTCGGGACGCTGCAGCACGAGCTGCTCGCAGGTTTTGTCGCAGCCGTCGACTACATCGACTCACTCGGCTGGGAGGCGATCACGCGCCACGAGCGCGAACTGGGAGAGCAGTTCCTCGCCGGGTTACCCGCTGCAATTCGCCTCCACGGGCTGCCGACCATGACCGGCCGCGTGCCCACGTTCTGCTTCGACGTCCCGGGCCTCAGCCCGGAGGAGACCGCAGAGCGGCTCGCCGAGCGCGACCTCGCGGTCTGGTGGGGCAACTACTACGCGCTGGAGACGATGAGGCGCCTGAGATTGAACGAGGAGCAGGGCGCGGTCCGCGTCGGCATCGTCCACTACAACACGGCCGAGGAGGTCGACCGGCTGCTAGCGGCCCTGCACGATTTGGGCAGCTAGCACTTATCGGCAGGCTGCCGCGGTCGTCACGACTTCCGCGAACTCGTCCTGGAGGTTGATGCCCGTCATGCGCGCGATCTCGGCAGCGGGCACCACCTCGCCATCCGGCGCGGCGATGTCGAACGTGTGGGTCGCGTCGAGGACGAACCACACGTCGTACCCGAGGTCGGAGCCGACGCGAGCTGTCGTCTCACAGCAAAAGTTCGTCTGAATCCCGCACACTGCGATCGCGCCGATCCCGCGCTCGCGGAGCCATGCGTCGAGATCGACATCTCCGTGAAACGACGAGTGCACTGTCTTGACAATGCGCAGATCGGGCTCGCCGGCGACGGCCTCTTTCAGCTCGAAGCCGGGCGTGCCACGCTCGAGCGGTCCGTCCTGCCAATCGTGCTGAACGACCACGATCGGGTCGCCAAGCCGGCGCCACGCGGCAATCAGCTTGGCGACGTTCTCCTCGGCATCGGGATTGTCGCGGGGCCCGAGCGCTGGATCTTCGAAGCCGCGCTGAACGTCGACTACCACCAGCGCACGCTGCGCGCTCATGCGTCTGACCCTACCGAAATCGCGGAGTGGTTCTAGCGGCATAAGATTTGGTTATGGGCACGGGGCTGAGCGGGGGCGCTGTTGCCGTTTCCGGTCTCATCGCCATCACGGTTGGGCTCGCACTGGGTGCTGTCGCGTGGGATTCGGCCCCGAGCTCAACCAGAGCAGGAAGCGTTCGCGGATCGATGCTGGTTGCCTCTGATCGCGGCATTTTGCGTCGCTATCCCGACGGAAAGCTGACTCAGTTGACGACGGACGCCAACGACCGGTTCCCGGCTTGGTCGCGGGACGGGACGCAGATCGCGTTCGTGCGGTATCCGGCCGATCGGCGGGAGCTCTTCTGCCACCTCTTTGTCATCAACGGCGACGGAACCGGCCTCCATCAGGTCGGCCAGATCAAGACCGACTGCTCGGGAGCGAGCTGGGGCCCGGGTGACCGCCAGCTCGCTTTCGGTGGAGCGCCCGCTGGCGGCAACAAAGCGAGCCTGTGGGTGGTGAACGTCAACGGCACGGGCGCCACGCGCCTCCTCCGCGGACCTGGAGCCAATCCGGAAGGGGCGCATCCAGCCTGGTCGCCCGATGGCCGGACGATCGTCTTCGGCTGGACAGCGAGCCATCCCAACGGCTTGCTTGCTGTCCGCCCGGACGGCAGTGGCCTACGCGCTCTGGTCAAGCCGAGGCCGAGCCATACGGAAAGGTTCGCACAGCCGATGTGGTCGCGCGATGGGAAGCGACTCGCCTTCGTCCACGTCGACTTCGATACGCAAACGACGAAGATCGTCACAACGACCGCCCGCGGCGGCCGTCGACACACCCTGGCGCGCTTGCCGCTGAACCCTGGTCAGATGGGCGTCCCGAGTTGGTCGCCGAACGGCTCGCTCATCGCCTTCTCCGGCCTATGCGGCCGGCAAGGCTGCGTCTGGACGATCCCGAGCCGCGGAGGGACGCAGCAGGTTCTGATGCGCGGTCACTTCCTGCAAGGCACCTGGGGCCCCGCAGGAACGTAGCCCCGCGTCTCTCACCGTTGCGTGGACGTCCTCTCGCCCGGAGGCCGCGCGTTATCGACTCTGCACGACTTCGAAGTCTGAGCCCTTCACGCGGCCCAGCGTGTGCAGCTGGTCGTTCGACCACCGCGGGTCGGGCGCGCCGGTGATGTACCAGCTCGAGCCGTTGTCGGCGACGATCATCCCGTAGCGCTTGAGCGCCGTGAGCACGATCCGCGCCTGGCGCGGGTAGCCGCTCACGTCGAAGCTCGCCTTCAGCCGCAGGCGCAGGCCCATCGGCGGCAGGCTCGCGTCGTTCGAGTCGCTCGCGTAGTGCCGAGCCGGAAAGACGTACGCGCGACGCGTGCGCTGAACCGTGAAGCGGAGCGCGTGGTCGATCACGCCGCGCTTGACCTCGTCGTAGCGCGCCAGGCCGGGGAAGATCGGCAGCCCGGCCGCGTCCGCCGACGTCCAGCCCGCGGGGCGGAGCTTGTTCGAGCGCAGGTTCCAGATCGCGCCGGAGCCTGCTGTCCAGCCGTGGCCCTTCGGATACAGGGCGTAGAGCTCGTAGAGGCGGCACGAGGAGCGGTCGACGATGATCGCGTGCCGGTCGCCGGTCGAGGAGCGCCCGCCTTCGATCTTGACGCCGCGCGGGATCGGGTACGGGCCGCGGTCGGACTCGTCCGCGTACTCGAAGGAGACGCGCGTCTTGCGCTGCTTCTTGCCCACGACCGTGATCGGGATCCCGATCGGCGCTCCTTCCCAGAGCCCGGAGCCGAAGTCTGCGTGGACGCTGCCGCTCGCGCCGATCGAGCGGACGATCTCGTCCGAGTTCGCGGCCACCGGGAGCGTGTCCACCCGCTGGTTCCACGGGCTCGACTTCGGGAAGACCGGGCAGCGCGGCGCGGACGGCATCTTGAGGGCGCTCGCCGTCGAGCCGCCCGAGCAGGAGCGTGCCGAAGCACAGCAACAGGACCGCACGTCTCATGCGGTCGGTTATCGACATGAGCGAAGCGTTCGACCAAGGGATCGGCCTTCCCCCAAAGGAGTGGACGCTCCTCGAGCGGCGACCCACCGGCACGGCATCGCCATGCCCGCGTCCATGCCGGTCCCGGACACGCGGTGCGTCCAAGCGTCAGGCGTGTCGCGGGTCGGAACGGCGTGAAACGCCCAGCTCTGATGGTTGCCGCGGCCGTAGAGCTCCGCGAACTCGGCAGCGTCGGCGAGGAGCGAAACGACCTCTGCCGTCGACGCCCGTCTCTTCCTTGATCTCTCGCACGAGACCCTCCTCGAGCGTCTCGTCGTGATCGACGCGGCCGGCAGGGACCTGCGTCAGGCCCGCATGCTCGAACACGAGGAGCTCGCGTCCGCGTGTGACGTAGCCGACGACCCGTTTGCGGACGAGCGCCGAGATGAAGTCGCCGCGCAGGCCCCAGACCTCGGCCTCCGCACTGACGGGAATCCAGCGGCAGTGGACGGGGCCGTCTTCTCGGATGTGCTCCCAGGACTCGGGCAGCAGCCTCGTGGGCTTGAGCTGGACGTAGTGGCCGACCGGGTCCTCGCCGACGCCGACGACGCGGACGAACTCCGCCTCGATTCCGGTCTCTTCCATGACCTCCCTGATCGCCGTCTCCTCGACTGTCTCGCCCTCTTCGATTCCTCCCCCTGGAACGATCGCGCTGTACTCGGGCGCGCCGGGGAAGTCGAAGACGAGCAGCTCGTCGAATCCGGTCTCCGGGTGCTCGCGCGTGACGTACGCGGTGACTGGCGGCCGGGGTCTCAGCTCGCTTGCGCGCGCATCTTGGCCTTGTGCTCGCGCTTCTTCGCCTGGTACCAGTCGAGCTTCTCGCGGGAGTCGACGTCGCCGAGCGTCGGATGCGGCGGCGTGAGCCCTTCGGCAGCCTGGACGCCGAACCGCTTGTAGAGCACGGCCGAGAACGCCTTGATCTTCATGTCCCCGAACCCGGGCAGGGCGGAGATGCGCTTCTTGAGGTCTGCGGAATCGGATGCCTCACGCCAGAGCCGCGACGCGTCACCGCCGTACTCCTCCTCGACGAGCGCGCAGAGATCCTGGACACGCGTCGCCATCGAGCCCGGGAAGCGGTGCACGGCCGGCTTCTCGCGGAACGCGGCCTCGACCTCGGCGGGATCGCGGTGGGCGATCTCGAGCGTTCCCAGTCGCTCCTTGATCTTGAGCGGCCCGACGAACGCGGTCTGAACGGGCACCTGCTGGTCGAGCGCGAACCCGATCAGCAGCGCGAGCGGATCGGACGCCAAGAGCTCGTTCGCCTCGTCGCTGTTCGTGAAGTACAGAGCCTCGGGAGCCGAGACGGCCATGCCCGAAGCCTACCCCTCGAGCTAGCCACGACGGCATCGTGGTTCAGCGCGGCTGCAGCGTTGGCGCCCCAGCGGGTGTGTTGCCATGGAGATCGACGACCTTCGTGCGCCCGTCACGCACGACGCGGAGCTCGAGTTGTCCGCGGAGGCGCGTGATGAGGAGCACCTGGCTGTCGGCGGACCACGCCGAGGCGCTGCAGTCGTTGCACACGACTCGCGTGGAGCTGATGTTGCGTGCGAGCGGCCTTCGGTAGAGCGCAAAGACGTCGCACAGCGTGCCCTGGCAATTCGGAGGCGGTGGGCGGTATGCCTCGAACACGACGGTCCGGCCAGTGGGCGCGAGGAGTGCGCCATTGAACCGGCCTTCGTAGGTCAGGTCGCCGTCGATTAGGAGCGTGCGCTTCAGGGGGCGCCCGGTCCCGGCGTCCAGGACGTAGAGGAATGCTTCAGCCGGGTCATCTCCAGCGGAGAGGACGATCTTCCTGCCGTCAGGCGACCACGAAGGCCGTCCCGGAGAACGCGGCGCGAAGGCCAGGAGGCGCTCGCGACGTCCGTCCGACTCCATCACGTACAGCCTGTCGCCTCGGACGAACGCGATCCGTTTCCCGTCTGGGGAGTAGACCGGGTGCGCGTCGTACGCTGAGGTCGTCAGCCGGCGGAGCCCGCTCGCGTCGATCCCGATGCTGAAGATCCCGCGGCCCGACCGGGCGAAGACGACGCGTTTTCCGTTCGGCGCGAAGGACGGGTCGCTCTCCTCCCTCTGCGTATGGGTTAACCGATGCAGCTCGGTTCCGTCGGTCCGGATGCGGAACAGCTCTGCGTTCTCGATTCCGCCGTGCGGCGAGATCGGGATGACGATCCAGCCCGACGGGAACGGCGACAAGAGGTGGGCAGCCGATCCGGCAGCAGAAGTCGTGGCGAGGAGCAGGGCAAGGATCAGGAGTCCGAGTTTCGAGGTCACGTCCCGAGTATGCGGCTGGCCTATTAGGAAAGTGTCAGCGGGGCCGTACCCGATGGCTAGGCTGCAGTCGTGGGCGCGCTCGACGTCTTCAGCACGAAATCGCGGGCCTGGTTCGAGAGCTCGTTCGCCGCGCCGACGCCTGCTCAGGAGCAGGGCTGGCCAGTGATCGCGAGCGGCGTTCACACGCTGATCCAGGCGCCGACGGGCTCCGGGAAGACGCTCGCCGCCTTCCTGTACGGGATCGATCGGCTCAACGAGTCACCGGGCGAGGGGCTCCGCCTGCTCTACGTCTCGCCGCTGAAGGCGCTCAACTACGACGTCGAGCGGAACCTGCGTGGGCCGCTCGCCGGGCTCGGCTCGAAGCTGAACGTCGCCGTCCGCACCGGCGACACACCGCAGCGCGACCGCGCGGCGATGCTTCGCGAGCACCCGGACATCCTGATCACGACCCCGGAGTCGCTCTACCTCCTGCTCACGTCCCGCGGGCGCGAGATGCTGCAGTCCGTCGAGACGCTGATCCTCGACGAGGTGCACGCGGTCGCGGGCACGAAGCGCGGCGCTCATCTGGCCGTGTCCGTGGAGCGCCTGGACCGCCTGGCCATGTCCCGGGACCAGGTCCCGGGACCTGTCCAAAGAGTCGGGCTCTCGGCGACGCAGCGGCCGATGGAGGAGATCGGGCGGTTCGTCTCCGGCGGGCGGCCGATCGAGCTCGTCGACGCGGGTCGCGCGAAGGAGCTCGACGTGAAGGTCGTCGTGCCCTTGGAGGACATGCGCGAGCCCGGCGAGACCGGATCGATCTGGCCGTCGATCTACCCGGAGATCCTCGAGCTCGTGAAGCAGCACCGCTCGACGATCGTCTTCGTCAACAACCGGCGCCTTGCCGAGCGGCTGGCGCTCAGGCTGAACGACCTGGCCGAGACCGAGATCGCGAGGGCGCATCACGGTTCCTTGGCGCGAGAGCAGCGGCTCGAGGTCGAGGAGCTGCTCAAGAAGGGCGAGATCCCGTGCCTCGTCGCCACCTCGTCGCTCGAGCTCGGCATCGACATGGGCGCGGTCGACCTCGTCGTCCAGGTCGAGTCGCCGAAGTCGGTCGCGCGCGGCCTGCAGCGGGTCGGGCGTGCCGGCCACGAGCTTGGCGCAGTCTCGCGCGGGCGCATCTTCCCGAAGTTCCGTGCCGACCTGCTCGAGTCCGCGGTCGTCGTCGAGCGCATGAAGGCGGGCGCGATCGAGGAGACCGTGATCCCCCGCAACCCGCTCGACGTGCTCGCGCAGCAGGTCGTCGCCATCTGCGCCGACGAGGAGATCCCGGTCGACGAGCTGCACGACCTCGTCCGCGGCGCCTACAACTTCGCCGACCTCTCGCGCGTGCAGCTCGAGAACGTGCTCGACATGCTTGCGGGGCGCTATCCGTCCGACGAGTTCGCAGAGCTCAGGCCGCGGATCGTCTGGGACCGCACGGGCGGCGTGATCCGCGGGCGGAGCGGTGCTAGGCAACTCGCGGTCCAGAACGCGGGCACGATCCCGGATCGCGGCCTGTACGGCGTGCACCTGGTCGACGGCGGCGGCCGCGTGGGCGAGCTGGACGAGGAGATGGTCTACGAGGCCCGTGCGGGGCAGACGTTCACGCTCGGCGCGTCGACGTGGCGGATCGAGGAGATCACGCGCGATCGCGTGCTCGTCTCTCCTGCGTCCGGGGGTGCCAGGGCTGATCCCGTTCTGGAAGGGCGAGGGCCCCGGGCGGCCGTACGAGCTCGGCGAGCAGATCGGCAAGGCTTCCCGAGAGCTGGTCGCCCTGTCCGAGGCAAAGGCGATGGAGCGGCTGACGAGCGAGCACTCGCTCGACGAGCAGGCGGCCAAGAACCTGCTCACGTTCCTGAACGACCAGCAGAACGCGACCGGTGCGGTGCCGTCCGACCGCACCGTCGTCGTCGAACGCTTCCGCGACGAGATCGGCGACTGGCGGGTCTGCCTCCTGACCCCGTTCGGCGCCCGCGTGCACGCGCCGTGGGCGATGGCGATCGGGATCCGGCTCCGCGACGCGCTCGGCCTCGAGGCGCAGTCGCTCTGGTCGGACGACGGGATCGCGATCCACCTCCCGGACGCGGATGCCCCGCCGCCGACCGAGGAGCTGATCGTCGACCCGACCGAGATCGAGGACCTCGTCATGGGCGAGCTCAGCTCGACGGCGCTCTTCGGCTCGCGCTTCCGCGAGAACGCTGCGCGCGCGCTGCTCATCCCGAGGCGCCGTCCAGGTCAGCGGACGCCGCTCTGGCAGCAGCGCCTGAAGGCGCAGGGCCTGCTCCAGGTGGCTCGCCGGTACGGCTCGTTCCCGGTCATCCTCGAGACGTATCGCGAGTGCCTGCAGGACGTCTTCGACCTGCCCGCGCTGAAACGGCTCCTGAACGGGCTCAAGACCCGGGAGCTCGACCTCGTCGACGTGGAGACGGCATCGGCCTCGCCCTATTCGAGCTCGCTCCTCTTCGACTACGTCGCGACGTACATGTACGAGGACGACACGCCGCCGGCCGAGCGTCGCGCTCAGGTGCTCTCGCTCGACCGGGATCTCCTCAAGGAGCTGCTCGGCCAGGACGAGCTGCGGGAGCTGATCGACCCGGGCGCTCTGGAGGAGGTCGAGACGCAGCTGCGCGGCGCGCCGCGCAACCCGGACGAGCTGCACGACGTGCTGCGGCTGCGCGGAGACCTTCGCCCCGGATCGTTCGACGCTGCCCTCGCCGGGCCGCTCCTCGACGAGCGGCGCGCGATCACGGTGCGGATCGCCGGCGAGGAGCGCCTGGTCGCCGCGGAGGACGCGGGCCGGTACCGCGACGCGCTCGGCGCGATGCCTCCGGGAGGGTTGCCGGAGACGTTCCTCGAAGGCGGTGACGATTCGCTCGTCGGCCTCGTCGTGCGCTTCGCCAAGGGACGCGGGCCGTTCACGACCGCCGAGGCGAACGACCACTTCGGGACCGACGTCGAGCCGCTGCTGCGGGAGCTCGAACGGGAGGAGCGCCTCGTCCGCGGGGAGCTCCGGCCCGGCGGGTCGGAGCGCGAGTGGTGCGACCCGGACGTCCTGCGGCGCCTTCGTCGTGCGTCTCTGGCTGCGCTCCGGAAGGAGGTCGAGCCCGCGGAGCAGGCCGCGTTCGGCCGGTTCCTGCCGAGCTGGCACGGGATCGACCGGCGCGCGAGCCTCCGGGAGGCGCTCGTCCCGCTTCAGGCGCTGCCGCTCCCGGTGTCGCTCTGGGAGAGCGAGGTGCTGCCGCGGCGCGTTCCGGACTACCAGCCGGCCCAGCTCGACCAGCTGTGCGCGACCGGCGAGCTCGTGTGGGTCGGCGCCGGGCTCGATCGCGTAGCCGTCTACTTCCGCGAGGACGCTCCGGCCCTGGGGCGGCTCGCTGCCGCCGAGCGGCCCGAGGGCGACGAGCACGACCGGATCCGCGAGGTGCTCGCGCGCGGCGCCGAGTTCTGGTTCGACCTGCTGGCCGCCGCGGAGCTGGAGGCCGAGCAGGCGCTGCCGGCCCTCTGGGACCTCGTCTGGGCCGGCGAGGTGACGAACGACGCCTGGACGCCGCTCCGCGCCGGCCGCCGCTACGGCGTCCCGCGCCCGGAGCGCCGCCCGCGCCGCTTCTCGCGCCGCCGCTCGACCGGGATCACCGCGACGCAAGGCCGCTGGTCGCTCACGCACCGCCTCTTCGGCCATGCCCCGGGACCTGGTCCCGGGACAGGTCCGGATCGGCGGGCTTTGGCGGAGTTGCTCCTCGAGCGGCAGGGGATCGTGACCCGCGACGGCGTCCGCGGCGAAGGGATCGTCGGCGGGTACAGCGCGGTCTACGGCGAGCTGAAGGCGCTCGAGACGCTCGGCCTCTCGCGGCGCGGGTACTTCGTCGAGGGCCTCGGCGGCGCGCAGTTCGCGCTCGGCGGCGCGGTCGAGCGGCTCCGCGAGCTCCGTCCCGCGGGACGGCGAGGAGCCGGATGCGCTGGTGCTCGCCGCGGCCGATCCCGCCCAGCCGTACGGAGCCGCCCTGCCCTGGCCGAAGTTGTCCGGCGGCCGGGCCGCCCGGGTGGCGGGTGCGCACGTCGTCCTCCTCGGAGGCGAGGCCGCGCTCTTCGTGGAGCGCGGAGGACGCTCGATCGTCACGCTCCGCGACCCCGACGAGGAGTGGCTGAGACCGGCCCTCGCCGCACTCGTCCAGCACGTGAAGACGAAGCGCGGGCAGCGCCTCGCGGTCGAGCGCTTCGACGGCGAGCCGGTTGCCGACACCGAGCTGATGCCGCTACTGCTCGAGGCCGGGTTCCTCGCCGGCCCGCGGCGCGCCGTCCTCCGGCCCTAGAACCGCTTCAGGCGCGCGCGGCTGATCACGAAGCCGTGGCCGCTGCGCATGACGACGCAGCGTCATGCCGATTCTTCGAGAAGTGCAGCGAAACGGCCCAGGTCGCACCGACCGCCCGTAGCCAAGCGTGACCGCGTCGCCGACGCCGTCGACCAGACAGTTCTGGGGCGCGCAGCGTCGTGCCGTCGGCCTCGAGGGTCACACACCGGGGCGGGCGGCGAGTGGCGCAGAACGCACGCGTGCCGACCTGGCGGCTCGAGACGTGAAGGTCGCAAGAGATGTTCCTCGTCGGCGAGTGAAACCAGCGAGCGCGAGCGGACTGGGTCGATGACGCCGCTGGGCTCACACTCACGATGAGAGTCAGCGCGAGAAGAAGCGTTGCCCGTCTCGATCAACGATCCGGATGATAGATCTCAGCGGGCGAGCCGCCCGAGCACGAGCCCGAAGATCGCGTGCCGGACCGTCGCCTGGGCGAACGCCGGTGCGCTGAAGACACGCTCCACTCCCGGCTCGCCGCGCGCCGGGTGATAGCGATCGACGAGCGTGCCCGTGGAGAAGAGCGTCAGGTGCTCGGCCAGCGCGAGCTCGAGCGCCAGCCGGCGCCGGTTCCTGGACGAGCGACGCGCGACCTCGTGGTACGCCAGCCCGAAGATCGCGCCGTTCAGGGCATGGATCGCGAGCCCGAGCGGCCGCCACCCGGGCCCGCGCGTGAACGCCTTCCCGAGCAGGGCCACGTCCGAATAGTCGTTCCGGAACAGCCGCCGATCGACCGGCTCGAGCGCACTCCAGACGAGCGCCGCGGCCGAGCCTGCCGCTGCTGCGCGCAACCGTGGATGCATACGCTTCACTCTATGCCCGAGGGCGACTCGATCCATCGCGTGGCCCAGCGGCTCCAGACCCTCGTCGGCGAGCAACTCGAGGTCGAGACGCCGCATCCGCGGGCCCGCGTGACCGGTGTCGCAAGCCGCCTCGACGGCCGCCGCCTGCTCGGTGTCGAAGCGGTCGGCAAGAACCTGCTCCTCCGCTTCGAGGACGGGCTCGTGCTGCGCAGCCACCTGCGCATGAAGGGCCGCTGGCAGGTCCTGGAGCGAAACGGCGCGAGCACGCGGCGCGGGATGCCGTGGCTCGTTCTCCGCGGCGAGAGCGCGGAGGCGATTCTCTGGCACGGGCCCGTCCTGGAGCTCGACGACACCGGCGTTCGCAGGCTCGGGCCCGACATCCTCGCCGACCCGCCCGACATCGACGAGATGGTCAAGAGGATGCGCGCCGCCGACCAGAGCGCTGCGATCGGCGAAGCGGTTCTCGACCAGCGGATCGTCGCGGGGATCGGGAACATGTGGCGCGCCGAGGCGCTCTGGCGCGCGCAGGTCTCACCCTGGACGCGGATCGGCGACGTCCCGGACGACGAGCTGCGCGCGGTGCTCGCCGAGGCGGCGCAGCTGATGCGGCGCTCCCTCGACTCCGGCCTCAGGCAGCGCGCCGTCTACCGTCAGGCCGGCCGCCCGTGCCCTCGCTGCAGTACGCCGATCACCTCGCGCGGACAGGGCGACGCGAACCGCATCGCCTACTGGTGCCCCGCGTGCCAGGGAGGAGAGACGCCCGGCGCCGTGTAAGTGAGCGAGGTGCGCGCACCGCACCTTCATTCGGCCCTGCACGGCTTCTGTCTCGGTGCTTTCGCCTTCTACGGGCGCGAGGTCGAGCAGGGCGCCGAGATCTCGTTCGTGTTCGAGGAGCACGGCACGCGCGGCCGGCCCAAGCTCTACGAGTACCGGCCGCTCGTCCGCAGCTTCGTCGAGGCCCGCGGCGGACGGCTGCTCGGCCGCGGCGACACGGCGATCGCACTCGAGGCGCTCGGCCGCGAGCCCGCGGCGGCGATCTTCGCCCGGGCCCACGCACACGCCCAGTCCGAGCACGCGCTCTTCCGCACCGTCCTGCTGCCGCTCGTGGCCGACGTCGCCGAGGCGTGCGGCGGCTTCGACTGGGACGACGACGCCTTCGACCGGGCGTACTCGCAGCTCGAGGAGACGATGTTCGGGGACGAGCGCGTCTACGCGGCGATCGCTCCGCTCGTCGGGGTCGAGGTCGGCCAGACGATTCCGCTCGGAGACGGGTTGCGAGTCCGCCACGCGGCCGACGGCGAGCTCACCGCGCACTGGCCCGACGCGGCGCGCCTGGCGCCGGAGAGCTTCGGTCGCGAGCCCGACCGGATGTGCGTGCTCGAGCTCGAGCTGCCGATGCCCGCGGGCGGCGGCGAGCCGCCCGATGCTCCGGGTGAGATCGCGGACGCGGTCACGGCGCTCCGGCTCGCGACGTGCGGGCCGATCGCCGCCGGGCCGGTGCTCTTCGAGCGACTCGACTGGAGGCCGTTCGGCGTGCGGCCGGTGCTTCCGATCGCGGCGACGCAGCCGCCGGGCGAGCCGACCCGGCTCGACGTCTTCCGCGGCGAGACCGCGCGCGTTCTGATCGGCAAGCTCGGCGCCGCCGAGGACGACCGCGAGCTCGGTGATGCGCTCGACCGCTGGGAGCTCGCCCTCTTTCAGGACGGTTCGTTCCGTGCGGAGCAGCTTCGCTCCTCGCTCGACGCGCTGCTCGGCAACGGCGACGGCGCCTGGGCGGCGGCCCTGCGCACGGCCGTCCTCCTCGGAGAGACCGGGCGGGAGCGGCAGGATTGCCTCCTCGTGCTGCGCCGCCTGTGCGAAGGCGTCGCGCGCCCCGAGGCGGCGGATCTCGTCCGCCGCGCGCTCGTCGTGACCGTCACGCGCGGGGAGCGGGAGAAGCTCGTCGCCGAGCTCGACGAGTCGCTCTTGGGAGTGCGCCCGACGCCTTCGAGCCGGGTCACGCAGGCGCTCGCCAGCTGATTCAGACCTGACACATTTGGGGGGTCGTCCCGCGGCTACCGTGGACGCGGTGGAGAAGGAGCGGGCGATCCTGGAACGGCTCGAGAGGATCGACGGCCTGCGCGAGGAGGACGCGCCGGCGGGCGTTCTGCTCGACGAGGTGCGCGCGCTGCTGGCCGACGCCGAGGACTGGGTCCGGGAGGATCAGGTGCCGTCACGCACCGCGGATGCGGTGGAACGAGCCAGAGAGGCGCTTGCCGCGGGCGCAAGCGTGCTCGTCGCGCCGCGATCCTGAAAACGTCCGCACCACGGGGCGAATCCTGTTCGCAGCCGAGGTTTTGCTGCACAATGGGTGCGTGCAGGACTGCACGAAGGCCGGTCGAAGTGGGGACAACTAATGGGGCTGACGCGCCTTCTTTCGCGACCGCTGACGCGGGAACAGGAATCCGAGGACCAGGCGCCTTCGCCTGAGACCGGCGCGCCGCCGCGCGAGGCGGAGGTCATCGCGTTCGCGAACCAGAAGGGCGGCGTCGCAAAGACGACGTCGACGCTGAACCTCGCCGCCGCGCTCTCGGAGCAGGACTACCGCGTCCTGTGCGTCGACATGGACCCCCAGGGCAACCTGACCATGAGCCAGGGCCTGAACCCGGACTCGATCGACCGCTCGATGTTCGACGTCCTCGTCCATCGCCTGCCGATCGAGAACGTGATCGAGCACAAGGAGATCGACCTCGCCGTCTCGTCGATCGACCTCGCCGGCGCGGAGCTCGCGCTCTCGAGCATGATCGGCCGCGAGCGCGCGCTCGAGAAGGCGCTGGCCGCGGTCAAGGGGAACTACGACTACGTCCTCATCGACACGCCGCCGTCGCTCGGCCTGCTGACGATCAACGCGCTCGTCGCGGCCGACCACGTGATCGTTCCCGTCCAGTGCGAGTACCTCTCGCTGCGCGGGCTCGTCCAGCTGGAGAACACGCTGTCGATGATCCGCGAGAACCTGAACCCGAACGTCGCGATCATGGGCATCCTGCCGACGATGTTCGACCGCCGTACGCTGCACGCGCGCGAGGCGGTCGAGATCCTCGAGGAGAATTTCGGCGACCTCGTCTTCAAGACGCGGATCAAGAAGACGATCCGGTACGCGGAGGCGCCGGTGAAGGGCACGTCCGTCCTCAAGTACGACCCGACCGGGAACGCCGCGAAGGCGTACCGAGACCTGGCGAAGGAGGTTCTCAATGGCGCGAAAGCGCGCCAGCATGCGTGAGGGCCCGCTCGCGGAGCTCTTCCGGGCGACGGAGGCCGCGCAGCGCCAGTCGACGGACAAGCCCGACTCCGAGCCTGAGCCTGAAACGCGGGTCGAGCCGCTCGAGGAGACCGTCGAGCACGCTCCTCCGTTTGAGCCGATCACAGAAATCGCACCAGAGCCCGAGCCCGAACCTGCTCCGACGCCCAAACCGGACCTGCGCCCCGTCGAGGAGCTGCCGCGGATGGAGGTGCTGCCCGAGCCGGCGCCGCGCCTGCATCGCGCGACGCACTCGGAGCCGGGCGCCTACCTGGCCGTCATCCGCGTCGTCGGGGTCGGCGGCGCCGGGCTGAACGCGATCAACCGGATGATCGACGCGGGCATCTCGGACGTCGAGTTCGTCGCCGTCAACACGGACATCCAGCAGCTCGCGCTCGCGGATGCGCCGGTCAAGATCCACATCGGACGCGAGCTGACCCAGGGCCTCGGCTCCGGTGCGTCGGCCGATCTCGGGCGCCGCGCGGCCGAGGAGTCCTACGACCAGGTCAAGCGCGCGCTGCGCGGCTCGGACATGGTCTTCGTGACCGCGGGCGAGGGCGGCGGAACCGGGTCCGGCGGGGCGCCGGTCGTCGCGCGCATCGCGAGGGAGCTCGGCGCGCTCACGGTCGGGATCGTCACGACGCCGTTCCACTTCGAGGGCACGAAACGCCGTGCCCAGGCCGCCGAGGGCATCGAGGCGCTGCGCGAGAACTGCGACACGGTGATCGTGATCCCGAACGACAAGCTGCTCGAGGTGCTCGACGAGAAGACGACGATGCTCGACGCCTTCCGCATCGCGGACGACGTGCTGCGCCAGGGCGTCCAGGGCATCTGCGACCTGATCACGATGCCCGGCATCATCAACCTCGACTTCGCCGACGTGAAGACGATCATGAAGGACGCCGGCTCGGCGCTGATGGGCATCGGCTATGCCACGGGCGACGATCGCGCGGTGCGGGCGGCCGAAAGCGCGCTCAGCTCGCCGCTGATCGACACCGAGCTCGTCGGCGCGCGCGGCATCCTGCTCTCGATCGCGGGCGGCGACGATCTCTCGCTGTTCGAGGTCAACGAGGCGGCCGAGGTCGTGCGCCGCGGCGCTCGTGACGACACGAACATCATCTTCGGCGCGACGATCGACGAGCGGCTGACCGGCCAGGTCTGGATCACGGTCATCGCCACCGGCCTCTCCGGGGTCGTCGGGCGGAAGAGCTCGGTCGGCGAGCGCTCGCGCCGCGAGGCCGACCCGCTCGAGCCGCCCGCGTTCCTTACGGAATAGTCGGTAGCCCGCAGTCGCCCGATGTGCTCGCGCCGACCATCGCAGCCAGCGCGCGCCTGGCCTTGACCTTGAACTGGAGCACGATCCGCCCGCGTCGCTGCGCGTCGACGCGCAACATGCCGTCTTCGCCCTTCGAGACGCAGCCGGCCTTGTTGACAGCGCTCCAGTACGGCGAGTAGCGGACGGCGACCCGGAAGTGCCCGGGTGAGCCGACCTCCATCACCATCTGTGTCTGCCCGAGCCTGAGCAGTCGCGCCGGGCCCTGACCGGTGACGATCGGCTGCGGGTTCGGCACCTCGAAGATCGTGATGTGCCTCGTGTTGTGGACCGGGATCAGGCCGGAGCGGCCGTTGCGGATGAGCAGCGCCTCCTGCTTCGAGCTGTAGTCCGTCGGCGCGTCCGTGAGCAGGACGTAGCGGACGCCGAGGCTCCGGAGCCACGCGCGATAGGTCGTGCCGGTGAGGTTGTCGTAGAGCACCTCGTTCTGCGGGAAGTCGTCCTGCCGGAACCAGCCGCGGGTGAGCGGAATCCCGGCCCTCGGGAGGTAGACGGCCGCCCAGTGGCCCGCGGTGTCGACCGCCTCGACCCGGTAGGAGGGCGTCAGGTGCTTGTGCAGGTACTTCGCAGCGGGCTGCCAGTAGACGGCGCTTGCGGCCTCGTGCTCGCGTGCGCTGCGGGACAGCGCCCAGGCATGCGGGCCGAGGTTCCAGACCGCGGCCAGCACGAGCACGAGCGCCGCCACCGGCAGCGGGCGCCAGCGTCTGAGCGAGAGCACGAGCACCGCGATCGGGAGCGCGGCGAGCCGGACGCGGGCGATGTTCTCGCCGAGCGGGGTCGTGAAGGCGTACGTCGCGAGGCTGACGACTCCGTAGGCGACGAAGAACCAGCGGAGCGCACTCGCGTACTCGACGCGCCACGTGAGCAGCGCTCCGAGGACGCAGAAGGTCAGGATGCAGAGGAGCTCGAACACGGAGAACGGGTAGCGACCGCCGTCTGCGAACGCGCGCATGAGCAGGAACTGGCAGGCGCTGACGAAGAGGAGGATCGCCGCCGGAGCGATCAGCCTCCGGCCGCGCTCGAGCATCCCGATCCCGATGCCCGCGAGGAAGATCGCCAGCAGGAGGAACGCGAGCGGGCTCGCGGCCACCGTCAGGACGGCGAGCAGGCCGAACAACCAGCGCTTGCCGGCCTGGAGCGCGACCAGCGCCAGGAGGCCGAGCGCGAAGCCGAGCGCGAACGGGAACGCGGCCGAGATGACGAGCAGCGACCAGACGACCGCGAACGTCCGGCTCGACCAGCATGCAAGCGGCCCGAACTGCCTGCAGACGACGATCGCGAACGCCAGCGCGGCGATCCCGATCGAGATGACCGCCAGCGCCCGGATCCCGAACACCGCGGCCAGCGGGTAGTAGAGGACGCTGTACGTGACGAAGCCGTACCGTCCGCCGTACCAGAAGTTGTTCCAGAGCTGGAACCCGTGGTGCATGAAGACCGTCCGCTGGTAGACATGCGCAGCGAGGTCGTTCCCGGGGGGGCCCAACCAGATGAGCAATGCTGCGAGCGAGGCGGCCGAGCCGGCTGCGAGCACTGCTTCGCGCAGAAGAAAGTGCGCGCGCTGCACGTCCGCGCAAGCCTAGCGCGCGCAGAGGCGGGCCTGCCCCTCGGGGACGCGTCCGGTGCCTGGCACCGGACAGGTCTGCACCGGCCTCGGCTTTACGCTTCCCGGCGATGAGAGGCGCGATCGCAGCGGGCCACAGGCTGACCGCGGAGGCCGGGGCGGAGATCCTCGCCGAGGGCGGCAACGCGGTCGACGCGTGCCTCGCAGCAGCCTTCGTCTCGTGGGTCGCCGAGAGCCCGCTGACAGGCCCGGCCGCCGGCGGGTTCCTGCTCGTCCACCAGGCGCAGGACCGAAGCGATCGCCTGCTCGACTTCTTCGTGTCCGTCCCCGGGCGCGGCGCGACGCGGCCGCCGCAGGCACACATGGAGTCGATCGACATCGACTTCGACGGCTCGAGCTCTCAGGTGTTCCTGATCGGGCCGGGCTCGTGCGCGGTGCCGGGTGCCGCTCGCCGGGCTCGAGGCCGCGCACGCGCGCTACGGCGACGCTTCCGTGGCAGCCGCCTGTTCGAGCCCGCGATCGCGCTCGCGCGGGAAGGCGTGGAGCTGACGCCGCAGCAGGCGTACCTGCACGCGATCATCGACCTGATCCTCAGGCACGCGCCCGAGGGACGCGCGATCTACGGGGAGCACGGCCGGATGCGCGCGGGCGAGCGGGTCGTCATGAACGACCTCGCCGCGACGCTCGAGGTGCTCGCGGAGGGTGGCGCCCGGGAGCTCTACGCGGGGGAGCTGGGCCGCGAGCTCGTGGGCTATCTGGCCGAGAACGGCGGCCTGATCACACACGCAGGACCTGGCCGACTACAAGGTCATCTGGCGCCGGCCGATCCGCGTCCCGTACGAGGGCCACGAGTTCGTCTCGAACCCGCCGCCGTCCTCCGGCGGGATCCTGATCGGGTACGGCCTCTCGCTGCTCGACCGGCTTCCGGCGGACGACGGGCCGGGCAGCGCCTCGGCGATCGGAGCGCTCGTGGACGTGATGCGCGAGCAGCTGCGGACGCGCGGCGGGAGCTTCGCGATCGACCTCCATCGCGGCGGGCTCGCCAGGACGGCTCTACTCCGACGAGAACCTGAGGGCGGCGCTCGCGCGCATGAAAGACCGTGAGAGCGAGCCATCGGAGCCTGCCGGCGCACCGGGAACGACGCAGATCTCGGTCGTCGACGAGCGCGGCAACGCGGCGTCCCTGACGGCGTCGACCGGCTCCGGCTCGGGCGTGATCGTTCCGGGCACCGGGATCCACATGAACAACATGCTCGGCGAGTACGACCTCAACCCGCCCGGGCGGCAGGCGCGACCGGGCGCGAGGCTGACGAGCATGATGGCGCCGTCGATCGCGCTCGACGACGGCGCCCACGGCTCGTCGTCGGCAGCGCGGGCTCGGTCAGGCTTCGCGGCGCGATCCTCCAGATCGTCGTCAACGTCGTCCATCACGGGCTGCCGGTCGAGGAAGCGATCGAGGCGCCGCGCATCCACTTTCGAAGGCGGCCAGGTGCACTGCGAGGGCGGCGCCGACCCGACCGAGCTCGACCGGCTCGAGGCGCGCGGCTACGACCTCGTTCGCTGGCGAAGGCGCAATCTCTACTTCGGCGGCGCCGCGGCGGTCGAGCGCAGAGCCGACGGCAGCCTCGCGGCCGCCGGCGACCCGCGCCGCGGTGGGCATGGCATCGTCGTCCCCGCATGAGCGACTGGCTGATCGTCCGCCCGGCCGTTCCCGCCGATGCCGATGCGCTCGTCGAGCTCGGCCTCGACGTCGCGGGCGAGCCGGAGCTGTGGCTGACCTACGACCGGACCCGCGGCGACGAACGGCGCAACGTGCGGGGCGTCCAGCGGGACGCGAACGTGGCCGTGTTCGTCGCGGAGACCGCCGACGGCATCGTCGGACGCCTCTCGATCGCGCGTGACCGCAGTCCGCTCAGCCGCCACGTGGCCGAGTTCGGGTTGATGGTCTCGGCCGGAGCGCGGCGACAAGGGATCGGGTCGGCGCTGATCGAGGAGGCGATGAAGTGGGCGAGAGGCCTCGGGGTGGTCAAGCTCGAGCTGACGGTCTTCCCGCACAACGCCCCCGCGATCGCGCTCTACCGGAAGCTCGGGTTCCGCGAGGAGGGTCTCCTGCGCCGGCGCTACTTGATCGACGGCCGCTACATCGACGCGATGTTGATGGGCTTGGACCTGGATAGAGTCGAAGCATGAGCTTCGCCGAGATCGCGGACTCGTTCTTCAAGCCGGCCGTTCGGGACATCGTCCCCTACGAGCCGGGCAAGCCGCTGTCGGAGGTGAAGCGCGAGCTCGGGCTCGAGCAGGTCGTCAAGCTCGCGTCCAACGAGGGGCCGTTCGGGCCGTTCCCGGCTGCGATGGAGGCGATCGCGCGCGGCGCCGAGACGCTGAACCGCTATCCCGACGGGGGCTCGTACCAGCTGCGCACTGCGCTCGCCGAGCTGCACGACGTTCGCTTCGAGGAGGTCGCGCCGGGCGCGGGCTCCGACGGGATCGTCGACTACCTCTCGCAGCTCGCGCTCGATCCCGGCGACGAGATCGTCTGCGGCTGGCCCTCCTTCCCGAGCTATGTGATCGACGCGCTCAAGCTGGGCGCGGTGCCGAAGCGCGTGCCGCTCCGCGACCAGCGCTACGACCTGGACGCGATGCTCGAGGCGATCGGGCCGCGCACGAAGCTCGTCTACGTCTGCCACCCGAACAACCCGACCGGGACGATGAACACGAGGGCCGAACTGGACATGTTCCTGGACCAGGTCCCTGGACATGTCCTGACCGTCCTCGACCAGGCGTACTACGAGTACATCGACGACCCCGAGTACGTGGACGGGCTCGAGTACCTGAAGGCGGGGCGCAAGGTCGTCGTCCTGCGCACCTTCTCGAAGATCTACGGGCTCGCCGGGCTGCGCGTCGGGTACGCGCTCGGGCCGGAGGAGGTCGTGACCTCGATCGGCAAGGTACGGCGCGCGTTCGACGTCAACTCGACTGCCCAGGACGCCGCGGTCGCGAGCCTGGACTCGCCGGACGAGCTCGCACGGCGCCGGGCGTTGAACGCGGAGGGCCTCGTCCAGCTCGAGCGGATCATGCGCGAGCACGGTCTCGACCCGCCCGCGTCCGTGGCGAACTTCCTGTTCGCCGAGGTCGGCGAGGACTCGCGGCCGCTCTTCGAGCAGCTGCTCCGCGAGGGCGTGATCGTCCGCCCGGCCGGAGGCTTCGGCGCACCGGGGGCGATCCGCGTGACCGTCGGCACGCCCGAGGAGAACGAGCTCTTCGGCGAGGCGCTCGGGCGAGTGCTCAGCGCCGCAACGCAGACTTAGCGCGATCCGCCAGCGCGATGCCGCCGTACGCCAGGCGGGCGAAGCGGAGCTGCGCTCGCGACATCTCCGGCGGGATCTCTTCGCGGAGGAGCCGGGCTGCCGCGGACGACGCGAGGTCGTAGCGCCCGTGCCAGAGCGCGACCTGGAGACAGGCGGCGATCGTCTCGGCCGGCTTCCGCTGCGTGTCGTCGTGCGCAGCCCGTTCGAGGATCTCGTCCCAGGGCGACCGCCCATTCGACTTAGTAACAGTGTGTTGCAAAGTCGGTTTGGAGAGGACTGCTCGGTACGCGTCGCTGAGCGTCGTCTGGCCCGTTGCGTAGGCGACGCCGACACGGCTGACGTTCGGGAGCTCGCGGAGCTGCGCGTCGAGGCGGCGCGCCAGCTCGCGTGGCGGCCAGGGGCGCGAATAGACGACCGGCGTCAGGAACGTCGGGTCGTCCGCGCCGACGAGGCGCTCGGGCTCCTGCTCCGCGATCCGCGCGAGCGGCGTGTGCGGATAGACGCGCGCGCCGGCCGAGTAGACGACCTCGATCGACTCGGGCAGCGAGCGGACGAAGCCGATCGTCTCGGCGATCGTCTCCTCGGTCTCGCCCGGGAGCCCGAAGATGAGCCCGAGGTCGGCCGAGACGCCGTGCTCGCCGAGGAGCGCGACGAGCGCGTCGAGGTGCCGACGCCGGAACGGCTTCTGCGCGGTCTCGAGCAAGCCGTCGGCCGCGCTGTCGACCGTGATCGAGACGTGCCCGTTCGTCTCGCGCACGAGCTCGGCGAACTCGGCCGAAAAAGGCGTCGGGTTGAAGTACGCGCGCCAGCTGATGTGCTTCGTGAGCCCGCGGTCGCGGAGCCCTCGAGCACCGCGATCGGGTGGCGCTCGTCCGGCAGGTTGAACTCGTCGTCCGCGAAGAAGATCGGCACCCGCCCGACGCCCCGCTCACGCGCCCCGGCGACGGTTCGCTCCACCTCCTCGAGCACGGTCTCGACCACGCCGTTCGCGTGCTGACGGCCGAGGTTCGCGGCGGTGCAGTAGACGCACTGCATCGCGCAGCCGATGCGCGTCCGGACCGGAAACGAGTTCGCGGGCGCGTAGAGCGGATCGCGGCGCGTCGGGCCGCCGAAGCCGAGGTGGTACGCACCGATGCCCGTCGGCCTGTCCCCTCCGGACCAGCCCCGGGACCTGGTCCCAGGACGCGTCCGAACAGAGCATGGCCAGCGCGTCCTCGCCGGCGCCGACGACGCCGTAGTCGACGCCCAGGAACTCGAGGCACTCCTGCGGGCAGGCCGAGAAGCCCGCTCCGCCCGCGACGAACATCGCCTCGGGCGCCGCCTCGCCCAAGGCTCGCCGCAGCTCGCGGATCTCGGGGAGCAGGAAGCTGACGTCGATCGGCTCGTCGTCAGGCCCGTCGAGCCGGTCGACCACGATGCAGTCGTCGATGATCCGGATCCCGAGCCCGATCAGGTCGGGCCGGAAGGCCCGCGCCGCCTCGCGGGCCGCTCCGAGCGGGTCCTCGGAGACGAGGTACGGGTCGAGGAGCTGCACCTCGGCGCCGGCCTCCTCCGCGGCCGTGCGCAGCCGCTCGAGCCCGTACGCGGGCACCGGCGTCACCCGCTGGAACGGGTTCGCGTGAACGAGGAGGACGCGACGTCGGCGCCCGGCTGCGGCGGACGGGGCCGAGGGGGACATGGCCGGTTGAGTGTAACTCCGCAGTGACATTTCTCCCGCGCAGTCACGCTTCGCCTTAGGACTCGACTAACCTCCGCGAGACCGTGGCCGACCCCTCTCCTGGAGTCATGCACCGTCTGCTCGGGAGGCAGTCCGACCTGCTCCACCGGGTGCGCGGCCTCCGCCTGCTCTTCTACGCGGCCTTCGGCTCCGGCCTCGGGAGCTGGATGGCGTTCGTCGCGCTCAACCTCGACGTCTGGGACCGGACGCACTCCGGGAGCTGGATCGCGGCGCTGCTGATCGCCGACTTCCTGCCGGCGATCGCGATCGGCCTCACGGTCGGGCCGCTCGTCGACCGGCTCTCGCGCCGGCGCGTGATGGTCTCCGCCGACGTCGTGCGCTTCCTCGTCTTCTGCACGCTCCCGTTCGCGACGAGCGCCGGCCAGATCGTGGCGCTCGCGGCAGTCGCCGGTCTCGCGACGGGCTTCTTCCGGCCGGCTGTCTACGCGGGGCTGCCCAACCTCGTCGAGGACCACGAGCTGCCGAGCGCGCAGGGCCTGCTGCAGGCGGCCGACGCGGTGACGACCGTACTCGGCCCGCTGATCGGCGGCGTGCTCGTCGCCGCGACGAGCCCGGACTCGGCCTACGTGGTGAACGCGATCACGTTCCTCTTCTCGGCGGCTGCTCATCCTCCGCATCCCGAAGCACCTGCTCCAGGTCGCCCAGGCGAGCACGGAAGGTCACTGGCGCGACATCGCGGCCGGCCTGCGCCTGATCGGCTCCTCGCGCGCGCTCCTGACCGTCCTCATCGCGTGGAACGTCGGGATGCTCGGCAACGCAGGCGTCAACGTCGGCGAGGTCGTGCTGGCGAAGGTCTCGTTCAACGCGGGCGACTTCGGCTACGGGCTGCTGCTCGCGACCGCGGGCTTCGGGCTCGTCTTCGGGAGCCTGAGCGCGGGCGTCTGGCTCGAGCGGCGCGACCTGCCCAGGGTCTACAGCGGCGGCTTCGTGCTGATGGCGATCGGGATCGGCCTCGCCGCGGCGGCGCCGAACGTCTGGATCGCCGCCGCGTGCGTCATCGTCTCGGGCGTGGGCAACGGGGTGGCCGTCGTGTGCAACGCGGTGCTCGTCCAGCGCGGGGCTCCCGACGCGATGCGCGGGCGCGTGTTCACCGTGCTGATGAGCTCGAACTACGCCGTGCTCGGGCTCGGGATGGTCCTGGCGGGACCACTGACGAACGAGTTCGGCGCGCGCTGGGTCTGGGGCGTCTCCGCCTGCCTCTCGGCGCTCGCCGCACTCGTCGGGTACGGGCTCGCGCGCGGGATTCGCAGTCCCGTGATCGAGGCCCAGCGCGTCGCCGAGGCCGAGGTCTAGCGTGGCTCGTCGCCGCGAGTGGACCGGCGAGACGCTCGCCGCGGGAGTGCGCGAGGGCGACCGGCGCGCGCTCGCCCGGGCGATCACGCTCGTCGAGAACGGCGACCCGCTCGCCTCCGAGCTCGTCCGCGAGATCTACCCGGAGACGGGCTCGGCCTACGTCGTCGGGATCACCGGGCCGCCCGGCGTCGGCAAGTCGAGCCTGATCGCCGCGCTCGTCCGCCAGATCCGCGCGGCCGACAAGAGCGTCGGCGTCATCTCCGTCGACCCGTCGAGCCCGTTCACGCAGGGCGCGCTCCTCGGCGACCGGATCCGCCTGTCCGAGCACTTTCTCGACCCGGGCGTCTTCATCCGCTCGATGGGCACGCGCGGCCACCTCGGCGGTCTCGCCGAGGCGACGCTTCAGGCCCTGCTCATCCTGGACGCGGCCGGCAAGGACGTGATCTTCGTGGAGACGGTCGGAACCGGCCAGAGCGAGGTCGAGGTGATCGGGATCGCCGACACCGTCCTGCTCGTGCTCATGCCGGGCTCCGGCGATTCGATCCAGGCGCTGAAGGCGGGAATCATGGAGATCCCGGACGTGATCGCGATCAACAAGAAGGATCACCCCGCCGCGAAGACGATGCTGAACGAGGTGCGCTCGATCCTCACGCTCGACAAGGACCGCCCGTGGCGGCCCCCGATCGTGCTCACCGAGGCGACGAGCGACGAGGGCGTGCGCGAAGCTCTGGGAGAAGGTCGAGGAGCATCGCGCCCATCTCGAAGAGGACGGGAGCCTCGAGGAGCGCCGTCGCCGGAACCTCGCGGGCGAGGTGTTCGCGGTCGCCTCGGCGCGGGCGAAAACGCACCTCCAGAGCGCTGTCGAGGGCGATCCGGAGCTGCGCCGGCTCCTGGACGAGGTGCAACAGCGAGAATTGGACCCCTTGACGGCAGTACAGGAGATCATGGACAAGGTGTTCAAGCTTGGCGACGGAAACCGCCCCAACACTCGCTGACGTCGAGGCCGCGCGCGCGCGGCTCGCGGGCAAAGGCGTGCGCGTGACCCCGCTCTACGCGTCGGAGACCTTCGGCCGCATGACGGGCCGTCCCGTGCACCTGAAGGCCGAGACGCTCCAGCGCACCGGCTCGTTCAAGATCCGCGGCGCGGTCAACAAGATCGGCTCGCTGAGCGAAGCCGAGCGCAAGGCGGGCGTGGTCGCGGCGAGTGCGGGCAACCACGGCCAGGCGGTCGCGTGGGCGGCTCGCGAGGCCGGGATCGAGGCGACGATCTTCATGCCCGCCGAGACGCCGATGGCGAAGGTCGAGCCGACGCGCAA
The DNA here is from genome assembly GCA_963742635.1 of uncultured Actinomycetes bacterium. Taxonomy (GTDB): domain Bacteria; phylum Actinomycetota; class Thermoleophilia; order Gaiellales; family Gaiellaceae; genus VAXT01. The sequence goes on from CAVUMW010000007.1 coordinate 101,570, forward strand.
CTACGGCGCGCGCGCCGAGCTGACCGGAACGACCTTCGAGGACGCGGTCACGGCCGCGGTCGCCCACGTCGAGGAGACCGGCGCGACGTTCATCCACCCGTTCGAGGATCACGACGTCATCGCCGGCCAGGGGACGATCGGACTGGAGCTCGTCGACCAGCTGCCCGAGCTGGAGACGGTCGTCGTCCCGATCGGCGGCGGAGGCCTCGCGTCCGGGATCGCGCTCACGCTGCGGGCGCTCCGGCCGGAGGTGAGGATCGTCGGCGTGCAGGCGGCCGCGTGCGCACCGCTCGCCGGGGGCACGCAGTTCGGCTACACGATCGCCGAGGGAATCGCGGTCAAGCATCCGGGCGAGTTCACGTCGAACCTCCTCGGAGACCTGCTCGAGTCGATCGTGACCGTCAGCGACGAGGAGATCAGCCAGGCGATCGTGCTCCTCACCGAGCGGACGAAGCTCGTCGTCGAGGGAGCCGGCGCCGCTGCTGTTGCGGCGCTGCTCGCCGGCCGCGTCCCGGGCGACCAACCGACGGTCGCGATCCTCTCCGGCGGCAACATCGACCCGACGCTGCTGATCCAGGTCATGCGCCACGGCCTGTCACTGGCGGGGCGGTACCTCGTCGTCCGCACGCGGATCGCCGACCGCCCGGGCGAGCTCGCCAAGCTCCTGGCCCTCTTCGCCGACGAGCACGCGAACGTCGTGTCGATCGAGCACCACCGCGAGGGCATGGACACGCCCGTCACGGAGTCCGAGGTCGAGGCCACGCTGCTCACGCGAGACCAGGAGCACTGCACCGCGATCATCTACGCGATGCGGCAGCGCGGATACGCCGTCGACCGGCTCCACTGATGCTCATCTGTCCCAGCTGCGGCCACGAGAACGAGGACGGCGCGCGCTTCTGCTCGAGCTGCGGCACCCGGCTGGAGCACGCCGCCGAGCCGGCACGGGAGGAGCGCAAGGTCGTGACCGTCCTCTTCGCCGACCTCGTCGGCTTCACGTCGCGCGCCGAGCAGCTCGACCCCGAGGACGTGCGCGCCGTGCTCGAGCCGTACCACTCGCGGCTGCGCACGGAGCTCGAGCGGCGCGGCGGGACGGTCGAGAAGTTCATCGGCGACGCGGTGATGGCGCTCTTCGGCGCGCCGACCGCTCACGAGGACGATCCCGAGCGGGCGGTCCGCGCTGCGCTCGCGATCCGCGACTGGATCCGTGAGGAGGGCGACCTCCAGGTGCGAATCGGCGTCACGACCGGCGAGGCCCTGGTCGCGCTCGGCGCACGGCCGACCGAGGGCGAAGGCATGGCTTCCGGGGACGTGGTGAACACAGCCGCCCGCCTGCAATCCGCCGCGCCCGTGAACGGGATCCTCGTCGACGAGGCCACCTATCGGGGCGACGAGGCAACCGATCTCGTACGAGCCGAAAGACGCGGTCGAGGCGAAGGGGAAGGCCGAGCCGGTCCCCGTCTGGGAGGTCGTCGAGGCACGCTCGCGCTACGGCGAGGACGTCGCCCGGAGCGGGGGAGCGCCTCTCGTCGGACGCGAGCACGAGAGCGAGCTCCTGCGCGGCGCCCTGCAGCGGGCGCGACAGGAGGAGTCGACCCAGCTGGTGACGCTCGTCGGCGTGCCCGGCATCGGCAAGAGCCGTCTCGTCTCCGAGCTGTTCGCGGCTCTCGATCGGCGAGCCCGAGATCATGTACTGGCGGCAGGGCCGCTGCTCTGCCGTACGGCGAGGGTGTGACGTACTGGGCGCTGAGCGAGATGATCAAGGCCCACGCGGGCATCCTCGAGACCGACAGCGCGGAGCAGGTCGACGAGAAGCTCTCCGAGGTCGTCGCGGAAGCGCTCGACGGCACCTCGGACCGCCAGTGGGTCGAAGGCCACCTCCGGCCGCTCGTCGGCCGGGCCGCGGAGGAGCACGGCGGGGGTGGTCGACAGTCGGAGGCGTTCGCCGCGTGGCGGAGGTTCTTCGAAGCGCTCGCCGAGCGAAGCCCGCTGATTCTCGTCTTCGAGGACCTGCACTGGGCGGACGACAGCCTGCTCGACTTCGTCGATCACCTGGTCGACTGGGCGACCGGCGTCCCGATGCTCGTCGTGTGCACCGCGCGGCCCGAGCTCCTCTCACGCCGTCCGGGGTGGGGCGGAGGGAAGTCGAACGCGGCCACGATCTCGCTCTCGCCGCTCTCGGACGACGACACGGCGCGACTCGTCCACGCGCTCCTGGAACGGGCCGTCCTGCCCGCCGAGCTTCAGACCACGCTCATCGAGCGCGCGGGCGGCAACCCGCTCTATGCCGAGGAGTTCGCGCGGATGGCCGACGAGGTCGACGACGGCGCGCGTGAGTTGCGGCTGCCGGAGTCCGTGCAGGGACTGATCGCGGCGCGCCTCGATGCGCTCCCGATCGAGGAAAAGCTCCTGCTCCAGGACGCGGCCGTGGTCGGGAAGGTCTTCTGGCTCGGGTCGCTGAGCCAGATCGGAGGACGCGACCGGGAGGAAGCCGAGCTCCTCCTGCACCGGCTCGAGCGAAAGGAGTTCGTGCGCCGCGATCGTCGTTCGTCCGTCGGCGAGGAGAGCCAGTACGCCTTCAGCCACCTGCTCGTGGGGGACGTCGCCTATTCGCAGATCCCGCGCGCCGCCCGATCGAAGAAGCATCAGGCCGCCGCCGAGTGGATCGAGTCGCTCGGGCGTCCCGAGGATCACGCCGAGATGCTGGCGCACCACTACGTGACCGCCCTCGAGCTCGATCGAGCCGCCGGAGTCGAGGCGGGCGACCTGGCGACGCGCGCCCGGTTCCGGCTTCGCGAGGCGGGGGACCGCGCATACGCGCTCAGCGCGTTCCCCGCTGCCAGGCGCTTCTACGGCGCCGCGATCGAGCTCTGGCCCGAGGACGACGATGCTCGCGCCGATCTTCTCTTCCGCTACGCGCGGGCGGCGCACGCCGAGATGCCGACGCAGTCGCTCGAGCTCATCACCGACGCTCGGGACGCGTTGCTCGCCGCCGGGGACAGGGCCCAGACGGCCGAGGCCGAGATCCTGATCAGCGAGGTCTTCTGGCTCCTCGGCAGCCGCGACGAGGGCTTCGCGAGAGTGAACGCGGCTCGGGCCCTGATCGCCGACCAGCCGAACTCGTACTCCAAGGCCTACGTCGTCGCCAACGTGTCGCGTTACGCGACGCTCGCGGGTGAGCACGAGGACGGCATCCGCGTCGGCCGCGAGGCGCTGGCCATGGCGGAGGAACTTCAGATCGACTCACTCCGGTCGCACGCGCTGAACAACATCGGCATCGCCCGAGTTGCGACCGGCGACATGGACGGGATCGACGACCTGGAGCAGAGCGCCTCGATCGCGTTGGAAGCCAACTCCATCGAGAGCGTTCGGGCGTACGGCAATCTCGCGTCGGTGCTCTACGACCTCGGCGAGCTGGAGCGGGGCTGGCTCACGAGCGTCGAGGCGCTTCGTCTCGGCGAGCGCTTCGGAGTCGCCGACTGGCTGCGCTGGATTCGAGGCGACCGGTGCTGGGGCCTCTACTACCAGGGCCGCTGGGACGAGATGGTCGAGCAGCTGGACGAGTACCTGGCGGAGGCCGCCGAGTCAGGGTTCTGGATCGAGACCTCCTTTGCGCTGCTTCGGGGTCAGATTCGCCTCGCGCGCGGCGACCTGCGAGGGGCGCAGGAGGATGCCGATCGAGCGCTCGAGCGCGCAGAGGCCGCCAAGGATCCCCAGGTCGTGTGGCCGTCGCTCGCCTTCGTCGCGCGCGCCGTCGTGGCAACCGACCGTGGCCGCGCCGAGCGCCTTGCTTCCGAGCTCCTCTCCGAGTGGGAGAGCCATGGTCTCGGGATCGGCGGCGACTGCGGGTGGCTACCGGATCTCGCCGTCGCGCTCGTGGCGCTCGGGGGAACGTCGGAGCTTCCCGCACTGATCGAGAGATCGAGAGTCAAGACACCGTGGCGCAGGGCGGCGGCGGCGTATGTGTCGGGAGACTTTGGGATCGCCGCGGACACGTACTCGGCCATGGGCGCGCTTCCCGAGGAGGCCCAGGCGCGATTGCGCGCGGCGGAGGCCTTCGTCCGGGAAGGCCGCCGGGCAGAGGCGGACGAGGAGCTCCAGCGCTCGCTCGCGTTCTGGCGCTCCGTCGGCGCGACGGCCTACGTTCGCGAGGGCGAAGCGCTCCTGGCCGCGGCCGGCTAGTGCTCGAGGCGTCGCGCGAAGTGGAACGACGTGATCTCGAGGCCCGTGTTGAAGTAGAGCCGGTGCGCGTCGGTGCGGGTCGGGCCGACGCCCGAGTCGAGGTGGAACTGCTCGCAGCCGAGCCGCTCGGCCTCGTCGCCCAGCCACTCGAGTAGCTGTCTGCCGTAGCCGCGGCGGCGCGCCTCGGGCAGCGTCGAGAGATCGTCGACGTAGAGGAAGCGCCCCCACATGAGCATGTGCCCGACCCGGAAGCCCGCCACGGCGAGCGCGTGTTCCGGCTCGTCCTCGAAGATCGCCGACGAGCCGGTAGCCCTCGGCGCGCTGCACCTCGTCGACGCGCTCCACGAAGGCGGCTTCCTCCACGTAGTGCGGGCGGAGCGCCTGCATGGCGGGGAAGGCGAGCCCCGTGTCGGGCGGGACGATCTCGCGGAGCTCAGCTGCCACAGCGGCGGAAGTGCACCGTCTGACCGCCGCGCTCGGCCCAGTCCTCGACGCCTTCGCCGAGCACGGGTCGCGCCTCGACCCCGGCGGCCGTCAGGACGCTCGCGGCGGTCGTCGCGCGTGACCCGGTCGTGCAGATCGTGACCACGGGCTTCTGCTCGGCGCGCAGGTCGTCGGCGAACGCGCGCACGAGGCGGTAGGGCATGTGCCGCGTGCCGTCGATGTAGCCCTCGTCGCGCTCGGACTTCTCGCGCACGTCGAGCACCTCGACCTTGCCGTCGGCGACCAGGCTGCTCGAGCTCGTCGATTTCGATCGGCTCGAGCGTCTCGTTCGTGTCGGCGTGCGGGAGGTAGCCCTGCAGCTCGAAGAGCCCGACCGAGCGCAGTCCCTGGGCAGCAGACTCGGCCTCTTCCTGCGACGAGGCGTAGATGGCAACGGGCTCGTCGGCGCCCAGCAGGAACGCCGATTTCGTGGCGAACGAGGAGCCTGCGAACGGGACGTTGAATGCGTGCGGCACGTGTCCGGCGACGAACTCGTTGCGCGCCGGACGTCGAGCACGACCGCGCCGTTTGGCGAGTCGATCGTCCCGAGCGGTGGCTGAGCGCCGAGGAACGGTCCGCGGTTGAGCTCGACGATGTTCTCCATGTTCGGCGGGCGCGGCGTCGACGAGTTGGCGCGCTCCTGGACGAACTCGTCCTGGTCGACGTTCAGCGCGTGGTTGAAGCGCCGCTCGAAGCCGATCGTCGAGGACGCCTTCGAGCTCATCCCCGCGCCGCAGAGCGAGCCGGCGACGTGGCCTGGGTAGAGCTCGACGCCGTCGGGGAGCTCGAGCAGCTTCTGCAGGCTGCCGTAGAGGCCGGTCGCGCCTTCGATCGCCTCGCTGGCCAGATCGGGCCGCGCCGCGTCGCCGATCAGGAGCGAGTCGCCCGGTGATCACGAGCCAGGGCTCGTCGCCGCGTGAGCCGTCGACGACGACGAAGCAGCAGTGCTCCGGCCGGTGGCCGGGCGTGTGCAGGACGCGGATCTTCACGTCGCCGAGCGAGATCTCCTGTCCGTCCGCGAGCGGCTCGTGCGGATACTCGGCCTCCGCGGCCGGGTGGACGTGGACGGGAACCCCGTGCTCGAGCGCGAACCGGCCGTGCCCGGAGACGTGGTCGGCGTGCGTGTGCGTCTCGAGCACGCCCGTGATCCGGACGTGCCGCTTCTCGGCCTCGGCGAGGTAGGGCTCGATCGCGTACGCGGGATCGACGACCACGGCCTCACCCGAGGACTCGTCGCCGATCAGGTAGGACGCGCAGCCGAGATCGTCGTCGACGAACTGCCGAAATTGCACGGGAAAGACCCTAACTCAGACCCCGGCGCGCAGCGAATCCGCACGGGCCGTCAAGACATGTCCGGTGCCAGGCACCTGACATGTCCGAAGGGACTAGGTGAGGCCCGAGGTGGCGGGCGATCACCATGCGCTGGACTTCGTTCGTGCCCTCGCCGATCTCCAGGATCTTCTGGTCGCGGTAGAGGCGCGCGATCGCCGACTCCTCGATGAAGCCGTAGCCGCCGTGGATCTGGAGCGCCTGGTTCACGACCCGGTGTGAGAGCTCGCCCGTGTACAGCTTCGCCATCGCGGCTTCCTTCGCGAAGTCGCGGCCCTCGTCCTTCAGCCACGCGGCCTTGTAGACCAGGTTCCGGCCGGCCTCGATCTCGACGGCCATGTCCGCGAGCTGGAACTGGATCGCCTGGAAGCTCGCGATCGGCTTGCCGAACTGCTCTCGCTCCTGCGCGTAGCGGAACGCGAGGTCGTACGCGCCCTGCGCGAGGCCGACGCCCATCGCGGCGACCGAGATGCGGCCGCCGTCGAGGATCTCGAGGAACTGCCGGAAGCCCTCGCCCCGCTGGCCGAGCAGGTTGCCCTCCGGAACGCGCGCGTCCTTGAACGACAGCTCCCGCGTGTCCGACGCGCGCCAGCCGAGCTTCTCCATCGGCGCCGAGATCTCGTAGCCGGGCGTCCCGTTCGGGACGATCAGGTTCGAGATCTCGCCCTCGCCCGTGACCGCGGTGATCGTCACGCAGGCGGAGATGTCCGTGCCGGCGTTCGTGATGAAGATCTTCGAGCCGTTGACCACCCACTCGCCGTCGGCGAGCTCCGCGCGCGTGCGGGAGGCGCCGGCGTCGGAACCGGCTCCCGGCTCCGTCAGGCCGAACGCCGCCAGCTTCTTGCCGCTCGCCAGATCCGGCAGCCACTCTCGTTTCTGCTCCTCGGACCCGAACAGGAAGATCGGCATCGTCCCCAGCGACGTGTGCGCGGCAACCGTGATCGCGACCGACGAGTCGATCCGCGTCAGCTCCTCGACCGCGATCGCGTACGAGACCGTGTCGCTTCCGCCCCCGCCGTACTCCTCGGGGATCGGCATCCCCATCAGCCCGAGCTCCGCGAGCTCCGCCACGAGCTCGTACGGGAACCGGTGCTCGCGGTCGAGCTCCTCGGCGACGGGCGCCACCTTCTGCTCCGCGAAGTCGCGGACCGTGCGCCGGACGAGCTCTTGCTCCTCGGTGAGGTCGAAGTTCACGCGCTCAGCTTCGTCGCGAGCTCGGCGATCAGGCGGACGCCGTAGCCGGTGCCGCCCTTCTGCGAGAGGTAGTCGTTGCGACCCCAGGTGAAGAACGCGGTGCCGGCGACGTCGACGTGCGCCCACGGGCCTTCGCCGACGAACTCCTCGAGGAACGACGCGGCGTAGGTCGGCTGCGCCTGGCCGCGGACGGACGAGTTCTTCATGTCCGCGAACGCGGACTCGATCAACCCGCGATAGCGCCGGTGCATCGGCCACGGCCACGCGTGGTCGCCGCTCGCCTCGCCGGCCGCCACGATCTCGTCGCGCCACTCGTCGTCGTTCCCCATCACGCCGGCGTAGAGGTCGCCGAACGCGCGGTTCATCGCTCCCGTGAGCGTGGCGAAGTCGACGAGATGGGTGGCGCCGAGCGTGCGCGCGTAGTGGAGCGCGTCGGCGAGCACGAGCCGGCCTTCCGCGTCCGTGTTCGTGATCTCGATCGTCTTGCCGTTCATCGCGGTGAGGATGTCGCCCGGCCGGAACGCTCCGCCGCCGACCGCGTTCTCGCTCGCGGCGACCACGGCCAGCGTGCGCAGCGGCAGCCCGAGCTCGGCGATGACGCCCATGCTCTCGACGACCGCGCCGCCTCCGGACATGTCCCCTTTCATGTCCTCCATGTAGAGCGCCGGCTTGATCGAGATCCCGCCCGTGTCGAACGTGATCGCCTTGCCGACGAGCCCGAGCACGACGTCGCCCTTCGGCGAGGGTGGCTCGTAGCGCAGGACGATCATGCGCGCCGGGTTGTGGCTGCCCTGGGCGACGCCCGCGAAGGCGCCCATGCCGAGCTTCGTGAACTCGTCGGGGCCGAGCGCCTCGGCGGTCAGGTGCTCGTGCTGCTCCGCGATCTCGCGCGCGCGGTCGGCCAGCTTCTCGGGCGTGAGCTCGTTCGCGCCCGTGTTCGCGAGGTCGCGCGCACGGTTCGCGCCGTCGGCGATCAGGGCGGCCCGCTGCGCGGAATCGGCGAGGCTCTCGTCGCCTCCGACGAGGACGAGCCGATCGAATGGATGATGCGCCGTCGAGCTCGACTTCCAGCGCCCCGGGTCGTAGGTGCCGAGGATCAGCCCGTCGACGACGGCGCGCGCCTGCTCGTCGCGCGGGAGCGAGTCGTCGAGGACCCAGGCCAGCGTTCCGCCGACCCGCTCGGTGGCGCCTGCGACGGAAGCCGCCGCGGTGCGCACCGTGTCTGCGTCGAGCTCGTCGGCCGGGCCCAGCCCGACGAGGACGACGCGCTTGGACGGCTCCTCCGCGTAGAGGACCGCGGTCCGGCCGGCCTTGGCCGAGACGTCCTCCTCCTGGGCGATCCGTGCGGCGCCTTGCAGGTCGCCGCCGGCCGGGATGCCGTTCGGACCGACCGGCACCGCGAGGACGTCGGCCTCCGGAAACGTCTCTGCGACTTCGACCCGCATTCGGGCCGCGATGCTATCCGACAGGGTTTCTACTTTGGCCGCCGAAGGTTTACACAACTTTCGACCAGTCTTTACTTTCTTTTGATTTCGCCGATACACACTGCGGGCATGACCCCTCTGCGGCCCCCCCGTTTCCGGCGCAGTCGTACGGCCAAGACCGTCGAGGCGCTGATCGACGTCTTGAGCGCGCTCACCGCCGAGCGTCAGGTGCTGCGTGCATCGGAAGCGGGCTCGATGAAGCTCGAGCGCAACCGGATCGCGATCGCGCGTGCCCAGTGGGAGCTCTCCCATGCGCTGATCGAGCGCTACGCCCCGGCCGACGCCGTGGCCCAGAGCGCGGCTTAGCCGGCACGCGTTTCGATAGGCTCGCGCGGCGATGGACGCCCGCGAGTTCTTCGACTCCCTGCCCGCTCGTGTCGACCCGTCCAAGACGGCCGGGATGAACAACTCCTACGTCTTCGACATCGAAGGCGCGGGCGTGTGGAAGGTCGACGTCACCGACGGCGGGGTCGAGGTGACCGAGGGCGGGGGAGACGCCGACGTCACGATCCGCGCCTCGGAGGAGACGTTCAGCGCGATCGCGGAGGGCCAGCAGAACCCGACGACCGCGTACATGACGGGCAAGCTCAAGATCGACGGCGACATGAGCGCCGCGATGAAGCTCCAGAAGCTCTTCTGAGTTGGCAGACCCTGCCGGCCTAGTCCGATCCGGAGCCGTTTCTAACGGTGCCCTAACACGGGCGTCCTAGACTCGGTGCATGTCCGTCCGGCTGACCTTCATGATGCTTTTCTTGGCGGTGGGCTTCGCAGCGGGAGCGCATGCCGGAGAGGCCCGCCACCGCGAATCGGCTGCCCCACGCACCGACTTCGAGATCTTCTCCGTCGGCGTGGACGGCAAGCAGAGGCGCAACCTCTCGCGGACCTCTTTCGAGGATCGAGATCCGGTCCTGTCGCCGAACGGGCGCCGGATCGTCTTCATGCGATGGAGCAATGGGCCGGACGACCCTCGGGATGGGCTGTGGCTGATGAACTCGAACGGCTCTGGCCAGAGGAAGCTCCCCGGGACGGAGCGCCTCGGGTCGCCGATCTGGTCACCGGACGGCACACGACTCGCTCTCCAGCGGGCGACATACGATCCGCCCGCCGGCTACAGCTACGACGTGGTCGTCATGCGATTGGCGGACGGCCAGCTCACCACGATCGAGAACGCGTCCAATCCGACCTGGGCTCCCGATGGAACGCGGCTCGCCTTTCTCAGCGATCCCCTTCCATCGTTCCGGGCGGGATTCAGGAACCTGAGTGTGGCCGACGCCGACGGCACCAACCGCCGAGTGGTGTTCACGATGGAAACGGGGATCAACTTCCAGCCGGTCTGGTCGACGCGTGGGTCCCTCGTGGCGGTGACGTTCCACGACTTCTCACTGCAAGTGATCGACACGGAGACAGGGAATCTGCGCACGGTCGCGCGCCAGGGCTGGACTCCTTCCTGGTCACCGGACGGGCGACGTCTTGCGTTTGCGTCCTATCGAGGGATCGGTGTCACAAGAGTCGCTCGGCCGAGTACTCGGCTGCTCGTCTCCAGCAGGCACGGCTACGGCTCGGTAACACCACACCGTCCCCTCTGGTCGCCGAACGGCCGATCGATCGCGTTCATCACGAAGCATCAGCTCCGTGTCGTCGACGTCGCCTCGGGTCGCTTCAGGGTCGTGACCCGGAGCAGCACGGGGTTTACGGATCCGGGCTGGTCGCCGAGTGGACGACGCCTGTACTTCGCCGCCCGCCTGCCGGCCTGAGCTACTCCTCGAGCTCGACGAGGACCGCGCCGCCCGCGACTCGGTCTCCCTCGGCGACGTGGACGGCCTTCACGACCGCGGCATACGGCGAGACGACCGGCGTCTCCATCTTCATCGCCTCGAGGACGAGGAGCGTCTGGCGGTGCTCGACCTTGTCGCCGGGCGCTGCGAGCACCTTGAGCACGGTGCCCGGCATCGGGGCGGTCAACGAGCTCTGCTCACCTCCCGACACGGCCGCCGCGGCATGCGAGAGCTCGTCGACGTCGGGCGGCGTGTGCGGAGCGGGGGGCGGGAGGTTCATGCGCCACGCGCCGTCCCACGGCCCGCTCGGCAGGCGCGCCGGCGGCGCGGAGAGCGGCGCGTATTCGGAGAGGAACGCGGTCGTCGTGCGCCCCGCCCGGACGGCCGGGTGCGCGACGAGCCAGCGCAGGAACGGGAGGTTCGTCGTGAGGCCTTCGACGGTCGTCTCCGCGAGGGCGTCTTGGAGCCTGAGCAGCGCCTCGTCGCGGGTCGGGCCGTGTGCGATCAGCTTCGCGATCATCGGGTCGTAAGCGACGCCCACCTCGTCGCCCTCGTCGACCCCGGCATCGACGCGGATCCCGGTCGGCAGCCGGAGCCGCTCGATCCGCCCGGCCTGCGGGAGGAACGTGCGCGGATCCTCGGCGTACAACCGCACCTCGACGGCGTGCCCCTCCGACCTTGTAACACTGTGTTGCAAAGTCTCGCCGTCGGCGATGCGCAGCTGTTCGCGGACGATGTCGATGCCCGTGACGAGCTCCGTGACCGGATGCTCGACCTGGATCCGGCCGTTCAGCTCGAGGAGGTGGAAGTCGCGGCCGTCGAGCATGAACTCAACGGTGCCGGCGCTCCGGTAAGCGAGCGCGCGCCCGAACGCGACCGCGGCGTCGCTCATGCGCGTGCGCAGGTCGCGGTCGAGGGCGGGTGAGGGCGATTCCTCGAGCACCTTCTGGTGCCGTCGCTGGATCGAGCACTCGCGCTCGCCGAGCGAGAGGACGGTTCCGTGCTCGTCGGCGAGGATCTGGATCTCGACGTGGCGTGGCCGGTCGACGAAGCGCTCGCAGTAGACCCGGTCGTCTCCGAACGCGGACTTCGCTTCGCGGCTGGCGGCCTCGATCGCGTCCTCGAGCTCGGCCGGATCGCGGACGACCCTCATCCCGCGGCCACCTCCTCCGGCAGCCGCCTTGACCACGAGCGGGAAGCCGATCTCGGCCGGCTCGCCGGCGGGCAGGGTCGGAACTCCGGCTTCGGCCGCGATCCGCTTCGCCTCCAGCTTGTCCCCGCCGTGACGGAGCGCCTCGGGCGTCGGCCCGACGAAGACGAGGCCGGCCGCCTCCACGGCCTCCGCGAAGTCCGGGTTCTCGGCCAGGAAGCCGTACCCGGGATGGATCGCGTCGGCTCCCGCCGCCTTCGCCGCCCGGACGTGCTCCTCCGAGGACAGGTAGCTCTGGATCTCGACCGTCTCGTCCGCGTGACGGGTATGGAAGGCGCCGAGGTCGTCCGGCGCTGCGACCGCGACGGTCCCGATCCCAGCTTCGCGGCACGCCCGGAAGATGCGCGCGGCGATCTCGCCGCGATTCGCTACGAGGAGCTTTGCGATCGCCATAGGACGCCAAACGTAATCAGAGAGGCCGTGGCGAGCAGCAGATAGGGCACTGTGTCCGACGTGACCTGGGCGAGCGTTCCGCCCCCGACGGCACCGAGCGCCTGACCCGGAGCCCACGCGATGTTGATCAGCGCGAACGTGTAAGCGTATTCGAGGCCGCGAGCCTCGGCCTCGTCGGAGAGCAGCGCCATCGCGGGCGTCCAGAAGCTCCCGAAGGTCATGCTGGCCACCACGACGAGCGCCGCGAGCACCGCCGCTTTCCCGGGCCAGGGAAGGCTCGCGGTGGCGATTGCCGATGCGAGGACGAGGACGGTCATCGGCCCGATACGGCCGACGCGGTCCGTGATCCGCCCCACCATCGGGTTCGCGGTCGCCTCGAGGGCCGCCGTGCAGAGCCAGAGCGCGCCGATCGCGAGAGCCGAGAAGCCGAGCTCGTCCAGGCGCAGCGGCGCGAGCACGCTCAGTGTCCCGAAGAAGAGCGCGGGCAGGATGACGAACCAGACACCGAGCAGGATTCGGCGGTTGCGTAGCGCCCGCAGGAAGATCGCCAGCGGCTGGGACTGAACGGGCGGCGGGGCCGAAGTCCGATACGCCCAGACTGCGAGCGCGACAGAGAGCAGCGCGGCCGCACCAAAAGCCAGCCCCCGCCCGACGACCGAGGCCACTCCGCCGAGCACGGGGCCGAACAGCGCGCCGACGATCGCGAACGCGAGCGCTGTTCCGATCGTCTGCCCTCGGCGCGCGGCCGGCGTCTCGCCGACGAGCCAGGTCAGCCCGGCCGTCCAGGTGAACGCGCTGCCGATGCCCTGGGCGAAGCGAGCTGCGTCGAGCACCGCGATCGCGTGGGCGGTTGCGAAGACGAACGTCGAGGCTCCGGTCACGAGCGCGCCGGTGATCGTCACCCGACGTGCGCCGTAGCGGGCGGTGGCGATCCCGCTCGGGATTCCTCCGACCAAGACGCCGATCGGATAGGCGCCGGCGAGGACTCCCGCTCCCGCCTTGGAGAGGTCGTAGCGGTCGGCGAACTCGGGCAGCAGCGGCGTCAGCGCCGCGAAGAACATCGTGTCGACGAAGACGACCCCGCCGACGAGGAACAGGAGACGGCGCACGCCGTCAGTCGGTCCAGCCGGGCTTTCGCCGCTCGAGGAACGCGCGCAGGCCGTCCTGGCCCTCCTCGCTCGTCCGCATCCGGGCGGCCAGCTCGGCGAGCTCCCGCCCGTCGCCCGGATCGGGTCGTACGAGCCGCTTCGCCTCGCGCACGGCGGCCGGGCCCGAGGTCAGGAGCTCGGAGACGACGTGGTCCGCGTTCGGAGCGATCTCGCTGACGAGACCGATGCGGAGAGCCACCTCCGCTCCGAAACGCTCGCCCGTCAACACGAAGCGGCGCGCGGCTCCCGGGCCGATCCTGGCGAGGACGAACGGGGAGATGACCGCGGGGATGATTCCGAGCTTGACCTCGGAGAAGCCGAACGTCGCATCGGCGTCCGCGATCGCGATGTCCGCACAGGCTGCGAGCCCGCAACCGCCGCCGAGGCAATAGCCCTGGATCCACGCGACGACCGGCGCGGAGCAGCCGTCGACGGCCGCGAGCATCTCGTACAGCCGCAGCGCGTCCTCGACGTTCTCCTCGTACGAGAGGTCGACCGACGAGCGCTGCCATTCGATGTCCGCGCCGGCGCAAAAGCTCTCGCCCTCGCCGGTGAGCACGACCGCGCGCGCAGCGCCGACGTCCGCGAATGCCTCCGTCAGCTCCCGGATCAGCTCGGCGTCGAACGCGTTCCGCCGCTCGGGCTTCGCGATCGTGACGCGCAGGATGTGCCCGTCTCGCTCGATGCGGAGCGCGCTCATGCGCGTGAGCTTAGAGTCGGAGCATGCTGAAAGGCGCTCTCGCCGCTGCGGTCACGCCTCTTCGGGACGGGGGAGAGGCTCTCGACGAGGACGCGTTCGCTCCGTACGTCGAGTACCTCCGCGCGGGCGGGCTGGACGGGATCCTGGCGCTGGGCACGACCGGCGAGGGAATCCTGCTCTCGGCCGACGAGCGCAAGCGTGCGGCCGCGCTGTTCGTGGACGCGGCCGGGGACGGGCTCGACGTCGCAGTTCACTGCGGCGCGCAGACGACGGCCGAGACGGTCGCGCTCGCCGCGCATGCGAAGGAGGTCGGGGCGGACGCGGTCGCGGTGATCGGGCCGCCGTACTACCCGCTCGACGAGGAGGCGCTCGTCGGCCACTTCGCCGCGGCGGCCGAGGCCTGCGCCCCGCTGCCGTTCTACCTGTACGAGTTTCGGGCGCGCGCGGGGTACTCGATCCCGCCCACGGCGATCGAGCGCGTGCGTGCGCTGGCGCCGAATCTCGCGGGCCTGAAGGTGTCGAACCAGCCGTTCGAGGACGTGGAGCCGTACCTCGTGGCGGGTCTCGACGTGTTCGTGGGCGCGGAGTCGCTCGTCGTGCGCGGGCTCGAGAACGGGGCTGCGGGCGCCGTCTCGGGGCTGGCTGCGGTCTTCCCGGAGCTCGTGGCCCGGCTCGTCCGGGAGCGCGCGGGCGACGTGGGAGCAGTGCGGTCGGCTCTGGAGCGCTTCCCGTTCCAGGCGGCGGCGAAGTTCTGCCTCGGCCGGCTCGGCGTGCCCGTGCGCGAGGACGTCAGGCGTCCCCTGCGGCCGCTGCGGCCGGACGAGAAGTCGGAGCTGGAGCGATGGCTCGCATCGTCGTAGCCGGCGCCGGCGCGATCGGCGCCAGCATCGCCTACCAGCTCGCTCTGCGCGGTGCGGACGACGTCGTCCTCGCGGACGAGGCGCGGGTTGCCGCGGGCGCGACGGGCAAGGCGATGGGCGGTGTGCGCCAGCAGTTCTCGACAGAGGCCGAGGTGCGCCTGGCCCGCGAGTCGATCGGCTTCTTCGAGGAGCTCGGACGGCCGTTCTTCGAGCAGGTCGGCTACCTGTTCCTGGCCACGACCGCGGACGGGCTCGCGGCGCTCGAGCAGCGCGTGGAGCTGCAGCGGGGGCTCGGGGTGCCCGTTGAGCGGGTCGACGCGGGCCTGGTCGACGGGTTGCACGTGGACGACGTCCTCGGTGCGGTCGCCTGCTGGGAGGACGGGGTGGCCGATCCGCTCGGCGTCACGCGTGAGCTGGTGGCGCGGGCGGAGGCGCTCGGCGTCGACCTGCGCGAAGGCGTCGATGCCCGCGATGTCGTGCGCGACGTGCTCGTGATCGCGGCCGGCGCCGAATCCGCGGAGCTCTGGCCGGAGCTGCCGGTCAGGCCGCTCTGCCGTCAGCTCGTCGAGGTCGGGCCGGTGGCGGGGCTCCCCGGAGACCTGCCGATGGTGCTCGAGTCGGAGAGCGGCTTCCACTTCCGGCGGGCGGGTGACCGCCTGCGGCTCGCGATGAACGAGCCGACGCCTCGGTGGACGGATCTCGAGGAGGTCGACGACGCGCTCGTCGACGACTGGCGCGAGCGGATCGCGCATCGGTACCCGGCCGCTGCGAGCGCCCCCGTCGCACGCGCCTGGGCGGGGCTCTACGACATGACCCCGGACGCGCACCCGATCATCGGCTGGGTCGGCGACGGCGTCTATGCGGCGTGCGGCTTCTCGGGCCACGGTTTCATGCAGTCGCCGGCCGTGGGCAAGGCCGTGGCGGAGGAGCTGCTGGACGGAGCGTCGTCCTTCGACCTGAGCCCGTATCGGCTCGAGCGCTTCGATGAGGGCGCGGTCTTTCCTGAGGAGATCGTCCTTTAGGGACCTGTCCGCTTCCCAGGTACCCCTGACCTCCTCCCCGATGCGATCGTATCGGGGAAATCCGCACGCGTCTGTGCCGAATCCGTGCCGAAAGCGCTACTCGAACGCCAGGCCACGGCGGGACAGCGCCTCGACGAGGAACTGACCCTCGATCGTCGCCTCGACGTCGAACTCCTCGCCGATGTCCGGCTCCTTGCCGATCAACTCACGCGCCCGGCTCGGCAGCTCCTGGTCCGCGGCCTCGCGCGACTCCCACAGGTAGACCGCCCCCCAACGCTCGGTCGCCTCGTCCGAGATCCAGGCCTTGAACCGCAGCCCCGGCACGTCCTCGAAAGCGTCGACGGACTCGTCGCGCAGGTAGCGCCTCAGCTCCTCAATCGTCGTCTTCGAGTCGGCGAGGCTCCAGAGGACGAGGCGCAGCAGCACTCGTTTTACGCAGGCTGAGGCAGCTTTGCGATCAGCGCCTTGATCGCCCGCAGGACGTCGGCCTCGTCGTGCCCGAAGTCGTCCAGGTACGACCGCAGTGCCTCGTGCAGGGTGCGCAGCTCCTCGTCGGTCAGCTCGATCGTGTGCATGGCGCGAGAGCCTACCCCCACGAGGGCGGCTCGTACCTCCCTTCGCGCGGCGCGCCGATCGCGACCCACTGCAGGCCCTCGTCGCCCGCGACCGGCTGGCGGGTCACCTCCGGATCGACCCGCACGGCCATGCCCTCGCCGACCTCGATCTCCTGCCCGTCGATCCGCAGCAGGCCCGAGCCCCGCACGTAGACGTAGACCTCCTCCTGGTTCGTCTGCGTCTCGTTGTGCTCGAGCCCTTCGGCGCCCGGCGGCAGGTCGAAGTAGTTGACCCCGAACGCGGTCACTCCGAGGGCTCTTCGCACCTTCTTGACGACGCCGTCCAGCTCGTCCCAACGCGCCACGTCGTACTTGGACATGTCCCCTCCTGCGAGTTTTCAGCAGCCTAACGACCGACTAGGGTGGCTCCGTCTTGGCCGCTCGCGCGCTCCTCCTCTCACTCGCGCTCATTGCGGCGGGCTGCGGGGGCGGGGGAGACGAGCGCGCGGCGCCCGAGCCGGCGACGACCCAGGCCACGACGACCACGAGGTCGATGCCGGCCGAGCACTTCGGGTACATCAGAAGCGTCTCGACGGCCGGGCCCGCCGCGACGCTCGCCTTCGACGAAGCCCAGTTCCTCACCGGGAAGAACGCACAGAAGGCCGCCGAGGAGGACGGCGCCGTCTCACCCGGCGAGGCGGTTCCGAACGACTACTACATCCGCAACCCGGACAAGGCGACCCGGACGCTCCGCATCGCCAACGACGCGAAGATCACCGCCACGCGGTGCCCGCTCTGCCGCCACGGCCGGCCCGGCGAGCTGGGGCCGTTCCTGGCGTCCTTCATGCAAGGCCGGCAGACCTACGCCGACCCGTATCGCGGCACGAACGGCCTCTACTGGCTCACGATCGAGGACGGGCAGGTCGTCGCGATCGACGAGCAGTACGTCCCGTAGCTCGCTACATCCGGAAGATGCCGAACTTCGTCTCCGGAATCGGAGCGTTCAGCGCCGCCGAGATCCCGAGTGCGAGCACGCGCCGCGTGTCCAGCGGGTCGATGATCCCGTCGTCCCAGAGCCGAGCGGTCGAGTAGTACGGGTTGCCCTCGTGCTCGTACTTGGCCCGGATCTCGTCCGGATCCGCGTCGCCGACCATCGTCAGCACCGTCGCCGCCTGCTCGCCGCCCATGACCGAGATCCGCGCGTTCGGCCACATCCAGAGCTGGCGCGGCGAGTACGCACGGCCGGCCATGCCGTAGTTGCCCGCGCCGAACGACCCGCCGATCACGACCGTGAACTTCGGCACCTCCGCGCACGCGACCGCCATCACGAGCTTCGCGCCGTCGCGCGCGATCCCGCCCGCTTCGTACTCGGTCCCGACCATGAAGCCGGTGATGTTCTGCAGGAAGACGAGAGGCACCTTCCGCTCGCACGCGAGCTCGATGAAGTGCGCGCCCTTCTGCGCCGACTCCGCGAACAGCACGCCGTTGTTGGCGAGGATCGCGACCGGGAAGCCCTCGATCCGCGCGAAGCCGCAGACGAGCGTCTCGCCGTAGAGCTCCTTGAACTCGTGGAACCGCGAGCCGTCGACGATCCGTGCGATCACCTCGCGCGCGTCGAACGACTGCCGGTAGTCCTCGGGGATCAGCCCGTACAGGTCGGACGGGTCGACGACCGGCTCCTCGGCCGGGACCAGGTCCCAGGGCATGTCCTTCGGAGACCGGTGGAGGTTGCGCACGATCGACCGGACGATCGCCAGCGCGTGCTCGTCGCTCGTCGCGTAGTGGTCGGCTACGCCCGAGTGCCGCGTGTGCACGTCGGCCCCGCCGAGCTCCTCCGCGGTCACGTCCTGGCCGGTCGCCGCCTTCACGAGCGGGGGGCCGCCGATGAAGATCGTGCCGGTGCCCTTGACGATGACCGTCTCGTCGCTCATCGCCGGGACGTACGCGCCGCCGGCGGTGCACGAGCCCATGACCGCGGCGATCTGCGGGATCCCCTTCGCCGACATCCGCGCCTGGTTGAAGAAGATGCGCCCGAAGTGGTCGCGGTCGGGGAAGACCTCGTCCTGGAGCGGGAGGAACGCACCGCCCGAGTCGACGAGGTAGATGCACGGGAGCCCGTTCTGCTCGGCGACCTCCTGCGCGCGCAGGTGCTTCTTGACCGTGAGCGGGAAGTACGTGCCGCCCTTGACCGTCGCGTCGTTGGCCACGATCACGCACTCCTGGCCCTCGACGACGCCGATGCCGGTGACGATTCCCGCCGACGGAGCCTGTCCCTCGTACACGTCCCATGCGGCCAGGGCGCCGAGCTCGAGGAACGCGCTGCCCGGATCGAGCAGCCGGTCGACTCGCTCCCGCGCGGGCAGCTTGCCGCGCGAGCGGTGCCGTTCGAGCGCCTTGTCGCCTCCACCGCGCGCGACGAGCGCGGTCCGTTCGCGCACCTCTGCGACGAGCGCCTCCATCCGGTCGCGGCGCTGGGCAAAGACCTCGGATTCGCGCTCGACCTGCGACGTGAGCACGCTCATGGGCGGAGCGTACCGGGCGGAGTGGCTGGTCTTTCCCTGCAATTCAGGGGAACTCGACAAACGGCCGTCTATCACCCAAAGTGAGGACAGGGACGGATTGCGGATCCAGGTGCACCCAGATGCACGTGAGGAGCTCCTCGAGTTCCTGCGGCGAGTCAATTGCGAGGCCCGCGCGGACGGCGACGGTGCCGTCCTCGTCGAGGTCCCGGACGCGCTCGGCGACGAGCAGGCGCGCCTCGAGATCGATCTGTACCTGAAGGCGTGGCAGGCGAGCCACCCGGACGTCGAAGCGCATCTGATCTAACCCCGCGCGGGGGTCGCGTCCCGCGTTGCGCGTGCCGATATGTGGCACATGCGTCGTTTCGCCGTCGCACTCGTCGTGCTCTCGCTGCTCGCGGCTGCTCCCGCGAGCGCGATCATCCGCCCCCAGAAGGGAATGTCCGGGGTCACCCTCGGCATGACGAAGGCGCAGGTGCGGGCGAAGCTCGGCGCCCCGATCGGCTCGGGCGGCGGCCGTCTCTACTTCGCGCGCGTCTGGGTCGGCTTCCGACTCGGCCGCGCGGTCGAGATCACGACGACGCGCTCGAGCGAGCACACCGGATCCGGGGTCGGCGTCGGCTCGTCCGAGGCCGCGGTCCATCGCGCGTTCCCGTCGGCTACGTGTGCCGCGTCCGGCGGCTTCCGCAGGTGCAGGCTCGGCAGCGGCCAGCCCGGCACGCGCGCGACGGACTTCCTGCTCGGCCACGGCCTGGTGCTGCAGGTCTCGATCCAGCTGCTGCCCGGTTAGTCCCCGAGCTCGACCTCGGTGCCGATCGGAAGCCAGCGAATTCGGCTTCGCACGTCTTCCGGTG
Source organism: uncultured Actinomycetes bacterium (assembly GCA_963742635.1). Taxonomy (GTDB): domain Bacteria; phylum Actinomycetota; class Thermoleophilia; order Gaiellales; family Gaiellaceae; genus VAXT01. The sequence goes on from CAVUMW010000007.1 coordinate 121,274, forward strand.
AACGGGCAAGCTCGCGCTCGATGGCGTCCCGCCCCTGCTTGAAGTGCTTCCAGCCCTCGTAGTGGATCGGAATCGCGGCCCGCGGCTCGATGAGACGACAGAGCTCCACGGCGTCCTTCGCGGTCATGGTGTAGCGCACAGGACCGGTCACTGGAAACTGAACGCCCCCGAGGTGTAGGAGCGCGACGTCGACCTCAAGGCGGTCGGCCACGCCTCGCACCCCGTCGTACAGCACCGTGTCGCCGGAGATCCAGAGCACACCGTGCTCCTGGCCGTCCCAGCGAAGGGCGAAGCCGACCACGTCTCCGGCGAGCGGACGGCTGAGCGGCGGCCCGTGGCGGCACGGTGTGGCGGTGACCTCGATCGCCGGCCGGCCCGGCGCCTCGAGCATCGTCGTCTCCCAGGCTTTCAGCCCGCGCGCGCCCCGGCCGAGCCTCGCGGCGCCGCTCGTGGTCGTGATGACCGTCGCGTCTGCCGACGCGAGCAACTCCCGTCCGGCAGGGTCGAGGTTGTCGTCGTGGTGGTCGTGCGTCAGCAGGATGGCGTCGAGCGACCCGAGCTCGTCGGCCGCGACCGCCGGCCCGGCGAGCTTCACCGAGCCCGTGCCCCAGCCGAACTTGTACTGCTGCCCTGGCGGATCGAAGGTGGGATCGGTCAACAGGCGCCAGCCGGCGACCTGGATCAGGACGGTCGGGCCGCCGATGTGCGTCAACCGCATGTCTAGGCCGTCGTCGGCTCTGCGCTGCTCGCGTGCCCGGTCGTCCAGGCGAGGATGTAGTCCGCGACCTCCTCCCAGCCGTCCTGGCCGGGGAAGTGACAGCGGCCCGGATACTCCTTGTGCTCGGTGGCCGCGGGCGCCTGGCTCTGCTTCTTGAAGTTCGCCTCGTTGACCGAAGGCGGGCAGATGCGGTCCTCGGCGCCCGTGACCAGGACGAGCGGCGGCCGGTTCGGGTTCCGGTAATCGACCTTCGTCGCGGCGTTCGGGTTGAAGTTCGCGTAGCCGGCCTGGAAGAACGGGCGTGCGGAACCGGGGATGTAGTAGCGCCGATAGACCGCATCCGAGTCCTCGCGGCTCAGCGAGTTCGTGAAGCACCAGTGGAACTGTTTCGGCGTGAGCGGTGCGATGTTGTTCTTGCCGAACGGATTGTGCAGCGCCGTCCAGGCGGCCCTGATCGTCGAATAGGGCAACCTGAGGACGCCCTTCGGCGCGCCGGTGCCGAGGGCGGCGCCCGCCGAGCCGAGGCCCCGGTTGAGCAGGAGTTGTGCGAACAGCCCTCCGAAGGAGTGGCCGATGATGATCGGCGGCGCGTCGAGCTCTCGGATGATCTGCTCGTAGTGGTCGATCACGTCGGGGATCGACAGCCCCTCGAGCGGAGACGGATCGCGGCGGATCTCTTCCGGCTCCCCGTCGAGGCCCGGCCAGGCCGGAGCGAGCACCTGATGACCGCGCTCTCGATAGCGGTTGGCCCAGTGCTCCCAGCTGAGCGGCGTCATCCACATCCCGTGGATCAGCACGATTGGGCGGTTGGGTCGACCGATCCGGTGCGGTTGAGCTCATCCTGCCTCCCTGACTCGATTGTCGATCGTTGTCCCGCCAGGTTGCCTTATCTCGGAGCCGCCGGTTAGAAACGTCCCCCCGGCTGGAGTAATCTGCGGCCCAGGGGGACATGCTCCGCAAGCGCCACGCCTTCTATCTCGTCCTGGTCGCCGTTCTCGCGGGAGTGGTCGCCGTGCTGCCCGCGAGCGCGCATGCTCACCACGCCCGCATCCCCTGCATGGGCGCGCCGGACTTCGTCGGGCACATGGGTGACAGCGACGGCTGGTTCCGCTACCCGGCGGGCCGCAGCGCCGAGCACGTCAACGCGGGGACGTTCACGCTCGCGATCGACGACACGTCGAGCACGCAGAACTTCCGCCTCCGTGACCTGACCTGGGGCGGAACCCACGTCGACCGCGCGACGAGCGGCCCCGGCCAGAGCGAGGAGTGCTGGACGGTGACGCTCGAGGTCGGCGACTACGAGTGGATCTCCGACTTCGACAAGACCGGGTACCTGCGCGGGCTGGTCACGGCGCACCCGAATCCGAACCCGCCGCCGCCTCCGCCGCCGAGCCCGGCAGGCCCGCCGCCGCCGCCACCGGCGCAGCCCGACCTGATCCTGACCGTCGGCCCCGACCCGCGGATCGCCGCCTTCTACGCGGACGGGAGGCCGGTCACGAACCTGCCGCCGGGGACGTACACGATCCAGGTGCACGATCTCTCGGCCACGCACAACTTCCACCTGACCGGGCCCGGCGTCGACGAGAAGACCTCGGTCGGCGACATCGAGCATCCGGTCTGGCGCCTGACGCTGCGGGCCGGCAAGTACACGTTCAAGTGCGATGTGCACCCGACGATCAAGGGCAGCTTCACGGTCTCCACGAACGCGCCGCCGGTGCCCAAGTGCAAGGTGCCTCGCGTGATCGGCAAGGGCCTGTCGAAGGCGAGGCGCTCGATCCGCGCGGCGCACTGCTCGGTTGGCCGCATCCGCTACCTGCGCTCGAAGCGCGCGCGGGGGCGTATCGTCCGCCAGAGCCCGGGAGCGGGCCGCACGCTTGCCGTCGGCACCAGGGTCAACCTGGTCGTCAGCCGCGGCCCGGGGTAGCGCCGCCGTCCCCATTTCAGGGGATTCGACTGCCCGGTCGGCGGATTAGACTCGGGCGACCTGGATGGAGGGCCTGCGGCGGATCCTGGCCAGCACCCGACTTGGGCTGCGCCCGGTCGGCGATCGCGCGCTTCCGGCCACCCTGATCGGTGTCCAGGTCAACCGGCCGCTCGCCCTGCTCGCGCTCGTGGCGACGATCGTGACCGTCATCCTCCTCGTCCCGATGCTTCGCAGGCCGAAGGAGCGCGAGGCGCCGCCCGCCTCCGAGCACCGCGAGCGGCGCAGGACGCCGGTCACCGGGCGGCGTGAGGCGCGCGAGGCGCTCGCCCTCGTCGGCGAGGCGCTCGCGGCGACGCACAACCCCCGCGCCCTGATGCCCGTGATCCTGAACGTGATCACGGAGGCAACAGGCGCACGCGGCGGTCGTCTCCTGCACGACGGGAAAGAGGTCGGCTGGGTCGGCAACCTCGACGGCGACGCGAGACCCGTCGAGTTCGACCTCTCCGCCGGGGACGAGACCGCGGCGATGACGCTCGAGCTCAACCCGCCCGACGGCGGCTTCGGCGAGGAGACGATGAAGCTTGCGGAGTGGCTCTCGTCGCAGGCCGCGATCGCGCTCGAGAATGCGCGGCTGCACGACATCGTCCAATGGCAGGCGATCACCGACGAGCTGACCGGCCTCGTCAACCGCCGCCGGTTCCTCGACGCGCTGCGCTCGGAGATCACGCGGGGCCAGCGGCTCGGCGGGCGGCTGTCGGTCGTGCTCGCCGATCTCGACGGCTTCAAGCTGGTCAACGACCGGTTCGGGCACCACGCGGGCGACGAGGTGCTGATCGCGTTCGCGGACCTGCTCAAGGCGCACGGCCGGGACGTCGACGTGGCCGCGCGCCTGGGCGGCGAGGAGTTCGCGATCCTGCTCCCGGAGACGGGCCTGGACGGTGCGAGCGCGGTCGCCGATCGTCTCCGCCTGTCGCTCGCCGAGCTGCAGATTCCGCTCGGCGTGGGGGAGAAGGTGATGGTGACGGCCAGCTTCGGCGTCGCTGAGCTCGGCGAGTCGCAGTCCGTCGACGCGCTCCTGCGGGCCGCGGACAGCGCGCTGTACCGCGCGAAGGAGCACGGCAAGAATCGCGTCGAGCTCGCCGGCCGGGACGCGGCCTAGACGCCGTCCGATGCGGACTGCAGACTGTTGTCCGTGCTGACGCCGCATGCGGTCCGGCTGTCTGCACTTGTCGCGGCTGCGGTGAGTGCCGGGTACCTGTGGCGTGCCGCGCTCGACGACCACGCGGCGCAAAAGGTTCTGGTCTCGGTGCCGCCGGCGATCCACTTCGAACCGAGCGCCGATCTGTTCAACTCGTTGACGGGCCTGCGCGCGGAAGCCGCACGAGTCGCGCGGCAGGAGGCACTCAGGGCCGAGCAGGCGCAACTCGCCGCGGCGTCGGCGCAGCACTCGTCCGCGCATGCGAGCGGGTCGCAGTCGATCGCGTTCGTCCGCACAGAGCCCGCGGCTCCGTCTTCGCACCGCAGTCGGCCGACAGGTTCGGGCGGCTCGAGCCACGCCCGGCCGAAGCCGAAGCCGAAACCTCCGCGCGGCGGCAGCCCGAAGCCGCCGCCAGCACCTCCACCCCCGCCGGCCCCGCAACCTGCGCCACCGCCACCCGCCCCGCCGGCAGGGCCACCGCCCGCACCGCCACCCCCGCCGCCTCCGGTCGGCGGCGGCACCAGGCCGGGGTGGGGGAAGGGCGACCGGCACCACGTCCACACCGGCCCTCCCGGCCACTCGCGACGCAAGAGTGAGGGCAAAGGCAAGAGCAAGCCCTGGAAGCACGAGGACGACAACCATGGACACGACAGCCACCAGGGGAACGAGGAGCAGCACGGGAACGGCCACCAGGGTGGAAATGGCCAGGGCGGAGGGGGCCACCAAGACGGAGGTGGCCACGAGGGAGGCGGCCATCAGGGCGGCGGCCACGGCAACCACGGCTAGCCGACGCGTCTAGCCCGCGCGGCGGAGCAACTGATCGAGGTCGAGCACGGCCGTACGGCCGCGGCGGAGCTCGACGGAACCGCGCTGCTCGGCTTCGCGCAGCACCCGGTTCACCGTCGCCCGCGAGGTGCCGGCGAGCTCGGCGATCTCCTCCTGCGTGAGCGGGACGACTGTCTCTCCGTCGTCCGCTCCGTACAGCTCGGCCAGCTCGCACACCCGTCGCAGCACCCTGCGGTCGGCCGGAACGTAATACGCCTCGACGAGCTGGTCCGAAAGCCTGCGCAGGCGGTCGGTGAGGATTCCGACGAGCACGTCGTTGACGGTCGGATGCTCGTGACGGAGCCGTTCGAAGTCGCCGCGCTGGACCGAGTACGTCTCTGCGGGCTCGAGCGCGCTCACCGTCGCCGACCGGACCGGCTCCCGGCCGAGCAGCGCGAGCTCACCGAACGCGTCGCCGGGCCCGCGGACGGAGAGCATCGCGGTGTCGCCGAGCGGCGTGACGATGCGAACCGAGAAGCGGCCCTTCCGGATCAGGTTCAGCGAATCGGCCGGGTCGCCGCGGTGAAAGACGATCTCGCCGCGCGCGAACGTCCGGCGGCGCGCGATCGTGAGCAACGCGTGCAGCGCCTCGGCGGGCACATCGGCGAGCAACTGCCATTCCACGATGTGTGACGAGTTTGACACTTCCAGTGTCGCCGCGGCGAACGACACGGATCGGCGCGCTTCCTACGGTGTCTCCATGATCAAAAACACCGAAGGAGGCGTCATGAAGGTCAAGGGTTCCCGCCGACTCGTCGCACGCCTCGGCCTTGCGCTCGCCGTCGCGGCCTTCGCCGTGCCGAGCGCATCGGCGATGACGATGAACGTCATGAACGAGAGCGGAGGGAGCGCCCGCCTCTACGCGGACGATCTCCATGCCCCGCTCGCGGTCGCCACTATCAAGGCGTCGAACGTCCGCACCGACGCGGCTTCTCTGCAGCCGATCGTGTCGGGCTCGAACGTTCGCACCGACGCCGCTTCTCTGAATCCAGTCCCCGTCCCGGCGGCGAACGATTACATCGACGTCCGCACGGACGCGGCTTCTCCGCAGCCGATCCTTTCGGGCTCGAACGTTCGCACCGACGCGGCTTCGTCCAAGCCAACCCCCGTCCCGGTCTCGTCCTTCGCGTCGAACATCCGCACCGACGGAGCGTCCTCGGTGCCGCTGACCGACGCTCGCCACAGCGCGCTGCTCAGGCACAGGGCGCAGATCGGCCAGCAGCCGGCGCAGCTCGCGTCGACGCAACTCCCATCCACCGACTCGCCGAGCATCAACTGGGGCGTCGCCGCAATGGGAGCGGCCCTCGGAGCGTTCGGCCTGATGCTCCTGTTCGCCGTCGTCTACTACGCAGGACGACACAACCGCAGAGGTCGGCTCGCCGCTACATGAGCCGCGAGTCACGGTCGTAAGCGGGCTTTCCAGGGTTGGCCCGCTTACGACCGTTCCGGGGCGCTTTGTCTGCGTGAGGTGATGGAGGAGAATTGAGCGCCATGCAGGACCTGCCGGCGGGCACAGTCACCTTTCTCTTCACGGACATCGAGGGGTCGACGGCGCTGCTCAAGCAACTCGGCCACGACCGCTACGACGAGGTGCTCGCCGACCACGAGCGTCTCCTGCGCGCTGCGATCGCCGCCCACGAGGGTCGGGTCGTCGACACGCAGGGTGATTCGTTCTTCGCCGCGTTCCAGACGGCCGGAGATGCAGTGGCCGCTGCGGCCGACGCTCAGCGAGAGCTTGCGGCGCACGAGTGGGGCGGAGGGGTCGAGGTCAAGGTCCGGATGGGCTTGCACACGGGCGAGCCGAAGGTCGGCGAGGAGCGGTACGTCGGCATCGGCGTCCATCGCGCTGCACGCATCGGCGCCGCGGGCCACGGCGGCCAGGTGCTGCTGTCCTCGACGACGAAGGAGCTGGCCGAGGAAGACCTCTCGCCCGGGGTAACGATCCGAGACCTCGGCGAGCGCCGGCTGAAGGACATCGACCAGCCGCAGCGCCTCTACCAGCTCATCGTCGAGGGGCTGCAGAGGGAGTTCGCGCAGCTCAAGACGCTCGACGTGGAGCTCCGTCGCAAACGACGCCGCATGTACGCCGGCGCGGCCCTGATCGGCGTGCTTGCCGCGGCCGTCGCGATCCCGGTCTTCGCGTTCGGTCAGGGAAGCGGTGGCGGAGGTGTCCGCGTGAACGGCAACGCGGTCGCGATCATCGATCCGAACTCGAACACGGTCGTTGGGCAAGTGCCGAACGTCGGCGCACGCCCGGATGCGATCAGCTACGGCTCCGGGTCGGTCTGGGTCGCGAACCTCGACGATCAGACCGTGGCGCGGATCGACCCGAACACGCGAACCGTTACGGCGCGCGTCTGCCGTCCAGGACACCCCGACCGGGCTCGCAACCGGTTCCGACGCCGTCTGGGTCGTCGGCTCGAACGCCGGTAGCCCGTTTGTGACGGTCAGGCGGATCGACCCTGACTTCAATACGGTGACACCCGTAAGGCGCATCGGGAACGTCGAGACCGGTGGGCCCGGATCGGTTGCGACTCTGGGCCAGACGGTTTGGGTCGCGCCGTCCGCCGGCCTCGTCTCGCAGCTGAATCCCAAGACCGCCGCCGTGCTGCGGCGTATCGACCCCAACGCGGGCCCGAATGCGATTGCGGTTGGCTCGGACGCAATCTGGCTCACTGACGGCCGCGCGAACACCGTCACGAGGATCGACGCGACCGGGCTGTTGACGCCGATCGGCGTCGGTCACGGTCCAAGCGCGATCGTCGTCGGAGGAGGGGCGGTCTGGGTCGCTGACTCGCTCGACGACACGGTGGTTCGAATCGACCCGAGCACCCACGCCGTCACGACGTCGATCCCGGTCGGAACGGGCCCCAGCGGGCTGACGGTCGGCGACGGTTCGGTGTGGGTCGCGAACGCCCGTGACGGCACCGTCACCCGCATCGATGCCGCCACGGCAAAACCCCTGAAGACGATCTCGGTCGGCGGCAGGCCCGCAGGCCCTCACATACGCGAACGGCCACGTCTGGGTGACAGTCCAGCCGGCCCTCCACGCACTGAAGGCGGGCTCCGGCGGCACCGTTCGCGTGCTGTCCGAGGAGGACGTCGACTCGATGGATCCCGCGCTCGCGTACGTCCTTCTCTCGTGGCAGATGCTCTACCCGAGCTGCGCGAAGCTACTGAACTATCCCGACCGGGGTGGTGAGGCAGGGTCGCGACTCGTGCCGGAGGTCGCCCAATCGTTGCCGGAACGTTCGGCCGACGGCAAGACGTACACATTCACGATCCGGAAGGGCTTCCGTTTCTCGCCGCCGTCGAACGCCCCAGTCACCGCGCAGACCTTCAAGTACACGATCGAGCGCAGCCTCAATCCGAAAATGAAGAGCCCCGTCCGCGACACCGGATACCTTGCGAGCGTCGTCGGCGCCAACGCGTACATGCAGGGGAAGGCGCAGCACGTCTCCGGGATTGTCGCGAGGGGAGACAAGCTCGTCGTCCGGCTCACCGAGCCGATGCCGGACTTCGTGTCGGTGATCGCGCTGCCGTTCTTCTGCGCCGTCCCGATCGCCACCCCCGTCGATCCCAAGGGAGTCAGGGTCATTCCCTCGGCCGGGCCCTACCACGTCGTCTCCTATACGCCCGGGCAAGGCGTGGTACTGGAGCGAAACCCGAACTACCACGGGAGCCGACTACACCGGCCGGAGCGGATCGAGCTCACTGTAGGGATCTCGCAGAAGGAGGCCGCCAGGAAGGTCGAAGCGGGAGAGGCCGACTACGCAGCGGATGGAATCGCGCCGAACCAGATTTCGAGGCTTGTAGCTCGGTATGGTGTCGGCAGCCCCGCGGCGAAGGAGGGGCACAGGCAGTTCTTCGTCAATCCCGCGCCCGGCGTCACCTACCTCGCGCTCAACATGCAGCGCCCGCTCTTCCGAGACATACGACTCAGGAAGGCGGCCAACCTCGCAATCGATCGTCGAGCCCTGGCTCGCGTTGGCACTCCGGCGAGGCAGGAAGCGGAGCGCCCGACCGACCAGTACCTGCCGCCTGGCCTCCCCGGCTTCGTCGACGCGCGGATCTACCCGTTCCGACCCGCGATTGCACGGGCGAGGCGTTTGGCGGGCACGAAGCGTCGGAGCGCCGTCCTCTACACATGTTCCGGCTCGCCCTGCGATCAGATCGCCCAGATCGCCAAGGCCAGCCTGGCCAAGATCGGGATCGACGTTCAGGTCAAGAGCTTCGGTGCGTCGGCGCTGTTCGAGCGCTTGCGGAGGGCAGGCGAGCCCTGGGATCTGGCCTGGTACGGCTGGGTGGCCGACTACCCGGATCCTGCGCAGTTCCTCAACATGGTGCTGTTGAGTGGGCAGGCCGGAACGTTCGACGACCCGGAGTACACGCGCAAGCTGGCGGCGGCGGCGCGGCTCTCCGGGCCTGCTCGGTATCTCGCTTACGGAAAGCTCGACGTCGACATCGCCCGCAATGAAGCGCCATGGATCCCCTACTCGAACCCGTCAAGTAGGGATTTCTTCTCCGCCCGGATCGGCTGCCAGGTCTTCTTGCCCGCGTACAGCTCCATGGACCTCGCCGCGCTCTGTATCCGCCCGTAGCGTGCCCGTCTCGGCGCTGCAGGAGATGGGTCTCGAGCAGACGCTCGAGCACGTCAACGTGCCGAGCTACGTGATCGACACGAGCGGCGTCGTCCGCTGGCTGAACCCGGCCGCGGAGAGAATCGTCGGGGACGTGCGCGGCCGTCAGTTCACGGCTGTCGTCGCGCCCGAGGACACGCGGCGCGCGCGCGAGCTGTTCGCTCGAAAGGTGGTCGGTGCGGAGCGGGTCACGGACGCCGGCGTGGCGATCGTCGACACGGACGGCTCTCGATTGGCCGTCGAGGTGAGCTCGGTGCCCGTGTTCCGTGGCGAGCACGTGGTCGGCGTGTTCGGGCAGGTCTCCGATCTCGTCGAAGAGCCGCATGCACACCCGGACCTGAACCTCACACCGCGTCAGGCGGAGGTGCTCGAGCTTCTCGAACGCGGCCGCTCGACGGCGCAGATCGCCCAGGAGCTGCACCTGAGCAAGGAGACGGTGCGCAACCACATCCGGTACGTGCTGCGCGCCACCGGCGCCCACTCGCGGCTGGAGGCGGTCGCTATCGCGAACAGGGCGCATTGACGCAACGCGCACGCGCCGGTCTACGCGACCCTTTGCTTCTCCGGGTCGTTGTGTAAGCCCGACCCTGATCGTTGAGCCGCGTGTGCGACCCGCACGCTCGATGTGTCGTCTTGCGCGACCGCCGCGGCCAGCTCGGCCGGCGCACCGAACTGCAGGAGACGGCCACCGAACGCGATTCCGCAGACGGCGAACCAGCTCCACCCGAGGAGGAGGCCGGCGATCACGTCAGAGAGCCAGTGGACGTCGAGCAGCACCCGGCTCGAGGCGACGGCGACGGCGACACCGACTGCGATGCCCGTGAACACGGTCCGGGCGACGTGTCCCCGCCGGCGGCTGAGTAGGAGCGCAGCGCCCGCATAGAACGCCGCTGCGGTTGCTGAGTGGCCGCTCGGAAATGAGGGACCGAGCCCGGCGGCCGCCGGGTTGAAGGTGGGTCGGGCCCTGTCCGCAAGCGTCTTGACCCCATTCGTGAGGATCTCCTCGCCTCCGAGCAGCACGAGCAGGAAAGGGACGATCCATGCGCTCCGCGTCCGAATCGTCTCGGCGGCTGCGAGCACGACGGCGAGGACGAGCACCGCCCCGGTAATCGCGCCCAGTTGCGTGACGACATCGAGCCCATGCGTCGAGAAGGCCGTTGCGTGGGCGTTTCCCCATGCGGCGACGCTTCGGTCGGCGCGGTTCAGGTGGCCGTTCGTCCGCTCGAGGTAAGCAAGCGCGCCGAGCCCGAGGCCGCCCACGATCGTCAGGAGCAGCGCCAGCGTCAACGCGAGTCCCGTGGCGGCGCTCGCGTCGAGCCTGTGCACGAGCGTGCTCCGAAACCGCGAGTGCGCGGCTGCGGACTCGCCTACCTTGCGTGCCGCTGTGAAGGCGGGAGCTGACGATCCCGCCGAAAGCCGAGGGTATCGCCAGGCGGCAAGGCCGGATCCGAGACCGGCGCTGACGGCGACGAGGACGAGGAGGAGAAGCGGCATTTGTGACCGGGATGATTACCCGCCGGACTAAATTGGGAAACCAGGTCGAATGGAGACGACCCTCACCCAGGCTCGAGGAGCTGTCGCCCGCTCCGAAGAGGGTTGGTCGGCGCCGGTCCTGCAGCCACGGAACGGCCCAATCGAACGCGTCGCCGTTCGGGTCGGGACCGGCCATCCGGTGCTCGTCTTCCTGGGCGCGATGTTCGCAGGGCTCGCGCTCATCGCCGGGGTGTCGACCGCCCTCGGCTTTCTCGTCACGCGTGTGCTGCTGCACCTGGACGGCGTAGCAGCCGCCGACGAGCACTTCGTCCGTTGGCTCGCCGCCCACCGAACGCCGTTCCGGACGGACCTCTCGCTGATCGGATCCATGGGCTCGGGCGGAGTCGTCCTCCCGATCGTCATCGGAGCGACGGCGCTGGCATTCGCGGCCCTGCGTCACTGGCGCATGGCCGCTTTCGTCACCTTCGTCCTGGCTGTCGAGTCGGCCTCGTACCGGATCACCACGCTTGTCGTTCACCGCCCGCGGCCTCATGTCCATCGCCTCGAGACCTTGCCCGTGAACGCGAGCTACCCGTCCGGGCATACGGCGGCCTCGATCGCCGTCTACTGCGGGCTCGCGCTCCTGCTGACCTCGATGATCGAGAACCGGGCCTTTCGCATCGCGGTGTGGAGTGTGGCCGTGCTGATCCCCGTGTTCGAAGCGCTGTCACGCATGTATCGCGGGATGCATCACCCTCTCGACGTCGCGGGGGGAGTCGTGATCGGGATCGCCAGCCTGTATGCACTCGTGCTCGCCTGCCGCGCCGCGGGCGCGGCCGCCACCGGGTTCGCCGGGGAGCGGTCGTGAAGGTCGGAGTCATCGCCAACTCGGGCAAGTCGCTCGATGGCGGGCTCCTGGAGCTGCGCCGGGCTCTCGAGCGCGCAGGAATCGCCGATCCGCTGTGGCACGAGGTGCCGAAGAGCCGTAAGGCGCCCAAGGCGATGCGCCGCCTGCTCGACGCCGAGACCGAGCTCGTCTTCGTCTGGGGAGGCGACGGCATGCTCCAGCGCTGCATCGACGTCGCCGCCGGCTCCGACGTCGCACTCGCAATCGTCCCCGCCGGAACGTCGAATCTGCTCGCAACGAACCTCGGCGTGCCCGCCGACATCGAGCAGGCAGTGGAGATCGGCCTCGACGGAGAGCGGCGCCGCATCGACGTCGGTCGGTTCAACGGCGAGCGCTTCGCGGTCATGGCCGGGAGCGGCATGGACGCGACGATGATCCGCAACGCCGACGGCGGTCTCAAGGACCGTCTCGGCCGCGCCGCGTACGTGTGGGCGGGCCTGAAGGCCGTGCGTTCCGAGTCCTTCGGCGCCGAGATCGAGGTGGACGGTGTCGGCTGGTTTCGCGGTGAGGCGACGTCGGTCCTGATCGGCAACGTCGGCGAGCTGATCGGCCACGTAGAGGTCTTCGAGGAGTCGCGGCCCGACGACGGCTTGCTCGAGGTCGGCGTCGTCACCGCCGAGGGCTACGCCGACTGGATGCGGACGGTCGCACGGACCGTTATCGCGGACGCCGAGGCGTCGCCGTTCGTGCAAGCGAGCCAAGGCTCGCTCGGTCAAGGTGAAGCTCGATCGAAAGGTCCGCTACGAGCTCGACGGCGGCGACAGGACGAAGGTGAAGTCGTTCAAGGTCAAGGTCGAGCCCGCGGCGGTCACGCTGTGCGTTCCCGGGGCCGCATGATGAGCATCAAGGATCGAACCGAGCCCGCTCCTGTCAGGCAGTTCAAGTCGGCGGGAGAAGACGTCGGGCAGTCCACCGCGTTCGAGGTCCTCGCCCGCGCCGGGTTCGCCGCCAGGGGCCTCGTCTACGGGATCATCGGGGTCCTGGCGCTCAAGCTCGCACTCGGCGCCGGCGGGAAGACCACCGATCAGAGCGGGGCCCTGAAGACGATCGCGCACCAGCCGTTCGGCAGATTCCTCCTCATCGCCGTCGCGATCAGCTTTGCCGGCTACGCCCTGTGGCGGTTTCTGCACGCCTTCCTGGGCCACGGGCCCGAAAAGTCGGACAGTGGGTTCGACCGGGTCGGCGCATTCGGCAGCGGGATCGCGTACGCGGCCCTCTGCGTGCTTTCGATCGAGATCCTGCTCGGTTCCGCGGGAAGCAGCTCGGCGCGCACGACCAAGGCGACCGGCGGTGCGCTCGGCTGGCCGGGCGGTACCTGGATCGTCGGCCTCGCCGGGGCAGTTCTGATCGGCACCGCGCTCTACCAGGGCTATCGCGGGCTCACGAAGGACTTCCTCGAGGACGCGAAGACCGGCGAGATGGGCTCGACCACGATCCGCGTGTACAAGTGGCTCGCGATGTTCGGGCACTGCGCTCGGATGGTCGTGTTCGGGCTGGTCGGCATCTTCCTGATCAAGGCCGCAATCGATTACAAACCGCGCAAGGCGGTCAGCCTGGACGGCGCGCTGGCGAAGCTGGCGAACCAGTCCTACGGCCACGTGTTGCTGGGTGTCGTTGCGGCGGGGCTGATCGCGTTCGCTCTGTACTCGTTCGCTGACGTTCGCTACCGAAAGATCTAGCGTTCGTGAGCTCCACGCAGCGCCTCAGGGAGCACGTCGGCCGCCTGCTCGTGGCGGGCGAAGCGTTCGTCGGCGAGGTCGTCTCGAAGCAGATCACCGCGCACCACGTCCGGCGCCTGCGCGCGCTTGGCTGGGAGGGCGCTCTGAAACCGGACGGTGACGGCTGGGCCGAGTGTGCGCCGCCTCCACGGTCCGGCAACGACATCGAGATCCTCGTCGACGGCGCGGACGCGCTGCCCGCGATCGCCGATGCGCTGCAGGCGGCGCGCTCTCACGTGCACGTCACCGGCTGGTACTTCTCGCCCGACTTTGCGCTCGTGCGGGAGGGAGCCCCTCTTGTCCTTCGCAACCTGCTCGCGGAGTTGGCCGAGCGACTCGATGTCCGGGTCCTCGTCTGGGCCGGCGCTCCGCTCCCGCTCTTCCGCCCGTCCAGGCACCAGGTCAAGCGCATGCGAGACGAGCTCACACAGGGCACGCGGATCCAGTGCGAGCTCGATTCGCGCGAGCGGCCGCTTCACTGCCACCACGAGAAGACGATCGTCATCGACGACCGGGTCGCGTTCGTCGGCGGGATCGACCTCACGCACGAGGATGGCGACCGGTACGACCTGGGCGAGCATCCGCCCCGCGCTTCGGTGGGGTGGCATGACGCGGCGGCCCGGATCGAAGGGCCGGCGGTCGGCGACGTTGCCGAGCACTTCCGGATGCGGTGGCACGAGGTCGCGGGGGAAGCGCTTCCACCGGTCGCGCCCAGCGAGACAGCCGGTGACGTCGAGCTGCAGGTCGTCCGCACGGTGCCGGAGAAGATCTACGACGCCCTGCCGCGCGGTGACTTCGGGATTCTCGAGTCGTACATGCGCGCCTTCCAGGAGGCCGAGCGCTTCATCTACGTCGAGAACCAGTTCCTGTGGTCGCCCGAGATTGCTCGTGTGCTCCGCGAGAAGCTTCTCTATCCGTCGCACAACGACTTCCGGATGCTCTTCGTCTTGCCGTCGAAACCGAACTCGGGCAGGGACGACACGCGTGGCGTTCTCGCCGAGCTCGTCGAGGCCGACGCGGACCGGGGGCGGCTGCTCGCCTGCACGATCTACGCACGATCCGGGCCCGTCGCAGATCCCATCTACGTACACGCCAAGATCGCGATCGTGGACGACCGCTGGCTGACGATCGGCTCTGCAAACCTTAACGAGCACTCGCTCTTCAACGACACGGAGATGAATGTCGTCGCCCATGACCCCGACCTCGCCCGACGCACACGGCTGCGATTGTGGGCCGAGCACCTCGAGCTGACCGAGGACGAGATTCCGGACGATCCGGTGCGCGCAATCGACGAGCTGTGGAAACCGATCAGCGAGGAACAGCTCGAACGGCGAGAGGCCGGACGGCCGTTGACGCGCCGCCTCGCCAGGCTGCCGCACGTCTCGAAGCGATCTGCGCGACTGCTCGGGCCGCTGAACGGAATGCTCGTCGACGGCTGATCCCGTCGACTAGCGGGCAACTACGCGGAAGGCGCAGCGGAAGCCGATGTGCCCCGTGGACGTGTCGATCGTCTCGCCCTGGCGTGCCGCGGGCCGGTAGCGCAGGCAGTAGTTGGGCGCGCACAGATGCGAGCCGCCCTTGATCACCTTCCGCGGAATGTTCGAGCCCGGCTGTCCTGGCGCGAAGCTCGCGTCGGATGAGCCGACCCGCGGGTTGCGCGGGACGCAGCACGGGCTCTGCACCTCGTCGGGATGGTTCGGCGTGAACCAATCCGAGGTCCACTCCCACGTGTTCCCCGTCATGTCGAAGAGGCCGTAGCCGTTGGGCGGGTACGAGCCGACCGGCGCCGTGCCCTCGTACCCGTCGAGCTTCAGGTTCTGCCAGGGGAACTCACCCTGCCAGGTGTTCGCCATCGGTCTCCCTTCCGGGAGTTCGGCGTCTCCCCAGGCAAAGACGGCTCCGTCGAGCCCGCCGCGAGCCGCGTATTCCCACTGGGCTTCCGAGGGAAGCTCCTTGCCGGCCCAGGTCGCGTACGCCTCTGCGTCCTCATAGGCGACCTGGACGACTGGATGGCGATCGCGGCCGTTGATCGTCGTACCGGCCCCGCCAGGGTGCTTCCAGGACGCCCCGGGGACGTACGACCACCAGTTTCGGAAGTCGTCCAGGTTCACCGGCCCGCGGGTCTTGCGGAACACGAGCGAGCCCGGCACGAGGAGCTCGGGGTCGGCGTCGGGATAGTCGTCAGGATCGAGCGGTCGCTCGGCGACGGTGACGTAGCCCGTGTCGCGGACGAAGCGCCGGAAGTCGGCAGCGGTCACGGCATGCTCGTCCATCCAGAAGCCGTCGACCACGACGCGATGCACCGGCCTCTCCTCTGCGTAGAACTCGTTCGAGCCCATCGCGAACTCGCCGCCGTCGATCCACTTCATGCCGGGCGGAGCCGCATCGATGGTCGAGCGCACCATGGAGTGACGTTCTACCCGTTCGACCGTTCCGAGGAGTCGCGCAGTTCCTTCACGCGCCGGCGAAGTGCCTTACTGCCGGGTCATCGCGATCTTGAGGCGCTCCTCGGGTGTGATGAGATGGTCGTTGTCCTCGGCTGCGTCGGCGACGTCGATCTGGACCCATTCCACGGTGCCCGTGAAGCGGCTCCCCTCCGGGGTGTAGTCGCTGCTGACCGCCGACGCGGTGTCGGAGCCGATGTCGCAGGTCTCGTCGGCGGAGAAGAGCATCGGCACGGTTGCTTCGACCCGACCCTCGCCGGTCGTTGCGCCGTCGACGTAGAGGGAGACCGTGCCGCCCTTGCCGAGTCCGCCGCCGTCGTAGTCGAACTCCACCCGCACCTGGTGCGTGCCGGAGGGGATCTCGCTGTCGCCTTCGATGTGGAACAACTGGACCCCGAACAGGTTGTAGCAGTACTTCGGCTTGCCGTTCTTGACGTACAGGGACCAGCCGGCGAAGGCACCTCCCTGAGAGACGATCACGCCCTCGGCTCCACCCTCGGGAACCTGGAGCTCGGCGGTCACCGAGTGTGACTTGTTCTTGATGTTGATGACGACGTTCTCGGTCAACCGACCCATGCCGCCGAAGAAAAGCTGCGAGTCGCCCTTGACCAGCGTTGGGCGTCCGGCGAGATCGGAGTTGAACCGCTCAACGCGCCGGTCGTCGAGCGGGAGCACGTTGTACTTCCGCGCCTCCTCCATGAAGAGCGCCTTCAGTTCCTCGAGCTTCTCGGGCATCTCGGCCGCGAGGTCGTGTGCCTGGCTCCAGTCGGTGTTCGTGTCGTAGAGCTCCCAGGTGTCGTCGGAAAACGGGGGCATGTCGGCAACGAGGACCCACGGGATCGAGTGGCGCGTGACGGCGGTCCAGCCCTTGTCGTAGATGCCGCGGTTGCAGAACATCTCGAAGTACTGCGTCTCGCGGCGCTCGGCCGCGCCGGGATCGTCGAACGCGTAGCGCATGCTCACGCCCTCGACCGGCTTCTGCTCGACACCGTGAACCGTCTTCGGCTCGGGTAGGCCGGCAGCGTCGAGCACCGTCGGGGCGACATCGATCACATGGTGGAACTGGCTGCGGACCTCGCCTTTCGCGTCGATGCCCTTCGGCCAGTGCACGATGGTGCCGTTGCGGGTGCCGCCCCAGTGGGAGGCGACTTGCTTCGTCCACTGGTACGGGGCGTCCATCGCGTGCGCCCAGCCGACCGCGTAGTGGTTGTAGGCCGAGGAGGTGCCGAACTCGTCGATCCGTTCGGCCATGAACTCGGTCGTCTGCA
The DNA here is from genome assembly GCA_963742635.1 of uncultured Actinomycetes bacterium. Taxonomy (GTDB): domain Bacteria; phylum Actinomycetota; class Thermoleophilia; order Gaiellales; family Gaiellaceae; genus VAXT01. The sequence goes on from CAVUMW010000007.1 coordinate 138,389, forward strand.
GCGCGGCGGCGCCGTTCAGGTTGATCAGCTCGTTGAAGCTGCCGTGGACGTCGCCTTCTGCGCTCGCCCCGTTGTCGCCGATGACGTAGTAGATGAGCGTGTCCTCGAGGACGCCGAGATCCTCGAGCGCGTCGACGAGGCGACCGACGTGATGGTCGGTGTGCTCGAGGAAGCCGGCGTAGACCTCCATCTGGCGTGCCAGGACCGGCTTCAAGTCCTCGGGGAGCTCGTCCCAGGCCGGGATGTCCTCGTGCCTGGCGGTCAGCTCCGTATCGGCCGGGACAACACCGAGCTGCTTCTGACGCTCGAGCGTCTCCTCGCGCAGCGCGTCCCAGCCCTGGTCGAACTTGCCCTTGTACTTCGCCGACCACTCCGTCGGCACATGGTGAGGCGCGTGAGTCGCGCCGGGCGCGAAGTAGACGAAGAACGGCTTGTCGCCCATCAACGTCTTCTGCTGGCGGATCCACATGATCGCCCGGTCGGTCATGTCCTCGGTGAAGTGGTAGCCCTGCTCGGGCGTCTTGTCGGGCTCGATCGCCGTCGTCCCCTCGTATATGGCCGGGTAGTACTGGTTCGTCTCGCCGCCGATGAAGCCGTAGAAGTGCTCGAAGCCGCCGCCCGCGCTCGGCCACGAGTCGAACGGGCCGAGCGGGCTCGTCTCCCACACCGGCACCTCGTGACATTTCCCGAACTGGGCGGTCGCGTAGCCGTTCAGCTTCAACGTCTCCGCCAGCGGCGCGCACGTGTTGGGACGGATCGAGTTGTAGCCGGGCGCCGAGGTCGCGATCTCCGTGATCCCACCCATGCCGACGCTGTGGTGGTTCCGGCCCGAGAGCAGCGCCGCCCGCGTCGGCGAGCACAGCGCCGTCGTGTGAAACCGGTTGAACTTCAGCCCGTCATCGGCCAGACGTTCGGCTGTGGGCGTCTGACACGGCCCGCCGAAGGCGCTCGAACAACCGAAACCGGCGTCGTCGAGGAGGACGATCAGGACGTTCGGCGCACCTGCCGGCGGCCGCAACGGCTCAATCGGGGGGAACTTCGCAGCCGGATCTTTCGCGTCCTCGAAAACCGGCCCGTCATAGGGGCGGTCGGGAATCGGCAGAACTTCGCGCTCAGCACTCGTGAGCTCAGGCACCGGGCTCTCCTCTCAGGCTTCTCTGGAGCTCGATCCTGTCGCTACAGAGGTCGGCTGACATCACCCACCGGGGATGAAGCCCGTGTCCGGCGCGCGATCGCCTACGACCTGGAAGAACGGTGGCCGGCGTAGTAGCAGGACTACGGCGACCAACCCGTGCAGGAATTCGCCATGGCGCTCCTTAAGCGTGGAACTGAACACCCGCCACGATCTCGACAGCAATGATTGTGGCAGCGACCAAGTCGACAATGAGGCAGAACGGGGGCCACCACCGTGTGTTCGCAACGAAGTGAGTCCGGTGCTGCCAAAGGTCCTTGAGCCCATGGCCCGCGAGGCCGACGACGAGCAACCACGGCGTTTGCGTGACGGCCGCGGCAGCGACTAGGACGAAGATCGCAGCGATGTTCGTCTCGAAGGCGATCACGAGCCAACGTCCATCGGCAACGGCGAAGCCGATATAGACCGCCGCGATCAGGACGAGACCGAGTGCGTACACGGTCGCTGCATCGAGCCACCAAAAGGCGAGCGGTGATGCCGCCTGGATCCCGCCCCAGACGACGCCCCACATGACCACGGGCGCGCGTACCTGCCGATTCTCCGCATGCGCTCCAAGAGGCCCACGGATTGGGCCATCGCTCATCGCTCGAGGTGCGCGCTTGCGACCATGCCGCGACTCTAAGGTCGCTGGTGGACGTACCGCCTCAGCGTTCTGGCAGCGGCCCAGGCAGACGTTCGCTCCGGGCTAATCCGTGTAACGATCAGGCTGCTGCGCAAACGCGCCCGCGCAACTGAGCGAGCAGAAGAAATAGGCGCCACCGTCGTGGACGAGGCGTCCAGCGGCGCGATCGGGGTCGACCGCCATTCGGCAGACAGGGTCGATCGGCAGAGCGTCTCCGCTCAAACCGCCAAGTCGCAGCGCGGCGAATACCTCGACGGGTTCGGCGACGTTCTTCAGGGTTTGACGCCCGCGGGATTCGTAGAACACTCCATCGAGATCGGGGGCAAGCGCGGCTGTACTTCCGCTGACCAGCACCTCGCCACCAGTGGCGAGCGCCGAGACCCGCGCGGCCAGATTGACGGCCGCACCGAAGTAGTCGCCTTCATTCTCAACCGCTTGCCCGTGATGGAGGCCGACTCGGACGGCGGGCGCTCCATGGTCGAGCATGAGGTCATTGGCGATCCGGAGGCCAAGGACGATCCCGTCCCCAGGATCCGGGATCCGCAGCATCAGCGCGTCCCCGATCGTCTTGACGTGCTCTCCTTGAACAGGGTCCAGCTCAGCTCTCACTGCGTTTGTGAAGTCAGACACGAGTGCGAAGGCCGCCTCATCCCCATGCGCCTCCGTGAGAGCCGTGAAGCCGGCGATGTCAGCGAAGGCAAAGGTGGCGGCTGGGTTGCTCATGGCATCTGGGACCTATTCGTATCGAAGGGTGTCTTTACCCGCGCGGCTGGCGAGCTGCTACGCGGCGTCGTCCACATTGAAGCTGAACATCATCCCGCTCTCGTGGTGCTCGGCGATGCGCCAGTCTCCGGCCCGACTGTACGAAAGCCCCGATATCCGGGGCTTTCGTCCGACAGGGGCGGCAGGACTCGAACCTGCAACCCCCGGTTTTGGAGACCGGTGCTCTGCCAGTTGAGCTACGCCCCTGGGTTGCGCCCCGATTGTAGTCGCGCTCTCTTCGGCCAGTAGAGTCGCGACGTGGCGGCTCACCGGCGCGTTCTCGGGGTGCTCTTTCTGTTCCTCGCGATCTTCTTCGTCGGGATCGCGTTCACGGCGATCAAGGCCGGCGGCTCCGCGCTCGTGATCGGAATCGCGGCGGTCGTGCTGGCGCTCTGGATCGGGACATTCGGGCTGCGCGCGCTGCTCGCGAGTCGCCCTCGCTGAGGATTCGGCGGCGAGGGGTCGTATTCTCTACGCGTGGTCCAGACCGACGAAACCGCCTCCCTCTGGCAGGAGTTCCAGAAGTCGCGCGACCAGGCGATCCGCGACCGACTCATCCTCACCTACGCGCCGCTCGTCAAATACGTCGCCGGCCGTCTGGGGAGCGGGCTGCCTGCGCACGTCGACGAGGGCGATCTCGTCTCGTACGGCCTGCTCGGGCTGATCGGCGCGATCGAGCGCTACGACCCCGACCGCGACGTCAAGTTCGAGACGTACGCGATCGCGCGCATCAAGGGGGCGATCATCGACGAGCTGCGGGCGATGGACTGGGTGCCTCGCTCCGTTCGTGCTCGGGCGCGGCACATCGAGCGGGCGATCGCCGAGCTCGAGGCGAAGCTGCACCGCGCGCCGACCGACGAGGAGATCGCGGGGAAGCTCGGCATCGAGACCGACGAGCTCGAGGAGAGCCTGACCGAGATCTCGCGGTCGTCGATCGCCGCGCTCGATGAGCTGTGGACGATCTCGTCGTCCGGCGGCGACCAGGTCGCCCTGATCGACACGATCGAGGACACGCAAGGTCCCGAACCGCAGGCCGCGCTGGCGCAGACGGAGCTGAAGGAGGCGCTCGGCGAGGCGATCGCGCGACTGCCCGAGCGCGAGAAGCTCGTCGTCACGCTCTACTACTACGAGGAGCTGACGCTGCGCGAGATCGGCGAGGTCCTGGGCGTGACCGAGTCGCGCGTGTCCCAGCTGCACACAAAGGCGATCCTGCGCCTCAAAGCCCGCCTGTCCGGGGCGCCGTCCCGCGGCGACGGCGACTGACGCCGCGCCTTCTTAAGGCGCACCCAGCCTCCTCCCTCTGGCGATGCTATTGAGAAAGGTGTCACACG
>CAVUMW010000008.1:0-133991 GCA_963742635.1 uncultured Actinomycetes bacterium
ACGGGACCGGGGTCCGCTACGACCCGGAGCTCTCCCGGGCGGTGATGGAGGCGTCCGAGCAGCGGGCCTCGCACGTGATCGCATTCATCAACGACCCGATGTGGCGCTCGTACGTCACGACGTACCCGAACGGCCACAGGCTGTGCAAGAAATACGTCGCGGGCGACGTCAGGCGCTTCAAGCGGCTGCTCACCGAGCAGCTCACGCCCGCCGATCTCGGTTAGGCGCGACCCCGAGCAGGGCATTCTTTCCGTGATGAGGGGATTCGCACTCGCCCTCGTACTCGCTGTGGCGATGCTCGCTTTCGGTTGCACTCATCGTGATCGAGCCAGTCCGGCGAGGTCCAGCAGGAACCCTGGCGGAGCGTCAGCGGCCTGCAGACGGGCTTCGGGCTGAATGGGAACCGGATCGCGTGGGTCGGGACGCGCGTCGTAGTCGCGGATCTGGACTCGGGCCGGCGGGTCGATGTCGGCCCAGGGGGCGGTAACGCACCTGCCCCGGTCGCGCTATCGGGGTCGACCGTGCTCTGGCTCGACAATGACGGCGGCCTGAGCCAGAAGAACACGGTTCTGGTGGCCTCGCCCAGTCGGGGGCCGCGACGACTCGCGCGGTGGTTTCCGGAGACCGAAGCGCCTCTGGGGACCTTCTTCGGTGGCGTCGCCGGGGAGGGAAACACGCTTGTACTAGGGCTTTACAAGCTGTCTGGTGACGCAAACGCGTGTTACGAGGGGACGTGTCGACGACGGGTCAGCGGCGGTAGGACGCTTCTCATCACGCCAGGATCACTCGGCGTCCACCGCGTCCTTCCGCCGAGCAAGGCGGTCGCTGCGAGCAGCGGGTCAATTGCGGCTGCCGTTCTCAGCCTCCGAAGTGTCTACACCGGGAACGCGCAGATCGTCGTCGAGAGGTTGTCGGCCGGAAGCCGCCGGTCGATCGGCCGACCAGCCTCGGTCCTCGCGCTTGGGCTCGACCGCGTTCACGTTGCGGCCCTGATCGGACCGGAGCAGGGCCCGCCGACGAGCCTCAGGGTCTGGAACGTCGCGACCGGGAGGCTCGTGCGGAGCTTCCGAGTGCCCGCGGTCGACCGTGTCGTGGTCGTGGCCGGATCGCACGCGATCCTGCGTTTCGGCGGCACGATCTTCACGCTCGACCTACGAACCGGGCGACGACGGGTGATCTCGCCTCACCGACTGAGGGGATACCCCACGAAGTACGGTCCCTGGGTCAGTCGCGGGCGCGTGTGGTGGGTCGAGAGCTACGGCCAAGGGAGACCGAAGGCTCGCTCGCTCATACGCTGTGCGCCCCTCTCCGGGTCGGCGGGCTGAGTCCGGTATCGTCCTGGCCCCGATGGCCGTCGCGACCGAGCGCGAATACCTGCTCTTCATCAACGGAGAGTCGTCGGAAGCCTCCGGCGGCGAGCTGAAGGAGCTGGCCGAGCCTGCGACAGGCGAGCCGCTGGCGAAGGTGGCGATGGCCAACGAGGCCGATGTCGATCGTGCGGTCGATGCTGCTCGGGCGTCGCTTGACGGCGACTGGGGCAGGACGCCGCCGACCGAGCGCTCGCGCCTGCTGCACGCGCTCGCCGACGCGCTCGTCGCGAACCGCAAGGAGCTCGCGGAGCTCGAGGTGCGAAACGTCGGCAAGGCGCTCTCCTCGGTCAAGGCCGAGCTGAACCAGGCGGTCGAGAACTTCCGCTTCTACGCCTCGGCGATCGGCTCGATCGGCGGCCGCTCGAACCCGCTCGGCGGCTCGCTCCTCTTCTATTCGCTGAAAGAGCCGGTCGGCGTCGCGGGGCAGATCGTGCCCTGGAACTACCCGCTGATGATGACGACCTGGAAGCTGGCGCCCGCGCTGGCCGCCGGTTGCACGATCGTGCTCAAGCCCGACTCGCAGACGCCCCTGACGGCGCTCCGCATGGCCGAGCTCGCGACCGAGGCCGGGTTCCCGCCGGGAGCGATCAACGTCGTACCGGGGCCTGGGACGACAGTCGGCCGCCACCTTGTGCAGCACCCGGGCGTCGACAAGATCGCATTCACGGGCTCCACGGAGACGGGCGCGCAGATCATGCGAGACGCCTCCGACGGCATCAAGCGGCTCACGCTCGAGCTGGGTGGCAAGAGCCCGAACATCGTCTTCGCGGACGCGGACATGGCGGACGCGATACCGAGCTCGGCCTGGTCGATCTACTACTCGGCCGGTCAGAGCTGCGAGGCGCGCTCGCGGATCCTCGTCGAGGAATCCGCGTACGACGACTTCGTGGCGAAGTTCACCGAAGCCGCGAACAGCCTCAAGGTCGGCGACCCGCTGGAGAACGAGACCCAGATCGGCTCGCTGATCTCGCCCGAGCACCGCGACCGCGTCCACGGCTATGTCGAGGCCGGGCGCGACGAAGGCGCAGAGGTCGTGGCCGGCGGCGAGGCGCCCGACGGCAAGGGCGCGTTTTACCCGCCGACGGTGCTCGCCGGGGTCGACCCGGAGATGACCGTCGCCCAGGAGGAGATCTTCGGCCCGGTCGTCACCATCTCGCGGTTCGCCGACGAGAAGGACGCGATCAGGCAGGCGAATGCCGTGCGCTACGGGCTGATGGCGACCGTCTGGACCGGCGACCCGGCTCGCGGGCACCGGCTGGCGCGCAGGATCAAGGCGGGCACGGTCGGGATCAACATGCCCTTCACGGCCTTCCCGGGCATCCCGTTCGGCGGCTACAAGCAGTCCGGCTTCGGCCGTGAGCTCGGACTGGAGACGCTCGAGCTCTACCTCGAGACGAAGAGCGTGATCGTCTCGACGAGCCCGAAGCCGTTCAACCCGTTCGGCCTCTAGTCGGCTCGCACCCGCCAGCCTCTGCGCCTCGCGTCTAGGATCGGGCCAGTGCGTGCCACTGCGACGACCCGAATCGCCTGCGCGCCCGAAGGAGTCTTCGACACGCTGGCCGACCTCCGCAACGAGACGCAATGGAATGCCCGGGTCAGCAGCGCTGAGCTTCGGAGCGACGATCCAATCGGGTTGGGCTCGCGTTTTGGACTCGTCAACGGCGGCGCGTCCTACGACGTGACGATCACCACGTACGAGCGTCCGTCACGGCTTGTGCTCGAGGCGAGCGGGAAGCCCGATCTTACGATCACATATGCGTTGAGTCCGACCTCTGACGGTACGGAGCTCAAGAGTGAGCTCGACTTCCGTCCGAGAGGAGCTCTCAAGCTGCTGTTTCCGTTGCTTGCCCCTGTGATCAGACGCGACGTGCCCAAGCAATACGGATCGCTAAAGGCGCTCTGCGAACGCTGATTCGCGTTGGTCCGGCGGTGATGGCCTCGGCTGGGCCAGCGTTCGTAAGTGTCCCCCGGGCGGGTTGCGCTCCGGTGTTCAGACGGCTGGGTCTCGAACGAAGCCGAGCTCGTTGCCGTCCGGGTCTGCAATCGTGAACTTTCGCGTCCCATACGGCGTATCGAAGAGCGGCTCTACCACTGCGACTCTGTCCTTCAGCTCGACCCACAGCGCGTCCGGGTCGGCAACGGTGAAGTTGAACCGCGCACCACGGCCCTCGGCCTCCATGACGGCGAAGGTCGCCCCGCCGGCCGACTTGAAGTGGGCGTAGTTCGGACGATCGGGCGGCCAGGTCGAATCGACCTCAAACCCGAGCACCGTCGTGTACCACTCGACGGCCCGTCGAAGGTCGGCCACGTTGGCCCGTACATGGTCAAGACGAGTGTCCATGCTTCCATGATGCCGTAGGCCGTCGACGATCTCCTGCGTCGATGTCTTCGCCTGGGCCAGCGTCCGGGAATGTCACCCGAGCGGGGGTTAGTCGCGACGCGGACGGCGGCGGACGAGGATGCCGGCACAGAGGATTGCGACCAACCCGACGATGAGGCTGAAAGCGCCTACGAGCTGGGCGTCCACATCATGCCCGCCGATCATTACGTAGGTGCTTCCGTCGCTCTCCCCCCGGTACGTCAACCCAAGTAAGCCGTAGAGGGTGAGCAGCAGACCCAAGACGGTCAGTGCTAGGGAGGTCAGCAATCGCGAAAGCTTCATATGTCGAGTCTCGGGGGGCTTGACGACTGCGTGGGCCAGCGTGCGGGAATGTCACATGAGCACTGCCGCGGGGTTATCCGGCGGCGAGTTCGCTGAGATTGATGGTGACTTGGCCTGCCGGACCCGACAGCGTGCCGGGGCCGACTACCAACTTTGGATCGACCACGAACGCCTGATTCACGATCGGGATTCGAGCCGATCCAAGAGTGAGCGTGTCGTAACCGGCGGGAACGAGGCCGAAAATGACACCCTTGGTCTTCCCAGCGAGGATTCCGGACGGCGACGATTCACCAAGCCGCCCGGCGGTGCTCCCACCGCCGCCATTGGTGTCCTCGTAGGCGACGCAGGAGACGCCGGCGTCAGTGTGCCCTGTGAGCACGCGCGCGCCAGATGCTGTCGTCAGTGCAACCGTTGACGGGTCGCAGGCCCTTGCCTGGACAATGGTCATACCGGAAAACGCTCCACGTCCGGCCGCGATCGCGACGCCGGCGATCGCCACGACGCACACTCCTATCGCAAGGGCGAGGACTAGACGCCGGCCGAGAGCGCCGCTGGCGGCGACCGGAGCGTTCGAGCACGTCCGCCCAGTCACGTCGCGATCCTTCGGGCAGTGGCATCAGCGACTCGAGTTGCAGTTCGAATCAGGGGCTGGACGTCGGTCATTGCGGAACCTCCTCGATGGTCTTGCGAAGGGTCTGATGGGCCGCGCTGAGCGTGGCGGAGACGGTGCCGACCGCGATGTCGAGAACGGTCGCGATCTGCCGGTAGTCGAGGTCGGCGTAGTAGCGGAGGTAGACGATCAGCCGCTGTCGCTCGGGCAGCGCCGCAATCCACGTTCGGATCAGACGGGCCTCGGTCTCGTCGCCGTTCTGCCGAGAGGTGGGTTCGTGACCTTCCAGCGGAGCGGCCGAGGAGTGTCGTTGCTGCTTCTTGGCGGCGTTGACGACGGCTCGCCAGACCCAGGCCTCTAATGGGCCTTCACCTCGATACGAGGGGAGTGACCGGATTGTCGCCGCGAACCCTTCCTGGACCGCGTCGTGTGCGGTTCCCTCGTCGCGCGTGATCAGGGTCGCGACGCGGAGGAAGTGCCGGTACCGCACTCGATAGAGCGCTTCGAGAGCGGCGACCTGAGGGTTCTGCTCCACATCCCTATTGATCCACAAGCCACACGCCTTGTTTAGCGGCGGCACGGCGGTGAGCCTGGTCTGGGCCAGTGTTCCGGAATGACCCCTGAAGGAATCTAAGCCCAGGGCAGACGAGCCCAGTTCGGCGGCCGCTCGCGCCGGAACAGCTCGACCCCGGCGTAGGCCTCCCTCCAGTCGGAGGTCTCCTCCGCCACGCTCGCGCCGTAGCGTGCAGCCAACTCCGACACGGGGTAATGCTCTCCCGGGCCCGAACGCGCACCCACCATCAGGATCACACACGGCTCCTCGCTCGCCCCCACGAAGGCGTGCTCGGTCCACGGAGGGGAGTGGAAAAAGTCCCAGGGCCGCAGGCGTCGCTCCTCGCCCTCGACGAGCAGCGCACACTCCCCTGAAAGGACGAGGAACGCTTCCTGGTTCTCCTCGGCGTGGTAGAAGCCGGTCTCGCCCGACTCCACGGTGACATTGATTCCGAGCTGGGCAAACTCGACCGGCGGGTCGCCGTACTCGTTGTCGAAGGCGCACCTTGCACCCCTCCTTGCCGAGTTCCACCGCTCGGCGTCGCGCACGTTGACGACGAACCAACCCTCGGTGACAGGTGAGAGACCCGATCCGAAGTCCTCGAGCTGCGCTTCGGCCACAAACGTGATTCTCGCACCTCGGGCGATAGGTCTCTGAGGTGCCCGAGTGTGCGGAAATGTCGCTTGAGGACGAAGCTGGCGACGGGGGTAGTCTGCCCGCGATGAGGGTCTGCGTCGTCGGCGCGTCCGGGAAGCTCGGGCAGTACATGGTCCAGCACGCGCTTGATCGGAGCTACCAGGTGGTCGGCGTCTGCCGGGAGCAGAGCGTGGGCAAGCTCGAGGGGTTCAAAGGACGCATCACGGTCGTCCCAGGAGCGACGGACGACGCGGAGGTCATCAAGAAAGCAGTAGCCGAATGCGACGCTGTGCTGGTAGTACTCGTGCCGCGGGGCGTCCACGGATACTCGACGGGAACGGCGCAGGCTGTTCTCGACTACGCGCGTCCGGGCGCCCGCCTCGTGTTCTCGTCGGGGTGGCACATCAGCCTCGACGGCCAGGACGTTTACTCGTGGAGGCTCAAAGCGCTCGTGAAGTTCGGCGGCTGGGCCGGGCGCGTCACTCGCTTCGCCGACCTCAACGACCAGGTAGAGGCCTGCCGGCGGGTGTTCGCTAGCGACACACGTTGGACTCTTGTGCGCGGGAGCGACCTCGAGGAGGGCGAGAGCCAGGGCCTGCCCGTGTGGAGCCGGCACGTGGGCGACCCCATCCTCGCGAGCAATCGCACCCGCCGCGTCGACTTCGCCCTGTTCATGGTCGAGGCTCTCAAGAACGACGAGCTCGTCCACAAGGCCCCGGCGATCGTCGGCCGCCAAACACCGTCGGCGCTGGCGCACGCCACCAGCGAGTGAACTCTTCGGTGAGCGAGCGTGTTCTCGCCTGACGGCCGTCGTTCTAGTTCTCTTCGAAGCGGATCGGCTGCGCGCCTTCCCACAGGGTCTTGCGCCCGAGTTCGCTGAGTTCTTCGGCCCCTTCGAGCACCGTGGCGAAATGGTTCCCGGCCAGCGGGCCGGCCTTGCTCGCGAACGCGGTCGCCCCGTACGGAAACAGGATCTCCGTCTCGCTCACGCCGCCCGGGTAGAACAGGATCTGCCCCGGCGCCGGGTAGCAGGTCGCGTTCTCCGGCCTGAAGCCGACGTCGAGCTCGCCGAACGGGATCCAGCACGCCTCTCCACTCCAGCGCACGTGGATGATCCGGCTTTCGAGGGGCAGCAGCCGCCGGAATGCGGCCACGGTCTCAGCGGCGGCCTCCTCCTCGAGGCGCGCCGTGAAGCGGAGCTCGCCCGAAACGATCTTCAGCACGCGGCCTCTAGTCCTCCTCCGCCTCGGCCAGGGACCGAGGCGCGGGCACCTTCTCGAAATTGACATTGCCTGCGGGAACCATCCACGTCATCACTTCGACCCTGAGGCGGCCCGATTGCACCGCCGGGTCCTCGCCGCTGAGCCGGCGCGCCGTCTCTGCATCGCACGCCATGATCGAAAGGCCGCGCAGACGGTCGTCGTCCTGGTCGACGAGCGGCCCTCCGCCGATGAGGTAGCCGCGGTCGCGCAGATCTGCTCGGAAGGCGAGATGCCGATCCTGGAGCTCGGCCGCCTCCTCGTCCGTGAGCTCGGGTGCATCGGGCCGACGCACGAGCAGCACGAGTGTGTGCCGGTCGAACTGCATGTGGCGAATTAGACCAGGATCGAGCTCTAGCGCTCGCGGCCGAAGATCCGCAGGAAGAACAGGAACAGGTTGACGAAGTCGAGGTAGAGCGTGAGCGCACCGAGGATCGCCTCCCGTCTGTCCTCGTCCGTGCCGGTGTTCCCTCGGACGTTCAGCTGCTTGATCTTCTGCATGTCGTACGCGGTCAGGGCCGAGAAGATGGCGACGCCCGCGTAGGTCGTGATCCAGTACAGCGTCGAGTTCGCCCAGAACAGGTTCACGATCGAGGCTGCGATCAGTCCGAAGAGGGCCATGAACGCGATGCTTCCGATCGACGACAGGTCGCGCTTCGTCGTGTAACCGAAGATCCCGAGCGCGCCGAACATGGCGCTCGTGATCAGGAACGTCGAGACGATCGAGGTCGTCGTGTAGACGGCGAAGATCAGCGAGAACGTGATTCCGTTCAGTCCGGCGTAGAGCAGGAAGACGCCCGCCGCGACCGCAGGCGTCATCTTCGAGACCCGGAACGCGAGGGCTCCGACCAGGGCGAGCTGGGCGATGATCAGCCCGAGGAAGACGAACGGGTGATCGGAGACCCAGTTGACGGCCCGGTCGCTCGTCCCGATCGCCCAGGCGATGAGCGCCGTGACGAGGAGGCCGAGGCACATCCAGCCCATGACGCGGGTGAGGAAGGACCGCTCGTCCTCGACCGCCAGCGCGGGATAGGTTCCGATTGCAGCGTCGTCGACGTTGCTCATCCGAGTTGGCGCAACTATCACGCACCGAGGCACGACTCGCCAACCCGCGGTATCGCTGGGTTGTGCTCGCCGCAGGCACGGCCGCCCAGGGCGGCTTCTCTGCCGTCCTGATCGGGCTTCCCGTTCTCGGCCCGGCGCTGCAGGACCGCTACGACCTGTCTTTGAGCGAGGTCGGCATCGCGTTCTCCAGTGTCTGGATCGGGCCGATCGCGACGCTTCTCCCGTGGGGGCTGCTCTCGGATCGGATCGGGGAGCGCATCGTCCTCGCGAGCGGCCTGGCCGGGTGCGGCGTCGTCGTCGCCGCGGCCGGTTGGGCGGGCTCGTTCTGGCTCCTCGTTGCGCTCCTGACGCTCGCCGGCGCGCTCGGCGCGAGCGTGAACGCTGCCAGCGGACGGGCGGTCATGCAGTGGTTCTCAGCAGGACAGCGCGGGCTAGCGCTCGGTGTCCGCCAGACGGCGATCCCAATCGGAGGCGCCGTCGCCGCACTGGCCTTGCCGGCCGTGAACTCGGCCGCGGGGCTGAAGGCGTCGTTCCTGTTCCTCGGCGCCGTGTGCATCGGCTGCGCGCTCTTCGCCGCGATTGCGGTTCGCGAGGCCGTGAAGCGCGAGGCAACGCTCGAGGCGGAGGCCGTCGACTGGACTCTCCGCGACAGGCGTCTGTGGGTCCTTTCGGCCGGAAGCGACCTCTACCTGGTCGGGCAGGTCGCGCTCCTCTCGTTCTTCGTGCTCTTCCTGCACGACCAGCACGGCCTGACCGATGCGGCGGCAGCGGCGGGCCTCGCGGTCATGCAGGTCGGGGCTGTCGTGACAAGGATCTCGGCGGGCCGGATCTCGGATGCCCTCGGCGCGAGGATTCGGCCCTTGCGCTGGATCGGCCTGGCCAGCTGCGCGGGCGTGTTGCTCACGGCGGTTCTCACAAACGCGCCGGTTGCCGTCATCCTGCCGGTCATGGTCGCCGCGGGCGCGATCTCGATGGCCTGGAACGGGCTCTCCGTGACGGCTGCTGCGGAGCTTGCGGGCCTCGCGCGAAGCGGTGCTGCGATCGGGTTCCAGCAGACCACGCTGTCAGTGACGGGCCTGATCGTCCCCGTCGCGTTCGCCTACGTGGTCGATTCTTCCTCCTGGGAGAGCGGGTTCGCGCTCGCCGCGCTCGGGCCGTTGTTCGGCTGGTGGCTGCTCGGCCGGCTGCCCGAGAGCGCGCGCTAGCCGAGCTCGCGCCGGACGACCGACGCGACGGCGGTCAGGGCGATGCGCGTCTCCTCGACCGTCGGCTCGCGCGTGGTCACCCGCTGGAGCGCGAGCCCCGGGACGAGGAAGGCGCGTGCGATCGGCAGCGCCGAGCCCTGCACCACGCGCCAGAGCTCCATCGTGAGCCCGAGCGAGAGGACCGCGACGATGACGGGCGTCCAGAGCGCGGGTGCGAACGGCCACAGGCGGTCGGCCAGAAGCGCCACGGGCAGTGCGAGCGCGACGAAATTCGTCCCGCAGCGCAGCGAGAAGCGCGAGGGGCGCGCCTCCCCGCCCCAGGTCCTGCTGAGCAATCCCAGCTCGGCGGCGGCGATCGCGCGATGCTCGGCGCCGTGCAGGTAGAGCGTCCGGCCGCGCATCAGCCAAGCGATGAGGCCGACCGTCAGCGCGATCCCCGCGACGAGCGCCGCATGGCTCGGGAGGAAGACGAAAGCGATCGGCGCCAGCAGCACCCCGAGCAGCACGAGTCGCTCGATCTGGCCCGCGACTCCACCGCGCCGCAGCAGAGGCGAGACGGACAATCCGAGGCGGGCGATCCCGCGCAGGAGCGGCACTCGACGCGCGAAGCGGGGAACCCGGGGCATCTCGCCCTCGAGGAGCGACCCGTCGCGGCCCGCGAACGCGAAGAACCGCTCGCTCGCGATTACGACGCCATCCGGGCGGGCCATGCCGCCGAGCGCTGGCAGCGCTGTTGCGTCTGCACGGTCGAACAGGGCGGCGAGGCTGTTCCCCTGCACCCTTGAAAGGTGCCTGAAGACACGACCGCCCGGCAAGTGCCGGGCGGCCTATTCGTTGCTGCTTGGGGTCCTACCAGCGCCCACGGCTGAAGAAGCCGAGCAGCACCAGGACGATTACGACGATCAGGATGATCCAGAGAATGCTCATGAGTAAGGTCACCCCCTTTCCGAGGCTGAGCCTCTGATTCCACGTATGCGCCGATCTCAAACGGCGCGGTAGGCTCGGCGCGTCAAAATCGAGCCAGGAGGCCGAATGGTCAGAGTGTTCGTCGTCTACGAGAGCGAGCCCGACCCGGAGCGCTACGAGCAGCACGTCGAGCTCTGCCGCAAGGTGCCCGGCGCGACGTTCCGCCACGGCCGGATCTTCGGCGCGCCGATGGGCGAGCCGCAGTACAGGTACTACGCCGAGTGGGAGTTCGCGGACATGGACGCCTTCAAGGCGGCGGCGCGCACGGACGAGTTCATGGCCACCGGCAAGGACGGGATGGCGATGGGCATCCCGTTCCACGTCCACTTCGCCGAAGTTGACTGAGCCCACGTACCCGAGCCCGGTTTCGCCCGACGAGCTCGGCTTCGAGAAGATCCTCTACGAGAAGGCGCCGCCCCGGGCGACGATCACCTTCAACCGCCCGGAGATCCTGAACGCGTTCGACTTCCAGATGCTCCGCGAGCTCGCGCGGGCCTGCGAGGACGCGTCCTGGGACGACGAGATCCGCGTCGTCGTGCTCACCGGCGCGGGGCGCGCGTTCTGTGTCGGAGCCGATCTCAGCTCCTGGGCCGACGACTACCTCGACAAGCCGACCGAGTACTGGAAGTGGTTCGGCGCGTTCAAGGACGCCCACGACCGGCTGCGGGAGATCGGCAAGCCGACGGTCGCCCGGATCAACGGGATCGCGGTCGGCGGCGGCAACGAGTTCCAGATGGCCTGCGACCTGGCAGTGATGGTCGACGACGCGTTCGTCCGGCACGTCGGCCCCGAGCACGGCTCGGTGCCGGCCGGCGGAGCGACGCAGTGGCTGACGATCATGGTCGGCGACCGTCGGGCGCGCGAGATCGTCCTCATGTGCGAGGAGATCCCGGCGCAGAAATGCCAGGAGTGGGGCCTCGTGAACCGGGTCGTGCCTGCCGCCGAGCTCGACGCCGAGGTCGATCGCATGGTCGAGAACCTCGCCCGCAAGCTGCCGCAGACGACGCGCTACGCGAAGCAGCACCTGAACTTCTGGAAGGACCTCGCCTGGCACGAGACGATCAACCATGCCCGCGACTGGCTCGCGCTCTCGATGGCGACCGAGGAGCCGCAGGCCGCGATCAAGCGCTTCCTCGAGCGGAAGAGTGACTGAGCTCGTCCTCAGCGAGCGCGACGGGGCGATCGCGGTCGTCACGCTCAACCGGCCCGACGCGCTGAACGCGCTCTCCGACGAGTTGATGGAGCAGCTCGTCGCGACGCTCCAGGAGCTCGACCGCGACGACGCCGTTCGCTGCATCGTCCTCGGCGGGAACGACAAGGCTTTCGCCGCGGGCGCGGACATCGCGGAGCTCGCCCGGTCGTCGGCGATCGACCTCTACTACCAGCGGCGCATCGAGCGCTGGGACGCGATCCGCGGCCTGTGGACGCCGCTCGTCGCCGCGGTCTCCGGCTACTGCCTCGGCGGCGGCTGCGAGCTGGCGCTGGCCTGCGACCTGATCGTCGCCTCGGAGAGCGCGAAGTTCGGCCAGCCCGAGACGGGAGTCGGCGTGTTGCCGGGCGCCGGCGGGACGCAGCGGCTGACGCGCGCGGTCGGCAAGGCGCTCGCGATGGACGTCATTCTCAGCGGCCGGTTCCTGTCGGCGGACGAAGCGCTGGCCGCGGGCCTCGTCGCGCGAGTCGTTCCCGAGGGCGAGTGGCTCGATGAGGCGAAGAAGGTGGCGCAGGAGATCGCGTCCAAGGCGCCGATCGCGACGCGCCTCGCGAAGGAGGCGGTCGACCGCGCCTACGAGGGCCCGCTCCAGCTCGGCCTCGAGTACGAGCGGCGGCTGCTCTACCTCGCGTTCGCTTCCGACGACGCGAAGGAGGGCCTGACCGCTTTCATGGAGAAGCGCAAACCAGATTTCGAAGGGAGATAACGCATGCCGAACGTCGATGAACTGCTCGCAGGCGCGCGCGACGCCATCTCGGTCAAGCGCGTGTTCGGCGACCCGATCGAGACCGAAGGCGTGACCATCATCCCGGCCGCGAAGGTCGGCGGCGGAGGAGGCGGTGGCGGCGACAGCGAGGACAACGGCGGAGGCGGCTTCGGGATCGGAGCCAAGCCGGTCGGTGTCTACGTGATCAAGGACGGCGACGTCAGCTGGCAGCCGGCGGTCGACGTGAACCGGATCATCGCGTTCACGTTCGTGCTCGGGCTCGTCTTCGCATTCAGACGCTGAGCTCACTCAGCCGCCTGAGCGAGCCGCCTCGCCTGCGGACGCTGGGCGACGAGACGAGTCGCGGCGCTCGACCTGGCTCGAGCTCTTCTTCGATCTCGTGTTCGTGGTCGCGGTCGCTCAGCTCGGCCGCCAGCTGGGTCTCGACGTCACCGCGGGCGGCTTCTTCCGGTTCCTGGCGTTCTTCATCCCGGTGTGGTGGGCCTGGATGGGCTTCACCTTCTACGCCAACCGCTTCGACACGGACGACCTGCTGTACCGCCTGCTCATCTTCGTGGCAATGCTGGGCGTGGCTGGCGCTCGCGACGACCTTGCCGGCCGCGTTTGCGGGCGCCACTCGGGGCTTCGTGCTCTCGTACGTCTTCGTTCGCGTCGTGCTGCTCGTCCTCTACGCGCGCGCGATCCGCCACGTCGAGCAGGGGCGGGCGATCGCGATCTTCTACTTCCTCACGTTCTCGGCTGCCGTGGTCGTCTGGCTCGCATCGCTCCTCTTCCCGGCGCCGGAGCGCTACTGGGTCTGGGTGCTCGCCCTCGCGATCGAGATCGCCGCGCCGATCGTCGGCTGGCGCCTGATCCCGAGCGGGCCGGTCGATCCAATGCACTTGCCCGAGCGTCTCGGACTGCTGACGATCATCGTGCTCGGCGAGTCCGTCTTCGCCGTCGTGCTCGGAGTGAGCGACGTGAACTGGAGCTCGGAGGCGGTGCTCGCCGCGCTCGGAGGCTTTCTCTGCGCGGCCGCCTTCTGGTGGATCTACTTCGAGTTCGTCAACCCGGAGTACGCGTTCGAGGCGCTGAGACGACGCGGGCGAATCCTGCGCGGGCTCGTCTTCGTCTACGCGAACTATCCGGTCATCGCGGGGCTCGCCGCGCTCGGAATCGGAGTGAAGCTCGCGGTCCTGGCTGCCGGTGGCCACTCGGCGTACGACGACAGCGGCTGGGTTCTCTGCGCAGGGCTCGCGCTCTCCATGACCGGGCTCGCCGCGGTCGAGCTCGTCATGCCGCCGTACTGGCTCGCCGTCGATTTCTGGCTCCGGGTCGCGACTGCGGTGCTCGCGCTGGCCCTGATCCCGTTCGCGTCTTCGCTCTCGCCGCTCGTGATCGTCTGGATCCTGGCGGTCGCGCTGGTTCTGCAGGTCGTGGTCGAGCTGCTCGGCCACGAGCAGCACCTCGCAGAGCCCTAGCCCACTCCGAGCTCGGCCGGGACGATCTCGACCGAGATCGCCTTGCCGCCGCGGACGACCTGCATCGTGGCCGCTTGACCGATCAGCTCGCCTGCCATCAGCCGCTGAAGGTCGTTCACCTGCTCGACCGCGGTCCCGTCGACCTCGACGATCAGGTCCTCGGGCCGCAACCCGGCCGTCTCCGCGGGGCTGCCGTCGACGACCTCGACGACCTCGATCGCCGAGCTCCGTCCGAGGCGTGAGGCGACCCTCGGCGGCAGCGGACGCGAGCCGCCGGCGATCCCGATGTAGGCGCGCCGGAACCGGCCCTCGCTCATCAGCGCGCCGATGATCTTGCGCGTGGTCGCGTCGATCGGGACGGCGAGCCCGAGGCCCTGGCCGGCGACCGCGGTGTTGATGCCGACGACGTTCGCGTTCGCGTCGGCGAGCGCGCCGCCGGAGTTGCCCGGATTGAGCGCGGCGTCGGTCTGGATCACGTTCTCGACGACGCGTCCGGCCGGGACGGGAAGCGACCGGCCGAGCGCCGAGACGACGCCCGCCGTGACCGAGCCGCCGAAGCCGAGCGGGCTTCCGATCGCGACGACGAGCTGCCCGACCCGCAGCTTCTCGGCGTCGCCGAGTTGAGCCGCGGTCAGTCCGTTCGAGTCGAGCCGGAGCACGGCGAGGTCGGAGAGCGGATCGGAGCCGATCACCTTGAAGTCCTCCTCGTGGCCGTCGGCGAACGTGGCGCGGCCCGAGCCGTCGGTGCGCGCGACGACGTGGGCCGACGTGAGCAGGAATCCGTCGGGCGTGATCACGACCGCGCTTCCACCTCCGTCGAGCCGCCGTCCCCCTCGCACGCGCCGCGAGACCTTCACGCTGGCAACCGACGGCGCCAGGCGTTCCGCGATCGAGATCACGGCCCGCGAATAGGCGTCGAGCGCCTCGGATTCCGTCGGCGGATCGGAGACGAACTGCATCGGTCGAAGCTAGCAATGCGGGAGGGTCTGGCGGAGCGTTGCTCGTCCCTGGGTTGCGATGCTCGTTCCGAGACCGCGGACGCAGGGAGTCCCGGTAGTTACCACTACCGGGGCGACTGAGGACCCGGTATCGGGGCGAGCAGCGCGGCCCAGGGGCACAGTCCATGCTTCGCCAGACCCTCCTGGTTAGGCTGCGGCGGATGGCCGAGGTCGAAACGAGCCGCGACGGCGGCGTCCTGACGATCACGCTCAACCGACCGGACGTGCTCAACGCCTTCAACGCCTCGATGCACGAGGCTCTCGGCGCCGCGCTCGCCGAGGCGGAGGACGCGTCGGTGCGAGCGGTCGTCCTCACCGGCGCCGGACGCGGCTTCTGCGTCGGGCAGGACCTGACCGAGTTCCGCGAGGCGGCCGGCGACATCGGCAGCCGCCTGCGCGACAACTACCACCCGAACATCCTCGCCATCCGTGCGCTGGAGAAGCCCGTGATCGCGGCCGTCAACGGCGCCGCCGCGGGTGCGGGCCTCTCGTTCGCGTGCGCGTGCGACATCCGGCTCGCGTCCGACACCGCGAGCTTCGTGCCCGCGTTCATCAACGTCGGCCTCGTCCCCGACTCCGGCGGGACGTACTTCATCGTCGAATTGCTCGGCTACGCGCGTGCGTTCGGATGGATGACCTCGGGCCGGAAGCTGTCGGCGGCGGAGGCGCACGAGTGGGGCCTCGTAACGGAGGTCGTCGAAGGCGACGGCCTCGCAGCACGCGCTGCCGAGGTCGCTGCGCGGTATGCGTCGATGCCGACCCGGGGCGTGGGGATGACGAAGCGGCTCTTCTCGGACGCGGCCCGAAACCGCCTGGAGGACCAGCTCGAGCTGGAAGCCGAGCTGCAGACCGCCGCGACGCAGACGAACGACTTCCGCGAAGGCGTCGCCGCCTTCCTCGAGAAGCGCAAGCCGGAGTTCAGCGGCTCCTAGGCTTCGGCGATGGGACGTCCGACGACGAGCACCTCGCGCAGCTCCGGCTCGAGCTCGCCGTAGAACGCGTCGGGCAGGACGCCGAGCGCGTCGAGCGTCTTCGAGAAGAAGCAGCGCACCGCGGCGGCCAGGACGACGTCCATGATCTCTGCGTCCGTGAGCCCGAGGTCGCGCAGGCGCTGAAGGTCGGAATCGCCGATCGAGGTGGCATCGTCGGCAACCCGATCGGCCAGGTCCATTACGGCCACATCCACCTGGTCGAGGCCGGCGGCGTGGTGGTCGACCGCGATCTCGCGAACCGGCGCGCCGAAGTCCTCGATCAGCACCTTGCCGTGTGCGAGGCAGCAGTAGCTCGAGCGCAACCTGCGCGCCGCGGCGAGGGTCGCCAGCTCGTAGCGGCGGAGGTCCATGTTGGCTTTGATCGCTCCGAGGAGCTGACCCCACGCGGCGTAGACGTCCGGCCGCTCCGCGAACGCAACCTCCATGTTCGTCGGCATCGCGGCGGAGACGTTACGCGTTTCGGGGCTGCAGCTCGACCGTGAGGTCGCAGTCGAGCGCCTCGGCGATCCCGAGCAGCGTGTCGATGCGCGGCGGCCGTCCACCGGACTCGAGCCGCGCGATCGCCGATTGCGTGGTGCCGGTCAGCTCGGCAAGCTCCTTCTGCGAGAGGCCGTGAGCCTTTCGCCGGTCGGCGACCTGCTCGGCGATCTGCGCGAAGAACCACCCCTTGTCCTCGTCTACGTGGGCGAGCCGCTCGCGCAGCTTCTCGAAGGTGTCAGGGCTCACAACTCACCTCTGGCAATAATAGCAAGATCGCTATTGACAGCTATCGCACGGTGGCTATAAGATAGCAAACATGAGATACGGCACACGGCTCCCATGGTTCGGAATCGGCGTGGTTCTCGTGCTCATTGTGGCCGTCGGACTGCTGGTCGCCGCCATCTTCGGCCACCTAGGCGGCAGTACGACCGTGACGCCGAAGGGGAACTTCAGCGTTTCGCAGGTGAGGGACTACCGCGGGTTTCCGGTCTTCTACCCGGGCGAATCCATCAACGGCGATGAGTTGACGGCCGTCGCGCGCGACCCGCTCGGCCCAATGCGCCAGAACCAGGAGTCCGTGCTCTTCATGTACGGCACCTGCGAGATACCGGCGGGAAACGAAGGCGGCTGCTCGCTGCCCGTGTCGGTGTCGAACGAGCCGGCCTGTTCACGCAACCTCTCCATGTACGGCGGACCACTCAGCCCGAAGCCATTCTTGACCCGAGTGCGGGGAACGACAGCCGCTTTCTTCGAGGGCGGTAGTCGGCTCGAGATCCAGACGGGGGCGACGACGGTGGTCATTTTCGCCTTCTCGAAGAGAAAGGCGTTGTCGGTGGCACAGAACCTGCGCGGACTGAACGTTCCGGTCTCTGCGGGCGACCCGCTTCCACCTCCTGCAAAGGGCGCAGTGGAAGGAACGGTGCCTTGCCCCAAGCGGTGACCGTTCGCTTCTTCCTCAGGGCGGGACACTGACGTGCGGAAGGCAGCGCTCGTGATCCTGCTCGTGCTCGCCGGCGCAGCCGTCTACGAGGCCGCCGTCGCGCTCGAGTGGATCCCGGTCGGTACCCAGCCGGGCGAAGGGGCCCGATACGAGGGCTTCGTCCTCGTCTCCGCGGTGGTCGCGATGCTCGCGAGCGTCGTCGTGTCGCTGTTGCTCGCCGCTCGGGGCCGGAGGAGCATGTCCGCTGCGTTCTTCGCCGTCGCCGCAGCCGCGCTCATGGTCGCGCACTACTACACCTTCGACACGTACTACCTGCCGGCTCTCACCCGATACTCGGACTCAGGTTCGTTCTCGTCGGCTTGGGTGTTTTCATTGGCGATCGCCGGAGCTCTTACGTCGCTGCTCGCTTTCGCGCGGCCGCTCTTCGGCTTCATGGCGAACGCCGTTGTGATCCCGCTCTGTCTGTTCACGATCGTTTTCGCCGGCTTCGGCCACTAAGGGACGAGCAACGCGCGAATCTCGGCGTGCTCCGGGAATCGCCCTTGCTCTTGCTTCGAGAAAACGAGCTGGCCGTCGGCGAGGACGTCGTACTGGCCCTTCGCCCCCTCTTCGGCGACCGCCTCGTGCTCCGTCTCGGCGTTCAACTCGGCCGCGAGACTCGCGGCCCGCACGTCATAGCCGTCTCAGACGGGGCAGTACTGGATCAAGACGCGCGCCATGACGAAAACCTAGCCGTTGGCTCGGCGCGCTAGTCGGCGGGCGCGCCTTCGATCACGAACATGCCGCTCGTCGGTGGGCGTCGTGCCGACGAGCTCGTAGCCGGCGGCTTCGAGCAGCGATTCGAACTCCTCGAGCGTTCGTTCCTGGCCACCAGGGCCGACGAGCATGTTCAGGTCGGAGAGCTTCGCGTCGGGCGTCTCGTTCGGCGGGCCGAGGATCCGCTCGACCAGGAGCAGCGTGCCTCCCCGGCTGCGGACGTTCCTCAGGATCGCGATCGATTCCTCGTCCTCCCAGTCGTGGATGATCCACTTCAGGAGGTAGGCGTCGCCCCCTTCGGGAACCGACTCGAAGAAGTTCCCGGCGACGACGCTTCCGCGCTCGCCAAGGTCGACACCTTCGACCACGTGCGGCTGGTCGAAGAGGACACCCTCGAGCTTCGGGTGGGCTTCGAGCAAGCCCGCGAGCAAAGTGCCGTTGCCTCCTCCCACGTCCACGATCGTCCCGAACCGCCCGAAGTCGTAGGCAGCGATGCAGCGAACGGAGCACGACGTTCGAATTGGCCGCCATTGCGCGGTCGAAGATCGCTCCTTCTTCTGGATGCTCGGCCCGGTATTCCCAGACCCTGACTCCGTGGGTCAGGAGAAAGGCGTTCTCCCCGGTCCTGATGCTCTCGGCGAGCGCGCCCCACGAGTCGCGGTGGTTGGGGCGGCCGATGAATGCGGCCCAGCCTGCCAGCGATTCGGGCACGTCGCTGCGCAACGGCTCACCGAGCTCGGTCAACGAGAACATGCGGTTGTCGTCCTCGTAGAAGACCCCGAACGCGGCGAGCGCCCGCAGCAGCCGGTACAGGGCTTGGGGATTCGTCTCGGTGGCGGCTGCTAGGTCGTCGCTCGAGCGCGAGCCCTCGGCGAGCAAGTCCGCAATGCCGAGGATCACCGCGACGTGGATCGCCTGCGAGACCTGGTAGGAGTTGACGAGCCGGCGCAGGTCCGCTGCAGCGCTCAAGGGCTCACCTCAGATCGTCTTGAACTGCTCGAAGGGCTGGCGGCAGCTCTCGCAGTAACGGACCGACCTGCACGGGGTCGGCCCGAAGATGTTCTCGAGCCGCGTCTCGGTGGAGCCGCAATACGGGCACTTGAACGCCTTGCTCTGCAGCTGGACGAGCTGCGGGCCGCCGGCCTCACGCGGAGCGGGTGGAGCGAACCCCGCCGCGCGGAGCTTCTCGCGCCCCTCGGGCGTGATTCGGTCGGTCGACCACGAGTCGTCGAGGATCACCTCGACGTCGGGCTCGGCGCCGAGCTCGCGAATGCGCGCCGCCATCTGGTCGCGCATCACCTCGAGCGCGGGGCAGCCGAGGAAGGTCGGCGTGAACTCGACGTGGACGCGACTGTCCACTTCGGCCCCGTTCCGGGACCTGGTCCCGGGACATGGCTCAACGGACACGCCCCGCACGACGCCGAGGTCGACGATCGAGATCGGCGGAATCTCCGGATCCGGGATCTCGGCCAGCGCCTTCCACACACGCTCCTCCGTTACCACGTCGCCCCCGCGACCGAGCGGCGCACCTCGGTCATCTCCTCCCAGAGCTGCTCGAACTCGGGCAGGTGCTCGCCGCGCTGGTCGACCATCGGCCTGAGCTCCTCGAGCGCCTCCTGGAACTGCGATTCACCCTCGAGCCGTTCGAACCACATCCGTGAATGCATCCGGTGGTACGCCTCCTCGCGGTCGATCTTCGCGGCGAGGCCCGCGACCTCGGGGTCGTCTGACTCGATCAGCTCCTTGATCCGCCGCTCGTCCGCGTCCTCGTAGAGACAGTGGCGTGCGATCGTCTTCGCCCAGTCGGGGACGAGGCGCAGCTCGACGAACGGTGAGCACTGGTACTCCTCCGGCCTGCGGTCGAACGCGAGCTCGTCCGCGGTCGTGCCCAGCTCCTCGGCGACGAGCTGGTAGAGCGCCCGCGCGTGTCCGATCTCGTTCTGCGCGATCGACGAGAAGGCGACGTCCTCCTCGAGGAACGGCGCGATGCCCGTCCACTCCGAGTTGCGCCAGCCGAGGATCAGCTCGTCGTCGGCGATCGGCAGCAGCAGCTCGGCTCGCGATCCACCTTGTAACACTGTGTTACTTGGTTCCTTGGGTTCCGGCACGCTCACGCGCTTGCCTCAGCTTCTCTTTGAGCGGATAGCCGTCGACCCGGTGGTAGTTCCGCTCCAGCTCGTCGACGAACTCGTCGATCTCGTGGACGGCCTCCCGGGGGACGACCCAGAGCGCGACCGACTCGCCGCGCCGCCCGTACTGCTCGCGGGCGTACCACTCGGCGAACTCCTCGTTCGGCGCCTCGATCGAGCCGGCATGGGCGAACGCCTGCCCTTTCCGTTCCTGCCGGAAGACCTCGTAGATCACGCCGCTTCGGGGAGCACCACGCGGCGCACCCACTCGGTCTCGTCCCGGGTCGTGCGCCGCAGGCCGAGCCGCTCTTCGGTCATCGGGCCGTGGCCGGTGACCACGTGCATGAGCTCGTCCCAGTCGGGCTCCGTGAACTCCCAGACGCCGTCCTCGCTCTTGCGCAGCTCCGGGTCGGGCACCGTCAGCCCGAGCTCCCAGATCTGCGGCACGTAGCCGTCGAGGAACTGCTGGCGCGCCTCGCCGTTCCCCTGGCTCTTGATCCGCCAGATGTACATCGGGTCGTCCTCCGACGGGATCGGGTTCCCGTGGAACTGCATCAGCGGGCCCCACCAGCGGTCGAGCGCCTCCTGGACGAGCTCCCGCTGCTCATCGGTGCCGTTCATCATCGTCAGGATCACGTCGCGCCCGTGGAGGATGTGGAACGACTCCTCCCAGCAGATCTTCTTCATGATCCGCGCGTACGGCGCGTACGAGCACTTGAGGAGCGCCTTCTGGCTGATGATTGCGGCCGCGTCGACGAGCCACGCGATCACGCCCACGTCGCCCCAGGTCTTCGTCGGGTAGTGGAAGACGTTGTGGAACTTCGACTTGCCGGAGATCAGATCGTCGAGGCAGTGCTCCCGCGGCTTGCCGAGGTCTGAGACGATGCGGTAGATCAGCTGCGAGTGGCCGACCTCGTCCTGCACCTTCGCAGTCAGCGCGAGCTTGCGCTGGAGGGTCGGCGCGCGGAGGATCCACTCGCGCTCGGGCAGGACGCCCATCAGCTCCGAGTTGCCGTGCATCTCGATGAACTTGATCAGCTTCGCGCGGTAGTCGTCCGGCATCCAGTCGGCCGTCTCGACCTGGCCGCCGGACTGGACGTACTCGAGGAATTCCTGTTCGCGCGCTTCCATATACCGAACGATCGTTAGGGTAATCGTACTATCTCGACCCGCAAGTCGCAGCTAACCCGCGAGGCGGCCCGGCTCTTCGCCGAGAAGGGCTACCACGGCACGTCGATCGGCGACCTCGCGAAGTCGATGGGCGTGCAGAAGGGGTCGCTGTACGCGCACATCTCCTCGAAGCAGGACCTCCTCTACGAGACGATGCGCGAAGGCGCCGACGCGTTCCACGCCGCGCTCGACTCGATTCCGGACGAGTTGCCGGCGACCGAGAAGATCCAGCTCGCGCTGCGCGGCCACCTGCGGGTCGTCGCGGAGCAGCTCGACGTGGCGACGGTCTTCGTGCGCGAGTGGCGCTACCTCGAAGGCGAGCGTCGCGACGAGATCGTCGACGAGCGCCGCCGCTACGAGGACCGCGTGCGGGCGCTCTTCCGCGAGGGTCGCGAGCTCGGGGAGCTGCGCACGGATCTCGACGACGCGACGGCTGCGCTGCTCAGCCTCTCGGCCGCGAACTGGGCGTACACCTGGCTCCAGCCCGGTCGCGACACTGACGAGCTCGCCGATCGGTTCTACGGACTGCTGCTCGACGGTATGCGGGGCTACGCGACGCCGTCCTAGTAGCGCCTGACAGCACCTACGCTTCGCTGCGGTGCGACTGCTGATCGTCAACCCGTTCGCGAGCGGCGTCACGGACGAGCGTGCCGAGCAGGTGCGGGCCGCGCTCGGCGACGTCGAGCTCGAGCGGACGACGCATCCGGGCCACGCGACCGAGCTCGCCCGGGCGGCCGGAGACGCGGAGGCGGTCTACGTCTTCGCCGGCGACGGCGACCTTCAACGAGGTGCTGAACGGGATCGGGCCGGAGACTCCCGTCGGCGTTCATCCCCGGCGGCGGCGCGAACGTGCTGCCGCGCGCGCTCGGCCTGCCTCGCGACCCGGCCGCGGCCGCCGAGCGCGTCGCCGCGGGCACGACGCGGCGGATCTCGGTCGGGCGCGTCAACGGCCGGCGCTTCGGGTTCGCCGCCGGGGTCGGCCTCGACGCCGAGGCCGTGCGGAGGCTCGACGCCTATGGGCGCACCGTCGAGCATGGGCGCGCGAGCAATCTCCGCTTTGCCTGGGAGGTCACGCGGATGATCACCGAGCACCGCGGCCGGTTCGAGCCCGCGCTCGAGATCCTCGGACGCGGCCGAGCCGCGTTCGCGTTCGTCGCGAACTGCGATCCGTACACGTACGCGGGCCTCGTCCCGCTGCAGGGTCGCGCCCGACGCGCAATTCGAGCTCGGGCTCGACCTCATCGCCCCACGCGCGGTCTCGCCGGCTTCGCTGTCCACGCCTCGTGCGCTACGCCGTGCTCGGCCGAGGGCAGGCCACGGCTAAGGACGTCGTCTACGCCCACGATCTCGACCGGATCGAGATCGTCTGCGATCACCTGATGCCGCTCCAGGCCGACGGCGAGGACCTCGGCGACGTCACGTCGGCGGTCTTCGAGGCCGAGCGGGACGCCGTCGTCGTCCTGGTATAGTCCTAGCCGGACTATGCCGGTACAGACTAGGGCCCAGACTCTGACGACGACCGAGTGCGCGGTGCTCGGGTTGCTGACTCGCGGCCCGATGTCGGGCTATGACTTGAAGAAGGCGATCGAGACCTCGGTCGGGTACTTCTGGGCGCCTGCGAAGAGCCAGATCTACGCCGTGCTGCCCCGGCTCGTCGAGGCCGGCTACGCGACGAGCAAGAAGGTCGCCCAGCCGCAGCGTCCCGACAAGCAGGTGTACCGAATCACTGCCCAGGGGCGCGAGGTGTTCAAGAAGTGGATCGACGATACGCCGACGCCGCCGGAGCCGAACCGGAACCTGTTGCTGCTCAAGCTCTACTTCGGCGACCTGAGCTCGCCGGAGCGGCTCGCGGAACACGTCCGCGAGCGTCGGTCGGCTGCCCAGGAGCTGAAGGCCGAGTTGCAGGCGTTCGACGCCGCTCCCTGCGGTGATCCTGAGCTCGACTTCCACGCCAACCTGACCAGGCGCTACGGGCACGCCGTCGTGAACGCGATCATTCGCTGGGCAGATGAGACCGAACGCGCGCTCGCAAAGCGAGGTGAGACGTGAGGCGAGGCGTCTCTGCGGTTGCGCTTGCGATCGTTCTGGCGGTCTCCGCCGTCGCCGGGGCGGTGGCGGCGCCGGGCCGAGGCAAGACAGCCGCCGAGCCGAATCGATCCGTCCGTGTTCGCCCTCTCGTGCTTCGGGAGATTTGCGTCCGAAAAGCGGAGCGGCGGCACGTCGTCAGGTTCCGGGCGATCGACGGCGTCCGGCTGATCGGCGTTGTCTTGGGCCACGGGCCGCGCGGAGTGATCCTCGCTCACCAGGGCGGCGCCCCGCCGAACCTGTGCGGCTGGCTGCCGTACGCGCGAGCGCTCGCGGCC
This sequence comes from uncultured Actinomycetes bacterium, assembly GCA_963742635.1. GTDB lineage: Bacteria > Actinomycetota > Thermoleophilia > Gaiellales > Gaiellaceae > VAXT01. The sequence goes on from CAVUMW010000008.1 coordinate 23,552, forward strand.
GCCGGCTACCGCGTGCTCGTCTTCGACCATCGCGGCTTCGGCTCGTCGGGCTCCACCTCTCGCAGTTCGCGCGCGAACCGTGTCGACTTCGACGTGCTCGGCGCGATCCGGATACTGCGCGCGCGAGGCATACAGAGCATCGTGCTGGGCGGCGCCTCGCTGGGAGGCGCGGGCGTCCTGGGCGCGGCGGCGCAGGCCGTTCCCGCGGTCGACGGAGTGATCAGCTTCTCGAGCCCGCACATCTATGCCAACGTCGATGCGATGGCCGCCGTCAAGGCATTCCGCACTCCGGCGCTGTTCCTCGCCGATGAGCACGACGCCGAGTTCGCCGACGAGGCCCGCATGCTGTACGACGCGTGCGCCTCGCCGGAGAAGCGCCTCGTGATCACACCGGGCGCCGAGCACGGGTTCAGGCTTCTCAGGAACCCGGACACGCGCGCGCTCGTGGACGCCTTCATCGCGGCTCACACCCCCGCCTAAGCAGCGCTCCCCCGCTGCTCTACTAGTGTGCCGACATGGAACGTGCGGCGGGAAGCGGCAGCGCTAACGGCGTCTGGCGTGCTCCGCTGGCGATCGCCGTCCTGCTCGGCCTCGTCGGGGTCGTCGCGATCGCCGCTACAGGACGCGCGCCGGCTCGCGGCGAGAGCTCCCCCAACGGCCATCCGCCGACGCTCCTGATCGACTACCTGAGTACGATCGCGGTGCTCTTCGTTCCGGCCGGCGTCATCCTCATGGTCTGGGCGGCCTTCATGCGACGCATGCAGCACGCCAGGGGCGTGGAGCAGGGCAAGCGGATCCCATGGGTGAGGTTCGGGATCGCGATGGCGATCTTCCTCGCGATCTTCGTCTATGCGCGGACCCACTACGGAGGTCAGTCCGGGCCGAGAACTCCGACGGTCGCGACCCCCACTGTCCCAAGCTCGGCACACAAGGGCAAGAGCCAGGCGAAGAAGCCCGACGAGGTGAAACCGCAGTTCCAGTGGCTTCTGATCCTCGTCCTCGGCTCGCTCGCCGTCGCCTTCGTCGGCGTGGCCGGCATCCTCGTCCTGCGCAGGAGAGGCCAGTCGCTCCCGCCGCGCCCGATGGCGGTCGTTCTCTCGGAAGTCCTGAGCGAGACGCTCGACGACCTTCGCGCCGAGCCTGATCCACGGAAGGCGGTCATCGGCGCCTACGCAAGAATGGAGCGCACCCTGGCCGCCCGCGGCGTACCGCGTGAGGCATTCGAGGCGCCGCTCGAGTACCTCGCGCGCGTCCTCGACCTCGTCCAGGTCAGCTCGCACTCGATCCTTCGCCTGACGCGGGCTCTTCGAGCGCGCGCGGTTCAGCCCGCACGAGATCGACGCCACGATGAAGGACGACGCGATCGACGCGCTCGTCGGCCTGCGCACGGAGCTCGAGGTCGCGACCTGAGACGTCTCGCGCTGGCTTGGGCCTTCGGTGCGCTCGTGGCGACTATCGCACTGCTGATCGCCCGCACTCAGGCGCCCGGGGCGTCACGAGCTCGAGGTGGATCTCTTCATCCTCGCGCTCGGCGTCATGGCTCTCCTCGCGGCGATCTCCTGGTTGCACGGGGTTGCGCCGCCCGAGGAGCGCTCGATGCTCGAAAAGGCGCTCGACCGGGAGCTACCCGAGCCGCCTGCGATCCCCGAGCTGGATCGTCTCGAGCGGGCTGTCTACGTCGGAGCGGCGCGTGCCTTCGACCTCCATTACCGGCTTCGCCCCATCCTTCGTGAGATCGGGGAGACCCGGCTCGAGAGGCGCCGGCTTCGGCTCGATTCCGCCGGCAACGCGGTGCGCGAGCTGCTCGGCGACGAACTGTGGGAGCTCACGCGCCCGGATCGCGAGCCACCGACGAACCGGCACGGCCCGGGGCCGGGGCTGCGGTCCTTGAACGAGATGGTCACGCGGCTAGAGGCTCTCTGATGACGATCGAGGAACTGATCGCGCAGGCCGAGCGCATCATCGACGAGGTCGAGCGGGCCGTCGTCGGAAAGCGTGAGGCGATCGAGCTCGTGCTGCTCGGCATCCTCGCCGACGGTCACGTCCTGATCGAGGATTTCCCCGGCCTCGCCAAGACCCTGGTCGCCCGTTCGTTCGCCCGGACGGCAGGGCTCGACTTCGCGCGCATCCAGTTCACGCCCGACCTCATGCCCGCGGACGTGACGGGGTCGTCGATCTACAACCAGCGAAGCGGCGACTTCGAGTTCAGGCCCGGGCCGATCTTCGCGAACCTGCTGCTCGGCGACGAGATCAACCGGGCGCCTCCGAAGACGCAGGCGGCGCTGCTCGAGGCGATGCAGGAGCGGCAGGTCACGATCGAAGGCCGCACGCATCCTCTCGAGCCGCCGTTCCTCGTACTCGCAACGCAGAACCCGATCGAGTATGAGGGGACCTACCCGCTGCCCGAGGCTCAGCTCGACCGCTTCATCCTGCGGATGGGCGTCGGCTACCCGTCGCGCGGGCACGAGTTCGAGATGCTCGACCGCCGGCTCGAGCGGTCCGTGGAAGAGGTCGAGCTCGAGCAGGTCGTCGACCGGCCGACGCTGCTCGAGATGCAGCGGGCGGTCGAGCAGGTGCACGTCGAGGCCTCCGTCGGGTACTACATCGTCGACCTCGTCACGGCGACGCGTAGCGCCTCCGGCGTGCAGGTCGGGGCCAGTCCTCGAGGCTCGCTCGCCCTGCTCAAGCTCTCGCGGTGCCGAGCGGCGCTGTCGGGGCGCGACTACGTGACTCCGGACGACGTCAAGGAGATTGCCGTGCCGGCGCTTGCGCACCGTCTCGTGCTCAAGCCCGAGCTCTGGGTCGAGCGGCTTCGCTCCGACGACATCGTCCGCGAACTGCTCGACGAGGTCCCGACTCCGCCGGTTCAGCAGCCCGCTCCGGGATGACCCGGGCGGCGAGCGCGAAGCTGCGGGCCTATCCGGTGCTTGCCGGCCTCGGGCTGATCGGCGCGCTCGTGCTGGGCCGTCCGGAGCTCGCGGCCGTTGCGGCGCCCTTCGCAGTGCTCGTCGGGGTCGGACTGACCCTGGCTCGCCCGCCCGAGCTGAGAGTGATCGCGGAGCTCGAGCGGGAGCGCCAACTCGAAGGGAGGCAGGTGCTCGCCCACCTCGAGCTCAGGTCGTCGCGCTCGGTCTGGCGCCTGGAGCTTCTGCTCGAGCTTCCAGCCGGCCTCGAGACCGAGGAGCCGAACCCGCGCCTGATCCGCCTTGCCACGGGCGAGCGCCGCTCGATCGAGATGCCTCTCCGGTGCAGCCACTGGGGCGCCTACGAGGTCGGCAGGGTTCTCTGGCGCGCGCGCGACCGGTTCGGATTCGTGACGTTCGAGGGCTCCGCAGGCGAGCCGAGCCACCTCAAGGTCTATCCGCGCGGCGAGACGCTCGAGCGGATGCTGAGGCCGATGGAGACCCAGGCGTTCTCCGGAAACCAGGTCGCTCGGAGTCGCGGGGAGGGAATCGAGTTCGCGGACCTGAGGCCGTTCACGCCCGGTGACCGCGTGCGGCGCGTGAACTGGCGCGCCACAGCGCGTCGCGGCGTCCCCTGGGTGAACGAGGCGCACCCGGAGCGGAACTCGGACGTTGTCATCTTCCTCGACACCTTCGCCGAGGCCCGGCGGACCGATACCGGGACGCTCGACCTCGGCGTGCGCGCGGCCGCCGCTCTGGCGGGGCATTACCTGAAGGAGAAAGACAGGGTGGGTCTCGTGTCCTTCGGGGGCGTCCTCAACTGGCTCACGGCTACCGGCGGGCCGACGCAGCTCTACCGCATCGTGGACTCGCTGCTCGACGCCGAGATCGCGCTCAGCTACGCGTGGAAGGACCTCGACGTGCTTCCCGCTCGCACGCTGCCGCCGCGTGCGCTCGTGATCGCGCTCAGTCCGTTGCTCGACGAGCGTGCGGTCGGCGCGCTGCTCGACCTCCGGGCACGACAGTTCGACCTGGCCGTGCTCGAGGTGTCTCCGTTTCCGTTCGTCGAGGAGGGCCCGACCGAGACCGAGCAGCTCGCGTACCGGCTCTGGCGCCTCCGGCGGGAGGGGCTGCGCTCGCGGTACGCGGCGCGGGGAATTGCGATCGCGGAGTGGCGCGAGGGGGTGCCGATGGAGGCCGTGATGGAGGAGGTGCGAGGATTCAGGCGCCACGCCCGAGTGGTGCGCGCGTAGCGACCGGTGCGGCCGCGCTTGCGTCTGGTGCTGCGCTGGCGGGCTATCCCGCGGCGCTCGACATTCGCCTGCACGCGGAGGCGCTGGCGCTTGGGGCGCTGGGACTGGCCCTGCTCGCCGTGGGGCTGCTGCTGCGCTCGAGCGGGCTCCTGGCGTGGGGCTTGGTAGCGCTCGGCGGTGAGTATTCCGTCTGGTTCGCGGCCCAGGGCTCGGCTCTGGACGAATACGCGCCTCTCTACGCGGCGACCTTCCTGCTCGTTGCCGAGCTCGCCTACTGGTCGATCGAGCGGCGCGTGCAGGCTTGGAGCGAGTCGGATCTCGTCCTCTGGCGGCTCGGCTATCTTCTCGCCGCCTGCGGAGGGGCCGCCGCGGTCGCCGCCTTTGTCCTCGTGCTCGGCGCGGGCGGCGGCGCGGGCGGGGCAGCCCTCGAGGCTGCGGGCGTCGCGGCCGTCATCGGCGCCCTCGGACTGCTCGGGCTCCTTGTGCGGCGCTCGGCCGGCGCCGGTTGATAGCGGGGCGCCGTTTTGGCGCCGCCCGCGTTGGTGTCGTCAGGAGCAGTGACCTCACCCCGCGATTTCGTCTTCGCGGGTCCGGCGCGCTCCAGCCAAGGCCGGCTTCCCACGGTCGCCGGATCGAATCCCTCCGTCGGCTCTCGTATTGCCGCTGAGATAATCCAGGGCATGGCTCAGGTGCTCCCCGCGGAACGGGATCTGCGGCGCGTGATCGGCGACGGCGACACGGTGCCCGACGGCGAGGTCGACGGGCTCACCGACCACGACCTGGTCGAGCTCTACCGCGGGCTCGTCCTGCTGCGCACGTACGACGAGCGCTCGGTCGTCTACCACAGCCAGGGGCGGATCGGGACGTACGCGATCTACTGGAACCACGAGGCGATGCAGGCCGGCTCCGTGTACGCGCTCGAGGACGACGACTGGATCTTTCCGAGCTACCGCGAGTCGGCGATCGGGCTTCTGCGCGGGATGCCCGCCTCGACGGTGCTGTCCTGGTGGCGCGGGCATCCGGCCGGCTGGTGGAACCCGGCGGACTACAACGTCGCCTCGATCTGCGTCCCGATCGGGACACATGTGCCGCATGCGGCCGGTCTCGCGTGGGGCAAGCGGCTCCGCGGCGAGAACGCGTGCGCGATCGCCTACTTCGGCGACGGCGCTACTTCCGAGGGCGCGTTCCACGAGGGCGCGAACTTCGCGGCGGTGATGCGCGCGCCGCTCGTCCTCTTCTGCAACAACAACGGCTGGGCGATCTCGACTCCGGTCGAGGCGCAGTCGCGTGCGGAGACGCTCGCTGACAAGGCTGTCGGCTACGGGATGCCCGCCTCGCGGGTGGACGGGCTCGACATCCTCGCGGTGTACGAGGCGACGCGCGAGGCCGTTGCGCGCGCACGGGCAGGCGAGGGGCCGACGTTCATCGAGGCGGTCAGCTACCGGGCCGCGCCGCACGCGACGGCGGACGACCCGAAGGCGTACATCGATCTCGAGCGCGTCGAGGAGGAGAAGAAGCGCGAGTGCGTCGGGCGCTACGAGGGCTACCTGCGGCGCGCCGGGATCCTCACCGACGAGATGGCCGAGTCGATCCGGACCGAGGCCGAGCAGGCGATGCGCGACGGGATCGCGGCGGCCGAGGCGGAGCAGCCCGCGGACCCGGGCCTCCTGTTCGAGCACGCGTACGTCGATCCACCCGCCTCGTTCGCCACCGATCTCACGGAGCTCAGACGCGTCCTCGAGGGCCATGACTGACCTAGTAACACTGTGTTACTTGGAGTGGTTCGGTGGCTGAGCTGACGCTCGTCGAGGCGATCAACGACTGCTTTCACGTCGAGCTCGGGCGCGACGAGAACGTGATGGTGATGGGCGAGGACGTCGGCCGCGCGGGCGGCGTCTTCCGGGCTACCGCCGGCCTGCGCGACAAGTTCGGCGCGGATCGCTGCGTCGACACGCCGCTCGCCGAGGCGGGGATCATCGGCAGCGCGATCGGCCTCTGCATGGCCGGCTTCCGTCCTGTCTGTGAGATGCAGTACGACGCGTTCAGCTACCCGGCGCTCGACCAGCTGATCACGCACGTCGGGCGCTACCGGTGGCGCACCGGGGGGCAGATGGCCTTCCCGCTGACCGTGCGCATGCCGTACGGCGGAGGCGTCCGCGCGCCGGAGCTGCACGACGACTCGCCTGAGGCGTACTACGTGCACACGCCGGGCGTGAAGGTGGCGATTCCCTCGACTCCGAGCGACGCAAAAGGCCTGCTGGCGGCAGCAATTCGCGATCCGGATCCCGTCGTCATCTTCGAGCCGAAGCTCCACTACCGGACGATGCGCGGCGAGGTCCCCGAGGGTGAGCACGTCGTCCCGCTCGGACAGGCCCGAACCGTCCGCGAGGGCGACGACGTCACGCTCGTCGCGTACGGGTCGATGGTTCCGCTCGCGGAGCAGGCCGCCGATGCGCTCGCGGACAGAGCCTCGGCGGAGATCCTGGACATCCGCAGCCTGAAGCCGCTCGACGAGGACGCGTTGCTCGCAGCCGCGGCGAAGACGGGACGCGTCGTGATCATCCAGGAGGCGCCGCGGACGGCCGGCTACGGCGCCGAGCTCGCCGCGATCCTCGCCGAGAAGGCGATGCTCGACCTGCGCGGGCCGGTGCTCAGGGTGACCGGCTACGACGTCCCGTACCCGTACTGGCAGATCGAGGACGCGTACATGCCGTCGGTCGAGCGGATCGTGGACGCGGTCGACAAGCTGCTCGAGTACTAGTGCTCCACGAGCTCCCGTGCGAGCAGCGGTACCTGCACGGGTACTTCTCGCCGGACCTGCTCGAGCCGGTCGTCGAGATCGACCCCGGCGACTCGGTGCGGATCTCGGTCCCGAATCATGCGTGGGACACCGCGCGCGACGAGCATCTCGAACCGAGAGGCCCGGAGCACGAACCGGGGCACGCGCTGGCGGGCCCGATCCTCGTACGCGGAGCACGGCCGGGACAGACGCTCGTCGTTCGGATCGATGACGTCGAGCCCTCGGATTGGGGCGTCACTCACGGTGGGCCCGAGCACGCGATCCACTGGGAGCTCGCGGACGGCGTCGGCCGTGCGCTCGGGCTCGAGCTCGATCTCGCCCCGTTCCTCGGCGTGATGGGGATGCCGCCGCCGGAACCGGGCGTCCACAGCACCGGGCCGCCTCGCCGGTGGGGCGGCAACATGGACTGCAAGGAGCTGGTTGCGGGCACGACGCTCTATCTCCCGATCCCGGTCGAGGGCGCTCTGTTCTCCGCCGGCGACGGCCATGCCGTCCAGGGTGACGGCGAGGTGTCCGGGACCGCGATCGAGGCTCCGACACGCGCCCAGCTGACGCTCGACCTCCAGGATGACCCGGTGCTCGAATGGCCCGTCGCCCGTCTCGAGGGCGCGTGGATCACGCTTGGCTTCGACGAGGACCTTTCCGTCGCGGGGCAGATCGCGCTCGAAGGCATGCTCGCGTTGCTGGGACGGGAGCTCGGCGTGAGCGGCGCCGATGCGCTCGCGTTGGCGAGCCTCGCCGTCGATCTCCGGGTCACGCAGGTCGTGAACGGGACGCAGGGAGTGCACGCTCTGCTGCGCGACGACGCGATCCGGTCGGAGTAGATTGGCCGCATGGGCGCCGGCTCGGAAGCGCTTCGGCGCGCCTGGGAGCACGACAGCGCCGGCCGCGAGGCGGAGGCCGTCGTCGAGTACCGGGCAGCGTTCGAGGCGGGGATCGACGACGAGGACCTGCCGGGCGCGATGCTCGGCTTCGGAAGCACGCTGCGGAACGTCGGCGAGCTGGAGGAGTCCGAGCGTGTGCTGCGCGAGGCGGTGACGCGGTTCCCGGACAACGCGGCGCTGCGCGTCTTTCTCGCGCTCACTCGCTGGGAGCGCGACGACAAGGGCGGAGCCTGGCGCGAGCTCGTCGAGGCGCTGTTCCGCGCCGATGCGCCGGGGATGGCCCGCTACGAGCGCGCGATCCGCGGCTACTCGGCAGAGCTCTGAGCGAGCGGCTGCGCCTGGTGCTCGAGCGCGCCGGCTCGGGGTACCGGCTCCGGGACGCGGCGACGGACGAGGTCGTTCGCTGGGAGGACCCGCGGATCCTCGTCGTTCCCGGTGGCAGGAGTCTCGTTTCGCCCGGAGGCGCTCGACGATCCGTCGTTCGATCCGGGCCGGCGTCTGGCCCTCGTTCCCGAGCCCGAGAACGAGCACGACCCGAACGCGGTCGGGATCTGGAACGAGGAGCGGACGCTGCAGCTCGGCTACGTGCCGCGCGAGGACGCGCCCCGCCTGGCCGGCGACGAGCAGGCCGTCTCGATCTGGAGAACCGAGGGCGGGTTGCGCGTGCTGATCGCGCCCGCGGACGCCTGGATCGGGCGGCCCACGATAGATTCCGCCGCCGTGGCGTACGAGTTCAAGCTTCCCGATCTCGGCGAGGGCCTGACCGAAGGCGAGGTCGCCCGCTGGCTCGTGTCCGAGGGGGACGAGGTCGCCGAGGACCAACCGCTCGTCGAGATCCAGACGGACAAGACCACGGTCGAGATCCCGTCTCCGGCCGCGGGCAAGGTCGCGCAGATCCTCGTCGAGGAGGGCAGCGTCGTCCCGGTCGGGACGGTGCTCGTCGTGATCGGCGAGGACGGTGCCGCACCGGCCACCGGGGAGCAACCCAAAACCGAGCAGTCCCCTCCGGCCACGTCCCCGCACCAGGTCCCGGGACGTGCCCCGGCGGGACGTGTCCGCGCGACGCCGCTCGTCAGGCGGCTCGCCCAGGAGCTCAACGTCGACCTCGAGTCGCTCACCGGCACCGGCCCGCAAGGACGCGTGACCGAAGCAGACGTGCGCGGAGCGGCCGGGTCCGTGGACCAGGTGCCGGGACAGGTCCGGGAGGGACGGCGGGAGCCGCTTCGAGGGGTGCGGCGACTGATCGTCGAGCACATGGCCCGCGCGCACAGGGAAGTTCCGGCCGTGACCTGGGTCGAGGAGTGCGACTTCTCGGGCGTCGACCTCAAGCTCCTCGTCCCGACGGTGCTCAAGGCCGCCGCCGAGACGCTGCAGGAGTTCCCGGAGCTGAACGCGCGGCTCGAGGGCGACACGATCGTCTACCTCGACCGCTACGACCTCGGCCTCGCCGTCCAGACCGACGACGGCCTCGTCGTGCCCGTCGTCCGCGGCTGCGACTCGGCCTCGATCGACGAGCTCGCCGACGAGGTGAAGCGCCTTGCCGAAGCCGCCCGCACGGGCTCGCTCAAGCCCGAGGAGCTCCGCGGCTCGACGTTCACGGTCACGAGCGCCGGCAAGCTCGCCGGCCTGCTTCAGACCCCGATCGTCAACCATCCCGAGGTCGCGATCCTCAGCATCGGCCGGATCGCCGAGCGGCCCGTCGTCCGGAACGGCGAGCTCGCGGTCGCGCAGACCGGCTACGTCTCGCTCACCTTCGACCACCGCGTCGTCGACGGCGCCCGCGCAGCCGAGTTCGGCCTGGCCGTGATCGGCCGCCTCGAAGGCACGTAGAACGAGAAGAGCCCGGCCGAAACCGGGCCCTTCGCGTACCGGCAGAGTCAGCGCCTAGTGGTGGCGCCGCCCCCGCCTTCCCCATGACCATGGCCGGAGCCCTTGCGGATCTGTCCACGGATCAGTCCGGCCGGGTTGAGTGTCGTGTGGACGTTCGCGTAGGTGTAGCCCTTCTTCATCGCGGTGATCAGCTCACCCATCTCGCCGGGCGCGATTCCCTGGCCCGCGGGGCCGACCACGTCGCTTGCGACGATGTCGCCCTCGAACGTGCCCTCCGTCGGCGTGCACGCCGGCTTGCCGCCGCCGCCGCACAGGAACGCGCTCACTCCGCCCGCCACGCCGGGCTGGCCGAAGTGGATGTGCGAGAAGAGCGTGTTGCCCTCGGCCGACTCGAAGCCCTGGTAATGGAGCTTGTAGTGGATCGTGTCCCCGTTCACGATCTTGGCCTTGAACGAGCCGCGGCCGGGAGTCGATTCCGACGGTGTCTCGTCGAACCCGGTGAGGCGTGCGGAGAATCTCTCGCCCCCGTTCCCACCACCATGGCCGTGGTCTGCGAATGCGGCGGCGGCCAACACCAGCAGGCCGGCCGTAACGAACAGCGAAACCGCAACTGCGAGCTTGCGCATGCTTCTCCTCCCCGTGAGGTTTGTGTCCGACATTACGGTCTTTCCGCGGGGCCGGTTTCGGCGCCTTCGCCGAGGTGCCGGTCGACGAGCTCCTCGATCTCGGACGCCTTCGCCCTGCCTTCGAGCCGGGCCACGGCGCGCTTGCCCTTGACCAGGATCAGGGTCGGAACGCTCCGGACCTCGAACCGCTCGGCGAGCTCGGGCTCCTCGTCGACGTCGACGCGCTTGACGCTCAGCCGGTGCCGCTCCTTGCGCTCGAGGTGCGCGAGGAGGCTCTCCATCCGCCTGGCGGGCCCCGAGTGCCCGGCGGAGAAGAAGACGAGCAGGTTCCGGCGTCGGTGGCCGGCTGCTGCGGATCGGCCGGTCATCGGTCACCTTCTCCCCGCGCGCGACGGGCGCGAAACGCGCTGGAACTACACTGACCCCGATGGGTGACTGGTATTCGATCGGCGTCTTCGCGGGCCTGGGCGTGGCGCTCGGCATCGCGGGCGCAGGCTTTTTCGGCGGCCGTCGCTACGCGCTGGCGGCGCCGTTGCTCGCGGCCGTCGTCGGCATTGCGCTGGGAATCGCGCTGGCCGACGCGCCGGAGGCCGCAGCCGCGGGAGTCGGTGGAGTCCTCGGCGGGGTCGGGGCGCTCGAGCTCGTCCGCGGGGCCCTCGGCCGTGGCGGGACGCCGCTCGCGACCGCGCTGCTCGTGCTGGGCGCGGCGGTCGTGGTCGCCGGGCTCGCGTTCGTGCCGGTCGTCGGCTACGTCGAGCTCGTGGCGGTCCCCGCCCTGGGCATGCGCCTGCGCAGACGCGCGGGCAAGCGCTACGCGGGGCTTCGCACGCTCGCCCGGGATTAGGGCGTGCCGCCCGAGAAGCTCGTCCTGATCGTCATCGACGGGCTCACGCCCGCCATGCTCGAGCGCGCCGTCGAGTCCGAGGACGTGCCCGCGCTCCGGTTCCTGATGAGCCGTGGCGAGTACCGGCGAGCCGTGACGACGTTCCCGTCGCTGACGCCGGTGTGCCTCTCGTCGATCGCGACCGGTGCGCATCCGGACGTCCACGAGATCCCGCACCTCGTCTGGTACCACCGCGGCGAGCAGCGCCTCGTCGAGTACGGCTCGTCGTTCGGCGCCGTCCGGGCCGCGGGCACGACCCGCACGATCCGCGATGTCGTCTTCAACCTGAACGAGGAGCACCTCTCGAAGGAGGCCGTGACGGTGTTCGAGGCGCTCGAGGCCCGGGGGCGCGTGACCGCCGCGGTGAACATGGTCTGCTACCGCGGGCCGGTGCGGCACGCTCCGCTCGTCCCGTGGCTGACGCGCCCCGCCTACGGGCCGAGCCGGTTCTTCTACTTCAACCTGTTCGAGTCGGACGTGACCGGTTCGCCGCTCGCGGTCCGCACCCGAGCGCGCGGGTCCGTGGACGAGTACGCGAGGGTCGTCGGCCGCTGGCTGGTCACGAGGGACGGCTTCGACTTCCTCGTCTTCTACCTTCCGGACTACGACTTCGCGTCCCATGCCGCGGGCCCGGAAGTCGCGCATGCAGCCCTCGCGCACGCCGACCGGGCGATCGCGACGCTGTTCGAGGCGGCGGGCGGGCCGGAGGAGTTCCTCGCGCGCTACGCGGTGCTGCTCTGCTCGGACCACGGGCAGACGCGGGTCGAGCGCGCGGTGCGGCTCGAGGAGGCATTCACGGGCCTGACGCTCTTCCACCGCGGCAACGGCCGCGCGGCGGAGCTCGCCGTGACGGCGTCCAACCGGGCCGGGATGGTCTACCGCCTGCCCGGCTGCCGCGAGAGCCCGAGGGAGCTGGCCGAGCGCCTCGACGGCGGGAGTCACGTCGTCCTGTTCCGGGAAGACGGGTCGGTGGTGGCTCGAAAGGACGGCGACGAGCTTCGCTTCGCCCCGTCGGCGGACGGCTGGGAGACGAGCGGCGCCTCGGAGGTGCTCGGTCAGCCCGATGCGCTCGAGCGTGCCTGGGCCGCGCTCGCGAACCCGAACGCCGGCGACCTCGTCGTCTCGGCGGCGCCCGGGGTCGAGTTCGCCGATCTCGGCGGACGCCACCACGTGGGCGGCGGAAGCCACGGCTCGCTCGAGACGGGCGACTCCGAGGTGCCGATGCTCTCGGTCGGAGCCGGGCCGCCTCCGGCGAGGATCGTCGACGTGACGCCGCGGGTGCTCGACCATTTCGGCGTCTCCCATGAGCGCTGAACAGGACGCCCGGCACCGGATGGTCGAGGACCAGCTCCGCGCGCGGGACATCGTCGATCAACGCGTGCTGGAAGCGATGGAGCGTGTGCCGCGCGAGCTCTTCGTCCCCGCCGGCGAGCAACACCGCGCCTATGCCGACGCCGCGCTTCCGATCGGGCACGGGCAGACGATCTCGCAGCCGTACATGGTCGCGCGCATCGCGGAGGCGCTCGGGCTGACGGGCGGAGAGAAGGTGCTCGACGTCGGCACCGGGTCCGGCTACCAGGCGGCGGTGCTCGCGGAGCTCGCGGGCGAGGTGCACACGATCGAGCGCATCCCCGAGCTCGCCGAGGAGGCGCGCAAGAATCTGGCCGCGGCCGGCTACGACCGCGTGCAGGTCCACGTCGGGGACGGATCGCTCGGCCTGCCCGACGAGGCGCCGTTCACGGCGATCGCGGTTGCGGCCGCGGCACCCGGGCTCCCCGAGCTCCTGTACGAGCAGCTCGAGCCGCGCGGGCGCCTCACGGTCCCGGTCGGCGGGCGCTGGGGCCAGCGGCTGGAGGTGATCGTGCGCAGCCCGGAAGGGCCCGGCCGTCGTCCACTCGGTCCCGTGCCGCTTCGTGCCGCTCGTCGGCGAGCAGGGCTTCAGGAAGTGAAACGCGCGCAGGTCGTCGTGCGCGGGGCCGTGCAGGGCGTCTTCTTCAGGGTCGAGGCGCGGGACCGGGCGCGCTCGCTCGGAGTTGCCGGCTGGGTTCGGAACACGGCGGACGGCTCGGTCGAGGCTGTCTTCGAAGGCGAGGACGAACGGGTCGAGTCGATGGTCGACTGGTGCAGGCGGGGGCCTGGAGGAGCGCGCGTCGACGACGTCGAGGTGACCTGGTCCGAGCCGCAGGGCGAAGCCGGCTTCTCGATCCGGTGAGCTTCCACGTCACACGGTCCAGGCACAATGGGACCCGCGTGACCGGGGTCGAGCTTCTCAACAGGCGCGTCGTCCTGGACGGCATCGAGCTGGGCCGCGTCGTCGACGTGATCCTCGACGAGACGGGCGAGCGGCCCGTCGGCTTCGACGTCCTCTGCGGCGACGGCAGCCACCGGTTCCTGCCCTACGCGACGGCGCTCCTCGACGGCGAGACGGTCGAGGTCGGATCGCCGCTCGTGCTGCTCGGGCGCGACCAGCTCGAGTTCTACCGCCGGCACGGCCGCGCCCTCCGCTCCTAGCCGGGAGGCGCTGCTACGCTCGCGCGCTGTGAGCAACGGGGCGTCGAGCATCGCGACACGGGCGTCGAGCGCGCTTCGGCGGCCGCACAACTGGGTCCAGCTCGCGAAGTTCTGCACGGTCGGCGCGGCCGGCTATGCCGTCAACCTCCTCGTCTACACGACGCTCGTGCACGCCGGGATGCACTACAACCTCGCCGCGGCCTGCTCGTTCCTCGTCGCGGTCACGAACAACTACACGTGGAACCGGCTCTGGACGTTCCGCGGCCAGCGCGGCCACGTCGGCTATCAGGGCCTCCGCTTCTTCGTCGTCTCGCTGCTCGCGCTCGCCGCCAACGAGCTGCTGCTGACCGCGCTCGTCGCCGGCGGCGTGGGGAAGATCGTCGGGCAGGCGATCGCGATCGTGCTCGTCACGCCGATCAACTTCGTCGGCAACAAGCTCTGGTCGTTCCGGCGCCGCTAGGGCAATGACGCGGCGAGTCGTCCTCGCCCTGCTCGTCGTCGCGGCGCTCGCTCCGGCTGCGCACGCCGCGACCGGGACGGGCACGACCCGGGGGCTCCCCGGCTCGTTCACGCCCAAGACCGGCCCTGCGACCCTGAACGAGAAGCGCGCGACCGCGATCTTCCTCCGCGACGACAAGGTGGCGGACTGGCTCGGCCGCTACCCGAGCAAGGACCGCGTCACCGACGCGACCTTCGACAAGGATCGGCGCGACTGGCAGGTCGGCGTCTGGTCGAGCTCGGCCGGCGAGATCGCGACGGGCCGCGTCGACGACGAGACGGGCGCCGTCACCGAGGCCTGGACCGGGCCACAGGTCGCCTGGAAGATGGCCCGCGGCGGGAGCGGCGCCTTCGGCGGGCGGGAGATCAACAGCCTCCCGATCTGGCTCGGCCTGTGCGCGATCTTCCTGGTCGGCCTCGCGGACTTCCGCAAGCCGCTGACGATGCGGAACCTCGACCTCCTCGTGCTGCTCTCCTTCTCGGTCTCGCTGTGGTTCTTCAACCGCGGCGACATCTTCACGGCGGTCCCGCTCGCCTATCCGCCGATGGCCTACCTGCTGGCGCGAATGGTCTGGTCGGCGTGGCGCGGCGGGCCCGAGCGGGGGCGGCCGGTGTGGCCGGTCTGGCTGCTCGCCTCGGCGACGGTCTTCCTCGTCGGGTTCCGCGTCGGTTTGAACGTGCGCAGCTCGAACGTGATCGACGTCGGCTACTCGGGCGTGATCGGAGCCGAACGGATCGTGCACGGGCAGTCCCCGTACGGGCACATGCCGCGCGAGGGGAGCCTGAAGGCGTGCGGCCCTGCGGACGCGGACGGCGAGATCCGGGCGCGAGTCCAGACGAACGGCCGCTGCGAGTCGGCGAACGAGCGCGGCGACACGTACGGGCCGGTCGCCTACGAGTCGTACGTGCCCGGATACCTGCTGTTCGGCTGGAGCGGGAAGTGGGACCGGCTGCCGGCCGCCCACGCGACGGCGCTCCTCTTCGACCTGCTCGCGCTGGTCGGCCTGGCCCTGCTCGGACGCCGCTTCGGCGGCACGCGCCTGGCAGCGACGCTTCCGTTCGCGTGGGCCGCGTACCCGTTCACGCAGTACGTGTCGAGCTCGAACACGAACGACGCGATCATGCCCGTGTTCCTGATCTTCGGCTTCTGGCTCGTCACGTCCGCGTTCGCGCGCGGCGCGTTCCTCGCGCTGGCCGGGTGGACGAAGTTCGGCGCGCTCCTGCTCGTGCCGCTTGTGGGGCTCTTATCCCGAGGGCGCGCCGGCTCTCGGGAAAGGGCTGCGTTTGCAGGAGGTTTTGCGGTCGCGACGGCCGCTGCGTTCTCGATCTTGCTCCTCGAGCCGAGCCCCGCGCACGCGGCCCGGGTCTTCTGGGACCGCACGTTCGGCTGGCAGGTCGGCCGCGACTCGCCGTTCTCGATCTGGGGCTGGGGCCAGTACCACGCGGCGGGGATTCCCGACCTCGGCCCGTTTCAGCAGATCGCGATCGCGCTGCTCGTCGCGGGCGCGATCGCCTGCTACTTCGTCCCGCGGCGCAAGACGCCGCTCCAGCTGGCCGCCCTCACCGCGGCCGTCCTGATCGGCTTCGAGCTCACGCTGACGCACTGGTTCTACCTCTACATCCCGTGGTTCTTCCCCTTCGTCGCCTTCGTCGTGCTGGTTGCCCGCCGCCGGCGCGTACAGACTCCTCCGGCGCATGACGACGCTGACCGCGAGCTCGTTCCGGCCGGCTGACACGGGCTTCGCCTTCGCGGCGACGCTCGTCGCGTGCGCGCTGTTCCTCGTCGGCTGGGGCGTGCTCCACCGCGGGTTCTTCACGCACGACCGGATCATCGACACGCCGGTCTACGAGCGCTACGGCTCCGCGATCGACTCCGGGCAGGTGCCGTACCGGGACTTCGCGCTCGAGTATCCGCCGGGCGCGCTGCCGGTGTTCGCGCTGCCCGCGCTCGGCGGAGCGCACGGGGATACGTTCCGCCGCCGGTTCGAGCTCGAGATGGCGTTTCTGGGCGAGGTGATCGTCATCTGCCTGGCCGTCGCGCTCGTCGCGCTCGGCGCGGGGAGGCGGCGGGTGCTCGCCGTCCTCGGGTTCGCCGCGCTGGCTGCGATCGCGCTGGGCCCGGTCGTGCTCTCGCGGTTCGACCTCTGGCCGGCGGCGCTGACCGCCGCCGCCCTGGCCGCGCTCCTCAGCGGGCGGCTCCGGCTCGGGCACCTCGCGCTCGGCGCGGCAGTCGCCGCCAAGCTCTACCCGGCCGTGCTCGTGCCGCTGACGCTCGTCTACGTCTGGCGGCGCAAGGGCAGGCGAGAGGCCTTGCTTTGCGGCGGCCTCCTCCTGCTCGTCCTGGCCCTCGCATTCGTCCCGTTCCTGCTCATCGCTCCGCACGGCGTGGCGCACAGCGTCGGGACCCAGGCGGCGCGCCCGCTCCAGATGGAGAGCCTCGGCGCTGCCCTCCTCCTCGTCGGACACAACCTCTTCGGCTTCGGCCTGACGATGGACTCGAGCCACGGCTCGCAGAACCTGGCCGGGACCGCGCCGGATGTGCTTGCCGTCACGCTCTCGGTGCTTCAGGTCGCCGCGCTGGTCGCGACCTGGATCCTGTTCGCCCGCGGGCCCGCCACCCGCGAACGGCTGCTCCTCGCGAGCGCGGCGGCCCTAGTCGCGTTCGTCGCGCTCGGCAAGGTGCTCTCGCCGCAGTTCCTGATCTGGCTGATCCCGGTCGTCCCCCTCGTCCAGGGGCGGCGCGGCCTGACCGCGTCCCTGCTGCTCGCGGCCGCGCTCGTCGTCACGCAGCTCTGGTTCCCGTACCGCTACTGGGACCTGGCGCTCCACTTCGGCGCGCTCGAGTCCTGGCTCGTGCTGATCCGCGACCTCGTGCTGGTCGCGCTCTTCGTCTACCTCGCGCGCGGGTTAATCGACCGAGACCCGGAACGTCTCGCAACTGGTAGCGCGGCCTGAGCCGTCGCACTCGAGGAGCGCTCCCTCCAGGCGGATGCCCCCTTCGGCGGTCTCGAACCGGACCGGGATCCCGGTCCGCATGCGCTGGATCGCCAGCTCGGCCTTCACGCCGATCACGGAGTCGTGCGGGCCGGTCATGCCCGCGTCGGTGATCGCGGCCGTTCCGCCCGGCTGGACGCGAGCGTCGTTCGTCTGCACGTGCGTGTGCGTCCCGAAGACGGCCGTCACCTGCCCGTCGAGGTAGCGGGCCAGCGCCACCTTCTCGCTCGTCGCCTCTCCGTGGAAGTCGACGACGATGATCGGCGTCTCGCGCTTCGCCTCCTCGACGAGCTCGTCGACGATCTCGAACGGCGTCACCGCCGGCGCCATGAACAGGTCGCCGAGGAGGTTGATCACCCCGACGCGGGTTCCGTCCTGCGCCGCGATCACCGTCGAGCCGCGCCCGGGCGAGGAGCCGGCGAGGTTCGCCGGACGGATCACGCGGTCGGTTCCGGACAGGTACGGAATGATCTCGCGGCGCCGCCAGACGTGGTTCCCGAGCGTGATCACGTCCACGCCCGAGGCGAGCAGCGCGTCGGCGATCTTCGGCGTGATCCCGAGCCCGTCGGCCGCGTTCTCGCCGTTCGCGATCACGAAGTCCAGCCCGAGCTCGTCGCGCAGCCCGGGGATCCGCTCCTCGACCGCGCGGCGGCCGGGGCGCCCGTTCACGTCTGCGACGAAGAGGATCTTCAGGGCGTAGCCAGCGTGGCCGCAGGGTGGATCTCGAACGAGACGTGGTTGCCCGCGTCCTGCGTGTACCGCGCGAGCGCCTGCTGCTCGACGTGCGAGAAGTCGATGATCGTGCCGATCTTCGAGATCGACGCGGCCACCGACGACCCGACGGTGAGCGCAGGATCGGGACGGAGATGCGTGACGCGCACGACGAGGGCGGGCGTGCTCGTCGGCTGGATGTCGATCCGCGACCCGAACGTTTGGCCGCGGAGCGTCAGCGGCGTGATCCCGACGATCGTCCCGTCGACCGGCGAGTAGACGTCGGTGCCGACGGCCGCGCCCACGTCGAGCGACGCGGTGCTCGGTCCGCTCTCACCGCCGAGCATGTAGTACGACAGCCCGTGCCCGTTCCCGCCGAAGAGCTTGCTCGCGATCCGCTGCAGGAGCCCCTCGTTCGCCTGCCGGCCCACGGGCTCCATCGCGAGCGCGCCGCCGCCCACGGCGTGGTAGCCGATCGCCGTGACGCGATCCTGGGCGATCGGGATCTGCAGCCGGAGCGACCCCCGCAGCGCGACGACCTGCGGGCGCGGCTGACCGGCCGGCAGGAACCGGTTCGCGGGCGCCGGCCGCGTCTGTGTGGGCTGAGACGAGCCGCTGGTCCCGAAGGCGGTGAGCAGGAACGTGACGAGAAGCGCGATCGAAACCGCGATCAGGCCGGCGATACGCCGGGTTCTTCGTCTCGCCAAGGCTCGAGCCTTGGACGTGCGGCGCGCCTGCCCGGCAGGGGGCGAAGGCATGCGCGGCACCGTAACCGATGTTTGTTCGTCCTGCAAAAACGCACCGGACGCACGGCTTTGTAGGAGCGCGAGCCGCGGCGAGGGCGGCGCTTCCTCCCACGCGTCCGGAAGCTCGAGCGCGAGGCTTCCGGCGGTGAGAGCCGCCTGTCCGCGAAGCGGACAGTGGAGGGGGCTGGGGGAACCGGAGGTCCCAGGCGTCCGTGACGTCCTCTTCGAAGGACCAGTGCCACGCAGGCGGCCTGAGCGTCAGGACCTGGGCGGTACGATTGCCGGCATGTCGGGAGGGGCTCCGACGATCCAGATCCCCCGCTGGATCCAGCTGGTCGGCCTTCCGATTCTGGCGCTGATCGCGCTCCTGATCGTAGGGAAGGTCTTTCACGCGGTCTTCCTGTTCCTCGTCGCCGCGCTGATCGCGCTCCTGCTCGAGCCGCTGGTGCGCTCTCTGGAACGGCTCCGGATCCCGCGCGGCTTCTCGATCGCGATCGTGTACCTCAGCTTCGCGGCCGCGCTGGTCGCTGTCGTGATCGCTGTGAGTGTGATCGTCATCGACCGGACGCAGTCGGCTGCCAATCGGGTCGACAACTACCTTACGACGGAAAGCGGACGGCCTCCGCAGACGGGATTCGAGCGGGACGTCGACCGCCTCCAGCTCTGGCTGGACACGCACCACCTGGAGCGGGTCGACGTCAAGAGGCAGGGCACCGACTTCGCCCAGAGCATCAAGGGCAAGGACGTCGAGAAGTACACGACCGACGTGATCGACTTCCTCCGCGGCGCGGCGATCTCGATCTTCCAGCTGATCTTCGGGCTCGTGCTGATCCTCGTCGTCTCGATCTACATGCTGCTCGACATGAGCCGGCTGAAAGCGAGGGTCGACCGGCGCTTTCCGCCTTCGCCGGGCCAGCCCGGGCTGATCGTCCAGATGGAGCGGGCCGTCGCCGGCTACGTGCGCGGGCAGGTGCTGCTCTCGCTGATCATCGGCACGAGCGCAGGGGTTGGGCTGTGGGTGCTCGGGACGGTGGGGCTCGTTCCCGGCGCGGACAAGTACGCGGTGCTCTTCGGCGCCTGGGTCGCGGTGATGGAGCTGATCCCGTATCTCGGGCCGTGGCTCGGCGCGATCCCGCCGATCATCTACGCGCTCGTCGTGCACCCGATCTCGGCGCTCTGGGTCGCGCTCCTCTTCCTCGGGATCCACCAGATCGAGGGCCACGTCGTCGTCCCGAACGTGATGGGGAGCGCGCTCCGGCTGCACCCGTTGCTCGTCATCTTCGGGCTGCTCGCCGGCGGAGAGCTGTACGGGCTGCCGGGGATCCTCGTCGCGCTTCCCTTCCTCGCCGTGATGCGTGCGATGTGGGAGTTCTTCGGCGAGCGGGTCCAGTTCGACTCCTGGACGGGTGGTGCGGTGCCCGTCGAGGTGGACGTGGAGGAGACTCGTCCGGTAAAGCCCGTGCCTCCCGAGGAGCCGCCCGAGGCTAAGGTGGCTCCGTGAGCGCGTTTCCGGCCACTCGTCTTCGGCGGCTCCGGCGCAGCGGCGCCTTGCGCTCGCTCGTCCGCGAGACGCGGCTCGACCGCGCCGACCTCGTCTACCCGCTGTTCGTCGGCCCGGAGAGCCGCGCGAACGAGGAGCTGCCCGCGCTGGGGCGCTTCTCGGTCGACGACCTCTCGAGCGAGGTGGAGGAACTGCTCGGCCTCGGCCTGTCGGCGGTGATCCTGTTCGGGATCCCCGAGGAGAAGGACGAGGAGGGCTCGGGCGCGTACGCCTCGGACGGGATCGTCCAGCGGGCGCTCCGCTCGCTCCGCGAGCGCTACCCGGATCTCGTCCTCGTCACCGACGTGTGCCTCTGCGAGTACACGTCGCACGGCCACTGCGGCGTGATCGAGAACGGCGAGGTCGCGAACGACGCGACGCTCGAGCTGCTCGCCCGAACCGCGGTCAGCCACGTCGAGGCGGGCGCGGACGTCGTCGCTCCGAGCGACATGATGGACGGGCGCGTCGCGGCTCTTCGGTCGGCGCTCGACGATGCGGGCTTCGGCGAGACGGCGATCGTCTCCTACGCGGCCAAGTACGCCTCGGCCTTCTACGGGCCGTTCCGCGAGGCGGCCGAGTCGGCGCCGTCGTTCGGCGACCGCCGCGGCTACCAGCTGGACCCGGCGAACGTGCGCGAGGCGCTCCGCGAGTGCGAGCTGGACGTGGCCGAGGGCGCGGATGCGCTGATCGTCAAGCCGGCCCTGCCGAACCTGGACGTGATCCGCGCCGCCCGCGAGCGCTTCGACCTACCTGTCGCCGCGTACAACGTCTCGGGCGAGTACGCGATGGTGAAGGCGGCTGCGGCGCGAGGCTGGCTCGACGAGCGGCAGGCGGCGACCGAGTCGCTGACGGCGATCTCACGCGCGGGCGCAGATTTCATCGTCACGTACTGGGCCAAGGAGCTCGCCGCCTGGCTCTGAAGGCGAAGTCCGACCTGGCTCGCCAGGCGGAACGGCTGATTCCGGGCGGCGTCAACTCGCCTGTGCGGGCGATGACGGCCGTCGGCCTCGACGACCCGCTGTTCGTGCGCCGCGGGCACGGCGCCTACCTCGAGACGGTCGAGGGCTCGCGCTACGTCGACTGGGTGATGTCGTTCGGGCCGCTCGTCTTCGGGCACGCCGACCCGGAGACGGTGGAGGCGGTGCGGGAGGCCGCAGAGGCGGGCACGACCTACGGCGCGTCGACCGAGCGCGAGGTGGAGCTCGCTGCCGAGATCGTCGACGCGTTCCCGTCGATCGAGCAGGTGCGCCTCGTGAGCTCCGGGACCGAAGCCGCGATGACCGCGATCCGGCTCGCGCGGGGCGCGACGAGGCGCGATCGCATTCTCAAGTTCGCCGGCTGCTACCACGGGCACTCCGATGCGCTCCTGGCGGAGGCCGGTTCCGGGCCCGCGACGCTCGGCGTTCCCGCGACCTCGGGCGTTCCGAGCGGGGCGACCGCCGACACGGTCGTCGCGCCCTACAACGACATCGACTCGGCCGCGCGGGCGGTCGAGCGCTACGGCGAGGGGCTCGCGTGCGTGATCGTCGAGCCGGTCGCCGGGAACATGGGCGTCGTCCCGCCCGAGCCGGGGTTCCTCGAGGCCTTGCGCGACCTGTGCGACGCCTCGGGCGCGCTCCTCGTGTTCGACGAGGTGATCACGGGCTTCCGGATCGCACGCGGCGGGGCGCAGGAGCGGCTGGGCGTGCGCGCCGACCTGACCGTGCTCGGGAAGATCGTCGGCGGCGGGCTCCCGATCGGCGCCGTGGGCGGCAGCGCCGAGCTGATGCGCCACCTGGCTCCGGTCGGCGACGTCTACCAGGCGGGGACGCTGTCCGGGAATCCGCTCGCGACGGCCGCCGGTCTGTCCGTGCTCCGGCGCCTGCGGGATCCGTCGGTCTACGAGGAGCTCGAGCGCAGGGCCGCACGCGTCGAAGAGGGCCTGGCCCCGCTCGGCCGCGTCCAGCGCGTCGGCGCACTTTTGACGCTCTTCTTCTCCAGTTCCGAGTCGGGGTCTGACCCCGTCACAGACTTTGCACAGGCGTCGGCCTGCGACACGTCCAGGTACGGCGCGTACTTCAGGCACATGCTCGACCGGGGCGTGTACGTCCCGCCCTCGCAGTTCGAGGCCATGTTCGTCTCCCTCGCGCACGGCGACGAGGAGATCGACCGGACGGTGGAGGCCGCCGCTGAGCTCCTCGCAGACTGACCTCTGGCAGGAGATCGCGCTCGAGGCCGAACGCGACGGCTCGCTCTGGCGAGCGGCGCTCCGCCCGCGCGGCGCCCGCGATCGCGAAGCGGTCTTCTCCCCGCTCACCGACGCGCGCTTCGCCCTGGCCGTGGAGACGATCTACGAGGGCTACCTCGTGCACTACGGCCGCCCGCGCCTGTTCGCGCCCGGCGACCCGGACACGATCCTGCTGCTCGGCGACTACCTGTACGCGCAGGGCCTCGTCCGGCTATCGGCCGCTGGCTCGGTGGCCGCGGTCGCGGACATGGGCGAGCTGATCTCGCTCTGCGCCCAGCTGCAGGCCGAGGGCGAAGCCGACGACGGCCCGGCCTGGGCCGCGTGCGTCGCGCTACTCGGTCACGGCGGGCTCGAGGAGAGCGACGACCCGGACGCGCTCGTCGCGCTCGCCAACGAGACGGCCGGCGAGGAAGCGGTCGCGCGCGCGCTCGCGGCTCATCGCCAGCGGGTTCGTTAGAGTCGCGCCGATGGGTCACGCGCTCGCACTAGCCCCGGTGCTCGCCGATGCGGCCTCCGAGGGCAAGAAGGTCATCGTCGGGATGCTGATCACCGGGCTGGTCCTCGCGGCCCTCCCGGTCCTCGGCGAGACGTACATGTACTTCCGGTACCACCGCCGCGGCCGCAGCCCGCACTAGACGCTTCGTCCGCGCGCGCGTTTGACTTGACCGGCATGGCCGAGCTGCCGACCGGCACAGTCACGTTCCTGTTCACCGACATCGAGGGCTCGACGAAGCTGCTGCACGAGCTCGGTGACGGGTACGCCGACGTCCTCGCCGAGCACCGCCGGATCCTGAGAGACGCGTTCACCGCGCACGACGGCCTCGAGGTCGACACCCAGGGCGACGCGTTCTTCGTCGCGTTCGCGCGAGCAACGGATGCTGCCGCTGCTGCCGCAGAGGCGCAGGGTGCACTCGCCGACGGGCCGGTCCGCGTGCGCATGGGCATCCACACCGGCGAGCCGATCCGGACCGACGAGGGCTACGCGGGGATGGACGTGCACCGTGCGGCGCGCATCGCTGCCGTCGGGCATGGCGGCCAGGTGCTCGTCTCGCAGACGTCGCGCGACCTGCTCGACGGCCAGGTCGAGCTGCGCGACCTCGGGGCGCACCGCCTCAAGGACCTGACGCAAGCGCAACGCATCTACCAGCTCGGGGACGGTGATTTCCCGCCGCTGAAGAGCCTCCAGCGCACGAACCTGCCCGTCACTGCGACGGCGCTCGTCGGACGGGAGCAGGAGCTGACCGAGCTGTGCGGGCTCCTCGGGAACGGCACGCGCCTCGTGACGCTCGTCGGGGCCGGCGGGAGCGGCAAGACGAGGCTCGCGTTGCAGGTTGCCGCCGAGCTCTCGGATGGGTTCGACGACGGCGTCTTCTTCGTGCCGCTGGCGCCGGTCCAGGACGTCGAGCTCGTCGGAGCGACGATCGAGCAAGCCGTCGGCGTCCGAGAGCTCTCGGAGCTCCGAGAGGCCGAGGCGCTGATCGTGCTGGACAACATGGAGCACTTGCTGGCGTCGGCAGGAGTCGTCAGCGCCTTGCTGGGCGACGCGCGCAGCGTGAAGCTCCTCGCCACGAGCCGGGCGCCGCTGAGGGTGTCCGGAGAGCACGAGTACGCCCTCGATCCGCTGCGGCAAGACGAGGCGGTCGAGCTCTTCCTCGAGCGGGCGCGCTCGGCCCGGCGGGACGTGGCGCTGGACGAGGCCGTTCCCGAGATTTGCCGCCGCCTCGACGGCCTGCCGCTCGCTCTCGAGCTCGCTGCCTCGCGGGTCAAGGTTCTCGACCCGCCGCTCCTCCTCGAACGCCTCGAGCGCCGCCTGCCACTCCTGACCGGCGGCGCGCGGGACGCACCGGAGCGCCAGCAGACCTTGCGCGCGACGATCGAATGGAGCCACGAGCTGCTCGAGGAACCGCTCCAGAGCGCCCTCCGCCGGTTGTCGGTCTTCGCCGGCAGCTTCTCGCTCGAGGCCGCCGAGTCGGTGACTGAAACCGACTTCGAGCAGATCGCCGAGCTCACCGACTGGAGCCTTCTCAAGCCGACGGGCGAGGGACGCTTCTTCATGCTCGAGACCATCCGCGAGTACGCGGCCGAGCGGCTCGAGGCTTCGAACGAGCAGAAAGCTCTACGCGACCGCCACCTCGCGTACTTCCTCGACCTTGCCGTCGAGGCGGAAGCCGAGCTAACGGGCTCCGAGCAGGCCGAGTGGTACCGCAGGCTCGACGCGGAGCAGGACAACATCCGCGAGGCGCTCGAGCACGCCTGCGACACGGCTGAGGGAGAGCGGGCGTTGATGTTCGCCGGATCGATCTGGCGGTTCTGGCTCAACCGCGGCCAGATCGGTGAAGCAACTCGTTGGTACGAGCGGGCGTTCGCAATTGGAGGCGATGTTTCGCCCGTCGCGCGGGCGCGCAGTCTTTTCGGAGCCACACACATAGCGGAGGCTCGCGGTGACGAGGAACTGATCGAGAGGTTCGAGGAGGTCGTGGACGCGCTCCGCGTCAGTGGCGAGACCCGCTGGCAGATCCTCGCCATGACGCACCTCGCGCTGGCGTATGCCTACGAGCGGGGAGACAAGGAACGAGCAGAGCGCCTGTCGACCGAAGCGCTCGCGCTCGCTCGTGAGACCGGCGACAAGCGTGGCGAGGCGATCACCATTTCCAATCTTTGCCCACCACCTGCTGCTCGAAGGCGACGAGAGCGGTGCGGAGAAGACTCTCGAGCAGGCCGTCGGGCTCCTCCGCGAGCTCGGCGACGCCTACGGCGTTGCGTCCTGCCTGTGCGATCTCGCAACGTTGGCGTTTCGTCGCGGTGATGTCGAGACCTCGATTGCGGAGCTCAGCGAGAGCATCGAGCTCAATGCCTCGATCGGCGACCGGCATGACGTTGATCCACTGGCCTCACCGTCGGTGGCGCGGATAGCGCTCGCGCGCGGCGACCCCAGGCCGGCGGTGGTTCTATGCTCCGCGACTGTTGCTCTTCGACGGCGGACGGCTTCGTGCTCGAAGCACCCGCCGACCAGTTCTGCGCCGAGTACCAGTCGGGCGGCGCGTGACGCTCTCGGCGACGGTTTGCCGAGGCGTTTGCAGCCGGCTCGGAGATCGAGCTCGACGAGGCGGTCCAGCTCGTACTCGCGCCATAGACTGAGCCTGGTGTCCACGCCCGCCGACCTGCGCGAGTGGATCGCGCTCCTCGAGCGCGAGGGCGAGCTCGTTCGCGTGTCGGCCGAGGTCGACCCGTACCTCGAGGTGACGGAGATCGTCGACCGGACCGTGCGCGCCGGCGGGCCGGCGCTCCTGTTCGAGAGTCCGAAGGGCGCGTCGCACCGTTGCTGATCAACCAGTTCGGCACCGAGCGCCGCATGTGCCTCGCGTTCGGCGTCTCGAGCCTCGACGACGCCGCCGCGAAGCTCGGCTCGGTGCTCGAGATGCAGCCGCCCGAGGGCCTCGTCGACAAGGTGCGCGGCCTCAAGAAGCTGAAGTCGATCGCCGACTCGCGGCCGAAGACGGTCGCGCAGCGCCGCGCACCACGACGTCGTCCTCACCGGCGACGACGTCGACCTCGACCTGCTGCCGATCCAGCACTGCTGGCCGGGCGACCCGGCGCCGTTCATCACGCTGCCGGCCGTGATCACGCACGATCCGAAGACCGGGACGAGGAACGTCGGCATGTACCGGATGCAGAAGCTCGACTCGCGCTCGACCGCGATGCACTGGCAGCTGCACAAGGACGGGCGCATGGACTACCTGGCGACCGACGGCCGGCTCGAGGTCGCCGTCGCGCTCGGGCTCGACCCCGTGAGCGCCTACTCCGCCTCGGCGCCGCTTCCGAAGCACATCGACGAGTTCATGCTCGCGGGCTTCCTCAAGGGCGAGCCGGTCGAGCTCGTCCCCGGGAAGACGATCGGCGTCGAGGTCCCGGCGAACGCGGAGATCGTGCTCGAGGGCTACGTGGAGCAGGGCGACCTGACCCTCGAGGGCCCGTTCGGAGACCACACCGGCTACTACTCGGCCGCGGAGCCGTTCCCGGTCTTCCACGTGACCGCGATGACGATGCGCTCGGACGCGATCTACCCGTCGATCGTCGTCGGCAAGCCGCCGGCCGAGGACGCGTGGCTGGGCAAGGCGACGGAGCGGATCTTCCTGCCCGCGATCAAGATGAGCGTGCCGGAGATCGTCGACTACGACCTGCCCGTCGCGGGCGCGTTCCACAACTGCGTGATCGTCTCGATCCGCAAGAGCTTCCCCGGCCAGCCGCAGAAGGTGATGCACGCGATCTGGGGCCTCGGCTTGCTCAGCCTCACGAAGTCGGTGGTCGTCGTCGACGAGCACGTGGACGTGCACGACTACGAGGAGGTCTTCTTCCGCGTGACCGCGAACGTCGACCCCAAGCGTGACGTGCTGCTCAGCGAGGGGCCGCTCGACCACCTCGACCACGCGCCGACACGGCAGTTCTACGGCGGAAAGATGGGCATCGACGCGACCCACAAAGGCCTCGACGAGGGCACTCGCGAGTGGCCGGAGGAGATCGTCATGAGCGACGAGATCCGGGCGCTCGTCGACCGTCGCTGGGCCGAGTACGGCATCGGCTCGGAGCCTGGAACGACAAACGGAACCGAGCGGCGCTCGTTGCGCCTTTTTCGGCGAAGCCGAGAAAGTGAGCGCCGCGAAGCGGCGCGAACCGATGGCGAGAGCGCTTAGCTGCTCGTTGCGCCAATTGCTACGTCGTTGACGCTGGCTCCTAAGCCCGATTGAATCCGCGCCACGACGTGGATCCGCATGAGGGTCAGGGCACTTCGCACGAGCCGACCCCGTCCATCTGGCCGGTCGGCTTCGCCGTTGGCATCGCCTGCATCTTCGTCGGCCTGATCATCAGCAAGATCGTCCTCGCCGTCGGCGTGGTCGTGGCCGCGATCTTCGGGTTCCTCTGGATCCGCGACGCGACGAAGCCGTTCCGCGGCGAAGAGGCGCCGGCCGAGGCCGAGCCGCCTCCGGCTCCGCGGCAGCCACCCGGAGCCCGAGCCGTGGGCCCCGACCCCGGTGAGGGCGAGATCGTCCGCTTCCCGCGCGCGAAGTTCCTCGAGGCGACGACGCTCGGCCTGGGCGGACTGATCGGGGTCATCGTCACCGCGCCAGTGCTCGGCTTCACGATCCTGCCGCCCTTCATCAAGCAGGGCCATCCGAAGATCGACGTCGGCGCGATCGAGGACTTCCCCGAGAACAAGTTCGTGATCGCGACGTACATGCTCAAGCCGGCCGACGGCGAGGTCTCACGGCGGACTGCGTACATCCGCAACAACGGCCTCCTCGGTGAGAGCCCGAGCTTCACGATCCTCTCCAACCGCTGCGTCCACCTCGGCTGCCCGGTCCAGGTGAACGGGCTGCCACTCGCCGACGAGACGAAGACCGAGAGGACGTCGGGCAACAACGTCGTCACGCGGATCCCGACCGCGGCGGCCGCGGGCTTCGGCTGCCCGTGCCACGGCGGCCAGTACGACACCGAGGGCAACCGGACGGCCGGCCCGCCCGTTCGCGCGCTCGACCGCTACGAGTTCGAGATCGTCAACGGGCGGCTTCTCCTCGGCAAGACATTCTCGGTCTCCGACGTCGACGGGACCGGCGCCGAGGCGAAGATCCACACCTATCCGCTCGCCGGCCCGGGTCAGCACGTCGACGGGCCCGAGGCCTGGCTCTACCCGGTGCAGCCGCCCCGCTGATGGCGACGAAGAACCAAGGGCGC
Source organism: uncultured Actinomycetes bacterium (assembly GCA_963742635.1). Taxonomy (GTDB): domain Bacteria; phylum Actinomycetota; class Thermoleophilia; order Gaiellales; family Gaiellaceae; genus VAXT01. Next base: position 51,688 of record CAVUMW010000008.1, read on the forward strand.
CTCCACCAGCTCCTCCAGATTTTGCTCTACCCGCTGAACTGGCTCGAGGAGCGAACCTCGATACCGGGCCACTCGGGGATCGTCGGCGGGATCAAGTACTTCCTCTTCCGCAAGGTCCCGAGCGACATCAGCTGGGGGCACACACTCGGCTCGGCCGCGCTGACCGCGTTCATCGTGCAGGCGGTCACCGGCGTCATCCTCGCCATGTACTACACGCCGGACCCGAACTCCGCGTACGAGTCGATCCGGCACATCACGGACGACCTCTGGGCCGGCTGGCTCGTGCGGGGAATGCACCGCTGGGGCGCAAGCGTCTTCATCATCCTGCTCTTCCTGCACATGGGGCGCGTGTTCCTGTACGGGGCGTACAAGTACCCGCGCGAGCTGAACTGGATCATCGGCGTCCTGATCCTCGTGCTGGGGATGATGGAGGGGTTCTTCGGCTACCTGTTGCCATGGGACCAGACGGCGTACTGGGCGACGGTCGTCGGCGTGAACCTCCAGGCGACCGGGCCGTTCGTGGGGCCGTTTCTGGGCGACATCCTGCGCGGGGGCGCCGAGATCGGCCCGAGCACGCTTGCCCGCTTCTACTCGCTGCACATGCTCGTGATCCCGGGTGCGCTCGCCGGGCTGATCGGGTTGCACCTGTGGCTCGTCGTGCGCATCGGCGTCAGCTCGCCGCCGTGGTCGCCGACCGCCGCGGGACGTGAGCAGCCGGGGCCGCCGCCGCCACCGAAGAAGGGTCTCGTCGCGCCGGCTCCGAGAGGAGCGCGGAAGCGATGAACAGGCGCCTCGAAGCTCGCCGAGCCGAGCACGCCCGCTACAAGCAGGACGTCAAGCAGCGCGGGAAGCCCTTCTTCCCGTACGCGATGTTCCACGACACGGTGATGAGCCTGCTCGTCGTGTGCGTGATCGTCGCCCTGGCCGTGATCTGGAAGTACTCGACGCCGCACGAGGATCCGAGCTCGTCGGGCTGGCTGGGCAAGCTCTACGACGAGAAGGCCGACCCGGGGACGACGAACTTCGTGCCGCGGCCGGACTGGTACTTCTACTTCCTCTTCTACCTGCTGCGGATCTTCAAGTGGCCCGAGTCGGTGCTCCTCGGCACGGTCCTGATTCCGACGATCCTGATCGTGCTCCTGATCGCGCTGCCGTTCATCGACATCGGGCGCGAGCGTCGGCCGCTGCGCCGCCCGGTGGCGATGACGGCCGCGATCCTGGTGATCATCTCGATGGGCGCGCTGACCTACAAGGGCGCGGTCGCGAAGGAGCCGCTCGCCGCCGAGAACCTCGTGCTCGTTCCGAAGTGGGCTCAGAAGCAGGGGTTCGCCGGCAACGCGACTGCGGTCGACGGGGCGAAGATCTTCGCTCAGGTCGGCTGCATGAACTGCCACACGTACCTGGGGGCGGGGACGTCGAACCTCGGCGCGCCCGATCTCTCGTCCATCGGGAAGACGTCGAACCGCGGCGTTGCGGGCTTTGCGGACTACGTCGCTAACCCGTCGAAGTTCGGCAACAACGTGATGCCGCAGTTCGCCGACCTCGGGGCGGACAATCTGCGCAAGCTCGGCACGTTCCTCCAGTCCTCCGGCACGTGTAGTCCGAAGACGGACACGTGCCCCGCTGCGGGCGGGCAGTAATGCGCGTCTTCCTGGGGATCACCGGCGCTTCCGGGGCGCCGTACGCCGCGCGTCTCGTCGATTCGTTGGCCGCGGCCGAGTGCGAGATCGGGCTCTGCGCGTCCGCGGCCGGGATCCAGGTGCTCGCGACCGAGCTGTACGGCGACCCGCGGTTGCCGCGCGACGAGGTGCTCGCGCGCTTCACCGAGCGCGCCGGCGACGCGGTGACGGTCTTCGACCCGCACGACTACTCGGCGCCGTACGCGAGCGGGTCGGCGCCCGTGGACGGCTACGTCGTCTGCCCGTGCTCGATGGCGACCGCCGGGACGATCGCGACCGGGGGCGAGGCGAATCTCATTCACCGCGCCGCGGGAGTGGCCCTGAAGGAGGAGCGGAAGCTCGTGCTCGTGCCGCGTGAGACGCCGCTGTCCACGATCCACCTCGAGAACCTGCTCACGCTGCGCCGTGCGGGGGCGACGATCCTCTTCGCCGCGCCTGGCTTCTACCACGGAGCCGAGTCGATCGACGACCTCGTCGACTTCGTGGCCGGCCGCGCGCTGGCCCAGCTCGGCCTCGAGCAGACCCTCGTCAAGCCGTGGGGCGACGAATGAGCCGTGTCCAAACGAGCCATGTCAGGTGCCTGGCACCGGACGTGTCTCGTGCGGACGGGAGGACGCGTGAGCGTCGAGAGCGGGTCGCTTCCGTCCGAGGGCGTGCGGTCGATGTTCGACCGGATCGCGCCCGTCTACGACGCGATGAACCGGCTGATGACGGCCGGGCTCGACCAGCGTTGGCGCCGCGACGCGGCCGAGGCCGTGGTGAAGCCGGGCGACCGCGTGCTCGACTCCTGCTGCGGAACAGGCGACCTCGCGATCGCGGCCGCGGCAGCAGGCGGACAGGTGACCGCGATCGACTTCTCGCGCCCGATGCTCGAGCGCGCCCGCCGCAAGGCTCCCGAGCTCGAGTGGGTCGAAGGGGACGCGCTTGCGCTTCCCTTCGCGGACGATTCGTTCGACGCGGCGACGGTCGGCTTCGGCGTCCGCAACCTGTCCGAGCTCGACCGCGGGCTCCGGGAGCTGCGCCGAGTGCTCCATCCGGGCGGCCGGCTCGCGATCCTCGAGATCACCCGACCCACGGGGCTGCTCGCACCTTTCTACCGCCTCTGGTTCGACTTCCTGATCCCGGCCGCGGGAAAAATCTTGCCGGGCGGCTCCGCCTACACGTACCTTCCGGCCAGCGTGCGTCGCTTCCCGGACCCGCAGGGACTGGCCCGGCTCATGGACGAGGCCGGCTTCGGAGAGATCCGCTGGCGGAAGTTCGCCGGTGGAATCGTCGCCCTGCACACGGGTGTCGCGCGGTGAGCGCGCTCGCCACCGTCCGCGCCGCGCCCGGGCTCGACGCGTACCTGGACGAGCTCGAAGACCGTCTCGCCGTGGCCGTCGGCGCCCGACCCGGGCTCGTCGCGGAGATCGGCGTCGAGGCGCTCGCCTCGGGCGGGAAGCGCATGCGCCCGCTGCTCGTCTTCCTGACCGCGGACCCCGAGGCCGAGAGCACCGTCGCGGCGGGAGTCGCGATCGAGCTCGTGCACATGGCGAGCCTCGTTCACGACGACCTGATCGACGGCGCCCAGCTGCGGCGCGGGCGCGCCTCGGTCTGGTCGGCGTACGGCCCCGATGCCGCGAGAGCCGGCGGCGTCTACCTGTTCGCGCGCGCGTTCGCCGAGCTCGCAGCGACCGGAGACGGGCAGGCCGTTGCGATCCTCGCCGATGCAGCACTCGGGCTCGTCCGCGGCGAGAGCCTGGAACGCGCCCAGCGGCGCCGTCCGGACACCACGGTCGACGAGTACCTCACCCGCTGCACCCTGAAGACGGCGAAGCTCTTCGAGGCCGCCTGCCTCCTCTCCAGCCGCCGCCCGGAGCTCGGCGAGTTCGGGCTCGCGCTCGGGATCGCGTTCCAGATCGTCGACGACTGCCTCGACTGCGCGGGCCAGACCGTGGAGACCGGGAAGATCGCGGGCACGGATCTGCGGGAAGGGATTCCCACGCTCCCGCTCCTGCTCGCGGCCCAGGAGGACGAGGTCGTGCGGTCCGCGCTCGCGGGCGGCTCGCTCGACGGAGCCCTGCTCCGGGTCGCGGCGAGCGGGGCGATCGACGAAGCGCGAGCAGGTCGCTCGCAGCTACGCGGAGCGCGCACTCGCCTGCCTCGACGGCATCGAGGCGCGCGATGAGCTCGAGGCGATCGCCGAAGCCGTGGTAGACAGGACTGCGTAGATGGCGATTCTCGACCGCACCTCGACGCTCGAGCGCATCCGCGAGAAGGTCGTCGCGGGCGAGCGGCTCGATCTCGAGGACGGCCTCCTGCTCATGGAGTCGGACGACGTCCTCGCGCTCGGCGAGCTCGCCGACCTCGCGCGCCGGCAGCGCGGCGGCAACGACGAGGTCTACTTCGTCCAGAACCTGTACCTGAACCAGTCGAACGTCTGCCGCGTGAAGTGCAAGTTCTGCGCCTTCGCGGTCACGCAGAAGCAGGAAGGCGCGTACACGTACACCGCCGAGGAGCTCGTCGAGGACGCGCTCCGCCAGCGCGAGCTCACCGGCTTCACCGAGATCCACATGGTCGGCGGCGAGAGCCCGCACGTCGACTTCGACTACTACGTCCAGATCGTCGCGCAGCTGCACGAGGCGATGCCGGACGTCCACCTGAAGCTGTTCACGGCGAGCGAGATCCACCACATGTCGAAGCTCGGCGGCCTCACACACGAGGAGGTCCTGCGCGAGCTGCGCGACGCCGGGCTCGGCTCGCTGCCCGGCGGCGGCGCAGAGGTCTTCGCCGACCGCGTGCGCCGGCTCGTCGCGCCCGGCAAGGAGCATCCGCGACGAGTGGTTCGACGTCCACCGGACTGCGCACGGGCTCGGCGTCCCGACGCACTGCACGATGCTGTACGGGCACGTCGAGACCTACGCCGAGCGGGTCGATCACCTGCTCCGGCTCCGCGACCTCCAGGATGAGACGGGCGGCTTCCTCGCGTTCATCCCGCTCGCGTTCCATCCGGAGAACACGGTCTTCGAGCAGCGCGGCTGGAAGCACACGGCCGCCTCGGACGACCTGAAGCTGATCGCGGTCTCGCGGCTCTTGCTCGACAACATCGCGAACGTCAAGGCCTACTGGATCATGATGGGGCTGCCGCTGACGCAAATTGCCCTGCATTTCGGCGCAAATGACGTCCAGGGCACCGTCGTCCGCGAGCAGATCTTCCACGCGGCCGGCGCGCAGACCGAGACCGAGCAGAAGATCGACGAGCTGGTGCGCGTGGTCAAGGAAGCGGGTCGGATCCCGGTGCAGCGCGACACGCTCTACAACGAGCTGCGGCGGTGGGATGACTGATGCAGAGCCGGCACGATCCCCCACAGGAGCGGCACGCATGATCCGGCTCGGCCGCATCTCGTACGTGAACATGGCGCCGGTCTTCCACCGGCTCGAGGCCGAGGTCGAGGAGGTGACGGGCGTCCCGACCGAGCTGGCGCGCAGGCTGCTCGCGGGCGAGGTCGACGTCGCGCCGATCCCGTCGATCGAATGGGCGCGGAACGCGGCGCAGCTCCGGCTCCTGCCGCGGCTCTGCGTCTCCTCCGAGGGCGCCGTCGACTCGATTCAGCTCGTGTCGCCGAAGCCGATCGAGGAGATCCTCTCGATCGCCGTCACGCCCGAGAGCGCGACCTCGGTCGTGCTGGCGCGGATCCTCTTCCCGAACGCGAGCCACGTTCCGCTCGAACAACCGGCGGACGCGAAGCTCCTGATCGGCGACGCCGCGCTGCGGAGCGCCTTCGAGGACCCCACGCCGCACCACGACCTCGGACGCCTCTGGACGGAGCGCACGGGCCTGCCGATGGTCTTCGCCGTCTGGGCCTGCGCCGACCCGCCGCCCGAAGGGGTCGAAGAGCTCGAGGACGCACTCGTCGCCTCGGTTCGCTGCGCGCGCTCCGAGCCCGAGGTGCTCGCGCACGAGGCGATGGACCGCTACGGCTATCCGGCCGGGTTCCTGGCCCGCTACTTCGAGAAGCTGCGCTACCGCTTCGGGCCGCGCGAGCGCGCCGCCCTCTTCACCTTCCTGGAGCTCGCCCGCGACGTCGGTGAGCTCGACCGCGTGCCGAATCTGAGGTTCGTCTACGGCGAGGCGGTGCCGGCGTGAGAGGCGGTCTGCTCCTCGGCGCGGGCTTCGTCCTGATCCTGGCGGTCGCCTGCGGTGAGGACAAGGCGCACTACTCGTACACGAAGAGCATCGGCTGCCTGAAAGGCGTCGGCAAGACGCAGACCAGTGGGCGAGGACAGACCGTGGTCCGCATCACGGACGGGACGAAGATCTTCGACCTCCTGTTCCTGCCGAGCGGTGCCAGCGCCAAGGCATACACCGACCGCTTCAAGGTTTCGAGGGGCATCCTGCACACGAAGGGCAACGTGATCGTCTACGGGCACCAGACCGGCGTGGGGCCTGAAGTCTCCACCGACGAGATGGACACGGTCGAGCAATGCCTGGCCTGACCGCGCCGATCCTCGAGAAGGCTCTCGACGGCGAGCGGATCTCCGACGCCGAGGCGCTCACGCTCCTCGAGTCGAAGGACCTGGTCTCGGTCGGCAAGGCCGCGGACGAGCTCCGCGCGCGCCGTACGGACGCCGGCCGGATCACGTTCATCATCGACCGCAACGTCAACTACACGAACGTCTGCGTCACCGACTGCGACTTCTGCGCGTTCTACCGCCGGCCGGGCGACCGGGCCGAGGGCTACCTGCTCCCGAAGACGGTCATCTACAAGAAGGTCGAGGAGACGCTCGCGATCGGCGGCACCGGCGTCCTCATGCAGGGCGGTCACCACCCCGATCTCGGGATCGACTACTACGAGGACCTCTTCCGGTCGCTGAAGGAGCGCTACCCGATCCACCTGCACGCGCTCTCGCCGCCCGAGATCCAGCACATCGCCCGCCGCTCGAAGCTGACCGTCCCCGCCACGCTCACGCGGCTCCGCGACGCCGGGCTCGACTCGATCCCGGGCGGAGGCGCCGAGATCCTCGTCGACCGCGTGCGCGAGATCATCGCGCCGAAGAAGACGAAGACGGCCGACTGGCTCGGCGTCATGCGCCACGCGCACCGGCTCGGCATGTCGACGACCGCGACGATGATGTACGGCCACGTCGAGACCCTCGCCGAGCGCATCGAGCACATGCGCCGGATCCGCGAGCTCCAGGACGAGACGCGCGGCTTCCGCGCGTTCATCTCGTGGACGTTCCAGCCGGAAGGCACGAGGCTCGCCCCGCTCGTGACGCACCACCCGACCTCGTTCGAGTACCTGCTCACGCAGGCCGTGAGCCGCATCTACCTCGACAACGTCGACCACATCCAGTCCTCGTGGGTCACGCAGGGGATGAAGGTCGGCCAGGTCGCGCTCGAGTTCGGCGCCGACGACCTCGGCTCGGTGATGATCGAGGAGAACGTCGTCTCGGCTGCGGGCACGACGCACCGCGCGTCCACGGACGACTTCATCCGCGCGATCAAGGCGCTCGGCAAGACGCCCGTGCAGCGCGACACGCTCTACCGCGACGTCAGGGTCTGGAACTAGACCGTCCGCCAGGGGTTCCGCTAGCCTCGTCGCGGGTCACATGCTGCGCAGGATCCTGATCACTGTCCTCCTTGCAGGGGTTTTCGTGCCGACGGCAGGTGCGGCGGGCGTTTCGCTCGCGCCCGGGATCACGTACACGCGCCAGCTCGTCTTCACGCCGCACGGGCCCGAGGTCGTCCACGTCATGACCGTCCCCAAGCCGGGCGGGCTGTACGCGCTCCACCCGGTGCTCTCGAACAACACCGTCGTCGGCCGCGAGACGGTGACCTCGATGCAGAAGCGTCTCTCGTCGACCGCAACCGTCGGCGGGGTCAACGCGGACCTCTTCACGTGGAACGACGGCACCCCGGACGGCATGTTCATGGACTCGGGGCAGCTGACGACGGCTCCACAGCCGCACCGCTCGACGGTCGGAGTGACGACCGACGGCCGTCTGCTCGTCGACCAGGTCGCGATGATCGCCACCTGGCAGGGCTCGAGCCAGCGGCGCCCGATGACCGGCCTGAACCAGCCCGCCGGCCCCGAGGGCGTCTCGCTGTTCACGTCCGCCTGGGGCTCGGTGACGCCGCCCGCCAACGACACGATCGAGGTCGTGCTGAGCTCCTTCCCGCCGGTCGCGCCGCTCACGGACCTGACCGGGACCGTCGTCGCCGCGAAGCCCGCAGGCGGCACGGCGATTCCGCCCGGTGGCGCGGTGCTCGTCGGCCGCGGCGCATCGGCCGGGCGTCTTGCGACCGAGGCTCAGGTCGGACAGCAGATCACGGTCCGCCTCGTCTTGCGGCCACAGTGGAACGATGTCCTCGACGCGGTCGGCGGCGGGCCTCTGATCGTCAGGAACGGACGGCCCATCTTCCGGGCGGGGGAGGAGTTCACCGGCACGCAGTTGTCGCTTCGTCGTGCACGAACGGCGGTCGGCCAGCGGGCCGACGGGAAGATCGTCCTCGTCGCGGTCGACGGCGCGCTGCCCGGCTACAGCACGGGGATGACGAACTTCGAGCTCGCGCAGCAGCTCGTGCGGCTCGGAGCCGTGACCGCGAGCGCGCTCGACTCGGGCACCTCGACGACGATGGCCTTCGACGGGAAGCTGATCAACACTCCGTCGGACCCGGGCGGCGAGCGAGGAGTGGCGGACGGCCTGTTCGTCTTCTACTACGGCGTCCAGGCGCCGTCTCCGTCAACCGAGGTCGTCTCGCCGAACGGCGACGGCGTGGACGAGGCGCAACAGCTGAGCTACAAGGTCGTGCGCCCGTCGACCGTGACCGCGAGCCTGGTCGGCCCGGACGGCGTCGCCCGCCAGACGCAGACCGGCCCACGGGCCCCGGGTACGTACACGCTCGACTGGACGGGCCGCACCGCGCAGGGCGCGCCCGAGCTCGAGGGGCGCTGGCACTGGGTCGTGAACGCCGTCGACGACCGCGGCCAGGCGTCGCGGTCGGAGCGGGTCTTCTACCTCAACAACACGCTCGGCTACCTGCGCGTGAGCCCGTCGAGAGTGGTCGTCCGCCGGCGCGGGGGAGCACTTCGAGTCGCCTTCCGGCTCGCACATCCGGCGACGGTCACGCTCAAGATCCGCACGGTGAGCGGTGCGACGGTGCAGACAGTCCGCCGCCGGCTCCGCGCCGGGACGACGAGCATCCGCTGGAACGGGCGCTACGGAAGCGGGATCCGCGCGTTCTCGGGCCCGTATATCGCCAGCGTCAAGGCAGTGAACGCCTTCGGCCCGAGCCAGCTCGAGCGCCGCTTCCTGGTGCGCCGCGGCCGCTGAGAAGCCGCATCGACCTTTTTTGCAACCTGTAAAGACTTCGTACGGCGGGGCCATCGTGCGCTAGCGTCCCCGCGGTCCGTGCTGCGCAAAACAGCCATAACTGCCCTGCTCTTTGCGATATTCGTGGCACCCGCGCACGCCGGTCGGGTCTCGCTGATGCCCGGTGTGTCGTACGAGCGCCAGCTCCAGTTCACACCGAGTGGGCCGGTCGTCGTCCACATTCTCCGCGCACCGCGACCCGGCGGCCTCTACGCGCTCCGACCGCTCCTCTCGAACGACTCGCTCCTCGGACGCGAGACCGTGACGTCGATGCAGAAGCGAGCGAGAGCGAGCGCGAACGTCGCCGGCGTCAACGGAGACCTCTTCACGTGGGACGAGGGCCTCCCGAGCGGGATGCTGATGCAGTCCGGCGTGCTCGAGGCGCCTCCGCATCCGAAACGCTCGACGCTCGGCATCACGGACGACGGGAGCCTGCTCATCGACCGCGTGTCGATGCTGGGCCAGTGGCAGGGCTCAGGCCCGCTGAGAGCGCTCAACGGCCTCAACCAGCGACCCGGCGCGCAGGGGATCTCGCTCTTCACTCCCGTCTGGGGCGCGGCCACCCCGCAGGCGACCGGGACGGTCGAGGTCGTGCTCGAGCCGTTTCCGCCCGCGGCCCCCTTCGCCGACCTGAGCGGAGCGGTCATCGAGATCAAGACCGGTGGCAGCACGCCGATCCCGCGGGACGGCGCAGTCCTGGTCGCCCGTGGCAGCGCCGCGACCCGGCTGGCCGCGGAATCCGCAATCGGCGACCAGATGATCGTGAAGCTCGTGCTGCGACCGCAGTGGGGTGCCGTGGTCGACGCGATCGGAGGCGGCCCGTTGATCGTCCGCGACGGACAACCGGTGTTCGCGGCGCTGGAGGACTTTGCGCCCAGCCAGATCAACCCGCGCAATCCCCGCACGGCGGTCGGTCAGCTCGCCGACGGACGGATCGTGATGGTCGCGGTCGACGGACGGCAGTCGGGATACAGCGTCGGCGTCACGACCTTCGAGCTCGCGCAGCAACTCGTCCGCCTGGGAGCGGTGACGGGCACCGCGCTCGACTCCGGCGGCTCGACGACGATGGCCTTCAACGGCAAGCTGCTCAACCGGCCCTCCGACCCCGGAGGCGAGCGTGCGGTCTCCGACAGCCTCGACGTCTTCTACTACGGCGTCGTCGTCCCGCAGGCGCCGAAGCCGGTGCTCTCGCCGAACGGCGACGGGGTCGCGGAGACGCAGACCCTGAGCTACAAGCTCGTGCGGCCGGCGACGGTGACCGCGAGCCTGATCGGCCCCGACGGAATCCCGCGCCTGACCGAGACCGGGCTGCGCGAGCCGGGCACGCACCGAACGACGTGGTCGGGGCGCACTCCCGACGGAGCCGGTGAGCCGGAGGGCCGCTGGCGCTGGGTCGTGAACGCGCTCGACGACCAGGGACAGCACTCCAAGGTCGAGCGCCGCTTCTACCTGAACCGGACGCTCGGCTTCCTTCGCGTGCGGCCGACGCGCGTCGTCGTCCACCGGCATGGCGGCAAGCTCAGGGTCGGTTTCCGCCTCGCCCATCCCGCCGTCGTGACGGTCACGATCCGCAACGCGCGCGGCGGGCGCGTGAAGACGATGCGTCGCCGCCTCGGCTCGGGCCAACGCACGATCCGCTGGAACGGGCGCTACGGGAACGGCGTCCGCGCGTTCACGGGTGCGTACGTGGCGAGCGTGCAGGCGGCGAACTCGTTCGGGCCGACGGAGCTCGAGCGGCGCTTCCTGGTGAAGAGAGCCCGGCGCTAGCCAGCTAGGCTCCCGCCGGTGCTGCTGGCCTCCCTTTCCGGCTCCCTGACCACGTTCATCGGCGATCACGGCCTGTACGCCGTGTTCCTGCTGATGCTGCTCGACTCCGTGCTTCCGGCCGCGAGCGAGCTCGTGATGCTCTACGCGGGCGTCGTCGCCTCGGGCGCGCTCGCCGGCCAGCACGTCGCCCTCTTCGGGCACCGGATCGACTCGCACTTCTGGGGCTACGTCGCGATGTCGCTGGCCGGGGTCGCGGGGCAGACCGTCGGCTCGATCATCGGCTGGGCGATCGGCCTCTACGGCGGTCGGCCGCTCGTCGAGCGACATGGGCGCTGGCTCCACCTCGGGCCGGAGAACCTCGACCGGGCGGAACGCTGGTTCGACCGGTGGGGCGACTGGGCGGTCTTCCTGGGGCGCATGACGCCCGTCGTGCGCTCGTTCGTCTCGATCCCGGCCGGGCTCGCACGCATGCCGCTCGGCCGCTTCACGCTGTACTCGGTGCTGGGGACGATCCCGTGGTGCTTCGGAATCGCGGGCGCGGGCTGGGCGCTCGGCTCCAGCTGGGAGACGTTCCACCACGACTTCCGCTACGTCGAGGTGCTCGTCGGAGTCGGGATCCTCGCGCTGCTCGTCTGGTATCTCCGGCGCAGGCGGGCGACTAAGATGGGCCGCCGTGCCTCAGATCCCGCTGGTTGACGTCAAGGCGCAGTACGCGCCGCTGCTGGACGAGCTGAAGGAGCGAATCGCCGACGTCCTCGACTCGGGGCGGTTCATCCTCGGCCCGAACGTGCGCGCCTTCGAGGAGGAGGCTGCCGCGTACCTCGGCGTCGCGCACGCGATCGGGGTCGCGAACGGGACGGACGCGCTCGTGATCGCGCTCGACGCACTCGATGTCGGCCCCGGTGACGAGGTGATCTGCCCGACCTTCACGTTCTATGCGACCGCGGAATCGATCGCCCGGCGCGGGGCCAAGCCGGTGTTCGTGGACATCGACGCGCGGACGATGAACCTCGATCCTGCCGAGGTCGGTGCGCGCGTGACCGAGCGGACGAAGGCGATCATCCCCGTCCACCTGTTCGGACGGCCCGCGGCGCTCGGCGAACTGACCGACCTCGGAATCCCGATCGTCGAGGACGCGGCCCAGGCCTTCGGCGCGCAGGGCGTCGGCACGACGGGCGTCATCTCGACGTACAGCTTCTTCCCGACGAAGAACCTGTTCGCACTCGGCGACGGCGGGCTGATGACGACCCGCGACGAGGAGCTCGCGGAACGCATCCGCCTCCTGCGCTTCCACGGCTCGAAGGCGAAGAAGGACTTCGAGCTCGTCGGCTACAACTCGCGGCTCGACGAGCTGCAGGCCGCTGTGCTGCGGCTCTTTCTCCCGCACGTCGACGAGTGGAACCGGCTCCGGCGCGAGGCTGCGGCGCGGTACGCGGAGCTCGGCCTCGGCGAGGTGTGCGAGCTGCCCGCGGACGAGCCGGGCCACGTCTACCACGTCTACGTCGTGCGCTCGCCGGAGCGAGACCGGATCCGCGAGCACCTGGCCGCGTCCGGGATCGCGTCGAGCACGTACTACGAGACGCCGCTCCATCGCCAGCCGGCGCTGCGCCAGTTCGGCCAGGCCGACGGCGACTTCCCCGAGACCGAGCGCGCCGCGCGTGAGAATCTCGCGCTGCCGATGTGGGCCGGGATCGGCGCCGACGTGCAGGAACGCGTCGTCTCGGCCGTAAGAGAAGCTGTATCCCTGGAGGCCGTTCGATGAGATCGCCGGTGAACCGGCACCGGATCTGGCAGATCGCCGCCGACGGCGCCCTCGTCGCGGTCGCCTGGCTGCTCGCGTTCCAGCTGCGCTTCGACTCGTTCGAGCGGATCCCGCCCTTCTACGACAAGCTCGTCAACTGGCGGACCGTGCTGCTCGTGGTCGCGATCAAGCTCGCGGTCTTCACGGCGTTCGGCTTCTACAACCGCTGGTGGCGCTACGTCTCGACGCGAGACATGTGGGGCGCCGCGCGCGGCGTCACGGTCGCGTGCCTCGTCCGCGAGCCTCGTCGTCTACTTCTTCCCGCCCGCGGACACCGCTCGGCTGCCGCGCGGGGTCGCGATCCTCGACTGGCTGCTCCTGCTCGCGCTCGTCACCGGCTCCCGTCTGCTCGCGCGCACGATCTTCGAGCGGCCCGGCGCAGGGAGCCTCGTCGCGCGCGGCAAGGAAGTGATCGTCGTCGGCGCGGGCGACGCGGGCCAGCTCGTGATCCGGGAGATGCAGAAGTCGCGTGCGCTCGGGTACACGCCGATCGGCGTCGTCGACGACGACCCGCGCAAGAAGAACCTCCGCCTGCACGGAGTGCGCGTGCTCGGCACGACCGAGGCGCTGCCGCACATCCTGCGGGACAACCGGCCCGACGAGCTCCTGATCGCGATCCCGACGGCGTCCGGCGACGTGCGCCAGAAGGTCGTCGAGTACGCGCGCGACGCCAAGGTGCCCGTGAAGACGCTGCCCGGCCTCTACGAGCTGATCTCCGGCGACCACGACCTCGCGGCGCAGATCCGGCCCGTGCAGGTCGAGGACATCCTCGGCCGCGAGCCGGTGGACGTCGACTTCGAAGCGATCTCCGAGTACCTGCGCGGCGAGACCGTGCTCATCTCGGGCGCGGGCGGGTCGATCGGCTCCGAGCTCTGCCGCCAGGTCGCGCGCGCGGGCGCCTCGCGGATGATCCTCGTCGACCAGGCCGAGTCGCCTCTGTACGAGATCGAGCGCGAGCTCGTCGACGACCGCAACTTCCCGGCGGGCGTGCCGGTGATCGCCGACGTCGGGAGCCACGAGCGGCTACGCCAGGTCTTCGAGCGCTACCGGCCGACCGTCGTCTTCCACGCCGCCGCCTACAAGCACGTCCCGATGATGGAGGCGAACCCGCTCGAGTCGGTGCGCAACAACGTGCTCGGGACGAAGGTCGTCGCCGAGGTCGCGGTCGAGTTCGGCGCGCGGCGCTTCGTGCTCGTCTCGACGGACAAGGCGCTGAACGCACAGGCCGTCTACGGGCAGTCGAAGGCGTTGTGCGAGTGGATCGTCGAGGCCTACGGCGCGCGCGACGACGTCTCGACGCGGTTCGTCGCCGTGCGCTTCGGGAACGTGCTCGACTCGGCCGGCTCCGTGATCCGGATCTTCAAGCGCCAGATCGCCAAGGGCGGACCGGTCACGGTCACGAACCCGGAGATGACGCGCTACTTCATGACGACGCCCGAGGCGGTGTCGCTCGTGATCCAGGCCGGCTCGATCGGCGGCCGCGGCGAGATCTTCGTCCTCGACATGGGGGAGCCGGTGAAGATCCTCGACCTCGCCCGGACGATGATCCGGCTGTCCGGCAAGGAGCCCGACCGCGACATCCCGATCGAGTTCATCGGCGTGCGCGCCGGCGAGAAGCTGCACGAGGAGCTGTGGGGCGAGGACGAGGTCGTCGCCGACACGCAGCACCCGAAGATCAAGCGTGCGCGGCGCGCTCCGATCGACGGCGTCTGGCTCGACGAGGAGCTGGGCGCGCTCGAGCAGCTCGTCGCGGCCGGGGAGACGCTCGAGGTCGTGTCGCGGCTGTCGGCGATGGTCCGTGCGCCGCAGCGTGTCGGAGTCGCGCAAACCGACACGGTTTCGGAACAGACTCTTCACTGACGTCCTCCGGCCGCGGGTCTAGGGTGGCCCGATGCTGAACTCCGAGCAGCAGCGTGCGGTCGACGCCGTCCGCGGGCCCGTCTGCATCCTCGCCGGCGCCGGCTCCGGGAAGACGACGACGATCACGCATCGCGTCGCGAATCAGGTCGAGAGCAGGGCTTTTCGGGCCGACGAGATCCTCGCGGTGTCGTTCACGGACAAGGCCGCGGGCGAGATGCGCGCGCGGCTCGACGAGCTCGGCGTGCCCGGCGTGCGCTGCTCCACCTTCCACTCGGCCGCGCTCGGGCAGCTGCGCTTCTTCGCCGCCGAGCCGCCACAGCGGATCCTCGCCTCGAAGGCGCTTCCTCTGCGGCACATCGGGAACACCCTGCGGCGGCCGTACCGCTTCCGGCCCGCGGCCGACCTCGCGACCGAGATCGAGTGGGCCAAGAACCGCCGCATCCCGCCGGACGACTACCTCCGCTCGCTCGGCGACCACGAGCCGCCGATCCCGTCGGACCTCATGCTGCGCGTCTACCGAGAGTACGAGCGGCGCAAGGCCGACCAGGGCTGGGCCGACTTCGAGGATCTGCTCGAGCTGACGATCCGCCTCTTCGATGCGGACGCGGCCGCGCTCGAGCAGGTACGCGATCGCTACCGCGCCTTCACGGTCGACGAGTACCAGGACGTCAATCTCCTCCAGCAGACGCTCCTCGACCGCTGGCTCGGCGACCGGGACGAGCTGTGCGCGGTCGGCGACGACTACCAGTCGATCTACGCGTTCACCGGGGCGAGCCCCGAGCACCTGCTCTCGATGCGGAAGCGCTTTCCGCACGCGACGGTCGTTCGCCTCGAGGAGAACTACCGCTCGACCCCGGAGGTGCTCGAGTTCGCGAACCGGCTCGTCCCGAAGCTCGGCGGCGCCGAGAAGGTTCTGCGCGCGACCCGTCCTGCGGGGCCGGTGCCCGTCGCGCGGTCGTTCGCGGAGCCGGTCCTCGAGGCGGCGTTCCTCGTCGAACGCGTCCGCGAGCTTCACGCCGGCGGCACGCCGTACGAGGAGATGGCGATCCTCTTCCGGACGAACGCGCGCTCAGCCGACTACGAGGAGGCCCTGAGCGAGGCCGAGATTCCGTCCCAGGGCGCGGCGTTGCTCAGCCGCGACGCTGCGAAGCAGCTGCTGAAGGCGCTGCGCGGGCGGCCGCTCTCGGACGTGCGCCGGATCGCGCGTGAGCAGGGGATGCTGGAGACGATCCCAGACCGCCTCGGCGAGCGAGAAGTGACGCGCCAGAACGACCTCACTCGGCTCGTCAAGCTCGCGGATGCCTTCTCGGGCACGGCGGACGAGTTCGTCGCGGACCTGGAGGAGCGCTTCGGCAGCCGGGCCGGGCGCGGCGTCCACCTGCTGACCTACCACCGCGCCAAGGGCCTCGAGTTCGAAGCCGTCTTCCTGCCGCGGCTCGAGGAGCGCGAGCTGCCGTCGAGGCTCTCGAAGACGGCTGCGGCCCTCGACGAGGAGCGGCGCCTGCTCTACGTCGGCCTCACGCGCGCGAAGCGCCACCTGACCGTCACGTGGTCCGGCAAGCCGAGCCGCTTCCTCGCCGAGCTCGACCTCCGCGAGCCGGCCGCGAAGCCCGTCGAGCCGGACGACCCCGTCTACGAGACACTCAAGCGCTGGCGGCTCCAGACGGCGCAGGCGGAAGCGCGGCCCGCCTATGTGATCTTCCACAACTCGACGCTGGCCGAGATCGTCCGCAGGGCGCCGCGCACCCGCGAGGAGCTGGCCACGGTCCCCGGCGTCGGCCCGGCGAAGCTCGAACGCTACGGCGACGCCGTGCTAGCCGCGCTCTCCGGCTGAGAGCAAGAGGTCGAGCATGATCTGCGGGTCGCGCCGGACGCGCTCCGTCTCGCCGGACACACGTTTCTCGAGCTCGAGCGCCCGCGGGTCGGTCAGCGGTCGCAGGCGCCCCTCGCGCAGCAGCATCTCGTCGACTCCTCCGAGCCGGCCGCCGTACGTCGTGTACACGGGCACTCCGAGCGCGGCCGCTTCCCGGTTCATCGTTCCGCCCGCCGAGACGACGAGGTCGGCGAGCGCGATCAGGCTCTGCGCGTCCACGGCGTGGTCGGGGACGATCAACGACGGCAGGCTCAGGCTGCGCACGTAGTCGCGCTGCTCCGGGCTGCGCGGCAGGACGACAGCGTGCACGCTGCTCTCGCCTCCCAGGTACGCCAGCAGCCGGGGGAAGAACGGGTTCGAGCGCCGGTGGTAGAGCGACACGTCCGGCGGAGTGCGCACGACGACGAGCGTGCGCTCCCGGTTGACGAGCAGCTCTGCGAGCACGGCCGGGTCCGGCTCGAAGTCGTAGAGGTAGTACTCCTCCTTCAGCCCCGGGTACTGGAGGAGTTTCGGCGGGCGCACGCCGAAGCGGGCCATGCGCTCCTCCGGGATCGCGTCCGGGACGACGACCCTCGTGGCCGCGCGGTCACCGAGATGGTGCTGGAGCGTCGCGTACTCGTAGTCGTGCGTCGTCGCGCTCGGGATGCCGAGGCGCCGCGCCGTGATCGTCAGCTCGTGGGAGCCGTGCGCGAGCGCGATGTCGTAGCCACGGCCCTTCGCGTACTTCCTGAGCGCCCTCAGCCTCGACGTCAGCGCGTACGCCTTGGCGACGCGCGAGCGGCCGCCGTGCGCGCCGATCACCTCTGCCTCGATCGCGTGCCGCTCCAGGAGCTCCAGCGTCTGCGCGTAGTCGCGTGTCGTGACCTCGACCTCGTCGCCGCGCTCACGCAGCATAGCGATCAGCGGCCGGAACACCAGCACGTGCGCCGGCGCGGAGATGTCGATCCAAACCTTCATCTGCGAGCGCTTCGAGCCTCGGCTCGCGCAGCGCACCGGGAGCCCGCTCCACGTGCCGCTCGTGCCAGAGCGTGAACGCGAGCAGGCCCCAGAGCTGGCGACTCAGGTCCTCGCGGCCGGCGACATGGTCGTCGATCAGCCGCGTCACCGCCTCCGGCCGGAAGAAGCCCTGGCGCCGGAGCGTCTCCGCCGAGAGCGTCTCGCGGGCGAACGGCTCGAGGTCGCCCCGCAGCCAGGCCGCGGCCGGGATCGAAAACCCTCGCTTGCGCCGGCGCAGGAGCTCGGACGGGATCAGCGGCGCGGCCGCCTTGCGGAGGAGGATCTTCTTGCGCAGCCCGCGCACCTTGTGCCGGCCGGCGAGCCCGAGCGAGAAGTTGGTCACGGCCGGGTCGAGGAACGGGACGCGCGCCTCGAGCGAGTGCGCCATCGACGCGCGGTCGGTCTTCACGAGCAGGTCGTCGACGAGGTACGTGCCGAGGTCGACGTCCTGGAGCCGCGCGAGCAGCTCGGCGCCCTCGGTCTCCGCGAAGCGCGCACGGAGGAGGTCGACCGGGTCGAAGCCGGTGCGCCGGCCGGTGAGCTCGGACCGCGCGTCCGCCGAGAAGATCTCCTTCCAGCCGTGATGGCGCTCCAGCGGAGGCAGGTGCGCGGCGCGGACGAACCGCTTCGCCTTGTAGTCGAAGCTCGCCCGGGCGCTCGACGAGGGAAGCCGCTCGACCAGCGGCCGGAGCAGCGGAGCGGTCCAGCCCGCGCGCTCAGCGAGCATGTCGGCCGCATACGTGTAGTAGCCGCCGAAGAGCTCGTCCCCGCCCTCGCCCGAGAGCGCGACCTTGACGTCCTCGGCTGCGAGCTGCGCGACGAGGTAGGTGGGCAGGGCCGAGGAGTCGGCGAACGGCTCGTCGAACGCGTCGGCGAGAGCCGGCAGGAGCAGCGCCGCGTCGGGCCGGAGCACGAGCTCGCGGTGCTGCGTCCCGTAGCGCTCGGCGACGAGCCGCGCGTCGGCCAGCTCGTCGAAGCTGCGCTCCTCGAACCCGATCGAGAACGTCCGCAACGGCTCCGAGGCCTCCTCGGCGGCGAGCGCGGCGAGCACGGACGAGTCGACCCCACCGGACAGGAGCACGCCGACCGGCACGTCGGACACGAGATGTGCGCGCACCGAGTCGCGCAGTCGCGCGCGCAGCTCCTCGACGAGCTCGGCCTCGTCGTCGCCGCGAACCTGGTCCGCGGGAACCGGAGCCGGTCGGGCGTAACGCACGATCTCGCTCCGCCCGTTCTCCCACGTCAAAACGTGACCGGCCTGGAGCTTGCGCACCTCGCGGAAGATCGTCAGCGGCCCCGGGACGGAGTTGAAGGCAAGGAACGCGTCGAGCGCGTCGAGGTCGATCTCGCCGCGCGGAAGCGCCCGCAGCTCGGAGGCGAACTCGATCTCGCCGCCGGCCTCGCGGTAGTAGAGCGGCTTGATCCCGTACGGGTCGCGCGCGAGCACGAGCCGGCCGCGCTCCGCGTCCCAGAGCGCGACGGCGAACATCCCGCGCAGCCGCTCCGCGAAGCGCTCGCCGTGCTCCTCGTACAGGTGCACGAGCACCTCGGTGTCGCCGCTCGTCGAGAACCGGTGCCCGGCCCGCTCGAGCTCGAGGCGGAGCTCGCGGTAGTTGTAGAGCTCGCCGTTCTGGACGACCGTGATCCGGCCGTCCTCGTTCGAGATCGGCTGGTCGCCCGTCGCGAGGTCGATGATCGCGAGGCGCCTGGCAGCGAGGCCGACCCGCCCGTCGAGGTACGCGCCGTCCGAGTCCGGCCCGCGCTGGACGAGGGTTGCGCTCATCGCCGCGAGCCTGCCGGGATCGACGGTGCCGCGGGTGGACGCGATTCCGCAGATCCCGCACATGCGTCACTACTCTAGATCCCGCGGTGGCCACGTTCGGCGCACACGAGGAGCTTCAGCTCCTGCTGCTGCTCCTGACGGCACTGGCGCTGCTCCTGCTCGCCGACCCGCTGCGCATCCCGTACCCGATCCTGCTGGTCGTCGGAGGCCTTGCACTGGGCTTCGCGCCGGGGGTGCCGACCGTGACCCTCCCGCCCGACGCCGTGATCATCGGGATCCTGCCGCCGCTCCTCTACTCGGCCGCCTTCAACACCGGCCTGCGCGACCTGAAGCGGAACATCCGAGCGATCTCGCTGCTCGCGATCGGGCTCGTGACGGTGACGATGGTCGCCGTGGCGGTCGCGGCGCACTACGTGATGGACCTCTCGTGGTCCGTCAGCTTCGTGCTCGGCGCCGTCGTCTCGCCGACCGACCCGATCGCCGCGACCTCGATCGCGCACCGGCTTGGAGTTCCGCGTCGCGCGATCGCGATCGTCGAGGGCGAGAGCCTCGTCAACGACGGAACGGCGCTCGTTCTATTCAAGTTCGCGGCCGCGGCGGTCGTCGCCGGCTCGTTCTCCCTGATCCATGCAACCGGCGACTTCGTCTGGACCGTCGTCGGTGGGATCGCCGTCGGGCTCGTGGTCGGACGGGTGATCCGCTTCATCCGCTTCCGGGTCGACAACCCGCCGCTCGAGGTGACGATCGCGTTCATCACCGGCTATATCGCCTTCCTGCCGGCAGCCGCGCTCGGCGTCTCGGGCGTGCTCGCCGTCGTCACCGCGGGCGTTTACATGGGCTGGTACACGCCGGAGCTGACGACCGTCGACACGAGGCTCCAGGGCGACGGCTTCTGGGCGATCTTCAGCTTCGTCCTGAATGCGCTCATCTTCGGGCTCGTCGGCCTGCAGCTCCGGCCGATCCTCGACCAACTGCACGGCCTCTCGTGGGAGCAGCTTCTCGGCTATGCCGCGCTGCTCTGGGTCGTCGTCGTCGCCATCAGGTTCGCATGGGGGTTCCCGATCGCGTACGTCCCGCGCTGGCTGTCGGCAGGACTTCGTGAACGGGATCCGACGCCGCCGTGGCAGTTCATCGCGTTCGTCGGCTGGGCCGGGATGCGCGGCGGCGTGACGCTGGCCGCCGCGCTCGCGATCCCGCTCGAGACCGACGCCGGGATTCCGTTCCCGGACCGCGCGCTGATCGTGTTCCTCGCCTTCTCGATCGTGCTGTCGACGCTCGTCATCCAGGGGCTCTCACTGCCCGGGGTGGTGCGCGTGCTCAAGCTCGAACGCGACGACGACGACGACGAGCGAGAGGATGCTAAGGCCAGGATCCACGCGGTCGATGCAGGGCTCGCGCGGCTCGAGGAGCTCCTCGACGAGGAGTGGGTCCGCGAGGACACGGCCGAGCGTGTCCGCGGCATGTACAACTTCCGCCGCAACCGCTTCGGAGCGCGCCTCGACGGCTCCGACGAGGACGGGCTCGAGGCGCGCTCACAGGACTACCAGCGGCTGCGGCTTGAGCTGCTCGACGCGGAGCGCATGGCCGTCGTCGCGCTCCGCAACGAGGGGCGGATCAGCGAGGACGTCATGAACCGCGTCACGCGCGACCTCGATCTCGAGGAATCGCGGCTAGACGTGTAACAGCTGTCTGAGGATGCGCCACGCCGTGGCGCCGAGGTTGCGCAGGTAGAGCCGCACGGAGCGGTCGGCGATCCACTCGAGGTCGTGCGCCAGCTTCTCGGCCATCGACGTCTCGTAGCCGCGCCGCACCTGGGCGAAGCCGGTCAGCCCGGGCCGGACCACGAGCCGCTGCCAGTACGCGGGCAGCTCCTCGGCGAGCTCCTCGAAGAAGCGCGGGCGGATCGGGCGCGGGCCGACGAGGCTCATGTCGCCTCTCAGCACGTTCCAGAACTGCGGTATCTCGTCGAGCTGCGTCGCGCGCAGCCAGCGGCCGAGCTTCGTCACCTCGGACTCCGTCTGCTCCACGAGCTCCGACCCGAGGTGATGTCCGATCCGCGCCTCCGCGCCGGGCCGCAGCGTCCGGAACTTCGTCATCGTGAAGACGCGCCCGCCGCGACCGACGCGCTCGCCGCGGTAGAAGACCGGACGTCCCGAGCTGACGAGGTTGGCGATCCCGATCGGAATTGTCAGCGGGAGCGAGACGAGCAGGAGGGATGCGGAGAGCACGATGTCGAGCGTCCGCAGCTCGAGGTCGACGCGCCGCCGGTCGGGTGTCTCCTGTGCGAGGCGCGAGAACCGCTCGGCAAAGGTGTCCCGGCCTTGCATCGTCAGGGTCACAGGGGGTCATTGTTGCCGATGGAGCTGCGGGTGGGGCGCGGTGCGAGACGGCGTTTGCTATAAGCGTCACTTATGGACACGCGCCAGTTGGCTGCGTTCTGCGCCGTGGTCGAGCGCAAGAGCTTCTCCGAGGCGGCCGAGCGACTCGGTGTCACGCAGCCTGCGGTCAGCCAACAGATCCGCTCTCTCGAGCAGCGCCTCGGACAGCAGCTCCTCGACCGCTCGGGCCGGCGGGTCGAGCCGACCGAGGCGGGGAACCGGCTCTACCGGAGCGCACAGCGCATGCTCGCCCTCGAGCGACAGCTGCTCGACGAGGTCGCCGGCGACGCTGAAGGGCCCTTGCGCGGGCAACTCGCCATGGGCGCCTCGACCGGACCGGGCGGCACCGTCGTCCCCGTGCTCCTGTGCGAGTTCGCCGATGCAAACCCCGAGACCACGGTCGACCTCACGATCTCGGACACGCAGACGATCGTCGAGCAGGTCGCGCGCCGCGAGCTCGAGCTCGGCGTCGTCGGGGCGACGCCGCGCAACAGGGCGGTCGCGTACGAGCCGTTCTTCCACGACGAGGTGATCCTCGTCTGTCCGCCGGATCACCGGTTTGCGGGTAAGACGATCGCGCTCGACGAGCTGCGCGACGAGGGCCTGATCGCGATGCAGGAGGGCGCAGGCGTGCGGCAGGTGATCGACGACGAGCTGCGCGACGCGGGCACGCGGCTCGCGGATCTCGGCGTGCGGCTCGAGCTCGGGCTGCAGGAGTCGGTGAAGAGCGCCGTCGAGGCCGGGCACGGAGTGACGTTCATCTCGCGGACGGCCGTCGAGCGTGAGCTCGAGACAGGGACGCTCGCCGAGGCGCGGGTGCGCGGCCTCGAGCCGTCGCGCGAGATCTCGCTCGTGCGGGCCGCGGGCCGCGTGTCGACCCGGGTCGCAGACGCGTTCGTCGACTTCGCTCGGGCGCGGCTGTGATCGTCCGCTGGGGCCTCGGCGAGCTCGAGGGTGTGCTCGCGGAGCTCGGCGCCGCTCGTCCGTTCCTCGTCGCGAGCCCGCGCTGGGATCCGCCCGTGGAGGTGGCCGCCGAGTGGCGCGAGGTGCCGTCCGACCGGATCGCCGATGCCGTCGATGTCGGCCGGCGGCTCCGACAGCGTCCTGGCAGTCGGCGGCGGCAGCGCGATCGATCTCGCGAAGGCGATCTCGGCCGAGAGCGGCCTCCCGCTGGTCTCGGTGCCGACGACGTATTCGGGCGCCGAGTGGACGCCGACCTTCGGGATCCGCGATCGCGGCCGGCGTATGCGAGGGGGTGGTTCCGGCGCGAGGCTCGCCGGGATCGTCTACGACCCGGAGCTCACGCTCGGGCTGCCGCGGCCGGAGACCGTCGGGACTGCGATGAACGCGCTCGACCACACGGCGGAGGCGCTCTACGTGAAAGGTCGGAACGAGGAGGGCGACCGGGAGGCGTTGGCCGGCGCGAGCCTGATCGGGGAATGGCTCCCGCGGGTCGTCGAGGCGCCGGACGACCTCGAGGCCCGGCGGGGGCTGCTCGAGGGCGCGCTGCACGCAGGCGCCGCGCTTGCCGCGGCCGGCCTCGGCCTCGCACACGCGATGGCGCAGGCGCTCGGCGGGCGCTTCGGACTCCCGCACGGCGCGATGAACGCGATCACGCTCCCACCGGCGCTCCGCTTCAACGAGCCGGTCGCAGGAGCCGAGATCGCGCGTTTCGGCGACGCGTTGGGCACCGACGAACCGATCGCCCGCGTGCAGGAGCTCGCCCTGCTCGGCGGGTACAAGCGCCTCCGCGACCAGGGCGTGCCCGAGAACGAGCTCGCCGAGGTCGCGGAGGCCGCCGCAGGCCGGCCGGGCGCGCGGGCGAACCCGCGGCCGGCAACGCCTTCTCAGATCTCAGACCTGCTGCGGTCCGTCTACTAGAACGGCCCTGCGCCTTCCCACCAGCTGGTTTTCACGCCCATGTTGCTCCCCTCTCTTCGAGTACAGCCCCCGGCTGGTCTGACGGCTCCACACCAGTAGGAGGCTGCTCGTCTTCCTCGTGCGAGAGGATGCTCACACGCAGTCCTGAAGAGTCACTGAAGCCTCCGCGTTACCATCACCCCGCGGCAGGAGGTACGGCTTGGAGTACCGGATGCTCGGCCCGATCGAGGTAGTGCTGGACGGCCCGCCGCTCTCGGTCCAGGGCAAGAAGCCGCGTGCCCTGTTGGCGCTTCTGCTCATGCGCCGGAACGAGCCCGTTCCGACCGAGCTGC
This sequence comes from uncultured Actinomycetes bacterium, assembly GCA_963742635.1. Classification (GTDB taxonomy): domain Bacteria; phylum Actinomycetota; class Thermoleophilia; order Gaiellales; family Gaiellaceae; genus VAXT01. Next base: position 75,391 of record CAVUMW010000008.1, read on the forward strand.
TGATCGAAGACCTCTGGGGCGACAAGGCGCCGGCCACGGCGGCGAACACGCTCCAGGTCTACGTCTCGCAGCTGCGGAAGATCGTGAACGACCGCGTGTCGAGGGAGGGCTCCGCGTACCGGCTGCGCGTCGATCCGGACGAGCTGGACGCGGAACGCTTCGAGCGGCTCGCCGAAGAGGGAGACGCCGCGCTGCGCGGGCGCTCGTTCCGCGAGGCCGCCGACCTGCTCGCCGAGGGGCTCGCCCTCTGGCGCGGGCCTGCTCTGGCGGACCTGCGCTACGAGTCCTTCGCCCAGGGCGCTATCGCCCGGCTCGAGGAACTGCGACTCGTCGCGAACGAGAACCGGATCGAGGCCGAGCTCGGCCTTGGCCGCCACGACCAGGTGATCGGCGAGCTCGAGGCGCTGATCGCCGAGCACCCTGCGCGTGAGCGGCTGCGGAGCCTGCAGATGCTCGCGCTCTACCGGGCGGGACGCCAGGCCGATGCGCTCGACGCGTACCAGGCGGCACGCGACATGCTCCTCGACGACCTCGGGCTGGAGCCTGGCCCCGAGCTTCGCGAGCTCGAGCAGGCGATCCTTCGCCAGGACGAGACGCTCTCGCGCCGGCCGCTCCCGCAGAGCAACGTCCCGGTGCGCGCCAGCACGCTCGTCGGCCGCAGGCGCGAGCTCGACGAGGTGACGAGCGCGCTGCGCGGCCCGACGCGGGTGCTGACGCTGACCGGGCCGGGCGGCTCGGGGAAGACGAGGCTCGCGATCGAGGCGGCGAACATCCTGGCGGACGAGCTCGTGGACGGCGCCTTCTTCGTCGCGCTGGACGCGATCCGCGACCCGGCGCTGCTCCTGCCGGCGATCGCGGAGGCGGTCGCGGTGAAGGAGAGCGGCGACCGCTCGCTCGCCGAGAGCATCGCCGAGCGCCTGGCCGGGCGCCAGGCGCTGCTCGTGATCGACAACTTCGAGCAGCTGGCGGAGGCTGCTCCGGTGCTGTCCGAGGTGCTGGAGGGCGCGCCGGGCCTCTCATTCCTCGTCACGAGCCGCTCGGCGCTGCGGGTCTCGGGCGAGCAGGAGTACCCGCTCGACCCGCTCGATCTCGAGGACGCGGTCGCCCTCTTCGTCGAGCGCGCCAGGGGAGCCGACCCGCGCTTCGCGCTGACGGACGAGAACGCGTCCGCGGTCGAGGAGATCTGCGGGCGCCTCGACGGGTTGCCGCTCGCCGTCGAGCTCGCCGCGGCGCGCACGAAGCTCCTGCCGCCCGACGCGATGCTCGCGCTGCTCGACGAGCGCCTCGACCTGCTCAGCCGCGGCGCCCGCGATCTGCCGCAGCGGCACCAGGCGCTCCGCGACACGGTCGCCTGGAGCTACGACCTGCTCGGGCCGGACGAGAAGATCCTCTTCGCGCAGCTGTCCGTCTTCGGCGGCGGCTTCACCCTCGAGTCCGCCGTCGCCGTGTGCGACGCGTCGCTCGACGGCGTGGCGACGCTGCTCGACGACAGCCTGCTCGAGCGTGACGGCCCGCGGTTCAAGATGCTTGAGACGATCCGCGAGTACGCGCTCGAGCAGTTGGCAGCCGAGCAGGAGCCCGACGACGTCAGGCGCCGCCACGCGGAGCACTTTCTCAAGCTCGCCGAGTCGGACCCCGTGGCCGAGCAGGCCGCCTGGCTCGCGCGGATGGACGCAGAGCGGGACAACTTCCGCGAGGCGCTCTCGTGGTCGCTCGACACGCGTGAGGCGAGCCTCGGCCTGCGGCTTGCGGCCGCGCTCTGGGAGTTCTGGTGGGTGCGCGGCTATCTCGCCGAGGGGCGCGGCTGGCTCGATGTTGCGCTTCTCCGCGGCCGGTCGGCGGCGCCGGAGCTCCGCGCCCGCGCTCTGCATGCGGCCGGGAGCCTCGCCACCCGGCAGGGCGACTACGAGTCTGCCGGCGCGCTGTTCGAGGAGAGCCTCGCCATCTGGGAGGAGCTGGACGACGCTGCCGGGACGGCGCGCTCGCTGCTCTCGATGGGCACGGTCGCGGCGGAGCAGGGCGACCAGCAGCGCGCGATCGAGCTCTCGGAGCGTTCGGCCGAGCTCTACGACGAGTCCGGGGACCAGCGGGGTCACGCGCTCGCGATCAGCAACCTCGGCGGGATCGCCCTCGAGCGCGGCGAGTACGCGAAGGCAGCGTCGCTGAGCGAGCAGGCGTACGGGCTCTTCGAGACGCTCGAGGACAGCGAGGGCATGGCGTTCGCGCTCGTCAACCAGGGGTTCGCGGCGCTCTCGCAGAAGCAGCACGACCGGGCGATCGAGCTCCTTCGGCAGGCGCTTCGCAGGCTCGCCGAGCTCGAGTTCAGGGACGTGATCGGCTACTGCTTCGAGGGGCTTGCCGCAGTGCTCGCGTTCACCGATCGTCCCGAGGAAGCGGCGCGGCTGCTGGGCGCCGCGGAGGCGCTGCGCGAGAGCCTGGGCGTCGGGCTCGCGCCGGCGGAGCAGACGACCCACGAGGAGACGGTCGAGGCGGTGCGGTCGGCGCTGGCCGAGGCCCGGTTCGGCGGAGCCTGGCGAGAGGGCCGGGAGCTGCCGCTCGAGGACGCGATCGCCTACGCGCTCGAGGAAGAGACCGCGACACATCCAGCGGTAGTCTCTAGATAAGTCGCACTTATGTCTGCGATTAGCATTTGACTGGTATAGTCGCCGTGTGGCTGCGCCGCTCGAATTCGACGTGCTCGTGGTCGGCAGCGGCGCCTCCGGCCTCGCCGCCGCGGTGTCGGCCGAGCGGGCCGGTGCGCGTGTCGGGCTCGTCGCGAAGGACGCGGTCCAGTCCTGCAACTCGGCGAAGGCGCAGGGCGGCATCCAGGCCGCGTTCGGCGACGACGACTCTCCCGAGCAGCACGCCGAGGATGTCTGGAAGAGCTCGCACGAGACCGCCGACCGCCGCCTCGTCGAGGTACTGACCGGCGAGGCCCCGAGCGCGATCCACTGGCTCGAGGAGCTCGGCGTCGAGTTCACGCGCGAGAACGGCGGCTACCGGCTGGCCCGCTGCGGCGGGTCTTCCCGGAAGCGGCTGCTCCAGGTCGGCGACCGGACCGGCCATGCGATCACGAAGGCGATGCGCGACTTCGTCGAAGGGTCGTCCGTGCAGACGTTTCCGAAGTCTCCGCTGACCGGCCTCGAGCGCCGCGAGCACGGCTGGCGCGCGACCTGCGGCGAGCACGTGATCGACGCGGGCGCCGTCGTCCTGGCCGCGGGCGGCCGCTGCTACCGGATCGCCGAGGAGCGTGGAGAGCTGACGACCAACCATCCCGGGGCCACCGGCGAGGTGACGAAGATCGCCGTCGACCTCGGCGCCGAGCTCCGCGACTACGACGCGCTCCAGTACCACCCGAACGGCGGCGCCTGGCCGCCGCCGATGCAGGGGTACTCGATTCCCGAGACGACCCGCGCGTACGGCGCCGTCCTGCTCAACGCCGACCGCGAGGAGTTCACCGACTCGCTCGGCCCGCGCGACGAGGTCTCGCAGGCGATCGTCGACGAGGTCGCTGCGGGCCGGGGCGTGGAGACCCCCGACGGGCGGCCCGCGGTCTACCTCGACACGACTCGGATCGCCGAGGACGACGCGAACGTCTCGCTCCCGTACATGCTCCGCCGGTACCGTGCCGGCGGCATCGACCCGCTCGCGGATCCGATCCTGACCTATCCAGTCCTCCACTACCAGAACGGCGGGCTCGTCATCGACGAGCAGTCCGAGACGACCGTCGAGGGCCTCTACGCGTGCGGCGAGATCGCCGGCGGCACGCACGGGCGGAACCGGATGATGGGCAACTCGCTGCTCGAGTGCACGGTGTTCGGTCGGCGCGCCGGCAGGGCGGCCGCGGAGAAGGCGGCATGAGCACCGTCGCGACGGATCTGCGCCAGACGGTCGAGGATGCGGCCGCGCACCTCTACGTCTGGGCGCTGAAGGACATCCCGCAGGACCTGCGCGACGCACTCGCGGACGCGAAGGACAGGGAGACGTCCGTTCCCGGCCGGCGCGTGCTCGAGACGATCGTCAAGAACGTCGAGGTCGCCGAGACCGAGAACAACATCGTCTGCCAGGACACGGGGATCGCCGTCTACACGTGCCGCGTCGGCGAGCACTTCCCGCTGCATCCGAGCCGGATCTACGAGGCGTTGAAGATCGGCACGGAGCGCGCGACCATCGACACGCCGCTGCGCTCGAACGCCGTGCACACGCTGACGCGCGAGAACACCGGGCCGAACACGGGCTACCGGTTGCCGATCGTCCACTGGGAGTTCGTCCCCGACTGGGACGGGCTCGACGTGAAGTGCATTCCGAAGGGCTCGGGCTCGGAGAACATGAGCTTCCTGAAGATGTGCGTGCCCGCGGACGGGGTGAAAGGCATCAAGACGTTCGTCCTGGAGTCGATCGTCGGCGCGGGCGGCAAGCCGTGCCCGCCGGGGATCGTGGGCGTGGGGATCGGCGGTTCGGCCGATTACGCGATGTACCTCGCAAAGGAGGCGATCGCGCGGCCGGTCGGGACGACGAACGCGGATCCCGAGGTGGCGAAGCTCGAGCGCGAGCTCTACGAGCTGCTCAACGAGACCGGTATCGGCCCGATGGGCCTCGGCGGTGACGTGACCGTCCTCTCCTGCCACATCGAGCACGCGGACACGCACATGACCCTCAACCCGGTGGCGGTCAACTACCAGTGCTGGGCCGCCCGCCGCGCGAGCGCCCACATCGCCCCGGATGGCCATGTCGATTTCGACCGAGAGTTCTGAGCAGATGCGCGCCTCTCCGACACACATTTGTTCCGGGGTCTGACCCCAAACACCCGCTCGGAGCGACCAAACGGGGTCAGACCCCGTACCGAGGCGATGGCTGAGCACAAGCTGACGTTCCCGGCGAGCGAGGAGGACATCCGCAAGCTCCACGCGGGCGACCTCGTCACCGTCGACGGCCACATCCTCGGGATCCGCGACCGCACGCAGATCCGGATCTTCGACCAGGGCGTCGACCCGCCGCTCGACCTGAACGGCGCCTTCCTGCTCCACACCGCGCCCAACGTCCGCAAGCTCGGCCCGGGCAAGTACGAGCCCATGTGCGTCGGCACGACGACGAGCGCCCGCATGGTGCGCTTCACGGAGCCGCTGGGCCGCGACCACGGCGTGCGCGCGATCGCCGGCAAGGGCGGCCTCCCGGACGAGGCGATCGAGCCGATGGCCAAGTACGGCATGGTCTACTTCGCGCTCGTCGGCGGCGCCGCCGCGCTCGAGACGACCCAGATCGAAGAGATCGAGGAGGTCTACTGGGAGGAGCTCATGCCCGAGTGCCTCTGGAAGTTCCGCGTCAAGGACTTCGGCCCCCTCTGGGTCGGCATCGACTCGCACGGAAACTCGATGTACCACGACGTTCAAACGGAAGCCACGAAGAGACTGGAGGGAATCCTTGCTGGACTTTGAGCCACGTTCGGGCGGCCTGACGCACGTCCTCGACAAGGGCCTCGGCCCGCGCGCCTGGGAGGACGTCCTCGAGACCTCCGGCGTCTACATCGACGTCGTCAAGCTCGGCTGGGGCACCGCGTACGTCACGCCGAACCTGCGCCGCAAGCTCGAGGTGCTCAGCGGCAAGCCGGTCGTCATCGGCGGCACGTTCTTCGAGGTCGTGTACGTGAAGGACAAGGTCGACGAGTACAAGCGCTGGCTCGCAGACCTCGGGCTGACGCACGTCGAGATCTCGGACGGCACCGTCGAGATCCCGCGCGAGGAGAAGCTCGAGCTGATCGCCGACCTCGCGCGCGACTTCACCGTCCTGTCCGAGGTCGGCTCGAAGGACTCCGAGGTCAACTTCGCGCCCTACCTCTGGGTGCAGTGGATCAAGGAAGAGCTCGAGGCCGGCGCCTGGAAGGTGATCACCGAGTCTCGCGAGAGCGGGACCGCCGGCATCTTCCGGCCCTCCGGTGAGATGCGCACGGGCCTGATCGACGAGATCGTGAACGAGGTCGCCGTCGCCGACCTCATCTTCGAGGCGCCGACGAAGGCGTCCCAGGCGTGGTTCGTGAAGGAGTTCGGCCCGACCGTCAACCTCGGGAACATCCCGCCGGACGAGGTGATCCCGCTCGAGACGCTGCGCCTCGGCCTCCGGGGCGACACGCTGAAGGAGGTGCTGCTCCCTGACGAGCGCGCCCGCACTTCCTGACGTCGACTTCGAGACGAAGACCGCGGAGGAGCTCCTCCAGTGGGTCTACGGCGAGTACGGCGACCGGCTCTGCCTGACGTGCTCGTGGCAGAAGCAGTCGTCGGTGCTCGTGCACATGGTCTCCGAGCTCGGCCTCGACCTGCCCGTGATCGAGCTCGACACCCAGCTCTTCTTCCGCGAGACGTACGAGACCCGCGACCGGCTCGTCAAGCGCTACGGGCTGAACCTGATCTCGAACCCGATCATCACGGTCGCCGAGCAGCACCGGCAGGAAGGCCCGAACCTCTGGGAGCGCGATCCCGACCGCTGCTGCCAGATCCGCAAGGTCGAGCCGCTGCTGGCCGCGCTCGATCCCTACGACGCCTGGATCTCGGGCATTCGCCGCGACCAGTCACCGAGCCGCGCCGAGACGCCCAAGCTCCAGTGGTCGGAGCGCTACGACGTCTGGAAGGTGCACCCGCTCGCGGACTGGGACGAGAAGCGCGTCTGGGCGTACATCAAGGTGAACGAGATTCCCTACAACCCGCTGCACGAGGCGGGCTATCGCTCGATCGGCTGCATCCCCTGCACCCGGCCGATCGCGGAGGACGAAGAGGAGCGCGCAGGCCGCTGGGCCGGCTCCGACAAGCTGGAGTGCGGGATTCACGAGGAAACGCCCCTGAAGGAGGCTCATGGCTGATCACATCTACGCGCACGACCACCCCGACTCGGAGCGCGTGCGCCCGGGCGGCTTCACGCTCTGGTTCACAGGACTGTCCGGTTCGGGCAAGTCCACGATCGCTCATCTGATCGGCCCCGAGCTCGACCGGCGGGGGCTCGTCGTCGAGTACCTCGACGGCGACAACGTGCGGACGCATCTCTCCAAGGAGCTCGGCTTCTCGAAGGAGGACCGGGACACGCACATCGAGCGCCTCGGCTGGGTCGCTTCGAGGCTGACCCGCCAGGGCGGCGCGGTCATCACCGCGGCGATCTCCCCCTACGAGGCCACGCGCCGCATGGCCCGGGAGATGATCGAGGAGGTCGGCACGTTCGTCGAGGTGTACGTGAAGGCATCGGTCGACGAGTGCGCGAAGCGCGATGTGAAGGGCCTCTACGAGAAGGCTTTCAAGGGCGAGATCAAGGAGTTCACGGGCGTCTCGGACCCGTACGAGGAGCCCTCCGCGCCCGAGATCGTGCTCGACACCGAGGCGCACAGCCCGGAGGAGAGCGCGGCGTTCGTCGTCGGGGAGCTCGAGCGGCTCGGCCTGCTCCCGGTCGAGGTCCCGGCGTGACCGAAGAGACGTTGCAACAGACTGTTACCAAGTCGTTGATCGCGCCGCATGGCGGGTCGCTCGTCGACCGCACCGGCGAGCGGCCGGGTGATCTCGATTCCCTCGAGACGCTGACGCTGACCCCGCGTGAGGTGGCCGACCTGGACATGCTCGCCTCGGGGGCGCTCTCGCCGCTCGAGGGCTTCATGGGCCGCGAGGACTACGAGCGCGTCGTCGAGGACATGCACCTCGCGAACGGGCTCGCCTGGGCGCTCCCGGTCTGCCTCGCCGTCGAGGCTGCGCCCGCAGGGGACCGCGTCGCGCTCGCCGACGGCGACGGACGACCTCTGGCCGTCCTCGAGGTCGAAGAGGTCTTCGAGTACGACAAGGAGCGCGAGGCCGAGCGCTGCTTCAGGACGACCGACGAAGCGCATCCCGGAGTCGCCCGCCTCTACGCGCAGCACTCGCTCTATCTCGCCGGCAAGGTCACGGTCTTCGAGCGCCCGGAGCCACCGTTCCCCGAGCTGGCCCTCGATCCCGCGGACACGCGCAAGGCGTTCGAGGAGCGAGGCTGGCGCCGCGTCGTCGGCTTCCAGACCCGCAACCCGATCCACCGCGCGCACGAGTACCTGACGAAGGGCGCGCTCGAGACCGTCGACGGCCTGCTCATCCACCCGCTCGTCGGCGAGACGAAATCCGACGACGTGCCCGCCGCGACCCGCGTCGAGTGCTACCGCGTCCTCGTCGACAACTACTACCCGGCCGACCGCGTGATCGTGTCCGCGTTCCCGGCCGCGATGCGCTACGCAGGCCCGCGCGAGGCGATCTGGCACGCGATCTGCCGCAAGAACTTCGGCTGCTCGCACTTCATCGTCGGCCGCGACCACGCAGGTGTGGGCGACTACTACGGCACGTACGACGCGCAGCTGATCTTCGACGAGTTCGAGCCGCACGAGCTCGACATCGAGCCGATGTTCTTCGAGCACGCGTTCTGGTGCAACGCCTGTGGCTCGATGGCGACCCCGAAGACGTGTCCACACGGCGGCGACGACCACGTGTTCCTGTCCGGGACGAAGGTGCGCGAGCTGCTCGCCGCCGGTGAGCTGCCGCCGGTCGAGTTCTCGCGCCCCGAGGTCGCCGAGGTGCTGATCGACGCGTATCGATGACCTGGCAGTTCACGCTCACGGGCCTGCTGATCGGGTCGCTCGTGGGCCTGACGGGGATGGGCGGCGGCTCTCTGATGACGCCGATCCTGATCCTCTTCTTCGGCTTCCAGCCGACGCTGGCGGTCGGCACGGACATCCTGCACGGCGCCGTCTTCAAGTCCTTCGGCGCCGTGCGGCACCGCAAGCTCGGCACCGTGCACGCGCGGATCACGTTCTGGATGTTCCTCGGCTCGGGGCCGATGTCGCTGGTCGGCGTGGAGCTCGCGAACTGGATCGAGAACCAGTACGGGAGCGGCGTCGGCGACGCGATGGCCAAGGTGATCGGCTGGGCGCTCATTCTCGGCGGGCTCGGCTTCCTCGCGAAGACCTTCATCAAGCGGGGCGTCCAACCCTCGGACGCGCCGTTCCTGCTCACGAACCGTGACCGTGTGATCTGCGTCGCCCTGGGCGCGAGCGGCGGGTTCCTCGTCGGCCTGACCTCGGTCGGCAGCGGCACCTTCTTCGGGCTCGTGATGCTGCTCGTGTTTCCGTTGACCGCGGCGAAGATCGTGGGGACGGACATCTTCCACGCGGCTGCGCTGCTCTGGGTGGCCGGGATCAGCTACCTCGTGCACGGAAACGTCGACCTGCACGCAATGGGCTGGCTCCTGCTCGGCTCGATTCCGGGCGTTCTGTTCGCGAGCAAGCTGACGGTACGCGTGCCCGAGGGCGCGCTCCGCGTCGGGCTCGGCACCGTGCTGCTGGCGAGCGGCGTCCGGCTAATTGAGTTCCCCCACTACACGATCCTCGTGCCGGTGATCCTCGTGCTGGGCGCGATCGCAGCCGGGCTGACGGAGTTCCGGCGCCTGAACGCGCGCGCCGTCGCGGAGGTCTAGGGAACCTCCGTCGACGAGTCGTCGCGCCAGCTGCCGCCGGCCCGCTCGGCCAGGTCGGCGAACGTCGTCCGCTCGAGGATCTCGATCGTCGCGTCGCGCACCTCACTCCACGTCTCGCGCAGCGAGTCGGCGACGAACTTCGGCGCGCCGTCCGGGCTCCGCCGCGTCGCGTAGCCGATCGGCGCGAGTTGCCCCTGGAAGAGGCGGACGACTCGCTCGAGCGTGATCTCGTCGGGCGGCTTGTTCAGCCGGTAGCCGCCGGAGGGCCCGCGCTCCGAGCGGATGAGCCCCGCCGAGCGCATGACGGGCATCACCTGCTCGAGCACGGACTGGGGGGCTCCGGTCCGCTGCGCCAGCTCCTCGAGCTTCATCGACCCGTCGCCGTCCAGCGCGAGGGCCAGGAGCGCGCGTGTCGCGTAGTCGGTTCGGCGGGAGATCCACATGTCCGGATTGTCGCGTGTTTGACGACGTCGGGAGCGATCTCTAGACTGCCTTCTCGACTTTCTCTACATAAACAGTAAAGAATATCGATAAATAAGGGGGATCGATGGTTCGGATTAGCACTATCGGAGTTGTCCTGGCGGTTCTGGTCGCGGCTGCGGTCGCGAGCGTCGACCTCGAACGACGCGTCTGCGCGCGCGTCCGGAGGCTCGATCAGCCTCGTGGCGTACTCGACTCCGCGCGATGCCTACTCGCAACTGATCCCGGCCTTCCAGCGCACTCAGGCCGGACAGGGCACCTCGTTCCAGCAGAGCTACGGCGCCTCCGGCGAGCAGGCGCGTGCGGTGATCGCCGGGCTCAAGGCCGACGTCGTGGAGTTCTCGCTGGAGCCGGACATGACCTCGCTCGTCAAGGCCGGTCTGGTCGCCAAGTCGTGGAAGAAGGAGCCGTTCCACGGGATCGTCACGCGCTCGGTCGTCGTCTTCGTCGTCCGCAAGGGCAACCCGAAGCACATCCGGACCTGGAACGACCTGGTCAAGCCCGGCGTCGACGTCCTCGTGCCGAACGTCCAGACCTCGGGCGGCGCCAAGTGGGACGTGATCGCCGCGTACGGCGCGCAGCGCAAGCTCGGCAAGTCGCACGCCCAGTCGGTCAAGTACCTGAGCAAGCTCTACGACCACGTCGTCTCGCAGGACAAGAGCGCGCGTGAGGCGCTCCAGACGTTCCTCGCCGGCCGCGGCGACGTCCTCCTCTCGTACGAGAACGAGGCGATCTTCGCCCAGAAGCACGACCAGCCGATCGACTACGTGATGCCGAAGTCGACGATCCAGATCGCGAATCCGATCGCGGTCGTCAAGAACAGCGCCAACAAGACCGCGGCCCGCGCGTTCGTGAACTTCCTGCGCACGAAGCCCGCGCAGGTGATCTTCGCCCAGAACGGCTATCGACCGGTTGTCCGCAGCGCGGCCAAGGGGTTCAGCTTCCCCTATCCGCCGGGCGTGTTCTCGATCCAGTGGCTCGGCGGCTGGGCGAAGGTCGACAAGCAGTTCTTCGACTCGAGCACGGGAATCGTGACCAAGATCCAGAAGCGCCACGGGAGCTGACGTAGCCGCTCGCGCCGAAGCTCTTTCGCGACCGACGGCGGTCCGCGGCTCCGGAGCCGGGATCGCCGTCGGGCTCGCGACCGCGTACCTGAGCCTGATCGTCATCCTCCCGCTCGCAGCCCTCACCTGGAAGGCGGGCAAGGCCGGGCGGGGGAGCTTCTGGGATGCGATCACCGACCCGCAGGCGATTGCAGCGTTGAAGCTGACGCTCGCCGTTTCGGTCGGGGTGTGCCTGATCAACGCGGTGATGGGCACGATCGTGGCCTGGATCCTGATCCGCGACCGCTTCCGCGGGCAGGGACTCGTGAACGCGATCATCGACCTCCCGTTCGCCCTGCCCACGATCGTCGCCGGCCTGACGCTCCTGGCCCTGTACGGGCCGAAGGGGCCGGTCGGCCTGAACATCGCGTTCTCGCGCACGGCCATCCTGCTCGCTCTCTTGTTCGTGACGCTGCCGTTCGTGATCCGGACCGTGCAGCCCGTGCTGCTCGAGCTCGACCGCGAGATGGAGGAGGCCGCCGCCTCGCTCGGGGCAGGGCCGCTCAGGACGTTCCGCTACATCGTCTTCCCGAACCTGTTTCCCGGCGATCCTCTCGGGCGTGGCGCTCGCCTTCGCGCGGGCGATCGGAGAGTTCGGGTCGGTCGTGCTGATCTCGGGGAACCTGCCCTTCAAGACCGAGGTCGCCTCCGTGTACATCTTCGGTCGCATCGAGAGCGGCGACTCGGCAAGCGCGGCGGCGGTGTCCGTTCTGATCCTGGTGATCACGTTCGTCGTCCTGCTCGGGATCGGGGGCGTGCGACGCTGGGCCACGAGGCACGACCGTGCATAGGTGGCTCCTCCGATTCGTGGGGCTCTTCTACCTCCTGGTCGTGCTGGCGGCGCCCGTCGCGCTCGTCTTCTACCGGGCTTTCGAGCACGGGCTCGGGCCGGCCTGGGACGCGGTCACCACGCCCGAGGCCAAGCATGCCTTCTACCTGACGGTGCTCATCGCAGCGATCGCCGTGCCCGCGAACACGATCTTCGGGGTGATCTGCGCACTCGCGATCGTGCGCCAGCGTTTTCCGGGGAAGGGCATCGTGAACGCGCTCGTCGACCTTCCGCTGGCGCTGTCGCCGGTCGTCGTCGGGCTCGCGTTCCTGCTCCTCTACAGCCGGACGGGCTGGTTCGGGAGCTGGCTGACCGGTCACGGGATCCAGATCGTCTTCGCCCTGCCGGCGATGATCCTGGTCACGATCTTCGTCTCGTTGCCGTTCGTGGTCCGCGAGGTGGTTCCCGTCCTGCGCGAGATCGGCACCGAGCAGGAGCAGGCTGCCGCCACGCTCGGAGCTTCACCCTGGCAGACCTTTCGGAAGGTCACGCTGCCGGCCATCCGCTGGGCGATCGCCTACGGCGTCGTCCTGACGACAGCTCGCGCGCTCGGCGAGTTCGGCGCGGTCAGCGTCGTGTCGGGGCACATCGTCGGCAAGACGGAGACGCTGACCCTGCACGTCGAGGCGCAGTACCAGCAGTTCGACTACACCGGCGCATACGCCGCCTCGGTCGTCCTCGCGATGATCGCGATCGCGACGCTCGTCGCCATGACGCTGTTCAAGCCCAAGGAGGAGACCCGTTAGATGGCCATCGTCGCCAGGTCAGTCACGAAACGGTTCGGTGACTTCGTCGCGCTCGACGATGCCTCGGTCGAGGTGACGTCCGGCTCCCTGACGGCGCTGCTCGGCCCCAGCGGCAGCGGCAAGTCGACGCTCCTGCGCGTCATCGCCGGGCTCGAGCAGCCGGAGTCCGGAACCGTGGAGCTCGACGGCGTGGACGTCACACGCCAGGCGGCGCAGAAGCGCGGCGTCGGCTTCGTCTTCCAGCACTACGCGGCGTTCAAGCACATGACCGTCCGCGAGAACGTCGCCTTCGGGTTGAAGGTCCGGAAGCGGCCGCGGGCCGAGATCCGCAAGCGCGTGGACGAGCTGCTCGACCTCGTCCAGATCGCCGGCTGGGCCGACCACTACCCCGCGCAGCTCTCGGGCGGGCAGCGCCAGCGCATGGCGCTCGCGCGTGCGCTTGCGGTGGAGCCCAAGGTGCTCCTGCTCGACGAGCCGTTCGGCGCGCTCGACGCACGCGTTCGCAAGGACCTGCGCGCCTGGCTGCGCCGCCTGCACGACGAGATGCACGTGACGACGATCTTCGTCACGCACGACCAGGAGGAGGCGATGGAGATCGCCGACCAGATCGTGCTCATGAACCAGGGCCGGATCGAGCAGGTCGGCGGCCCGCGCGACCTCTACGAGGAGCCGGCCAACGAGTTCGTGATGAGCTTCGTCGGGCCCGTGAACCGCTTCGGGGAGTCGTTCGTGCGCCCGCACGACCTCGAGCTCAAGATCGAGCCGAACGGCGAGACGACCGCCGGCACGATCGAGCGCGTCGTCCATCTCGGCTTCGAGGTACGCGTCGAGCTGGTGCTCGAGGACGGGCGCGATCTGTGGGCCCAGGTGACGCGCGACGAGGCCGAGCAGCTGGAGCTCGCGCCGGGCGGGAAGGTCTTCGTCCGCCCACGCCACGCCCGCGTCTTTCAGACTACGTAGCTCCTCATGTCGTCCCGGCTTCGCTCCGCACGGAACGCGACCCTGCGCGCGCTCGACCGGATGTCGCTGCTCGCGCCGGTCTATCACGCTTACGAGCGCGTGCGGTCGCTGCGCGGCTCGGAGGACGGCGAGGTCGACATGGGCGGGCTTCCGGTTCCGCCGCCCCGCTTGCGTGTCGAGGTCGCGGGCACGCCCGGGCTCGAGTGGTTCCTCGAGAGCGGAAGGCAGCAGGCCGACATCATCCGCTCGGCGGCCGAGCGGAACGGCGCGCCGCTCGAGGCGAGCGGGGGCATGTTCGACTTCGGCTGCGGCTGCGGGCGCGTCTTACGGCACTGGGCCGGTCTCGAGGGCCCTGAGATCCACGGCAGCGACTACAACGAGCGCCTTGTGGGCTGGTGCGCGGCGAACCTCCCGTTCGCCACGGCATCCGTCAACCAGCTGGCTCCGCCGCTTCGGTACGAGGACGGGCAGTTCGAACTCGTGTACGCCATTTCGGTCTTCACCCACCTGCCGCACGACCTCGAGCGCGCCTGGATCGACGAGCTGAGCCGGATCACCGCTCCCGGCGGTCTGCTCCTCCTGACCACGCACGGAGACTCGTATGCCGACCGGCTCGACGCCGACGAGCGCGCGCGGTACGACTCCGGCGAGGCCGTCGTGCGCTGGCCGGGCGTCGCCGGCTCGAACCTGTGCACGACCTTCCATCCGGATGCGTACATCCGCACCCGCTTCGCGCCCGCCCTCGAGCTGCTCGAGCACACGCCCGACGGCGGCACGGTCGGCAGCCGTCAGCAGGATCTCGTCGTCTTCAGGAAGCCAGTGCCAGGAACGGCAGCTCGGTCGTGAGCTCGAGCGGCCCCACGGCCGGGAGCCAGTCCTTCCGGCACGTCGTCCACTGCAGCGCGGCCGACTCGCGGCGCATGAGCCAGTTGTCGAAGACCGAGTCCTGAGCGTCCTGCACGAGGGCGGCGCGGATCGACGACCACGAGTCGCCGAGCGAGAAGGCCCCCAACGGAGCCGTGGGGCTCAGCGCACGCACGCGCATGACGCCGTCGCGGGTCTTCACCCTCGACCAGCCGTGGCCGGAGATCCTGAAGACCGGTGCGGGCGCCAGGCCATCGATCGCGACACCGCGGCTGCGGTGCCCCAACCAGGCCGGGGCGGGCCTGACCTGGACGAGGCGAGCCGGGGTCGACGCGTAGCTCTCGCGGTAGCTCGAGATTGCCTTCCCCGCCGGAGCCTTGACCCGGAAGTTGCGCTCGATCCGCGCCTGCCGGAGCTCGTCGGAGATCACGCCGCGCGCGATCGCGGTCGAGGCGCCTGCGCGGGCCAGCGCGGCTCGGTAGGCAGCGCCGCTGCCGCCGAATCGGTAGCGGACGATCGCCCGTTCGGCGGCCTGGAGGTCCTGCGGCTTGACCGGCACCGCGTTCTTCAGGACGAGCCGGCCGAAGAGCGACGTGTACGCGATCTCGCGGTCGCCGGTCACGTGCGCGACGCTCGAGAGCTGCGAGCTTCCGAGCAGGCCCCACGGGGTCTTGCACTGCGATCCCGCGGGCAGGATCAGCTGGCCCTCGGTCAGCGACGTGTCGAACTTGCGCCCGGCCATCTTCGGCCCCGAGCAGAGGCTGTGGTTGCGCGTCCAGAGGTAGACGCACGCCGCGGCCGGCTTGTCGGGGTCGCGATCCGCCGCGGCCCATTCGCCCCAGCCCCACGACCAGATCGTCGCCAGCGGGATCTCGCGGCTGACCTGCTCGATCGCCAGCACCTGCCACTTGATCGTGTCGAACCACGCGCTCGCGGGCTTCAGATGCTCGCGGCCGCCCTGGCCCGGGTTCGTGTGGAAGCCGAGGAAGATGCCGACCTTCGACACGGGAATCCCGATCGACGTCAGGTCGGTGACTCCCTGGCGGAAGGCGGTCCGCAGCGTCCGCGAGCCGAGCACCGGGCCCTGGTGATAGATCTGCGGCGCGGCGAAATAGACCTCGCGCACGAAGTTGGTGTAGAGGGCGACCTGGCGCCACCAGTCGCCGGCCTCGCCGTCGGTGAACGGCCGGCTGTTCAGGAGCAGGAACGGGTGCGCGCCGAGCGCGCTGAGCCGGCGGACGAACTGCAGCACGTTGTCGCGGTACTGCGTGTTCGTCGGCGACCAGGGCGTCGCGAGGTTCGAGCCCCACATCTCGTTGAGCGCGATCCACGGCGTCGCGCAGCCCGACGAGGCGACGGCGCGGTAGAAGACGCGGTCGGCCCAGTCCTGGACGATGTTCGGGTCGATCGGGTTGGTCGGAGTCCCGACGCGCTGGCGCAGGTTCATCTCCCAGTAGACGGTCTTCGCGCCAAGGGCGCGCAGCTGCGCGGGAAAGATGAAGTTCGACGCCGCCCCGACGACCCCCGGCCGCGCGAACATCGTCCAGAACGGCACCGAACCGTCCGCGAAGTCGACCCAGACCGGAGCCTTGTTCGGCAGGCCGCACTCGCGCGCCTGGGCGTGACCCGGATGGGCCGCGAACAGGGCGACGGAGCCGAGGAGGACGACGACGAGCCGCTTCACGAGTTCCATGTTAGAGCGAGCGGCGGCAAAGCCCCTGCTCGCTCAACTCTCGGCATCGCAAGCGACGCCGAGGGCTAGCTGTCTGCGCGAACGAGGAAGCCACTACGTCCCTGTTTGATCAGGACGCGGCTGAACCCTGCACCGCCGAACAGGAAGCGCAGCTCCCGCTCGGTGTAGTTGAAGATCGGGCAGTTGTTGATCACCTCGTAGCGAACCTTCCGCACCGGGCCCTTGAGCCAGTTCCAGCGGGGGAAGCTCGCCACGGCAGAACCGGAAGTCAGCTCCGCCATGCGGCGCACGAAGAGATGCGCGTCGGGGATGTAGTCGAAGAAGCCGAGCGCGATCGTGACGTCGAACTTGCCCTCGAGCGGTGCGGACAGGAAGTCGCCGTGGACGAGCTTCACCTTGTCGCCGAAGCGCTCCAGGCGCTTGGCCGAGAGGTCGAGCATCTCCTGCGCGATGTCCGCGTTGACCCACTCGCGCGCGCCGGCCTCGAGGATCAGCTCGCCCACGCGGCCGGAGCCGCCGCCGATGTCGAGCACCCGCGGCTGGTCGTACTCGCGGACGACCTCGAGCGCGAAGTCGCGGCGCTTCAGCAGCCCTGGGCGGACCGCGCGCTGGAGCGGATGCTCCTCGTCGTAGAGGGCGTCAAACGACGACGCCTGCTCGCGAAAGTGATCTCGGACGAGCTCCGTAGCGTTCGACGACTTCTCCATGGGCCTCCTCGTAGCTGGTCAGCGTGTACTCGCGGGCGATCGCACGAATCCGATCCGCGACCAGCCGCCTGCCCGGGTTACGCTGGACGCTCTTCCAGGCCGTGAGCGCGCGCTGCTTCGGAGTCGGGCTCTCGGGCAGCGACGCCCGCAGCGGTTGCGGGTCGAGCTCGTACGGATGGAAGTACAGCACAGGGAAGGCGTTCTCGGCGGCGACCTCCCTGAGCGCCCTGCGCAGCACGGAGGTGGGCAGCGCGCGCCAGTACGCGCCTCCGCCCATCGGCACAGGGCGTCCGCGAACGGACCAGACGGTGACCGGGTACTCCCAGATCGCGCGTCCCCCGTCGAGCTCGAGCCGGTACGGCGTCCGGGGCACGCCGCGGATCCGCTGCGGGATGCGCGGCGAGTCGTACTGGCTCGAGTCGTAGCGGAAGCCGAGCTCGGCGAGCACCTCGTAGGCCCACGGCGTCTCGCGGGTGATCGAGAACGCGGGCGCCCGGTAGCCGAGGGGCCGCTTGCCGGCCAGCTGCTCGACGAGGTCGGCGCAGCGCTCGACGTCCGCTTTGAACTCGTCCCTGCTCTGGGCCGGGACTCGCCGGTGCTCGTAGCCGTGGCACGCGAGGTCGTGGCCCTTGGCTGCGATCGCCCGCACGAGGTCGGGGTAGCGCTGCGCGGTGATGCCGAGGACGAAGAACGTCGCCTTCGCTCCGAGCTCGTCGAGCAGTTCGAAGATCGCGGCCGTCTGCCGCTCGAGTGCGTGCCCGCGGGAATCCCAGTCCGCGTGGTCCAGGCCGCGGTGCACGAGCTGGTGCCAGTCCTCGAAGTCGAAGCTGAGCAGGAGCTTGGTCATCGGTTGAACTCTAAGATCGAACCGCGGTGAAGAAGTTCGCTCCTACGCTGATCGTCGCTGGACTGCTCGCAGCGACCGCAACTGCGTTCGCAGTCACCGAAAGGCTCAAGCTCGAGGACAGCCCGGTTCTCGGGACGCAAATCTCGGCGCTCTTCTCCCCGAAACACGGCGAGGCCAGGATCGGCTTCCGGCTCAGGCGCGAGGAGGACATCCGCATCGGCATCGTCAACGACCAGGGGACGGTCGTGCGCCGTGCTCTCGGAACCGGCGTCTTCGGGCAGGCGTTCCACCAGTTCGCGTGGGATGGTCGGAACGACTCGGGGCAGGTCGTCCCGGACGGCGTCTACCACGTTCAGCTCCAACTGAAGGACGAGGACCGGACGATCGAGTTTCCGAGCACGGTCCGCGTCGACTCGACCCCGCCGACAATCGAGAAGGTCGAGACCGGCCACCGTCTCTTCTCTCCGGACGGCGACCACAGGGCGGACCACGTCAACGTCCGTTACACGTTCAGCGAGCAGGCCTACGCGATCCTGTACGTGAACGGAAAGCGGGTCGGGCAGAGCTACCGAAAGAAGGCGACCGGGAGCTATCCGTGGTACGGCCATGGCAAGCGGCCGGGGGATTATCGCCTCGCGCTTGGGGCGCGGGACCTGGCGGGGAACAAGGCACCCTCGACGCGCGAGTTCACCGTCCGGCTCCGGTACATCGACCTCTTCAAGCACAAGTTCACGCCTCGCGGTCGGATCCTTCGCGTCCGGGTCTCGACCGACGCGAAGACCGTCGGCTGGCGGCTCGGGCGCACGCGTGGGAACGGCAAGCCGCCGCTGCTCAGGCTGCCGGTGCCGTCGAAACCGGGCCGCTACACGCTGACCGTGACCGCGAACGGCCACCGCACGCGGGCAACCGTCGTCGTCCACAAGTAGCCCAGCTAACCTGCCCCGGATCTTGCCGCTCGCCGCATCGCTCGAACGCGCGGTCACCGACTCCGCCGAACTGCTCCTCGCCGCCGGGGCGGTCCTCGCGCTCGCGTACGGGCTCACGCGAACCCGGATCGGAGTTCTCCGGTGGCCGCTGCTCGGGGTCGCGCTGCTCGCGCTCGGCACGGGGACGGCCCTCGGCGGCTGGGCCTGGCACGAGAAGCAGCCGCGGACTGTCGTCGGCTCTCCGACCGAGGAGTTCTCGAACACGCTTCGCGACCAGCCGAAGAAGTCAAAGCCGTCCGAGAAGCCGAGCGTCGAGCTCACGCAGGTGCAGTGGCCGACCTACGGCTACGACATCCAGCGGACACACCTGGCACCCGACTGGCGCAACCTGAGGCCGCCCTACCACGGGCTCTGGAAGCTCAAAGCCCGGGCCGACATCGAGTTCCCGCCCTCGGTTGCCTACCGCAAGGTCTACGTCGCCCAGCAGAAGGGACGGTTCTACGCCGTCAACGCGCGCACCGGGAAGATCGTCTGGACGAAGCACTTCCCGAACTGCTCGGCCGCCTCGCCGACGATCGCCGACGGGATCGTCTACCAGGCGTACATGCACGAGCTCCCGTGCAGCAAGCACGAGACGGGCGCCGAGGGGTTCGTCATCGCCTGGAACGCGAAGAACGGTCGGCAGCTCTGGCGCGTGCGCGCGGGCACCGTGGAGTCGACGCCGCTCCTCGTCGGCAAGATGCTCTATTTCGGTTCCTGGGACCACCACCTGTACGCGTACCGGATCCGTGGCGAGCGCCGACCGCTCCTCCAGTGGACGTTCGGCGCCGACGATCAGATCGTGGCCGCTCCGGCGAGTGCTGGGAACCTCGTGATCGTCGCCACCTCGAGCGGGAGCGTCTACGGCGTGGACCGGAAGACCGGTCGCGAGCGCTGGCACGCGACCTCGTTCTCTCGCTTCGGCAGCCGCGAGTACTTCTACGCCACGCCGACGGTCGCCTACGGCCGAGTCTTCATCGGCAACGCTGACGGTACCGTCTACGCCTTCGGGGCGAACAGCGGCCATCTGCTCTGGGCGCGGCAGGTCGGGACGTACGTGTACACGGCCGCCGCCGTCTGGAAGAGGACCGTCTTCGTCGGAACGTGGGACGGCAACTTCGTCGCGCTCGACGCCCGGACCGGCAACGTGCGCTGGCGGTACGACGCGCCGTCGTCGATCACGGGCGCGCCGACCGTTCTCGCCGGTCTCGTCTACTTCTCGACGTGCGGCCGGTGCGGCGCCGGGGGGCTCCGCCGCGTGAAGAGCGGGCCACGCGGGACGTGGGCGCTGAACGCCCGCAACGGCGATCCCGTGTGGCATTTCCCCGACGGCAAGTACTCGGCGCTCGTCGCGGACGGAAGGCGGATCTACATCTCGGGCCGGAACAAGGTGTACGCGCTTATTCCGAAGCTGCGCTGGGAGCAGCTCCAGCGGCTGAAGGCGAAGGAGAAGTGCGCTCACCTGAAGCGAGCAAGAGCGCGAGCCCGATGCCTGTCAAAGGCCAGGCGAGGTACGAGCTCTGGAACACACGGCTCAAAAAGAGCAGGACGAACATCGAAACGGAAAAACCGATAGCGCCGGCCCAGAGGGTCCCGGCGCTGGCCCAGGCCGCGGTAGACCCCGTGCGAGTCCTCGAAGTCGAAGCTGAGCAGGAGTTTTGTCAGGTTGTCCGGGGGCCCAGGCTTTCGAGGACCAGGCCGGTCGGCGTGTCGAGAACCCAGAAGAGCTCGACCTCGTTGTTGCCTGGGTGGAGCGCAGATTCGGGCGCCATCGCCGAGTACCGGACGGAAACGCCTTCCCGATACGTCTTCGAGACTGCGGCGATTCGGCCGTTGATCGCGAGCGCGATGGGCCGATCCTCCGTAGCCCCTGGCCCCGTGACCGAGCCCATGACCTGGGCGGGCACGGTGTCCACTCCGCGTGGCAGGGAGTGGAGGAGATCCGCTATTTCAGAGTCGACGCTCGCGTGCGCGGTCGCCTCGCGAATGCGAACCTCGGCCACCGGTCGGCCGTGCAGCTCCGGATGCGGGCCGAAGGCCAGGAGGCCCGAGCCGAAGAGGGCGGCTTTTCGGCGAAGAGTCCGGGCACGCTGCTTTTCGAGCGACCGGACGTCTGCCGTGGCCAGGCCGCGGTCGGTCATGAAGCTCACCTGCCCGGAATGCCCCGGCCCCAGGAGCGAGCGCCCGTCGACGTGCCATGGGATGTGGATCCCTAGTACCTGCGCGATCGTCGGCACGATGTCGAGGGTGCGCACGTGCCGGTCGTCGATTGCGCCTCTCTGCTGTCCGGGACGCTTGAAGAAGAGAGGCACAAATGCGAGGTCGGGGAGGTTGGTCGGATGCTCGGGGTCGACCGACCGCCGGCTCTGATTCGCCTCCACGGAGACACCCTGGTCGGCGGTCACGACGAGAGCTGACTCGTCATACAGGCCCTTCTCGCGAAGCCTGCGGAGGAGCTCGCCGAGCAGCCGGTCGGTGCATTCGACTTGCAGCAGGTGCCGCTGGTAGGCCTGGGCGACGAGCCAGGTGTTCGAACCCCAGCGCTTGCCTGGGAGCACGATTCCGGGCGAGTAATCAGGCGTAAGGTAGCGATGGCAGGACGGCAGCAACTCCCAGGTCCCGTGCGGAAGCAGGATGTGGGCGAGATTGAGGGCCGGCCGTCCGCCGCGATCCCTGATCGACGCCTCGAAGCTCTCGAAGCGCTCCCGCTCAAAGCTCGCCCCCCTCTCGGCGACGCGTCAGGAAATGGCCCCGAGCCGTCCCGACGTCGGGGATGCGAGTCTCCTCCGAGGTCGGGACGACCATGTGCAGGTAGACGATCCCGGCGTCCTCGAATAGCGAGTGCATGCGCGGGACGAACGACCGGCTCGAGCTCGCCCTTTCCGCGGCAGAGGCTCGTCGGGCAGAGGTGCGTCTGCGTCTCCCAGACATTCATACGGTAGTGGCCGCCGAGGAGCGTGAAGATGTTCTGAGGGTGGTCGTTGAAGGTCGGCTGGCGCCCTCTCTTCGGGAGCCGCGCGTCGAGGATGGCGGGGACCGCAGCGTGCGTTCCCTCGTGCTCCCCGGTTGCGTTGCGGTACCAGGTCGAGTGTCGCGCGAGGTCGGCGAAGTTCGGGAAGCGGGTGGCGTCTATCTGTCCGTTCGAGTTCATCAACGAGCTTGTCGGGAACTCGTCGAGAATGAGGAAGAGCACGTCGTTGTCCGCGCTTTCCTGGACGACGCCCGCGTGGGCCTCCTGTGGGAAGACGAGCTTCTCGACCGGGGAGAAGAACAGGAAAAGGGCCAGGAAGACGAGCGGAGCCGGAATGAGGATGCTGACGAACGAGCGTACCGCCCGCTGGCGTGAATAGAGGAGGGCGCTTGCTACTCCCGCTGCGATTACCAGGAGGGCGAAGAGCAGCCCCCCCGGATCGATTGTCTTCTTGAGAGCCCGCGCCGCGATCAGCGCGACGAGGCCGCACCGACGAACAGGAGATGAACGAACCGCCTCGGCGTTTCTCGCCAATGAGGCCGACGAGCCCCTCTACGACGAGTGCAACCAGGAAGGGCAGGACGACGAGAGTTACCGCGAAGACGACGATCTCGGTTCGTGTCGAGCCGCGGACGCCGAAGAACTGAGAAGTCCTGGCCAGTAGATCGAAGATCGGTTGCGCGATGGCGAATGCCGCAAGCGCTGCGACCTGGAGAGCGTCGACGACGAGACGTCTGACGCTCGTGCGTGCGTCAGACCTTTGGCCGGGCACCGTAAAGGATGCGCGTGCCGGACGCGAGCTCCTCGGTGGCGTCGACATCGAACCGTTCGCTGAGCGCGCGCTCGAAGAAGCTCCGGTCGTAGTCGGGATGCGGCCCTCGCGCTTGCGGGGCGAGCAGGCGCTGCACGCGCGGGTCGTCGCGCGTCGGGAACTCGATCACGAGCGCCGTTCCCGAGCTCGGCGAGCCAGGACGAGGAACTCGCGGCACGGGCACGTTGCCCGCCGATCGCAGACGTGGTGGACAGAACGCGAGGCAGAGGGTCAGCTCCGGCGGGCCGCGCGCGTCAGCGTCTGCCGCTCGAGCCCGTGCCAGCCGAGCGCCGGCGATGGATCGGTCGACGTCGACCGCGAGCGGCAGGATCGCGGTCCTCTCCGGCGGCGAGCGAGCGGTAGAGGCGGTCGACGACGGCGGCGTCGCCGTCGAGCGCGACGACGTACGCGCGCGTTCTCGGCGGCGATGCGCGAGTGGCGGCCCTCGTTGCAGCCGATGTCCCAGACGAGGCTCCACTCGCGCGTGCTGCGACGACCTCGCGGACGAACTCCTCCTTGCGCGCGGCGTCGGCCTCGTCGTAGGACGTCGTCGCGCCCGTAGCCCGACCATTCGGTCGCGCCCGGCTTCCAGTCGAGGCCGCGGACGAGCTTCTCGAGCCGGCGCGACGTTGGCGACGATCAGCTCCTTCTTGAAGCCGGCTCGCTGCAGCTCGGCCTTCACGTCGCGCGGCGAGTCGTCGTGCTTGCGCTCGAGCCGCGCGTGCAGGGCGACGTTCGTCAGCACGCCGCGCCGGAAGAGGTCGCGGAACGACAAGACGTTGCCGCGCCTGCGACCGGCGTCGATGCCGGCGAGGCTGCCCGCGGAGCCACGGGCGGAAGTCGACGCCCTTGTACGCCTGGAGCAGCAGCGGGTTGAGGTAGAGCATGCAGAACTGCCGGTAGCCGACCCACGGCTCGCCCTCGCGCAGCCGCTCGAACGAGCCGACGTCGATGAAGACGGGCTTCGCGCCCGCGCCACTGGACGTTGTACGACGACGAGTCCTTGAGGATCAGGTTCTCGTCGAGCGCGCGGCGAAGCAGCTCGAGCTGGAGCAGCGCGGCGTCGCGGAGCATCGCGAACGTCCACTCGTACGGATACGAGACGAACGGGACGACTCGTGCTCGAGCACCGCCGCGGCGCCGTCGACGAGTGCGTCCGGGAGCGTGCCGTGCTTCGGCTCGACCTCGGTGCCGACGAGCTTGCCCGCGGCCACGGCGCTGTGGAAGAGCTTGCTCGCCTCGAGCGCCTGCCAGTCGCGCAGGCCCTGCTCGCTGAGCAAGCGCAGGACGGCTCCGTCAGACTCGACGACGCGGCTGTTGGGATCGCGGAACGAGCTCGGCTCGATCCTCGCGGCGCTCACGGCCGGGAAACTAGTGCATGGCTGAAGCGTCCGGGTCGCTCTACTGTCGGCGGTCCAGGTGGAGGACGCGCAGCACGCGGCGCCACGTCATCTTCAGCCCGACACCGACGGCGGCCGCTCCGCCCAGGATCAGCTGGAGGAGCATGCTGCCGGAGGCCGGATCCAGATATGCGAGAACTGCCAGCATCGTCGAACCCTCTCTCCCGGAGAGTCGGCGGAGGTTAACAGACGGTGAACCCGGCTCCCACCTAAGCTTGGCCGGTGCGCGTGCAGCTTCCGGTGGCCCTCGTCGGTGCCAGCGTGGCGGCCTTCAGCGCGCTCGCGAACGTCCCACGGGCCGTCGCGTACTCGTTCTGGCAGGACGAGGTCGGCGCCGCCCGGTGATCACGGACCCCGGTCCGATCTCGATGCTGCGTCGGGTCGTCGCGACAGAGAACCACCCGCCGGGGTTCTACGCGCTCGGCTGGGTGCTCGACCGCATCGGTGTTCCCGTCGTCTGGGACCGGACGATCTCGGTGCTCGCCGCGATGGCTCTGAGCGCGCTCGTCGTCGTCTACGCGAGCCGCCTGGTGCCGCTGTGGGGAGCCGCTTTTGCCGGGCTCGTGACCGCACTCGGCTGGCAGTTCTGGCGGCACGGCTGGGAGCTCCGGCCCTACGCGGTGTTCGCGCTCGCCTGCATGCTGTTCGTGCTCGCACTGGCATGGGCGGCGGAGCGGCCGACGAGCGGGCGGTTGGCGCTCCTCGCGGCAGCGGTCGCGGCCAGGACGATGACGCACTTCTTCTTCCTCTTCACGCTGGGGGCGGGCTTGATCTGGCTCGCGCTACGCAAGGAGGACTTCCGCCGGCTCCTGGTCGCGATTGCAATCGGGCTCCTGCCGCTCGTCGCCTGGCTTCCGGCCTTCTACAAGCAGTTCGAGCGCCGTGGCATCCGCAACCCCGACTTCAGCCTCCGGTCGACGCTCGAAAGCTACGGCGCGCTCTTCGTCCGGGGTGACGTGAACCTGGTCTTCGCCCTGCTCGTGCTCTGCCTCGTGCTCGCCGGGGTCGATTCGCCTCGGGAGGGCCTCGGAGGCCGGGCGACTCTGCGCGCTCGCGGCGACCGTGCCCGTCCTCGCCGCGTCGCTCGTCTGGCTCGCGGGGCCGGACATCTACATCGTCAAGAACCTGCTCGGTGCGGCGCCGTTCGCCGCGGTCGCGATCGCCGCCGCGCTCGCTGCGCCTCCGAGGCCGGTCGCCCTCGCCGCCGTCTTCGCCGGCGATACGCGGACGGCACCGTCTACGCATACGGCGCGAGCAGCGGGTCATCTGCTCTGGGCGCGGCGGGTGGGGACGTACGTGTACACGGCAGCAGCAGTCTGGCGCAAGACGCTGTTCGTCGGCACGTGGGACGGCAACGTCAGTCGCGCTCGACGCTCGAGGACCGGCAACGTGCCGCTGGCAGGTACGACGCGCCGTGCGTCGATCACGGGCGCGCCTGACCGGTCATCGACGGTCTCGTCTACTTCTCGACGTGTGGGCGGTGTGGCGCACGACGGCGCTCGCGGCCGCGTGAAGAACGGGCCGCGCGGGACGTGCGCGCTCAACGCGCGAAACGGCGACCGGTTTGGCGACTTCCGCGACGGCAACTACTCGGCTGCTCGTCGCGGACCAGTCGCAGGCGGATCTACATCATCGGAACGGAATCAAGCGTGTACGCGCTCATTCCGCTAGCTGCGACTGCGAGCAGCTCAAGCGGCTGGAAGGCGAAGGAGAAGTGCGCTCGCCTGAAGCGAGCAAGAGCGCGAGCCCGATGCCTGTCAAAGGCCAGGCGAGGTACGAGCTCTGGAACACACGGCTCAAAAAGAGCAGGACGAACATCGAAACGGAAAAACCGATAGCGCCGGCCAAGGGTCCCGGCGCGGCGTTGCGCCCAGAGCAGCCATGCGGTCAGCGGGAGCCAAAGGAAGAGCGCGAGCCAGACGAACGGGTAGTTGCCGAACCGGTCGTCGATCGCCCCGAGGTTGAGGAGCAGGGCGGCGAGGCCGTAGCCGACGATCCGGTACGTGCCCGCGCCGTAGGAGACCGTGTCGCGCCACAGGGCGCCGGGGTCGGCGACGAGGAACGGGATCACCGTCGCGAGGAAGACGCCGCCGAACGCGGCGCCGGCCCGGTAGAGGGTCGGCGCGCGACGCGTGCTTCGTCAGCAGCATGACGGCGAAGAACGGGACCGCGACGAGGGCGAACTGCTTGAGCGCCAGCGCGGCGCCGAGGCTCGCTGCCGCCCAGACGAGCCGCCCGCGCGCGAGGAGCCCGAAGGCGAGGACGAGCGCGAGGATCGCGGGCGCGTCCGCGGTCCCGAACCAGGCGCCCTTGAGCAGGATCGGGTTCGCGGCCAGGCCCGAGCCGACCGCCAGGCGCACGTAGAGGGCGCCGGGGAACACGAGCGCCGCGGGTAGGAGCGCGAGCGTCGCGAGGAGCACGAAGATCCGGTAGTCGTCCCAGGGCCGCGGGAGCACGCGCCACGCGGCCGCGGTCAGCGCCGTGCCGGGGAAGTAGGCGAAGTGGTGTCTCGGCCGCGCGGTCGAACGCCGCCTCCTGGTCGTTCGCGGCCGGGTAGAAGCGCTCGAGGCCCGAGCTGCCGTAGTCGTGGCCGTACGGAGTGTGTCCGTGCCGGACGAGGTCGCCCGCGATCTCGATCTGGTACGTGGAGTCGTTCGTGAAGTACCAGGGCTCCGTCGCGTCGCGGAGGCCGACCTGGAGCAGCGTCGCGGGCACGAGCAGCATCCCGCAGACGACGACCGGGAGCGCGATCGCGAACCACCGCGGCCAGGAGCGCATGCGCCACGTCGCCGCGGCGGCGAGCGCCACGAGCAGTCCCGCGAGGACGGCCGTCGAGCGGAGGATGCCGAGGTCCCACTCGCGGTCGGCGACGCGGACGAGCGGGCCGAGGAGGCCGCGCGGGTGCGACCGCGGCCGGCATGAACGGCCACGGATCGGCGCCGAGCTCCGGGATCGTGATCGCGACCAGCACGCCCAAAGTCGCCAGGAGCAACCACGGGCCGTAACGGTGACTCACGCGCCGAGTATCGCTTCGTCGTCGGCCCGCGACAGCATGTACGAGGCGGCGACCGCGATCGCGAGCCACGTCACGGGATCCTCGAAGAAGCCGCTGTACGCGAGCGAGTGGACGAATAGGGCCAGGAACACCGCGCCGAGCCCCAGGCCGAGAGGCGGCGCGCGCCGGCGCACCTGCTCGATCAGGACGGCGGAGCCTCCCAGCAGCGCCAGATACGCCGCGAGCCCGATCACGCCGAGCTCGGCGGCGACCGTGAGCGGGGTCGTGTGCGAGACGAAGCGCGTCGGCGATCCGCCCTGCTTCGACCGGGCCTGGCTCGCGACCGGCTGGCTGCCGAGGCCCACGCCGACGATCGGATGCGCGCGGAACACCTTCCAGGTCAGATCGACGCGCCGCGATCGGTCGCTCGTGAAGCGACGCGCGGAGTGATCCCGCACCGAGGTCGCGAGGATCCCGGCGGCGCCGACGAGCACGACCACCGCGGTCAGCGCCGCGACGAGCTTGAGGGTCCGCCCCCCGGCGACCGCGGCGAGGGCGAGCGTCACGACGAAGAGCGCCGCCATGCTCGACTGCGAGTACGAGAACCAGAGCCCGACGAAGAGCAGGGCGATCAGCCCCGCGGCGAGGAACGGGTTCACCTTCCTGTACAGCACGCACACGAGCAGCACGACGATCCCGATCACGACGTGGCGGCCGTACAGGCTCGGGTCGCGGAAGAGCGACGTGACCCGGAAGAACGAGCTGTACGCGTTCCCGACCTCGACCGCGGGCGAGAAGAACCAGAGCTTGTGCGTCGCCGCCTGGATGATCCCGACGACGGCGAACAGCGTCGCCAGCCCGACCGCGATCACGGCCAGGGCCCTCGTCAGCCAGGGCGGGAACGGCGCGTGGGCGACGACGACGACGAGCAGGGCGAACGGCAGGAGGAAGTAGGCGAGCACGCTCTCGCCCGAATGGAGATCCTCGGTCCAGAGGACGGACAGGCCCGCGACGGCGATGAGCACAGCGGCCGGGATCGACACGATGAACGGCACGGGTCGGTTCACCCGTCCGCGGAACACATGCCAGGCGAGCGCGAGGGCCGCGGCGCCGAGCACGCCGTACAGGGGCAGGAGGCGCCCGAGCTGACCTGAGCTCGCCACTCCCACGTAGTAGCGGTGCTCGCTGCCGAACGAGAGCGGCGGGCGGAACGGGGCGGCGATCGCGACGAGCGGCGTCACGAGCGTCGGCCAGCGAACGAAGATCCAGCCCCCGATCGCCATCGGCGCGAGCCCGACGATCCCGAGCGCGACGAGCTTGGGCGAGACCCGGTTTCCCGAGAGGTCGTGGACGAGGCCGAGCTCGGCGACCGCGAGCAGCGCCAGCCCGCCAAGAAGCATGAGTCGGCCGCGCCCGAGAAGGATCAGAGCGGCGCCTGCAGCGCCGACTACCGCAGCCAGCTCTCCCGAGTCCACCGGCGGATTAAACGCGACCGGGGAGCAACCGCCTGCTGAAGGCGCCGATCCGGGCCCGCTCCTCGGGCAGGTAGAAGCCGACGAGCCCGAGCACGAGCGGGTAGAGGGCCGTGAGCGCGATCGCCAGCGGGCAGCCCGCCGTCGACGAGCTTCCCGATCACCGTCAGCCCGGCCGCGGTTCCCGCGGCGGTCGCCAGGCGGCGCCACTGGTAGTGCACGTGGAACACGCGCTGCGCCTTCCACGTCATGCCGAGGAAGATCAAGAAGTAGGAGAGGAGCATCGAGACCGCGGCGCCGGTCATCCCGAACGGCGGGATCAGCGCGAGGTTGAGCAGGACGCCGATCACCGCCGCGATCCCGGTGATGATCCAGTTCGACCCGCGGCGGCCGACGCGCCCGATCGAGGTCACGACGACCACGTAGGCGCCGAAGACGACGAACGCGAAGGAGAGCATCGGCACCACGCGTGCGCCGCCGTAGAAGTCGGGCGTCGTCAGGAGACGCACGATCCACGGCGCGGCCAGGCCGAGGGCGAGCGCGGCCCAGGACGAGAAGAACGTGACGTAGGTGAGCGACGAAGCCGTAGGTGCGCCGCGCGCTCGTTGTCCTCGCGGATCGAGTACGCGAACGCGGGCCAGGCGGTGCGGAACGCGGCGAGCACGAACAGGAGCGCCGCAGAGATCCGCATCCCGATCGCGTACAGGCCCGAGCTCGTGCTGCCCTTTGAACCGGACGAGCAGAAACCGGTCGGCGAAGTCGATCGCGTTCAGCGCGATCACCGAGGGCACGAGCGGCATGCCCCACTCGGTCATCTTCCAGAAGACGCCTCTGTCGAACTCGAGCCCGAGCTGGGTCCGCCGGTAGGCGAGGAGCACGGCGTACACCGCGAGCGTCCCGCTGAAGTTCCCGACGAGGACGCCGAGCGGCCCCTGGTCGAGGACGACGACGAGCAGGATCGTCATCCCGATCGTGACGACGACGTTCGCGAGGCTCGCGATCGAGTAGCTCACCGAGCGCTCCTCGACGCGGAAGAGCGCCGTCAGCTGGTCGTAGTTCATCGTCGCCCAGAGGCCGACGAAGGCGGCGCGGACCAGGTCGGTGTGCTCGCCCGAGCCGTAGAGCCAGTGCGAGATCTGCGGCGCGAAGAGCTCGCCGGCGGCGAGCGTGATCGTCGCCGCGCCCATCGTGAACCAGAACGAGGTGCGGACGACCGTCAGCCGCTCGCTGGTCGGTCTCCGCGTGGAAGTAGAAGCGGAAGAACGAGCTCTGGATCCCGGCCCGGAGGAGCGCGAAGATGACCGCCGACAGCGCGACGAGCGCCTCGATCGCCCCGTAGTCGGAGGGCGAGAGGAAGCGCGTGTAGAGCGGGAGCAGGAGGACGGCGACGAGCCGCTGGATCAGGCCGCCGACGCCGTAGATCGCGGAGTGCTTGCCGAGCCGCTTGATCTCCTGGGCGAGCCCCATCTACAGGCGACCGTAGAGGTCGAGCAGGCGGTCGGTCATCCGCTCGACGTCGTGCACTTCCTCGACGTAGGCGCGCCCCGCCTCGCCGAGGCGCTTGCGCTCCTCGAACGACTCCACGAGCGGCCGCAGCACGTCCACGAGGTCGTCCTTCGTCGTCCGCACGATCGGCACCTTCAAGCCGAACGCCTCCTCGGTCTGCCGCACCGCGTCCTCGTCCAGCGACGTGACGACCGGCTTCCCGAGCGCCATGCCCTCGATCGTGAACACGCCGTGCCAGTCGCGGAGCACCTGGTCGACGACGATGTCGGCCTGCTTGTAGCGCTCGAGCGCCTCCTCGTTGCGGACGCCGTGGACGACGTCGAGGTCGACCGGGAGCTGCCTGCAGGCCTCGATCACGTGCTCCGTGCCCTTCTTCTCCTTGTTCGACGGCGCGTGGACGATGCGGACGCGCTCGCGCTCGACCGGCGGGACCGGGTCGTACGCGGTGAGGTCGATCCCGGGCGGCAGCACCTCGGCGTCGTACGGGATGAACCGCAGTGCCGCGAACGAGCCCACGACGCGCGCATCCGCCTTCAGGCCGTACATGAGCTGCTCCTTCGGACGCTCGCGGATGTCGGCGCCGAGGAAGTGGAAGAGCGACTTGCGGCGCGTGGCCTTGAGGATCGGGAACTGGAGGCTCTTCGGGACGAGCGTGAGCCCGAAGTAGAAGTGGAAGATGTCCGTCTGCGGGAGGAGCTTGGAGAAGGCGCGCCACTGGACGACCTGCTGGCGGACCAGGCCGTGGCGCGGCCGCTTCAGGTCCCAGTCGGCCTGATCCGGCCGGAACGGCTGCGTGTTGAAGACGACGAGCCGCGCGTCGACGCCGCGCCTGCGCAGCGCCTCCACGTTCGTCCACCCGACCCCGGCCAGGTTGACCGGGCAGTGCGTGACTCGGAGGGCCATCGGCCCGGAAGTATCGTCAGCTGATACCAGGGAAGAGGAAGTCGACCTTCTTCCAGCGCTCGAGCTCGCAGCCGTTTCCCCGGCTGAACTGCGTGTCGACGTGCTTCCCGTTGAACGTGCCGCTGACGTCGGCGATCTCGGGCCCGCCGTAGATCTGCGTGCAGGCCGTGCCCGTCGGGGACCGGCGCGAACGGATCGTGGATCTGCCCGAGCTTGCGGCAGGCCTCGGCTGCATCCGGCAGCGTGCCGCCCGGGGGACAGCGCAGCGTCCAGAGCTTCGTCGGCGCCTCCGAGCCGCGGATCGAGATCGAGATCTCGAGGTCGGCCGTCGGGCCGTCGGCGGCTTTGTCCGAGCCCGCGCGGCTCATGCAGCCTGTCACGGCGAGCGCCGCCAGGGTCAGCGCGGCTATTCGCATCCGGCTAGACCGCGTTCGCGGGGAGGAGCAGCGCGTAGCCGTCGCGCAGGAACGGCGTGCGGTCGACGAGCGCTCCGACGCAGTCGGACGGCGTCGCGCCTTCCTCCGTGACGATCTCGCTGATCAGCTCCGGCGGCGTCATCTCGAAGAGCGCGCGCTCGGCCTCGCTCGGCGCGGGGGCGGACGCAGCTTCGATCGGCGCGAGCTTGATGATCTCGCAGGCGACGACGGTGGGTGTGCCACGGGCGGCCGCGGCCTCGGCCAGCGCCGTCGTTCCGATCTTGTTGTTGAGCGTCCCGTCGCGAAAGACGGTGTCCGCCCCGATCAGGAAGATCGTTGCGTCGTCGAGCGCGGCCGGTGCGTCCGCGTCCTCGACGAGCTCGATGTTCAATCCTTCGCCGCGCAACTCCTCGGCGAATGCACGTCCTTCGCCGACGGGCTCCGAGACGGTGCAGATCGCCCGGGCCGGTGGTGTGTGGACGAGGGCCTCGCGGACGGTGGCCGAAGCCGAGTGAGTGAGGACGACTGCGTCCTTGAGGCGCTCCTGGAGCTGGATCGCGATCGAGGCGGCGGCCCGCTCGCGGCCTTGGAGGATCGACTGGCCCTCTTCCGAGACGAGCTGCCGGAGCTGGTCCGGCTCGAGGAACGTGTGGGCGTTCGCGGCGGCGAGAACCCGGCCCGCGGCGCCCGCGATCGCGCCGACGCCGGGCCTGCTCTCGGACAGCTGCCGGCCCGCGCCCATCAGCGCGTCGAACAGCTCGGCGGAGGTCTCGAACGGCTGTTCCGCGACCTCGAGCAGCGTCTCGACGGTGCGGCGCGCCATCCAGCTGGCGCCGTGCTCGCGATCGGCGGTCAGCTCCTCGACGACGGCGGCAAGGCCTGCCATGCAGGGAGTTTATCCGTAGGCAGTTACATTTCCGGCGTGGCCAGTCTCGGCCAAGAGACGTTCGTCGCGCCGCTTGCGCTCGATCCCGACGCGCCGTCGCCGTCGATCTCGGTCGTGATTCCCGTCTACAACGAGGGGCCGCGGCTGGCCGAGCTCTACTCGCGGACGGCCGCGACGCTCGACGATGCGGCGCGCACGTTCGAGCTGATCTTCGTCGACGACGGGTCGACCGACGGCACGTTTGCCGAGCTCGAACGGCTTCACGACGCGGACGAGCGCGTCCGGGCGGTTCGCCTCAAGCGGAACTTCGGGCAGCACGCGGCGATGCACGCAGGCCTCGTGCGCTCGCGCGGCGAGATCTGGGTGACGATGGACGGCGACCTCCAGAACGCGCCGGAGGACCTGCCGCGGCTGATCGCCGCCGTCGAGGAGGGAGCCGACGTCGCGAGCGGGACCCGCAACGCGCGGCGCGACTCCTGGGGGCGCACGATTCCGTCGCGTGTGATCAACGGGATGCTCCGCCGCTTCACGGGCGTCGACATCTCCGACTTCGGCTGCGCGTTCAACGCGTACCGGCGGAGCGCGATCGAGCCGATGCTCGGGGCGATCGGCAAGCAGAAGTTCACGAAGGCGCTCGTGCTGTCGGGCGGCGCGAGCGTCGCGGAGGTCGACGTCTCGCATGCGCCGCGGACGGGCCGGTCCCGCTACTCGCCCTTGCGGCTGACGCGGCTGGCGCTGCACGTGCTCGCCGGCTTCTGGCCGCAGCCGATCCAGTGGATCGGGGTCGCGCTCGGCGTGCTCTGCACGACGGCTGCGCTCGCGCTCGGGATCTACGGCGTCGTGTTCTGGATCAACGAGTCGAATTTCCCGGGCCCGCTGTTCGGCGGCGTGGGCGTCATCTTCGTTCTCGGCATGCAGGGCTTCATCCTCGCGCTCGTCGGCGAGTACCTGGGCCGGATCCAGCGCGACGTCGAGGGCCGTCCGCTGTACACGATCGACCGCGAGCTCTAGCGGAGGAGGCTGGCGAACTCGGTCTCGGCGAGGGCGTCGCGGACCTCGCCGTAGTTCTCGATCAGCTCCTCGTGCGCGGTCGGGTTCAGCTTCTGGAGCGATGACGTGACCGGGGCCGGCTCGACGTCGAGGAACTCGAACAGCGACGCGAACCCGCGGTCGTCTTCGGCGAGGTCTTCGTAGACGACCTCGGTGTATGGCAGCCCGACCTTCTTGAAGCGGACGCGCGCGCCCGCGATCGCGCGCTCGTGGAGCGTCATCCGCCGCAGCAGCGTGTCCGTGTCGAGGTTCAGCCGCACCTCCTCGACGTCCTCGCCGTCGCGTGCGTGAAGCCGACCCTCGCGTGCGGCGCCGGCCTCCTTCGAGAGGACGACGTCGAGCGCGTTTCGGCGGATCAGGTGGATGATCCGGACGCGCTTCAACCAGAGCGCCGGCATCAGCGGCCTGCTGATCCGCGTCAGCTGGCTGTACATGAGCTTGAAGCCGACC
Source organism: uncultured Actinomycetes bacterium (assembly GCA_963742635.1). GTDB lineage: Bacteria > Actinomycetota > Thermoleophilia > Gaiellales > Gaiellaceae > VAXT01. The sequence goes on from CAVUMW010000008.1 coordinate 108,907, forward strand.
GCGTCGATCCCGGGCCGCTCGCGGTACGCCTGACCCAGGTAGTGCCAGAGCCAGTACGGCTTCGTGACCCGATATTTCCCGCGGGCGTACGTCTGCCAGTACGGAAGGTCCTGCTCCTGGCCCCACTTCGGCTTGCCCTCGCCGCCGTGCATGAACAGCTCGGAGTAGGCGATGACTCTCGGGTGGCTCGTCAGCATGTCGACGACCCACGTGGAGCCGCTGCGCTGGGTGGAGAGGACGACGAAGTTCGTCACAGGTCGGGAGCCTAGCGGCCGCGTAGCGGCCTGTCCGTGCGGCCGAAAGGCCGCGCGGATGAGGGGAGGGGGTCTGGGGGAACCGGGAGGTTCCCCCACTACGTGGATAGTGTTCCGGCCGTGAAGACAAAGCGTGTGTTGGTCACCGGCGGCGCGGGATTCATCCCCTCGAACTTCGTCCGCCACATCCTGCAGGCGACGCCGTACGAGGTCGTTTCCCTCGACGCGCTCACCTACGCGGGCAGCATGGACAACCTCGCCGCGGTCACGTCGCACGAGCGGCACTCGTTCGTGCACGGCGACATTCGCGACCCGGATCTCGTCCGCGAGGTCGTGGCCGGAGTCGACGTGATCGTGAACGCAGCCGCCGAGTCGCACGTCGAGAAGTCGATCGAGGCCGGCGCGTCCGAGTTCGTGACGACCAACGTCGAGGGCACGCAGATCCTGCTCGACGCGATCCGCGAACAGCCCGTCGAGCGCTTCATCCTCTTCTCGTCCAGCGAGGTCTACGGCACGGCGCTCTACGAGCCCATGGACGAGGAGCACCCGCTCAACCCGCGCAGCCCGTACGCGGCGACCAAGGCGGGAGCCGACCGCCTCGCGTACTCGTACTACGTCACCTACGGGCTGCCGATCGTGATCGTCCGGCCGTTCAACAACTACGGCCCGCGCCAGCATCCGGAGAAGGTGATCCCGCGCTTCATCACGCAGGCGCTCTCGCGGCGAGCCGCTGACGATCCACGGCGACGGGCACGCGAGCCGCGACTTCCTCTACGTCGACGACGACGCCGAGGCGATCGAGGCGATCATCGCGGCCGACGATTCCGTGGTCGGCGAGGTGATCAACGTCGCGACCGGTGTCGACGTTCCGGTGACGGAGATCGCGTCGAAGGTGCTCGAGATGCTCGGCAAGCCGGGCTCGCTGACGGTGAACGTCGAGGAGCGGCTCGGCCAGGTCGACCGGCACATCGGCTCGACCGACAAGGCGGAGCGGCTGCTCGGCTGGCGTGCGCGCACGTCGTTCGAGGACGGGCTCGAGCGCACCATCTCGTGGTACCGCGACAATGAGGCCTGGTGGAGGGCCCCGGAGCGGCGACCGGCAGACGTCTTCTCGTCCTAGGGGCCGGGCCGGCGCAGCTTGGTCTGCTCGGGGCGGCTCGGGCGCATGGGCTGTTCGTGATCGCGCTCGACCGCGATCCGACTGCACCGGGATTCCGCTACGCGGACCGGCGGGCGATCATCTCGACCGAGGACGAGCAGGGCATCGAGCGCCTCGCCTCGGCTGAGCGCGTCGAGGGGATCATCGCCCCGGGCATCGACTGGCCGGTAGGGATCGCCGCGCGCATCGCCGAGCGGATGGGGCTGCCGCATCCGATCGACGCCGCGGTTGCGAACCGGGCGGTCTCGAAGCAGAAGCAGCGCGAGGCGCTCGCCGAGGCGAAGGTGCCGCAGCCGAGCTGGCACATCGTCTCGGAGCCGGAGGACGGGGCTGCCGGTTCCGTCGGTCGTCAAGGCGCCCGACCGGCAGGGGCAGAAGGGCCTGACGCTCGTGCGCTCCGAGGAGGAGCTTCCAGGTGCGATCGCGCGGGCGATCGAGGAGTCGCGGAGCGGCGTCGCGATCATCGAGGAGCTCGTCGACGGGCCCGAGGTGACCGTGAACGCGTTCTCGCTGCGCGGCGACTTCCATCCGCTGACCGTGACCGACCGCTTGACGGCCGAGCCGCCGGCCTTCGGCGTTGCGCTCGCCCACGTCTGGCCGAGCGAGGCGGGCGGCCAGGCGGCCGAGGTGGCCGAGTCCGCGGTCCGCGCGCTCGGGATCGAGAACGGCCCGAGCTACACCCAGCTCCGGATCGGGCCGGACGGGCCGCAGGTGATCGAGGTCGCGGCGCGTCTCGGCGGCGGCCACGACGCGGAACTGGCGAAGCTCGCGCTCGGCGTCGACCTCAACGGCCTGGCGCTCCAGGCCGCGCTCGGCGAGCCGATCTGGTCGGCTGCGCTTCATCCGGCGCCGCAGGTCGGTGGCGCGATCGTCCGCTTCCTCGTTCCGCCCGAGGGCGTCCTCGAGGAGGTGGAGGGAACCGAAGAGGCGCGGGCCGTCGAAGGCGTCCAGGACGTGCGGATCTACCGCGAGCCGGGCCATGTCTTCGGGCCGTTCCGCCGCGGCGCCGATCGAGCCGGCGCGGTGCTGGCGATCGGGGACAGCCGCCAGGAGGCCCTGGAACGGTCCGATGAGGCCGCTCGTCTCATACGCTTCAAGGTCGGTGCAGAAAGTCTCGTCTGACAAGAGGCCGACGATGCTCGGGTTCCAGCCGCCGGCGATCGGCGACGAGGAGATCGAGGCCGTCGCCGAGACGCTGCGCTCGGGCTGGCTGACGACCGGGCCGCGGGCCGCCGAGCTCGAGCGGCGCTTCGCCGAGTACGTCCAGGCCGAGCACGTGCTCGCGGTCGCGTCCGGGACGGCCGCGCTTCACCTGGCGTTGCTCGCCGTCGGCGTCGGGCCCGGGGACGAGGTGATCACGACGCCGATCACGTGGCCGGCGACCGCGAACGTGATCGTCCACGCGGGCGCGACTCCTGTCTTCGCCGACGTGCGCGACGTCCGACCTGAACATCGACCCCGATCGCGTCGCCGAGCTGATCACCGGCAAGACGAAGGCGATCGTCCCAGTCGATCTCGCCGGCCAGCCCGCTGACCTCGACCCGCTGCTCACGCACGGGATCCCGCTCGTCGAGGACGCCGCGCACGCCGCCGAGAGCGTGTACCGCGGCCGCAAGATCGGCTCGATCGCCGAGGCGACCTGCTTCTCGCTCTACGCGACGAAGAACGTCGCAGCGGGCGAGGGCGGCCTGATCTCGACGAACGACTCGAAGGTCGCGGAGTCGATCGAGAACCTGCGCCTCATGCGACGCGGCGACGGCTCGCTCTACGACATCGTCGTCCCCGGCTACAAGGCGAACCTGTCCGACGTCCTGGCCTCGATCGCGCTCGTCCAGCTCGACAAGGTCGAGCGGCACGGAGAGATCCGGCAACGTCAGTTCGCGCTCTACGACGACGCGGTCGGAGAGCTCGACGGGATCGACCCACTAGCCCGCGATCCGCGCGACACCCACGCGTACCACCTCTACGTCATCCGGATCGACGCCGAGCGCGCCGGCGGCACCCGCGACGAGTACCAGCGGCTCCTGGCGGAGGAGAACATCGCGACGAGCATCCACTTCCTCCCGGTGCACAAGCTGACCGCGTACCGCGAGCTCCTGCCCGACCAGCCGCCGCTGCCCGTGGCGGAGCGTGCCGGCGCCGAGATCCTGTCGCTTCCGCTCTCGCCGGCCCATTCGGACGACGACATCGCGGACGTGATCGCCGCGCTCGGCCGTGTGCACGCCTCCCTGACCCGATGAAGCGTCCCCTCCGCGTCGTTCTGACGCTCTTTGTCACGGGGCTCTGCCTCGCCTACCTGATCTGGAAGATCGACCTCGGCAAGACCCTGCGGGTGATCGCGGACGCGAATCCGTGGTACCTGCTGCTCGCGCTCGCGCTGATGATCGTGACGATCCTGCCGATGGCGTGGCGCTGGCAGCTTCTGCTGCGGGCGAAGGGCGTCGACGACACCATCCCCTGGCTGACGCGGGCCTACTTCGTCTCCTATGCGGCGGGGCAGATCCTGCCCACGTCGGTCGGCGGCGACGCGGTGCGGATCTACGAGACGGCCCGGCGCCATCCCGGTCACGGCGACACGGGAGCGGCGACGGTCCTCCTCGAACGGGCCATCGGAGGCGCCGCAACGCTCGTCCTGGCCGCGGTCGGCTTCCTGCTCGCCGTCGGCCAGTACGACGTCGGCGCGTATCTCTGGGTCGAGGGGTTCTTCGTCGTCGCGACGATCATCCTCGGCTTCCTGCTCTTCTCGCGTCGCGCTCGCCCGCTGCTCAAGCTCGGGCAGGCCGCTGCTCGCGTTCGTTCGGCTCGACAAGCTCGTCGCGCGCGTCTACCACGCGATGCACTCGTACCGGGACCACGTGGGCGTGCTGTTCGTGGTCTTCTTCGTCACGCTCGGCCTGCAGGCGATCCGTGTCCTGGCTGTCTGGCTCAGCGGCAAGGCCGTCGGCATCGACCTCTCGCCGCGCCCGTACTACGTGATGGGCCCGCTGCTCTTCCTCGTGATGCTGGTCCCGTTCACGGTCAACGGGTTCGCCGTCCGCGAGTCGTTCTTCGTCAGCTTCCTCGGAAATCTGGGCGTCAATCCCGACCAGGCGTTCGCCGCCGGGTTCCTCTTCTTCGTGATCACGATCCTGATGGCCCTTCCGGGCGCGCTGATCCTCGCCTGGGAGGGGATTCGCGGGACGAGTCGCGAGCCACGGATCGCCCGCGAAGCCGATGGCTGAGGCCGAGGTCAGCGCGATCGTCGTCACGCACAACGCGGCGCCGTGGATCGAGCGCTCGCTCGCCAGCCTGCGCGGGACGGGCGCGGACGTGATCGTCGTCGACAACGCGTCCACGGACGGTACCCCCGAGCTCGTTCGCGAGACGTTCCCCGACGCTCGCCTGATCGAGCAGGAGAACCGCGGGTTCGGCGCGGGCAACAACGCGGGCATGCGCGCCGGGTCGGGGCGTTACTTCCTTCTGCTCAACCCCGACGCCTGGCTCATGGACGGCGCGCTCGAGGCGATGGTCGCGTTCGCCGACGAGCATCCGGAAGCAGCGGTCGTGGGGCCGCGGCTCCTCAACCCGGACGGCACGCTCCAGCGCTCGGTGCGCGGCTACCCGAGCCCGTGGCGGATCGCGACCGAGTACTTCTTCCTGCGCAAGCTGGCTCCGCGCTCGCACGCGCTGAACGCGTTCTTCGGCGAGCAGTTCGACCACGAGTCGGTGCGCGAGGCGGAGTACCTGTTCGGCGCGTGCCTGCTCGTCCGCCGGGAGGCGGTCGACTCGGTCGGCGGGTTCGACGAGGACTTCTTCCTGATGAGCGAGGAGGTGGACTGGTGCTACCGGTTCCGCCAGGCCGGCTGGAAGATCCTCTTCTTCCCGGGCGCCGAGGTGACGCACGTCGTCGGCGCGTCGCTCAATCCGCGGCAGTTCAAGGCGATCGTGCGCGGGCACCTGCAGTTCCTCCGCAAGCACCGCGGCCTGCGCGTCGCCGAGCGCGCCAGGCGCGTGATGCTCTGGGGACTGCGGCTGCGCGGGGTGTTCTTCCGAGGCGATCGGGGGCGCGCCTATCGTGAGGCCGCGCAGTGGCTGGGGTCAGGCAACACCGCATCACTCCTAGAATCGGCCCGGTGAAGGCCGTCGTCGTCGACGTCGGCTGGGTCAACGGCCTGGCCGCGATTCGCTCGCTCGGACGGGCCGGGATCCCGGTCTTCGCGGTCGATCACCGTTCGAGCCCGCTCGGGTTCCGGTCGCGCTACGCCCAGCCCGTGACGGTGCCCGATCCGCTGGCCGACGAGGACGGCTTCGTCGACGCGGTCGCGCGGATCGGCGGCCCGGCGGTCGTCTTCCCGACCCACGATCCGCCGCTGAACGCGCTCGCGCGCCATGCGGACCGGCTCGACGGCTTCCTGTTCCCGTTCCCGGTCGGGGAGCGGCTCGAGGCGATCCAGGACAAGCGCCACCAGCTCGAGACGGCCCGTGAGGCGGGCGTCGACATCCCCGAAACGCTGTATCCCGTCGAGTGCGACCGAGGCGGCCGGGCTTCCGCTTCCGGTCCTCGTCAAGCCTCAGCATCCCGATGGCTTCAAGCGCCGGTTCGGCAAGCAGGCCTTTCGCTGCGAGACGAATGAGGAGCTCGAACGCGCGTACGCGGACGCGGAGCCGTTCGGGCCGATGGTGCAGGAGCTCGTCCCCGGCGGCGACGAGGAGCTGTACAGCCTCGGCAGCTACCTGCGCGCGGACGGCGAGCCGCTCGGTCTCTTCAGCGGGCGGAAGCTGAAGCAGGTGCCGCCGCTCGTCGGCACGTGCCGGGTGGGCGAGGCGGTCTGGGTGCAGGAGGTGGTGGACGCCGGCCTGCGCCTCCTGCGCGCTCTTGGCTTCCACGGGATCTCCCAGGTCGAGTTCAAGCGCGATCCGCGCGACGGCCGCTTCAAGCTGATGGAGGTCAACCCGCGCCTGTGGCAGTGGCACGGGCTCGCGGCGGCGTGCGGCGTCGACCTGCCCCTGATCGCGTACCGCGACCTGACCGGGGAGGAGGTCGAGCCGGTTTCGATGAACGGCGCGCGGCGGACGTGGTCGATCTCGTTGATGCCCGGAGAGCGGCCCGAGCTCCAGCGGCCGCCGTACGTGGACGCGGTCTTCGCGCGGGACGATCTCAAGCCCGCGCTCGTCCACGCGGCCCGGGTCGCGCGGGGCGTGTTCCGGTGATTCCCGAACGGGTCGAGCGGCGGGCCCGCTGGGTGCTCGACACGATCGGCGCCCGCAACCTCGGCTTCGGGGACGACGTCCCCTTCAGCCCCGAGGCGTGGGAGCAGGTCGAGCGCGGCGAGCGTCCCGACGGCGACGATCTCGCGCAGGCGTTCTTCGACCTCGCGCGGGTCGAAGAGCGAAACGGCGAGCGGGACGAGCACGATCGCTTTCGGGCCGTGTCGTCCTGTCTCGACCCGCTCGATCCGCCGCTCGAACGGCTGCGTGTGCGCCTGGGGCTCGAGCCGCCGCGCTGGAGCGGAGCCCGCTTCGCGGTCGCGCTGACCCACGACGTCGACGTCCCGTGGAAGTGGACTCGCAAGGGCGTCAAGGGAGCTGCGGCGCGAGCGAAGAGCGACCTCACGAACGGTCGCGTCGGCCCCGGCCTGCGCGAGCTGCGCGGACTTGCCGGCGCAACCGTCCACAAGGTGCGCGGGACGGACCCGTACTGGAGCTTCGACCGGATCCTCGAGGACGAACGGCGGAGCGGGGCGTCGTCGACGTTCTTCCTGCTCGCCGACCACGCGCACGAGTTCGACGGCGCAGCGGCCGAGTCGTACGAGCGCCTCCGGCCCCGGCTCGTCGAGACGCTTCTGGAGGCGAAGGCCGAGGTCGGGCTCCACGGCAGCTACTCGGCCGCAGCGGACGCCCGGCGGATCGCGGACGAGAAGGAGCGCCTCGAGCGGCTCTCCGGCCCCGTGCAGGGCCAGCGCTACCACTATCTCCGCATCGACCCGCACCGCAATCTCGGGTCGCTGGAGGCCGCGGGCTTCGCGTACGACTCGTCGCTCGGCTTCGGAGACGCGGTCGGCTTCCGGGCCGGGATCGCGCACCCGTTCCGCCCCTGGGACTTCGAGCGGGAGGCGCCGCACGATCTGATCGAGGTCCCGCTCGCGGCGATGGACGTCACGCTCTCCGCCGAGCGGTACCTCGACCTCAGCGTCGACGAGGCCGGAGCACGACTGCGCGCGCTGCTCGACTGGGCCGAGGAGCACGGGGGCGGATTCGCGATCCTGTGGCACTCGGAGCAGTACGACTCGGCGCTCCTGCCCGGGTGGGATGTCCTCTATCGCCGCCTGATCGAGGACGTGCGGGCTCGCGGCGGGGCGTGCCTCCAGGCCGGTGTGCTCGCGGAGGAGGCGCGCGCGTGGCTGTCGTGACCCAGCCGGTGCGCATCTACCGCGTGGGTGCTGGTCGGCTCGTCTCGTCGGCCCTCTTCCTGGCGCTCGTGCTCGCGGCTCCGGCGGCGCTCGTGCTCGGCCGCGCACTGCCTGCACACGGGCTCGGCCTCATCCTGCGGCTCACCGCCGCGGCGGCGTGCGTGCTGATCGTCCCGGGTGCGATCTTCGTGCGGGCGCTCGGCCGTCCGCACACCCTGGGCGTCGCGATCGCGGCGTCGTTCGCCTGGAGCCTCGCCGCCCTGGCGGGAGCGCTCGCGCTCACGTTCGCCTTCGACGGGACGATCACGACGACGCTCTGGCTCGTCGCCGGCTTCTCGGCCGCGTCGCTCGTTCCGGCACTGCTGCGGGCGCCGGTTCCGTCGGAGGACAGCGAGCGCCTGACGGTCGCAGGCGTGGCCGCGGCGGCGACGCTGTTCGCGGGCGCGGTCTGGTGGGCCTCGAACACGGTCTACGGCGACGCGCTGTTCCACCTCGGCCGGGTGCGGAAGCTCGAGTCGTTCCACCTGACCTCGCTCAGCGTGGTCGACGAGTTCCGCCACGGCGGCCTCCACCCCGGCTACGCGTTCCCGGTGTGGCATGCCGGGCTGGCGATGATCGCGCGCCTGGCCGACGTCGACCCGACCGTCGTCATGCTGCACCTGCCGGCCATCCTCACCCCGCTGGCGGTCCTGCTCGCGTACGCGGCCGGCGCCGCGCTCTTCCGCTCGTACGGAGCGGGCGTTGCGACGGCGGCCGCCCAGGTGGGGCTGATCGGCTTCTCCCGCGCGGGAACGGGATCGTTCGACTTCCTGGCGCTGCCGCCGACGGTCGCACGGGCGCTGATCGCCCCCGCGCTGCTCGCGCTCGTCTTCTCGCTGGTCGCGGGTGGACGGCGCCGCCAGGTGCTGTCGATCTCGGCCGCGTCGATCGCGCTCGCCCTCGTGCACCCGACGTACGCGTTCTTCGCCGCGGTGCCGCTCGCGGGCTTCCTGCTCGCGCGGGTCGATCCTCGCGTCGTCGCTCTGGCGCGAGAACCTGCGCATCGCGGCGTCGTTGCCGGCGGTGCTCATCCCGGCAGGCCTCTACGCGCTCTGGCTGAAGCCGATCGTCGACCAGACGGTCTCGCACAGGCCGGGTGCCGCCGAGCGCCGGCGCGCAATTCTCCATTACGGGAATCAGATCGACGTCGTCCACGGGCTGCTCCGGCTCGCCCCGGAGACGATCTCGCGCGGAGGCGCGGTCGCGGTCGCGGGCCTCGTGGCGATCCCGATGGCCGCGCTCGCGGGGACCCGGCGCTGGGCTGCATACGTGCTCGGCGCGTCGCTCGCAGTCCTCGCCCTGGTCCTCCTCCCGTGGGCCTTCGACGCCCTGTCGAATGCCGTCTCGGTCTCGCAGGCGCGGCGGCTCGCGATCTTCCTCCCGATCCCGTTCGCGGTCGCCGGAGCGGCTTCCCTCATCGGTCGCTACCGGCTCGCCGGCTGCCTGGCCGCGTTCGGCGCAGGAGGCCTCCTTCAGCTCGTCTACCCGGGCGAGTTCTCGTACTTCCTCGTCGTCGGCGGCCCGCCCTGGCCGGTCTGGCTCGCGCTCGCAGGTGCGGGGATCGGGCTGATCGTGGCCGCGATCGTGCGCAGATCGGCGCCCGAAGCCGCGCCGCTGTGGACCGCCGCGGTGGCGCTCTCCCTCGTCGCCCCTGTCGGTCTCGCCGGCCTTGCCTACATCAAGCGAGACCCGCCCGACCGCCTACGACTCACCCCGGGCCTCGTCCACGCCCTGCGGACAACCGTGCCGGCCCGCGACACCGTCTTCTCCGACCTCGAGACGAGCTACCGGATCGAGGCGTACGCGCCGGTCTACGTCTCGGCCGCACCGCCGGCGCACGTCGCCGACACGAAGGACAACGATCCGAACGGGCGGCGCGACGACGTGATCAAGTTCCTGAACAGCGGCAGCGTCTCGATTCCGCGCCGCTACCACGCGCAGTGGATCGTGATCGCGAAGCGCCGGTTCGACCTTCCTCTCGACCTGCCGAAGGCCTACTCCGACTCGCGCTTCGTCCTCTACAGGCTCAGCCCGCGTTCGTGACGGTGAACGCGAACGAGGCCTGACCGACGTTCTCCTGCTCGTCGAGCGCCTCGACCTGGAGGACGTAGGAGCCGTTCGCAAGCGTCCTCGTGTCGAACTGATGCGCGAGGTAGAACTCGTAGCGCCCGCGCCGACCGGCCCTGTTCTGGAACGTCCCCGGCGCGTAGACGAAGCTGAAGAGGTTGAGCGGTAGGAGGAATCTCCGGAAGTCGACGGGTGTCTCCCAGTGCCGGATCGTGTTCTGGCCCTGGACGATCCGCCAGCGGATGACCGACGGGGTGAAGATCGCCTGGTTCCAGGGCAGCGGGATCGGCACCGGAGGCGTGTCGAACGCGTCGGTTGTGATGTCGACCAGTCCGGTCACGCCCTCGGGCGGGATGGGGCTCCCCGAGGAGTAGAAGGTCAGCTTGGGAATCTGCGGCACCGTGTCGTCGATGTACGGCGCGAGCCCGCCGAGGCGCAGCGGGTTGATGTACGTGCCGTCCTGGTACTCGGCGAGGTGCACGTGCTCGGCTCCGACCATGACGTGTCCGATCAGCTGATGGCGCCGGACGCGCTGGTTCTTCACGACCGCCGGAACGATGTGCCAGTAGGAGAGCAGGTGCCCGCCGCGCTTCGGGAAGATCGACACGGTCTGGCCTCGAACCCGCGCTCGCCCGGGCTCGATGGCGTAGACGGGCGTGCCGTCCGGCGCGGAGATGTCGACGCCGAAGTGGAACCCGGTCTCATCCGCAGAGAGACGCGGGTCGTTGAAGTACCCGCGGATCAGATGCTGCTGGTAGAAGGGCTTGATCGGCCACCCGTAGGCCGACGCGGACGCGGGGAGGAGCAGCGCGAGCGCGCTCAGGGCGAGCAGGAGGCGAAGTGGGCCGCGCACGACGCGAAAGTTGTAGCACCGAGGTTCGTTAGGGTGCCGCTTCATGGCCAGCCAGGAAACCGTGGAGCAGGCGCCCGCGAAGAGCTCGGTCTACGCGGAGCCGCGCGCCGTCACCGATCTCGAGGAGTGCTACTTCTACCACTCGATGGAGATCCCTGGGTACGGGCTCGTGCAAGGCCCGTGGGACATCCGCGGCGGCGTCGACGACTACCTCGGCAACGTCGACCTGAACGGCAAGCGCGTGCTCGAGGTCGGGACTGCGAGCGGCTTCCTCTGCTACACGATGGAGGGCCGCGGAGCCGACGTTGTCGCCTACGACCTCTCGGACAAGCAGTCGTGGGACGTCGTGCCGTACGCGCAGTACGACCACTCGGCGTTCGACTCCGATCGCCGTGAGCACCTGCGCAAGCTGAACAACAGCTGGTGGCTCGGGCACGGCGCCTTCGAGTCGTCGGCGAAGGTCGTCTACGGGACGGTCTACGAGATCCCGGAGGAGATCGGGCGCGTCCAGGTGGCGACCTACGGCAACGTGCTGCGCCACTTCCGCGACCCGTTCCTCGCCCTCGAGCGCGGGCTGCGGCTGACGACCGAGACCGCGATCGTCACCGAGAACCCGTCGCTCCGCTACTCGCTCCCTCAGATGGCCGCGAGCCTCCTGAAGCCGAACATGGCGTTCCTGCCGAATTTCGAGCGAGTCCAGCCCCGCGAGTCGTGGTGGCACTTCACGCCGGCCGTGATCAAGCAGATGCTCGGCGTCCTCGGGTTCGAGGACACGAAGGTGAACTACCACGTGCAGCGCTTCTCCGGTCGGCGCAACCCGCAGTTCACGGTGGTCGGGCGCCGCACTGTGCCGCTGCCCGACTAGCGGTCGTTGACAGGCGTCGCGTCGACGCGGGATCCTTGGGGCGTGCAACGGAAACGTGGTCGCATCGCGGCGGCCGCTGCCTGCGTCGTCATATCGCTCGTCTGCGCCTTTGGCGCGGCTGGTGCAGGCTCCCCGCCGACACTCGCCACCAACGGGAAGATTGCGTTCGCCAGCAACCAGGGCCCTCTATCCGAGTCGGCGTCGACGAGCGACGGATTCCCGCCGCCCCCTCCTCCGCCGTTCTGGGACATCTACACGATCAATGAGGACGGAACGGGTCTTCACCGGCTGACGAGGCACGGAGGCGCCTTCGTGTTCGGTCCGGATTGGTCGGCCGACGGGACACGGATCGTGTTCAGCTCGACGCATGATTCGCCGTCACGCCACGACGACGTCTTCGTGATGAACGACGACGGGACCGGGCAGGCGAACCTGACGAACTCAGACCTGTTCGACGACCGCGCCCCCGCCTGGGCGACAGACGGGCGGATCGCCTTCCAGAGCAATCGCTCTGGCAACTGGGACCTCTTCGTCATGAACGCCGACGGTACTGGGGTGACCCAGCTCACATTCGACCCCGCTACCGATATAGGGCCGTCGTGGTCGCCGGACGGAGGGCGGATCGTGTTCGCCAGCAGCCGCGACGGGAACCTCGAGCTCTATGTGCTCGACCTGGTCTCGCACGCGGTGACGAGGCTCACGGACAATCCGGCTTCGGACAGCTCGCCTTCCTGGTCGCCTGACGGAACGTCGATCGCGTTCGTGAGCAACCGGTCCGGCAACTACGGCGAGATCTACGCCATGAACCCCGACGGATCGGGCGTGCGACCGGTGACGCCGAGCGTGAACGGGGCGCTGAACCCGACGTGGTCACCGGATGCGGCCAAGATCGTTTTCGACATCGGCTTCAACGACGTCTACGTGATCAACGCGGACGGTACGGGTCTTCGCGACGTCACCAACACCCAGGGCCCCGATTCCGATCCCGGATGGCAGCCGATACCGGTCATCCCGCCACCACCGCCTCCTCCCGTCCCACCACCGCCTCCACCTCCGCCTCCGCCTCCCCACCTCCGCCGCCGCCTCCTCCGCCGCCGTCTCCAACCGCGCATGTCTGCGTCGTGCCTCGCTTGATCGGGCTGCGACTGACGACGGCACGGATCAAGGTCAGACGCCGCCACTGCAAGGTCGGGCGCGTTCTGCGAGCCCATTCGCGTCGCAGCCGGATCGGTCGCGTCATCTGGCAGAGCCCAAAGCCCGGGGCGGTCCGCTCGATGAGCTGGAGAGTGACCGTGGTCGTCGGTCGCCGATAGCTCTCCGGGCGACTACCGTTCCTCGCGATGCGGGTGCTGCTCGTCACGATGTACTTCCCGCCTGCCGGCGGCGGCGGCGTCGCGCGGCCGACGAAGCTCGCGGGTCATCTGGCGGACCTCGGACTCGAGGTGCACGTGCTCGCACCTGACGACTCGAAGTGGCTCTACCGCGACGACGAGCTCGCGATCCCGCCGAACGTGGAGGTTCACCGCGCGAAGTACGTCGGGCCCAAGGGTCGCCTGCCGGCCGAGGAGCTGCACGGGCTCGACGGTCTCGACCGCGCCCTGCGCCAGGCCGGCCTCTTCTCGCGGCGCCTGCTCGTGCCCGACGAGTTCGTCAGCTGGGGCCTGACCGCGATTCCGGCCGCCCGCCGGATCGTTCGCGACGAGAAGATCGACGTCCTCGTGACCACGTCGCCGCCCGCCTCGCTCAACCTGATCGGCGCCGCGGTCAAGCAGGTGACGGGCGTGTACTGGGTCGCCGACCTCCGCGACTCGGTGGCCGCGAATCCGGACCGCCGCGTCGACCGGCTCGCCGTGCGCATGAAAGAGCAGACGCAGGAGGCCGTGGCGAAGCTCGTCGCTCGCTGGGCGGACGCCGTCGTCACCGTCTCGGACGCGATCTCGAGCGAGATGCGCGCACTCGGCGCGGAGCGGGTGGAGACGATCCCGAACGGCTGCGACTTCGAGGACTTCGAGGGACTCGAGTACCACCGGAACGAGCGCTTCCGGATCACCCACACGGGGACGTTCTTCGGGCACCGCGACCCGCGGCCGTTCCTGACCGCGCTGGCCGAGGTCGACGGTGACGTCGTCGCCCGGTTCGTCGGCGGGCTGCGCTCGGCCGACCGGGAGTTCGCCGAGGGCCTCGGGCTCGGCGACCGGATCGAGGAGATCGAGCACGTGCCGCGCCAGTCCGCGCTCGAGCTGCAGCGCGACTCGGAGGCGCTGCTCCTGCTCCTGCCCGAGGCGGGCGGCCGCGGCAAGACCGTCCCCTCCGGGAAGATCTACGAGTACCTCGCCGCCGAGCGGCCAATCCTTGCCGCGGTGCCTCCGGACGGGGTCGCGGCCGAGCTCGTCCGGCGGGCGCACGCAGGCGTCGTCGTCGCCCCAGATGACGTGCCCGCGCTGAAGGCGGCGATCACCGGCCTGCGGGCGCGCTGGAAAAAGGGCGCGCTCGAGAACGGGAGCCTGCCGCCGGAGCTGAAGAACGAGCTCTCGCGGCGCACCCGCTCCCGGGAGTTCGCCGAGCTGCTGAAGGACGTCGCGTGAGCAAAGTCGGCGGGCGGCTGACGACGTTCTTCTTCCTCGCGACGGTGTTCTCCGTCTCGTTCCAGAACGTCTACTGGAACGTCGCCGGGCGCGTGAACCTCGCGGACATCCTCGCGCTCTTCTTCCTGATCGCGTTCCTGGCGGGCCGGATCTCCGAGCGCGACAAGTTCGTGCCGCGGACGACGCTCGTCGTGCTCGTCTTCGCCGCGGCGCTCCTGATCGTCTACCTCGGCGGCTTCTTCAACATCGAGACGAAGCAGGCGCTGTCGCTGTACGAGAAGGGCCTGACGAAGTTCGCGATCCACTTCGCGTTCCTCGCGGCGGGCGTGGCGTACCTCGCGCGCCGCTCCGAGCGCTTCTACTGGCGCACTGTCTGCTGGTTCGCGGCCGGGTTCGCGGCGAATGCGGCCTACGGCGTGCTGCAGCTCGTCGCGACGCTCGGCGGCCGGAACCTCGACGCGCTCGTCCTGAACCCGATCACCGGCGGCGCGGCGTCGATCAACATCTGGGGCGCCGTCGGACAGTCGAGCGTCTACCGCGTGAACGCGCTGACCGGTGACGCGAACCACCTCGGGGTGATGCTCGTCGTGCCGCTCCTCCTCCTGACGCCCGTGTACCTCCGCCTCGAGCCGGGGCACAGGCTGCGCCTGCCGCTGGCCGCGCTGCTCGGTTTCCTGCTCATCGTCGAGCTCGCGACGCTCTCGCGGAGCGGCCTGCTCGGGCTGGCCGCGGGCGGCCTCGTGCTCGCGGTCGTCTACCGGCGGCTGCTGCTCTCGCGCGCGCTCCTGATCCCGCTCGGCGTGGTCGCGGCCGTGCTCGCGTTCATCGTCACGCGCCGGCTCTCCTACTTCTCCAACGTGTTCCATGCCCGGCTGCAGACGAACGACAGCTCCTCGACGCTGCACTTCCAGGTCTACGACTTCATCCCGCAGACGATCCACGCGCACCCGCTCTTCGGCTTCGGGCTGAACACGTTCTCGGTCTACTTCGAGTTCGTCACCGGACGGACGAAGTGGGGGGCGCACTCCTACTACGTGGCGACCGTCGTCGAGACCGGCCTCGTCGGGACGATCGTGTTCGCGCTCTTCCTCGTCTACCTCTTCCGCCGGCTGGGCGCGGCGCGGAGGATCGGCCGGGCCCTGGCAGCAGCCGGCGACCCAATCGCGGCCCGCGTGCGCCCGCTCGCCTGGGGCCTGACGGCGGCGCTCGTTGGGACGATCGCTGCGAACGCCTTCTACCTGACCATGCAGTTCTACTACTTCTACGCGCTCGCACTGCTGGCCCTGGCCACCCCGATCGTGTTCGCCCGCCGCCTGGAATCTTGAAGATCGTCGTCCTGACGACGTCGTACCCGCGCGGGCCGGGAGACGTCGCCGGCCTCTTCGTCGCCGACCAGGTGGAGCACATCCGCGGGCGAGGGGTCGACGTCCGGGTCGTCTCGCCGGCGAGCTTCCGGCACTTCGGGATCGCCTACGGGTCGGGCGTGGCCGGCAACCTCCGGCAGAAGCCGTATCTCGCGCTCGCGGTGCCGCTGATGCTCGCCGGGTTCGCGCGGGCCGCGCGCCGGGCTGCCGCGGACGCGGATCTCGTGCACGCGCACTGGCTTCCGTCCGGCGTCGTGGCGATGGCGACGGGCAAGCCGTTCGTCGTGCAGGTCTGGGGGACGGATATCGAGCTCGCGCGGCGGGCTCCGGCTCTGGCGCGGCGGGTGCTCAGGCGGGCGCGGCTCGTGATCGCGCCGTCGACGGCCCTGGCGGACGAGGCGCGACGTCTCGGTGCTGCGGACGTGCGGACGATTCCCAGCGGGGTCGAGCTGCCGGCCGAGGTGGGGGAGGAGGCGGAGCCGCCGGAGATCCTCTACGCGGGCCGGCTCTCGCCGGAGAAGGGAGTGCGCGAGCTGGTCGCCGCGGCCGACGGGCTGCCGCTCGTGGTCGTCGGGGACGGGCCGTTGCGCGACGAGGTCCCGGGCGCGCTCGGGTTCCTCGCGCACGACGAGCTCGAGCAGCGCTACGCGCGGGCGGCGGTCGTCGCGTGCCCGTCGCATCGCGAGGGCTTCGGCGTCGTCTGCGCCGAGGCCATGGCCCATGCACGGCCGGTCGTCGCCGGTGACGTGGGCGGGCTTCGCGACCTCGTCGTGAACGAGGAGACCGGGCTGCTCGTCCCGCCGGGCGACGTAGCGGCGCTGCGGGATGCCTTGACCCGTCTGCTCGACGACGCCGGCCTCCGTCGCCGCTTCGGTGAGGCGGGGCGGGAGCGCATCGCCGAGCACTTCACCTGGCAGCGCTTCGGAGACGAGACCCTGCGGGCCTACGAGGACGCGCTCCACTAGTCTCGAACACCGATGCTGGCGCTGAAGATCGTCTTCTGGACCTCGCTCGTCCTGCTCGTCTGGACGCATGTCGCCTACCCGCTCGCGGCGGGGCTCGCGGCGCGCCTGCGGCGACGTCGCGTCGAGAGCTCGGCGATCGAGCCGACGGTGAGCATCGTCGTCGCGGCGCACAACGAGGAGGACGTGATCGAGCGCCGCGTGCGGAACCTGCTCGACCTCGACTACCCGGCCGAGCGACTCGAGATCCTCGTCGCGTCCGACGCCTCGATCGACCGCACCGACGAGATCGTCGAGCGTCTGGCCGGCGAGGACGAGCGCGTGAAGCTCGTCCGCTGCGCCCGTGCCGGAAAGGTGTCGGCGCAGAACCGCGGGGTCGCCGCGTCGACCGGTGAGATCGTCGCGTTCTCGGACGCGAACGCCGTCTGGCAGCGTGGGGCGCTGCGGAACCTCGTCCGCAGCTTCGCCGACCCGGCCGTGGGCTACGTCACCGGACGCGCGTCGTACGAAGCGGCGGACGGGACGAACCGCGAGGGCGCGTACTGGCGCTTCGAGCTCTGGGTGCGCGCGCAGGAGTCGCGGCTCGGGTCGGTCACGGCCGGCAACGGGCCGATCTACGCCGTGCGCCGGTCCGACTGGACCGATCTCGAGCCCTGGTGCGGCCACGACCTCGGGCTCCCGTACCTGATGGTGCAGCGCGGCCGGCGGGCCGTCTACGACCCCGACGCGGTCTCCGTCGAGAAGCCGTCGCGGGACATCGAGGACGAGTACCAGCGCAAGGTGCGGATGCTGCGCGGCGCGTGGGTGCACGTGTTCCGCGGAATGCTGCGACGGGTCGGGCCGGTCTACTTCGTCGAGCTCGTCTCGCACCGGCTCCTGCGGTACGGGAGCGGGATCCTCCACGTCCTGCTGCTCGTCTCGAACGCGGCGCTCGTCGGCGAGGGCTGGGTCTACCAGGCGGCGCTGGCGCTGCAGCTCGTCTGGCTGCTGCTCGCCGGCGCGGGGCGGCTGCGGCTGCCGATCCCGGGTGCGGGCCTCGCCTACTACTACCTCGTCGTCACGTGGGCGACTCTGGCCGGCCTCGCGCGATACGTCCGCTTCGGGCCGCCGCTCCTCTGGGAGCGGATCGAAGGAACGCGGTGAACCGCGCGCTCGACGTCGCGGGCGCGTCGCTCGGGCTTGTCGTGGCGAGCCCGTTTCTCGCGGCTGCTGCGCTCGCGATCAAGCTCGACGGCGGCGGACCGGTGCTCTACCGCCAGCAGCGGGTCGGGAAGGACGGGCGCGAGTTCGAGCTCGTGAAGCTGAGGACGATGGTCGTCGGTGCGGAGCGTCAGGGCGCCGGATGGGCAGTGGACCACGGCGATCCACGGATCACGCGGGTGGGCTCGTGGCTGAGGCGGCTCTCGCTGGACGAGGTGCCGCAGCTGTGGAACGTCGTGCGCGGCGAGATGAGCCTGATCGGGCCGCGGCCGACGCTCGCGTATCAGGTCGAGCAGTACACGCCGCATCAGCGGAGGCGCCTGGACGTGCGGCCCGGCATCACAGGCTGGGCGCAGGTACAGGGCCGCGCGTCGCTGCCGTGGGAGGAGCGGATCGAGCTCGATGTCTGGTATGTCGACCACCGCTCGCCCTTGCTCGATCTGAAGATCCTCGCCCGCACGCCGGGCGCGCTGTTCGGCGGGACGTACAAGGGGAAGACCGGCGGCTGGCGGGCGGGCGGCGAGCCTCCGAAGACGCCATAAAGAAGGCACATCCCACCTCCTCCCCGTCGCAATCGTATTGACGAAGGTGTCACACGTGTGAAACATCACCGCGCCGAAAGCGTGACGTTGTGCGGAGGGCGATTTCGGCGTAGTCGTTACGCTCTTTCGCCGTGACCACCGTCCTCTTCACATGCGCCGGCCAGCGCGTCGACATCGTCTCGGCCTTCGGCCGGGCCGGTGCGACCACGATTGCGGTCGACGTCAACCCGCTCGCCCCGGCGCTCTACCACGCCGATCGCTACGAGCTCGTCCGGCGCGTCGACGATCCCGGCTACGTCCCCGAGCTCTCGGCCCTGGTCGCCGAGCACGAGGTCGACCTGATCGTCCCGCTGACCGACCTCGACCAGCTGCTCCTGGCGCGCGCCCGCCACGAGATCGCCGCCGCGGTGCTCCTCTCCCCGGCCGACGTCGTCGAGCAGATGGGTGACAAGTACCTCGCGCACGGAGCCCTCGGGCGCCACGGGCTTGTGTCACCCCCGAGCTGGCTGCCGGAGGATGTGCCCGCAGACGTCCGCTTCCCGGTCGCCGTCAAGGCCCGCGAGGGCTTCGGCTCGCGCCACATCTACGTCGCGAAGGACCGCGCCCAGCTCGAGTATCACCTCGCCCACACGCCCGTGCCGTCGTTCGTCCAGTCGTGGTGCCTGGGCGAGGAGTTCTCGATCGACGTCCTCTGCGACTTCTCCGGCACCTGCCTGAATGCGATCCCGCGAACGATGATCGAGTCCAAGGGCGGCGAATCGATCAAGGGCATGACGATCAAGGACTGGGAGTTGATCGACCACGGGCGCCGGGTGGCCGAGGCGCTGCCGATCTGGGGGCCGGCGAACATCCAGTGCTTCCGTGAGGAGGACGGGTCGCTGCTCGTCACGGACGTCAACCCGCGCTTCGGCGGGGCGTTCCCGCTTCCGCTCGCGGCCGGGAGCCGCTACCCCGAGCTCGCACTCGCGCTCGCCGCCGGGGAGCGGCCCGAGCCGACGGTCGGCGAGTTCCGCGAGGGGGTCGTCATGACACGCTTCTTCTCCGACCTCTGCCTGGCCGAGGGAAGCGACGGCCGCCTGGAGCCCTTCGCCGAGGAGCTCCCGGAGCCCGTGGCGAGCGAACCGGGGGAGGCATGACCACGACCAGCGAACGCCCGCGCACGCAGCCGGACCCCGAGCCCGAGCGCGAGGTCGACTTCAGCCGGTACCTCGACGCGCTCGTCTCACGCTGGTGGCTGCCCGTTGCGGGCCTCGTCATCGGCGCGGCGATCGGGTACTTCCTGGCCCTCGGCGGCAAGGACGTGTACCGGGCCCAGGCGACGGTCTACGTCGGGACGCCGTACGGGCCGAACAGCACACTGCTGCAGACCCCTGCCACAAACCCGAACACAGTCACGCGCATTGCGCGCGGCCAAGAGACGATCCAACAAGTCGCGCAGTCGTCCGGCATGTCCCCACGGCAATTGCGCTCCGGGGTCTCGACCCGCCCAATCAAGAGCGGCAACGCGAAGACGGCGCCCAACCAGCTCTACGCAGTGACCGTCGAGGGGCCGCGTCGCGCAGAGGTGAGTGCTGCCGCCAACGCGATCTCCGACCGGATCGTCGCGATCACGGGTGGCTATGCGAGACAGAAGATTCAGACGTTCAGGCGTCAGATCAAGTCCGATCAAGAGCAGCTCGACGGAATCAATCGGCAGTCGAGCCTGATTCAGGCACAACTGGGCCGCGCCTCGTCCACTGAGCAACTGATCCTGAGCAACCTGTTGCTGACGATGGAGCAACGGCGAGGAACGCTTGAACAAGACCGGCTTCAGGCCCTCGGCTTTCTAGCCCAGGCAGAGCAGGTCGAGCTGCCGAAGATCATCGACCGGGGTGTGGCCGCGAAAGCGACTGCCCGCAGCCCGCGCAACTCGGTGGTCGTCGCCGGCCTGATCGGGCTGATCATCGGTCTCTTCGCCGCGCTCCTCTGGGAGCCGATCGCGGCGCGCACCGGTCGCGAATAATGCTGGACGGCAAGACCGTCGCCGTCGTCGTCCCGGCGTTCGACGAGGAGCATCTGATCGCAACGACGATCGCGGGCATCCCCGAGCTCGTCGACCGCGTGATCGTCGTCGACGACGCCTCACGCGACGGAACCGCCGCCGCCGCCGGCACGAGCGGCGACCCGCGGGTCGAGGTGATCACGCACGAGAAGAACCAGGGAGTCGGAGCCGCGATCCTGACCGGCTACCGCCGCGCGCTCGAGCACGGCGTCGACGTCACCTGTGTGATGGCGGGCGACAACCAGATGGATCCCGCCGACCTGGAGGCGATCGCCGGGCCCGTCGCGCGCGGCGAGGTCGACTACGCGAAGGCGAACAGGCTCTTCACCGGCCGGGCCTGGGAGCTGATCCCGCGCAACCGCTACCTCGGCAACGCCGTCCTCTCACTGCTGACGAAGATCGCGTCCGGCTACTGGCACGTCGCCGACTCGCAGGCCGGCTACACGGCGGTCGGCAAGCACACGCTCGAGCTGCTCGACCTCGACCGGATCTACCCGCGCTACGGCTTCCCGAACGACATGCTCGTCCACCTGAACGTGATCAACGCGCGTGTCCGGGACGTGCCGTCGCGGCCGGTCTACGGCGTGGGCGAGAAATCCGGGATCCGGCTCGGCCGCGTGATCCCGTCGATCTCGTGGCTTCTGATGAAGGCCTTCTTCTGGCGGATGCGCGAGAAGTACGTGATCAGGGACTTCCACCCGCTCGTCTTCTTCTACGTGTTCGGGCTCTTCTTCTCGCTGCTCGGGCTCGCGCTCGGGATCACGGTGACGATCCTTCGTATCGGCGGCAACGAGCTGACGGTGGCGACGGTCGTCCTGATCGCCCTGCTCCTGATCGCAGGATTGCTGTTCACACTGTTCGCGATGCTGTTCGACATGGAGTCGAACAGGGAGCTGCGCTAGCGCTCTAGCCCGGCGGCTCGTCCCAGAACTCGTCCTTGCGCATCTTGAGGGCCGCGTATATCGCGAGGCCGATCAGGACGATCGCGCTCACGACGATGAAGAGGATGATGAGATTGCCGTTGGCCGCGAGCAGAGCTGCGAGGTTCATGGGGCCAGCATCGCTCCCCGAAACCCGCTTGTCAACGGGGATCGACGGCCCCGTTAAGCCTTCGTAAGAATCGGTCGGCCGGTCCGAGGCCCCGGCTATCCTGCGCAACTCGTGCCTACGGCAGTTGTAACCGGTGGAGCCGGTTTCCTCGGCTCCCACCTCTGCGAGCACCTGCTCGAGCAGGGGCATCGCGTGATCTGCGTCGACAACCTGGAGTCGAGCTCGCTTGCGAACCTCGAGCACCTCCGGGACGACGCGTTCACGTTCATGAACCACGACGTGATCGAGCACATCGAGATCGACGAGCCGGTCGACTACGTCTTCCACCTCGCCGCGCTGGCGAGCCCGATCGACTACCTGCGCCAGCCGCTCCACTCGCTCAAGACCGGCTCCTACGGAACGCACCACGCCCTCGGTCTGGCCAAGTGGAAGCGCGCCCGCTTCATGCTCGCGTCGACGAGCGAGATCTACGGCGACCCGCAGGTGCACCCGCAGCCCGAGACGTACTGGGGCCACGTGAACCCGATCGGCCCGCGCGGCGTCTACGACGAGGCGAAGCGCTACGCCGAGGCGCTGACGATGGCGTACCGCAGCCAGCAGGGCGTGAACACGGCGATCGTGCGCATCTTCAACACCTACGGACCACGGATGCGCGCCCACGACGGCCGCGCGATCCCGACCTTCGTCCGCCAGGCGCTCGAGAACAAGCCGCTGACGGTGTTCGGCGACGGCTCGCAGACGAGGAGCTTCTGCTACGTCGACGACCTGATCCGCGGGCTCTATCTGCTCGCGGTCAGCGACGAGCACCTGCCCGTCAACCTCGGCAACCCGAGCGAGTTCACGATCCTCGATCTCGCCGAGACCGTGCTGCGCGTGACGGAGTCGAAGAGCGAGATCGTGTTCGAAGCGCTGCCGGTGGACGACCCGCAGATCCGCCAGCCGGACATCACGCGCGCCAAGCAGCTGCTCGGTTGGGAGCCCGAGATCGACCTCGAGGAAGGCCTGCGGCGGATGCTGCCGACGATGGAGCGGGTCGGTGCGTAAACAACTCGCCCTCGCCGCGTTGCTCGCGCTCGGCCTCGCGGTCGTCGCCGGGCTGGTCGCGCCGTCCGCGCAGCCGCGTCCGCAGTCGCGGAACATGATCGTCGGGATCTTCGACGAGCAGGGGACGTTGGGAGACCCGGACTGGGCGTTTGCGCAATACAAGCTGCTCGGCGTCGAGGCACTGCGCGTCAATCTCTACTGGGGCGGCCCCAGCGGCGTCGCGCGCAAGAAGCGTCCGGCGAACGCGCTCAACCCGAACGATCCCGCCTACGACTGGTCGGTCTACGACGCGATGGTCAAGGAGTCGGCCGACAACAAGATCAAGCCCGTCTTTTCGATCCTCTGGACGCCTTCGTGGGCGGGCCCGGCGAAGAACATGGCGCCGCGCCGGACGATCGACCTTCGCAACTTCGCCTTCGCGGCCGCGAAGCGCTATAGCGGCAGCTTCCATCCGACCCCCGACGCGCCCGCACTCCCTGCAGTCCGGCTCTGGATGGCGTGGAACGAGCCGAACAACCCGGTCTTCCTGAAGCCCCAGTTCACGAAGATCAGCCGGCACAAGTACAGGCTCGCCAGCCCGCGGATCTACGCAGGCATGTGCAACGCGATCATGTCGGGCGTCCACCTGACGGGGCTCGCCGGCGAGAAGGTCGCCTGCGGCGTGACCGCGCCGCGCGGAAACAACACGGGGACGCAGCCGAGAGCGTCGGTCTCACCGCTCATCTTCCTGCGGGGCCTGAAGCGGGCGCACGCGCGCTTTGACGTCTACGCGCACCACCCGTACTACCAGCATCCGAACGAGTCGCCGCGCAAGCCGCCGCCCGGGCCGCGCGCGATCACCCTCGGAAACATCAACGAGCTGCTGCGCGAGCTCACGCGGCTCTACGGCAACAAGCATCTCTGGATCACCGAGTACGGCTACCAGACGAATCCGCCCGATCGCAGCTTCGGCGTCTCCTGGACGAAACAGGCCGCGTACCTGTCGCAGGCGTACGGGATCGCACGCGCGAACCCGCGGATCGACATGATGATCTGGTTCCTCTTGAAGGACGAGGCCAGGATCGGAAACGGCTGGCAATCCGGCCTCTACACGGCCACCGGGCGCCGTAAGCCGAGCTGGCAGGCCTTCCGGCGAATGCCGAAATAGCGCGACCGGGCCGTATCATGAAACGGTCCGTGGCTACCGAACAAGCGCCTCCGGCGCAGTCACCGAAGTCCGCCCCGAGCCTTCGAGGCGACGATCTCGAGACCGCCCCGCTCGGAGACATCCGTTCGACGACGCCGTTTCTGCCTCTGCAGGGCGCGCTTCGGCGCGTGGCCAGCGTCGCTGCGCTTATCGTGCTCGACCTCGTGGGGCTCGTCCTGGGTGTGTACGCGGCGCTCACGCTGCGCGCGTTCGTCTACGGCAACGATGTCTCCCAGTGGGGCCTGCGCTGGAGGGTCGAGACCGACTGGCTGCCGTTCCTGACCGTGATCACCGTGCTCGTCTTCTGGCGGGCCGGGCTGTATGCCGAGCGCGAGCGGCGAGCCGGGTTCGGCCGCATCCTGGCTTCGCTCGCCCTCGTCGCCGTGGTCACGCTGATCTTCACGATCGGCACGGGCCACAACTTCCGGACATACGGGCTGGCGCCGACCGCGGTCCTGACGAGCGCGGCCTTGATCGGCCTCCTGCGCGGGAGCTACGACGTGATCACCGGCGACCTGCTCAAGGTGGCGGGCGTCCGGCGGCGTGCGATCCTCGTCGGAAACGGTGAGGGTCTCGCGCGTCTCAGGCGCACCCTAGGCGCGAGTCGCGGCGGGATCGACTACGAGTTCGTCGGCGCCCTCTCGGCCTCGGGGGGCAGCGCGGGCCTGCATCGGCTCGGGCCGCCCTCGGCGATGCCGACCGTGCTCGCTGCGCACCAGGTCGACGAGCTGATCGTCACCGACTCGGATTTCAGCGACCGCGAGCTGATGGAGATCGTCGAGCAGGCACACAGGCGTGGGGTGAAGGTGCGGATCGTCCCGCGGGCGACGGAGCTCCTGATCGAGCGCCGAGGCGAATACGTGCCCGGCCAAGGCGTGCCCTTGTTCGAGCTGCGCCCGCCGGTCTTCGTCGGAGCAGACTGGCTCGTGAAGCGCGGCTTCGACCTCGTCGTCAGCGCAGTCGTTGCGATCGTCGGCCTGCCGTTGTGGGCCTTCATCGCCCTCGCGATCAAGCTCGACTCACCTGGGCCGGTCTTCTACCGCGACAGCCGAATCGGCTTGAACGAAAACGAGTTCGGGATGATCAAGTTCCGGACGATGCGCGCCGATGCCGAAGCCCAGCAAGCGGAGCTTGAGCGTCGCAACGAGGCCGAGGGCGCACTTTTCAAGATCAAGGACGATCCGCGCATCACGCGCGTCGGTGCGTTCCTGCGCCGCTTCTCGCTCGACGAGATCCCGCAGGTGCTGAACGTCCTGAGCGGCGAGATGAGCCTCGTCGGCCCGCGCCCGCTCCCGGTGCGGGATTACGAGCTGCTCGAGCCGTGGCACCGCAAGCGGTACCTCGTTCTGCCCGGCATGACCGGGCTCTGGCAAGTCGCCGGCCGCTCGGCCCTCGGCTTCGACGATCTCGTCCGGCTCGACTTCTACTACCTCGAGCACTGGTCGATCTGGCTCGACGTCTCGATTCTGTTGAAGACGATTCCCG
>CAVUMW010000009.1:0-57500 GCA_963742635.1 uncultured Actinomycetes bacterium
TCTGTGCCGCGTCCGCGCCAGGTCCGTGACTGTTTTTCCGCAGGACGACCCCCGCTAAGATCGCCGCAAACCAGCCGACAAGGAGTCTTCGTATGCCCGCAGTCGAGCCCGGAAAGATCCGCAACGTCGCCGTCGTCGGTCACCGCGGCACAGGCAAGACCTCGCTCGTCGAGGCGATGCTGTTCCAGGCCGGCGCGACGAACAGGCTCGGAGTTGTCGAGCAGGGCAGCACGGTCTCCGACTGGGACGAGGACGAGCAGCAGCGCCAGATGTCGATCGCGGACACGCTCTGCCACCTCGAGTGGCAGGGCCGCAAGATCAACCTGATCGACACGCCCGGCGAGCCGAGCTTCCAGGGCGATGCGATCGCCGCGCTCCACGTCGTCGAGGGCGCGCTCGTCACGGTCAGCGGCGTCATGGGCGTCGAGGTGCAGACGACGAGGAACTGGGCCCGCGCGGAGGAGCTGAGCCTCGCGCGCGTGCTCTTCGTGAACATGCTCGACCGCGAGCGGGCGGACTTCTTCCGGGTTCTCGAGCAGCTCCGGGCGCAGTTCGGGAACCAGTGCGTCGCCGTGCACCTGCCGATCGGAGCCGAGCACGAGCTGACGGGAGTCGTCGACGTTCTCCACATGACCACGTACACGAGCCCGGACGGAGACCGCGAGGGCAAGCCGGGCGAGATCCCGGCTGACATGGCCGATCAGGTGGAGCAGTACCGGACGCAGCTCCTCGACTCGGTGGTGGAAACCGACGAGGCGCTGATGGAGCGCTACCTCGACGGGCAGGAGCTCTCGCCGGAGGAGGTCGCGTCCGCGCTCAAGAGCGCGGTCACGCGCGGTGAGCTCTTCCCGGTCATGTGCGGCGTCGCGACGAAGAACCTCGGCACGACTGCGGTGCTCGACCTCCTGGTCGAGGGCGTGCCGTCACCGGCCAAGAAGGGCTCGCCGATCGATGTCGAGGGCGCGACCAGCGCGGTGTTCATCTTCAAGACCGTCGCCGATCCGTTCTCGGGCCGGATCAACGTCTTCCGCGTCCTCAAGGGCACGATCTCGTCCGACGCGACGCTCGCCAACGTGCGGACGCACGGCAAGGAGCGGGTCGGCGCGCTGCTCACGCTCCAGGGCAAGGAGCACGAGTCCGCCGACGAGTTCGGCGAGGGCGACCTCGGCGCGGTCGCCAAGCTGAAAGACGTGATGACGGGCGACCTCCTGCTCGACTCGGACCAGCAGGTCGAGCTCCCGAGCCTCGACTTCCCCGAGCCCGTGATGAGCTTCGCGATCACGCCGAAGGCGAAGGGCGACGAGGAGAAGGTCGCGACCTCACTTCGCCGGCTGAGCGAGGAGGACCCGACGCTGCAGCTCCGTCGCGACCCGCAGACGGGCGAGCAACTCGTCTCGGGCATGACGCAGATGCACGTCGAGGTCGCGGTTGACCGGCTGAAGCGCCGCTTCGGGGTCGAGGTCGACCTCAACCCGCCGCGCGTGCCGTATCTCGAGACGATCCGTAGGGAGTCGCGCGGCCATGGCCGCTACAAGAAGCAGACCGGCGGCCGCGGGCAGTTCGGCGACGCGCACATCGTGCTCGAGCCCATTGAAGGCCACACCGGCTACGAGTTCGTGGACAAGATCGTCGGGGGCGTCATTCCGCAAGGCTTCCGCCCGGCGGTCGACAAGGGCATCCAGGAGGCGATGACCCAGGGGGAGCTCGCCGGCGCCCCCGTTCAGGGTGTCCGCGTGCTGCTCGTCGACGGCTCGTACCACACGGTCGACTCGTCGGAGAACGCGTTCAAGGTCGCTGGGTCGATGGCGTTCAAGCAGGCCTACGAGCAGGCGGACCCTGTGCTCCTCGAGCCGATCATGGAGGTCGACGTCACGGTGCCCGACGACACGGTCGGTTCCGTGAACGGCGATCTCAACTCGCGGCGGGGACGCCTGCAGGGCATGGAGCCGACCGCGGGCATGACGCGGATCAAGGCCGAGGTGCCGATGGCCGAGATGCTGACGTACGGCCAGGCATTGACCTCGATGACCGGCGGCCGCGGCGACTACCACATGCAGTTCCTGCGCTACGACGAGGTGCCGAGCCACGTCGCGCAGAAGCTGATCGAAGACTCGAAGAAGGAACAGGAAGAAGCGAAAGTCTGAGCGAGCCCGGAGGCGGAGGCGGGGCGTGCCCACCTCCGCGGCGGGACTTCGTCTAGGCCGTCTGGGGCTGCGACTCCTTGAGGCGCTTGATCAGGTCGGCGACGTCTGCGAGCTCCTGCTCGAGGTCGCGCTGGTACTCCTCGAGGCGCTCGAGGACGCGCTCGGGCTCGTACCAGCGATGGCCGACCCCGCGACGACGGAAGTTTCTACGTCCGTGGTGCATGTTCACCCCCTTTGCTCCGTGTAGCGCTTTCTGAACTGCTCGATCTGGCGCTCGATCTTCGTGAAGGCCTCGACCCACTGGGCCAGCACGCGCCGGCCCGACTGCGTGATCACGTACACGCGCTTGGCAGGCCCGGGAGCGTTGTCGTCCCACGTGGAGTCGACGAGGCCGTCGCGCTCGAGTGAGCGCAGGACCCGGTAGAGGTTGCCCATGTCGATCCGCTCACCCGGCATCAGCTCCTGGAGCTGCTCCAGCAGCTCGTAGCCGTGACCCGGGTTGTCGCGGAGGACGAGGAGGACGGCGGGCTCCGTGAAGCGCTCGAGCCGGGCGCGGACCTGCCAGCGGCCCGGGCCGAGCCGACGGCGGCCGCGCGCGTGTCTCGGCAGGCCCATGCGCCCGGTCACGCCACCGCTCCGAGCGAGTTACAGTGTAAGACACACATAGCGGGACGGTAGCACGCACGGGGGTCGAGACCGAGTGGGCTATAGTCGCCGACTGATGCGCTCGACGAGAACCATCGCCCCGCAGACGTGCGCGATCTGCGAACGGACGCTCCTCCTCGGGGAGCGGACGATGCGCTTTGCCCCGGAGGGCGAAGACTTCCTGGACGTCTGCCCGCTGTGCCACGAGATCGCGGCCGAGCACGGCTGGGTCAAGGAAGGCAGCCCCACGACGCCGACGTTCGACGAGGAGCCGCGCAAGCGCAAGTTCAGCCTCGGAGCCTTTCTCGACCCGCGCCGCGCGACCCCGGACGACTCGCTCGCGCCGGAGCCGATCCTGCGCCGCCTCTCCGACCAGGAGCGGGCGGTGGTCGAAGCCGCCGAGCTCTTCAATGCCAGCCCCTACCGGCGGACGGTCGGCGGGATCGGCAAGAGCCTCGGCGAGCCGCACGCGAGCGTCGTCCTGCTCTCGGGCGTGAACAGCGATGTCGTCGTCACCGTCGCCTGGGACATCTCCTGGTACCAGTACCGCGTCCTGCCCGAGTCGGCGCAGCCGGTCCGGCTCGCGGAGCGCGGCCACGAGCTGGAGGAGCTCGAGCCGTCGTTCAGGACCTGGAACGCGCGAGTCGAGGCCAACGGTCGGGTCGTGCCTGAGATCGCACGTCTCTAGAACCGTCTTACACTAAGACGGTGATCTACTGCGTGATCCCCCGCGAGCTCGAGGACGAGCTCTTCGACAAGATGGTCGAGTACTACAAGGACAACCCGAACGTGACCGTCATCGTCGATCGGCGAACCGGCCCGGACCGCCGCACGCGGGGCGGCGAGCCGGGCGGCAAGCGCGAGCTGCGCGACCGGCGGCGCCCGCGGATCCCGGGCACGTTCCTCGAGACCGAGGCCGAGCCTGAATAGAATCGCCCCCGTGGCGATCACGGGCGCGAAGACATTCCAGAACTACATCGACGGCGAGTGGGTCGACGCTGCGTCCGGCGAGACCTTCGAGAGCACGAGCCCGGCGAACGGCGACGCGATCGGCGTCTTCCCGCGGTCGAGCGCCGAGGACGTCGACCGCGCGGTGGCCGCCGCGAAGCGCGCCCACGAGGACTGGCGCCTCGTGCCGGCGCCGAAGCGGGGCGAGCTGCTCTTCCGCTTCGCGCACCTCCTGAGCGAGCAGAAGGAGGACCTCGCCCAGCTGATGGCTCACGAGATGGGCAAGGTGCTGCCCGAGGCGCGGGGCGACGTCCAGGAAGCGATCGACATGGCGTACTACATGGGCGGCGAGGGTCGGCGCCTGTTCGGCCAGACGACGCCGTCCGAGCTCCGCGACAAGTTCAACATGAGCGTCCGCCAGCCGATCGGAGTCGTCGGCGTGATCACGCCGTGGAACTTCCCGATCGCGATCCCGAGCTGGAAGATGCTGCCCGCGCTCGTGTGCGGCAACACGGTCGTCTTCAAGCCGGCCACGGACACGCCGACGCTCGGCGAGCGCTTCGTCGAGCTGCTGATCGAAGCGGGCGTGCCCGCACGGGGTCGTCAACATCGTCCACGGGGGCGGGGGACAGGTCGGGGATGCGCTCGTCCGGCACCCTGACGTCCCGGTCATCTCACTCACCGGCTCGCGCGAGACGGGCGTCGCGGTCACGAAGACCGGCGCCGACCGCCTGAAGCACATCCACCTCGAGCTCGGCGGCAAGAACGCGATCATCGTCATGGACGATGCGAATCTCGACCTGGCCGTCGAGGGCATCGTCTGGTCGGCGTTCGGAACCTCCGGCCAGCGCTGCACCGCGGCGAGCCGCGTGATCGCGCACGAGTCCGTCTACGACGAGCTCGCGTCCCGGCTCGTCGAGTCGGCCGAGCAGCTTCGGCTCGGCGTCGGCTGGGAGGAGGACACCGACGTCGGGCCCGTGATCAACCAGGCCGCGCTCGAGAAGATCGACTCGTACACCGCGATCGGCCGTGACGAGGGCGCGAGCCTGCTGACCGGCGGCGAGGTCGCGTCCGGGAACGGGCTCGAGAAGGGCTTCTACTACCGCCCGACCGTGTTCGGCGACGTGGATCCAGGGATGCGGATCGCCCAGGAAGAGATCTTCGGGCCGACCGTGGCCGTGATCAAGGTGCGCGACGTCGACGAGGCGATCGAGGTCTCGAACGGGATCGAGTACGGCCTCTCGTCCTCGATCTTCACGCAGGACGTGAACCGGGCCTTCCGTGCGATGCGCGACCTCAAGGCCGGGATCACGTACATCAACGCGGGCACGATCGGGGCCGAGGTGCACCTCCCGTTCGGCGGCGTCAAGGACACGGGCAACGGGCACCGCGAGGCGGGCCAGGCCGCGCTCGACTTCTTCACCGAGTGGAAGTCGATCTACGTCGACTACTCGGGCAAGCT
Organism: uncultured Actinomycetes bacterium; assembly: GCA_963742635.1. GTDB lineage: Bacteria > Actinomycetota > Thermoleophilia > Gaiellales > Gaiellaceae > VAXT01. Next base: position 5,200 of record CAVUMW010000009.1, read on the forward strand.
CCAGAAGGCCCAGATCGACACCTAGCGTGGCGGCCGAGGTCTCCGAGCGTCGCGACGCCCTCGTCGAGCGGCTGCGCGGCTCGACCCTCGGCGCGCTGGACGTCGTGTCCGTGTACATCGGCGTGCGGCTCGGGCTCTATCGCACGCTCGCCGACCTCGGCCCTTCCTCGTCCGCGGAGCTCGCCGAGGCTGCGGACCTGAACGAGCGCTACGTCCGCGAGTGGCTCGAGCAGCAGGCGACGACGGGGATCCTCGATGTGGACGACGAGCGCCGCTACACCCTGCCGCCGGGCCACGACGAGGCGCTCCTCGACGAGACGAGCCTCAGCTATATCGCCCCGGTCGGGAAGCTCGTCGTCGCGTGCGTCAGGCCGATCGATGCCGTGCTCGCAGCGTTCCGCAGCGGCGACGGAGTCCCGTACGCCGACTACGGGGCCGACATGCACGAAGGTCAGGCAGAGTCCTCGCGCCCGCTGTTCGAGCACCTGCTCGGCAGCGAATGGTTCCCCGCGATCCCGGACGTGCACGAGCGGCTCGGCGCCGACCCGCCGGCTCGGGTCGCCGACGTGGCCTGCGGCCAGGGCTACTCGACGATGGCGATCGCGCGCGCCTATCCGAAGGCGCGGGTCGACGGGATCGACCTCGACGCGGCGTCGATCGCGGCGGCGCGGGAGAACCTCGCGGGCAGCGGCGTGGAAGAGCGCGTCACGTTTCACGATCGGGACGCGGCCGATCCGGGGCTCAAAGGGCAGTACGACCTCGTCTACGTGCACGAGGCGCTGCACGACATGTCCTACCCCGTCGACGCCTTGCGCGCCTGCCGCGGGCTGCTCGGCGAGGGCGGGTGCGTCGTCGTCGCCGACGAGCGGGTGGCCGACACGTTCACGGGCGCGGGAGACGACGTCGAACGGCTCTGTTACGGCTACAGCGTCCTCACCTGCCTGCCGGTCGGGATGGTCGGCGAGGGCGCGGCGGGGACGGGCACGGTCATGCGCCCCGACACCGTGCGGCGCTACGCGGAGGAGGCGGGCTTCGGCGGCTTCGAGGTGCTGCCGATCGAGAACGACTTCTTCCGCTTCTATCGCCTGACCCCGTAGCGTGCCGACGCAGGATCGCGGTCGTCGGGACGACGTGTGCGGGTAAGACCACGGTCGCGAAGCGTCTGGCCGAGCGCCATGGCGTCCCGCACGTCGAGCTGGACGCGTTGCACTGGGGCCCCGGATGGAGCGAGCCGAGCGCCGAGGAGTTTCGGGAGCGCGTCCGAGAGGCTCTGGCCGGAGACGCTTGGGTCGCGGACGGCGGCTACCACGGCAAGCTCGGCGACCTCGTCGTGGAGCGGGCGGAGCTCGTCGTCTGGCTCGATCCGTCGCTGCCCACGTCCTGCGACGACTCGGCTCGCGGACGGCTCGGCGCGTGCGCAGCGGCGAGGAGCTCTGGGGCGGCAACCGCGAGACCTGGCGCGGGACGTTCTTCAGCCGTGAGTCGCTGTTCCTCTGGGCGCTGAAGACGCACCGGCCGAGGCGCGCGCGGTACGAGGAGCGCCTGGCCGGTTACAACGTCGTCCGGCTGCGGTCCGCGAGCGAGACCGAAGCCTGGCTCGCCGGCGCGTAGCGCAGAGCGCTCGATAACGTCGTGCCTGTGCTCCGCGTCTACCGCATCCCGTTCTCGACGAACGTCGAGCGCGTGTCGCTCGCACTCGCGTTCAAGGGCCTGGACGTGGAGTGGGAGGACGTCGATCCAGACGACCGGAGCCCCGTCGAGCGGCTCAGCGGCCAGCCGCTCGTCCCGGTGCTCGTCCACGACGAACATGTGATCGCGGACTCGACCGTCATCCTCCGCTACCTCGAAGCGCTGCAGCCGCAGCCGCCGCTCTTCCCGCAGGACGAGGCGCGCAGTGCCGAGCTCGACATCTTCCTCGACTGGTTCAACCGGGTCTGGAAACGGCCTCCGAACGAGATCGAGGCGGAGCGGGGCCAGACGGAGCCCGATTCGCAACGGATCGACGAGCTCGGCCGCGAGCTGACGGGATCGCTCGAGCTCTTCGAGCGGCTGCTGGCCGGGCGCGACTACCTCTTCGGGGAGTTCTCGGCGGCCGACTGCGCGGCGTTCCCGTTCCTCAAGTACGGCCTCATCTACGACGAGGCCGACACCGATGAGTTCCACCTCATCCTCGGGCAGTACCTCGCCCTGAACGGCCGGTACCCGAGGCTCGAGGCGTGGATCCGTCGCGTGGACGCCCGTCCCCGGGCGTGAACGGTCAGGCTTCGGCCGGAGCTGCGGCTGCTCCCGAGGACATCTTGGCTCCCCAGTACGTGTTGAGCGCGCCCTGCACCTTCACGAACCAGACGAACGCCGGGATGATCAGGATCCCGAAGCCGGGAAGAGCCAGAGCCCCGTCCAGCCGGTGACCGGTGGATGCTGGCCGTCCTTCTGGTACATCCTCCCGATCTCCGAGGGGATCACGAAGGCGCTGACGGCGCTGATCACGATCCAGACGACCAGGCCCAGCACGCCGCCGAGACCGTCGCCCGAGTGCTGCTTGACCTCCTCCTGAGTCTTGTAGACCCAGTAGAGACTGTAGATGCCGAGCGTGATGATGAGCATAAGAATGACGAAGCCGATGCCGCGTGGTTGCCCGAGCGGGCCGGTGTTTCCACTGTCGATGGTGCTCACGAGCCGCCTCCTCTGGTGGGTCCGCGCGACTGAATCACAGTCGCGTGCGGGGTTCCAGTTTGCGAGAGTCATCGGATGAACCGGAAGCTCGTCGTCTTCGTGCCGCCCGAGTCGCTGGATGCGGTGCGGGACGCGCTGTTCGAGGCCGGAGCGGGGCGCATCGGCGAGTACGAGCGCTGCTCGTGGTACACGGAGGGCACGGGAACCTTCTTCGGAGGCGAGGGGACGGATCCGACGATCGGCGAGCGCGGCCGCGAGGAGCGCGTTCCCGAGCTCCGGCTCGAGACGCTGTATCCGGCCGACCGCGAGGACGACGTCGTGCAGGCGCTGCGGTCGGCGCATCCGTACGAGGAGCCGGCGTTCGACCTCTATCCGCTCCTGTGAAGGCACGGCTCTTCACGGACGGCGGCGCGCGCGGGAACCCGGGCCCTGCCGCCTACGCGTACGTGCTCGAGGCCGAGGACGGAACCGTGCTCGCGGCCGAGGGCCAGACGATCGGGGTCGCGACGAACAACGTCGCCGAGTACCGAGGGCTCGTCGAGGGGCTCCGGCGCGCGGCCGAGCTGCACGTGGACGAGCTCGAGGTCGTGTCCGACTCCGAGCTCGTCGTCCACCAGATGCGCGGCGAGTGGAAGATCAAGAAGGACACGCTCCGCGCGCTCTGGGAGGAGGCCGGCGATCTGGCGGCGCGCGTCGGCAAGGTGCGCTACACGGCCGTGCGGCGGGAGCACAACGAGCTCGCCGACCGGCTCGTGAACGAGGCGCTGGACGCGGCCGGCGCCTGAGCGTGCGGGCGATCTCGGTCGAGGAGCGGCGCGCACGGCTCGCGCGACGGCACTTTCTGGCGCCTGACTCACGTTGCTGGCGATCCGGTCGAGATGGCACGGCGGCCTGGTCGGGTCTCCACGCGACCGACCCGGCGACGGTCTTCCTCGCGGCCCGCGCGCGTGGGGTGGAGGCGGCGGAGCTCGAGCGCGCGCTGTACGAGGAGCGGAGCGTCCTGCGCATGATCGGGATGCGGCGGACGCTGTTCGTCCTCCCGCTGGACGTCGCGGCCGTCGTGCAGGCGGCGTGCACGGAGTCGATCCTGGCCGCGTCGCGCAGGCGGTACGCGAAGCTGATCGAGGGAGCCGGCATCGCCTCGGACGGCGAGAAGTGGCTCGACGAGGTCGGCGCGAAAACGCTGCGGGCGCTCGAGGCTCGGGGCGAGGCGTACGCGGTCGAGCTGTCCGCCGATGTGCCGCAGTTGCGGGAGAAGTTCCACTTCGGCGAGGGCAAGACCTGGGCGAGCAGCACGGGCATGACGTCCTGGGTCCTGTTCCTGCTCGCCGCGGAGGGACACGTCGTCCGCGGTCGTCCGCGCGGAGCGTGGACGAGCAGCCAGTGGCGCTGGGTGCCGGCCGCGTCGTGGTTCGACGAGCCGCTCGCGCGACTCGAACCCGAGCCTGCGCGCGTCGAGCTCGCATCGCGCTGGCTCGCGGCCTTCGGCCCGGCGACCGTGACGGACCTCAAGTGGTGGACCGGATGGACGCTCACACAGACGCGCGCAGCCCTCGGCGCGATCGAAGCCGTCGAGGTCGACCTTGACGGCGTGTCCGGTTTCGTCCTGCCCGGCGACGTCGAGCCCGTGCCGGAGCCCGAGCCGTGGGCCGCGTTCCTGCCGTCACTCGACCCGACCGTGATGGGCTGGAAGGAGCGTGACTGGTACCTCGGCGAGCACGCGCCTGTGCTGTTCGACCGGAACGGAAACGCAGGCCCGACGGTGTGGTGGAACGGCCGCGTGGTCGGCGCCTGGGCGGGGCGGAAGGACGGCGAGGTCGCGTTTCGTCTCCTCGAGGACGTGGGCGCGGAAGGAGTACGGGCGATCGAAGCCGAGGCTGACGCTGCTTCAGGCCTGGTTGGGGGAGACGAAGGTGACTCCGCGCTTCACGACGCCGCTGGCGAAGAAACTCGTGGGCTAGCGTCGCGTCCTGAGAGACTGTCTCGGGTGCGCAGGATTCTCGTCGGCTATGACGGCTCGGACGGCGGCAGACGCGCGCTCGAGCGTGCGATCGCGGAGGCCCACGAATCGCGCGGCCGGATCACGGTCCTGAGCGTGGCGAACATGCCGCTCGACCTCGATGTGCCGCGTAACTTCGGAACGCTGGATGACATCTCAGCCGACGAAGGCCACGCGCTGGCCCCGCCGCCGGAAATCGTCGCGCAGCTGACAGAGGCGAGCGAACGGCTCGCCTCGGCCGGGCTCGAGGCGAACCTGAGCTGGACGGCTGGAGACCCCGGCCGGGCGATCCTCGAGACGGCGAAGGAGATCCGCGCGCAGGTGATCGTCCTCGGCGAGCACCACCACGGGCTCCTGGGGAACCTCTTCGGCGCCGACGTCGACGCCGAGGTGCAGCGCGAAGCCGGCTGTGAGGTGATCCTCGCCTAACCGCGACGGACTGGTCGAGAGAACGGCGCTACGCGGCCAGTGCCCCTTCGACAGTCGGTACGACGTTCAGGTGCGGGACGACCCCGGTCACGTCGAGGATCCGTTCGACGACCGGCGCAGTCCCCAGCACGACATTGAACTTGCGATCGAGCTCAACGGCGTTCTTCTTCGTCTGCAGGAGCACACCGACGATCGTGGAGTCGATGAACTCGGCGGCCGAGAGGTCGACGATCAAGTGGTCGCAGACGGCCAGAGCCTGGTCGAAGGTGTTGCCGCACCTCGTCTGCCGAGTGGAGGTCGTGTTCCCCGACGAGCACGACGAGCGCAGCATGCGGCTGCGGGGAGCGAACCTCGATTGTCGGCACCTGGAACGCGGGGGCGTCGCTCATGATGTACCATCCCTCCGAAGTCGCGCTTACTATTGACACGACACACAACGTACGAAAAGAAATATACGCTACGAAGATCGTATGTCAAGCACCGAAGACAAACACAAGACATGGCGGTTCCTCTCGAACCACACCCAGGTCCTTCTCTGCCTCCATCACGACCCGAACGCGAGATTCCGTGACATCGCGGAGAGCGTTGGAATCACCGAGCGAGCAGCCCAGCGCATCGTCGCCGACCTGATCGACTCCGGCTACGTCGAGAGCGAACGGGTCGGCCGTCGAAACCGCTACCGCATCAAGACCGACATCGCCATGCGTCACCCCGCCCAAGACGGCCACGCGATCGGCCAGCTCCTGAAACTCCTGCAGTTGAACGACTGACGCCACGGCGCTTCTCGCCGAGCCTGGAATACAAAGAACGCGCCGTTTCCAGAGGCTCGGCGCTCCTTCTTCGAGCACTACTCGGGCGCGTGACAGACCGCCTCGACATTGTGGCCGTCGAGGTCGATCACGTACCCGCCGTAGTAGTCCCCGTGGTAGTGCGGCCGAAGTCCGGGAACGCCGTTGTCCGTGCCCCCGGCCGCTAGCGCCGCCGCGTGGAAGGCATCGACCGTCGCCCGGTCCGAAGCGGCGAAGGCCAGGTGGAGCGGCGCCGCCGGCTTCCCCTGTCTGATGTAGAAGTCGACCCGGCCCGGAGGCCCCCAACCGACCCCTCCCCAAGCCTCGACCTCTTCGACGCCGAACGGTGCGAGCGCCTTACGGTAGAAGCGTCGACTCGCCTCGAGGTCGCGAACCGGGAGCGTGAGGTGATCGATGAAGACCTGAGCCGTTCCATCGCGGGTTCATGGACGAAGGCCTGAGACCGCACGTGACGAGCGTCCGCTCGCGCTGAATGGGCGACGACTGGCGCGGACGAGCGGTGCTATGGAAGCGAAACAACCCCGGCCCTGAGCGGCGCTTTCGTCAAGCGGATGATGGGACCCGACCCACGACCGTCTGCATGGCGATCGGATTCGGCGACCAACGCGCGGACGACCAGGAATGCGCATAGGTAACGCGAAACGCTCGGGGTCGTGCGTCGTCGTAGGTCCGTGTTGAGTCGGACACCCGTGACCCGGGACGAACCTTCTTGCGTCGGGTCGCTCTGATTGATCGGCAGTCGGCCTAGCACAACAACCCTAAGCGACGATCAAATGCCGTGCTTTACGGCAGGGCGTGATCGTGGGGACTTGGATCGTCGACTCGGTTCTCGATCGCGAGCCCGAGGCGCAGGAGCCAGCGCGAGGCGACCCGCTGGTGCCGGCGCGGATCCTTCCGGGCGACGAGCACGGTCAACTCGAGCGCATCCGCGAGGCTGAGTTGCGGAAGGTCTTTCGCCGCGGCCAACGCCATGAGCACGTTCCGGCGCTTGAGCGCTCGTTGGAAGATCGCGTAGGGGTGGCCCTGCGAGGTCGACGCTCCTCCTCCCTCGGGGCCGGCGTGGCGAGTGTAGCGAGGGGCTCTACCGGCGTCCGACGATGAGCCGGACCCGGAAGCCCCAACGCCTAACCACGCCCGGTCTCGGGCTCTGGCCGATCACGCGCCCGACTCGCCTGGAGTGGGCACGGCGAATGCGCCCGACCCTGCAGTAGTGCTGCCGGATCTTCCGCTTCGCGGCCCCGAGTCGTAGCCCGAGCACTCTCGGGACGAAGCAGCTCGGAGGCAGCGAAGGCGGCGGAGGTGGTGTAGGTGGTGGAGGCGGAGGTGGTGGAGGCGGTGGTGGTGGAGGAGGTGGTGGCGGAGGTGGTGGGAGGTGGCGGTGGACGGCGGTGGCGGTGGCGGTGGCGGAGGCCCAGTAGATATGCAGTTGAGCGTTGACGGGCCACACGGCTGCCAGGTGGGGGTCAGGTCGTACCACTGGATCGGAGTCGGCGGCGCCGTGAGCTGGACGACTCCGCCGCCGCTGGCATTCATCGAGTAGATCGCCGCCGGCGTGCCTCCTTCCTGGCCATTGATGCACGTGTCCGTCCTCGCGGCGAACGCGATCTTGGTGCCGTCGGGCGACCAGGCCGGGGTCACTTCGTGCGGGCCTTCCCAGGTGGCGGTGTTGGTTACGTCTACGACACTGTTCGTGGCCGCGGTGTAGACGTAGATGTCGTAGGGGGCGTGGTTGATCCCGTTGCATGCCGAGACCAGGTCCACATAGGAGCTGAAGGCGAGCTTCGTGCCGTCGGGTGACCAGTCGAACCCGCCCGGGCCGGTCTCGATCGCGTGGTAGGCAAGCGTGTCCGAAATGCCCGTCAACTGCGTCAGCCCGCTGCCGTCAGGATTGATCGTGAAGAAGCCCCAGACTCCAGACAGAAAGCGGATGAACGCGATCTTGGAGCCGCTCGGGGTCATCCCCCAGGTCAGACCCAGCTTGCCGAAGCCGTCGTTCGTGATCTGCGTCTGGTTGCTGCCGTCGGCGTTCATCGTCCAGAGCTCGCCGTGCGACGATGTTGCCGGGATCCGAACGCTCGTAGGCGATCTTCGTGCCGTCCGGCGACCAGGCCGCCGACCAGGCGGGAAAGCCCGATGTCAGCTGGTGCTCGCCTGTTCCGTCTGCGTTCATGACGTAGATGTCGGCGTACCCGAACATCGGAAAGCGGTTGAAGAGAATCTTGTTGCCGTCGGGCGACCAGACCCGATTGGCGGCCCCGTCGAGCAACATCGCGCCACCGGTGCCGTCGGGATTGATCGTGTGGATCGACCATCCGTCGCTCAAGAGCTTGCTCGAGTAGGCGATCATGCCGTTCGCGCCGGGATATGCGCCTTCGCTGCGCGAGACGAAGCCGAGCGAGATCACTACGGCGCATAGACCAACCACGAGGCCGACCACCACCCAGCGCGACACGTGCCGCCGGGCACCTGGCCCCTCTCCGGGACCGCGACTGGAGCGGTAGCGAAATCCTCGGTTAGAAGTCCAGTGCCGCAGGCGTGACTTCATCAAGGCGCGCCGTTTGTAACACATGGAGCTAAGAGAAGCTAGGCAGGCAGCTCGAGCGACGCCGCTATCCTTCGATGGAGTCTCTACCGTCTGCTCTGAGACGCGAAGCTGGGCCGCGACCTCGGGCACCGTGAGCATCCCCGACGGGGTCTTGTCTGTATTCACGCCGTTGCAAACTATAGAGCATATCGGATAGATCGCAAAACGCAGAGGCATGTTGAGGAAGGTGCAATAAGTCGTCGCGGACGAGGTGGAGGGGGCGAACGTGCGGCTTTCCCACACGCCACCTTCAGTGAGGGAACCGATGCGCCGGACACGTGGATGAACGAAGCTGACTGTGTCTTCCAGAAGGCGCGAAGCGTGCGCCAATCTCGGGATCGGCCGTGAGGCTTGAGGTGGATGCCCTCGGCACATCGCGTGAGAAGGGAGGGCCAAGTGACCGTCGCCCCAACATCAGTTCACCCGGGACGGGAACACCACCGCTCCCGGTGGATGCTCGTCGCGATCCTCGCTTTTCTTCTCGGCGGACTCGGGGTCGCGCTTCTGTATGAATCAGACGTGTTTGGAGGGTCGGGGTCGTCCAGCTCGAGCGTCGAGGGATCAGGCGTCGCCGCGAGCGAGACCCGTGACGTGGATCCGTTCGGGAGCGTCGAGCTCGCTGGGAGCAACAACGTCGTCATTCGCGTCGGCGAGCAGCAGTCGGTGATCGTCAGGGCCGACGACAACCTTCTCGACCGCGTCACGACCCAGGTGCAGTCCGGCAACCTCGTCATCGGGAACACGTCGGGCAGCTTCTCGACCAATAGCCCGATGAGCGTCGAGGTCAGCGTGCCCACGCTCAGCGCGCTGACGCTCTCCGGCAGCGGCAACATCGTCGTCGGCGGAATCAAGGCGGCGAGTCTGACCGTGACCTTGCCCGGCAGTGGAACGCTGACTGCGAGCGGAACCACGACGAGGCTCGGCGTCACGGTCAGCGGCTCCGGAATGGTGCAATTCAATCGGCTGGTCGCGAGCGACGTGCACGCAGTCGTGAGCGGGTCGGGAACCGTCTTCGTTATCGCGACCGAGAGTCTCGACGCCTCAGTGCCGGGAGACGGCACGATCATCTACGCGGGCAACCCGCCGGACATAACCAGAAGCATCACCGGGACGGGAGCGATCACCACTACGTCGTGAGACGACCAGCGCGGAGCTCGACGACGTCCGCTCTTAGGCCGGGGGCCGCTGGCCGAACATGATTCAAGGCCGTTCGAGCTGATCGCCGAACTCCCGCTGGGCGCACTCCGGACAATAGATCACGGCCTCCCGCGCGAGCCTGTCCGCGAAGAGGATCCGCCACGCCTCGCCGGCTCGAGGCGATCGTCCGCACTCGGCGCAGATGAGGTTGAGCGCGATCGTTCCCGGCTCGGGCGCAGGCGGATCATGTACCGCGTCAGGGCGGCGAAGGCTGACTAGAGGCTGACTTTCCCAACCTCGAAGCTCTGACCTCCCGGAGGCCCTAAAAGAAAAAACCCGCCGTTTCCAGCGGGTTCCTGAGAGCGGATGATGGGACTCGAACCCACGACCTTCTGCATGGCAAGCAGACGCTCTAGCCAACTGAGCTACATCCGCGTAGCTCTTCGAGTATAGAGACGTTCGCTAGCGGCCGACCGTGAGGCTCACTCTGGCGTCGCTTCGGCGGATCTGGCCTGTTCTCGGGCTCTTGCGGAGGACTCGGCCGCGCCTGCTCAGCGCCTTATCACGGGAACAGGTTGCGCTCCGCGGGCATCACGAGGTCACGTGCGGTGCCCTCGCCGGCGGCCTCGAGGCCGCGCACGATCGCGACCGGGGTCCGGTCGAGCTTGCCCATGACGAGCTCTGCAGCCCCGGCGATCTCGTCGGCGATCGCGATCACGGTCGAGCGGAGCTCGTAGCCGGTCGGGTCGCGTTCGCCTTTCAGGTCCCGCAGCACTTCGACTACCCGCGGCGCCTATTGCGACGTCGGTCGTTCCCTGGCGCCACGGCCGGCCGAACGAGTCGCTGACGACGACGCCGACCTCGCGTCCGGTCAGCTCGTGCAGGCGCTCGCGCAGGCGGGCGGCGGAGGCGTCCGGGTCGACGGGCAGGAGGACGAGCGTGCCGGGCTCGGGCGTGTTCGAGGCGTCGACGCCGCTCGAGGCGCACAGGAAGCCGTGGCGGGTCTCGGCGATCACGAGGGAGCCCCGCGTGCGCACGATGCGCTTCGCCTCGCGGAGGATCACCTCGATGCGGCGAGCGTCGCCGTCGCCTGCGAGCTCGCGCGCGCGGGCGGACGGCTCGACCTCGTCCAGCCGCACGATCCGGCCCTCGACCTTCGAGATCGCCTTCTGCGCGACGACGAGGACGTCCCCGTCTCGCAACTCGGCTCGTTCCACGATCAGGCTTGCGAGGTCGTCTCCTTCGCGGAGCTCGGGGAGCCCGCGCACGGCGGAGATCGTCAGGTCGGTCACAGCCCGACGATCTGGAGCCCGGCGTGACCGCGGTAGCGGCGATTGAGGTTGACGATCACGGCGGTCATGCCCTCCAGCGCCCGTGCGCTCGCGAGCGGGCCGGCATCGAGTGCGCGGCCGGTCACGAGTGTCGCCGCGAGCTCGAGCGCGGCCGCCTTGGCGTGCTCGTCGTCGCCGCAGACGAGCGCGTCGCCGTCCGCCTTGCCGGCCGAGAGGGAGCTCGCCGCGAGCGAGTGGAGGCCGGCCAGGACCGGGCCGCGGAGGAGCTGCTGCACCCGTTCGGCGAGGGACACGGGGTCGTCGGCCGGACGCGCGAGCTTGTTCTCGAAGCGGATCTGGCTCGCGACGCTCAGGACGGGCGTCTCGCCGATCGCGTCGGCGAGCTCGGCCGCTGTCGAGAGCGCGGCCGACGCATCAACGGAGAGCACGACGAGATCGACTCCGCCGACTGCGTCTTCGTTCACGGCCCCGGCCGCTCCGATCTCCGCAGCCGTTGCTGCCGCGCGGTCGGGGTCGCGCGAGCCGATCGTCACCTCGATCCCGGCCTCCACGAGCCGCGCGGCGAGAGCCGAGCCGAATGCGCCGGTCCCGCCGAGCACTGCGACCTTCACGCGGGGACCGCTCCGAGTGCGGCTTCCGCGAGCCGTTTCCGGGCCTCGGGATCCGTCATCAGCGTTCGAGTGACGATCGGTCGCACGTCACCGAGCCCGTCGAGGTCGTGCGCGTCCTCCTCGTCGACGACGAGTGCGCCGATCAGGCCGCCGTACTGCGCGGCGACGTGTGCCGGCGACGTGCCTCCGGCCAGGCGCGCCAGCATCCGGTCCGCGGGCCCCTTGACGGCGCGGCCGCCGATCAGCGGGCTGACCGCGACGACCGACCCGCGACGCGCGGCGAGCGATTCGCGGATCGCGGCCACGGCGAGGATCGGGCCGATCGAGACGTAGGGGTTGCTCGGAGCGATGAGGACGACGTCCGCGCCCTGGATGGCCGCGACGACTCCGGGCGCGGGTGTCGCGTCCGTTTCGCCGTCGAAGCGGACGCCGTCGACCTCGTCGCGGTGCCCGCGCGCGACGAACCACTCCTGGAACGGGAACTCGCCGGCGGGCGTGTCGATCCACGTGCGCAGCCGGTCGTCGGTCGCGGGCAGGACGTGAGTCTCGATCCCGAGCGACCGGGCGAGCCGCAGCGTCACGCTCGAGAGCGGCTCCCCCGAGCGCAGCGCCTGGGTGCGGACGAGGTGCAGCCCGAGATCGAGGTCGCCGAGCTGGAACCAGGTCTCGCCGCCGAGCCTGCCTGACGGTCTCGAGCGCGCGCCAGGTCTCGTCCGCGCGCCCCCAGCCGCGCTCCTCGTCGTTCAGCCCGGCGAGCGCGTAGAGGATCGAGTCGAGATCCGGCGAGATGTGCAGGCCGAGCACCTCGACGTCGTCGCCGACGTTGCCGATCACGGTCACGTCCTCCGGCTCGATCACCTCGACGAGCCCCTGGACGAACCGCGCCCCGCCAACTCCGCCCGAGAGGACGGCGACTTTCACGACGTCACCAGGTCGGCCGGTGTGTCCACGTCGTCGCGCAGGCCTGGGCGAACCACGTCTACTGCGAGCTCGGCATGCGCGCGGAACCGCGCCGCGCTGCCCGGCCCGTACAGCCGTGCAAAGAGAGTCGTGTCCGACAGCCCGAGCGCGTTCGTCGTACCGTCTCGGGCCGGGGCGATTGCGATGCCCCGCTCCGGTATCGCGTCGTGCAGCGCGCGCAGATCGTCAGCGGTCACCGACGGAAGGTCGGAGTTGACGACGAGGACCGGCCCGGGGCCGATCTCCCGAAGCGCGGCCTCGACGGCGGCACCCTGTCCGCCTCCGGGATCGGGGATCCAATCGGCCCCGTCGACCGGATCGGGCGACACGACCCACGTTCGACCCACGCTGCCCGCTGCGAGAAGCACTGCTTCGAGCATCGCACGCGAGAGCTCCTCGCGAGCATCGCCGAGGCGCGACTTCCCGCGCGAGCCCGCATGCGGGATCACGATTCGGATCAAGGTCGGAGCGGCCGCACCGCGATCGTCACGCGGCTCACGGCGCACAGCCGGCCCTCGTCGTCGGTCAGCTCGACGTCCCAGACCCAGGTCGTCCGTCCTCGATGCACGCGGCGGGCGGTCGCGTGGATCGTGCCCTCGCGGATCGAGCGCAGGAAGGTCGAGTTGTTCGACATGCCGAGGCCGATGTTCCCGTCGGGCACGACGCCGACGTTCGTCCCGAAGGAGGCGAGCGCCTCGGCGATCGATGCATGGACGCCGCCGTGCACGAGCCCGACCGGTTGCAGCACGTGCTCGCGCACCGGTACGTGCGCGCGCACGAGCTCGTCGGTGGCCTCGTCGATCTCGAGCCCGTAGTGCTGGTCGAAGGGGGACGACTGGGATTCCCACATGGCGTCGCAAAGTGTGAAGCTTTCGGCGGAAGTGAACATCGGGATCGGTCTTCCAACCACGGTGCCGGGCGCGACGGGCGACCTCGTGCTCGAGTGGGCACGCCGCGCGGACGCGGGGCCGTTCTCGTCGGTGGCGGTGCTCGAGCGCGTCGTCTACGACAGCTACGACCCGTTCGCCGCGCTCGCCGCGGCGGCCGCTGCGACCTCACGCGTGCGCCTGGCGACGATGATCGCGATCGGCCCGCTCCGCTCGACGGCGCTGCTCGCGAAGCAGGCTGCGTCCGTGCACGAGCTGTCCGGCGGGCGGTTGACGCTCGGGCTCGCGGTGGGGGCGAGGACCGAGGACTTCGACGCGGCCGGGGTCGAGCACAAGGGGCGCGGCAAGCGCCTCGGCGAGCAGCTCGCGTACATCCGGGGCGACGTCGACGGCGACAGCGTCGGTCCCTCGCGGGACGGGATCGAGATCCTCGTCGGCGGGCTCAGCGGCCAGGCCTACTCGCGGATGGCTCGCTACGCGGACGGCTACGCGCACAACGGCGGGCCTCCACGGGCGTTCGCGAACGCGGCCGGGCGCGCGCTCGCCGCGTGGGGCGATCTCGGCCGGCCCGGGAAGCCGAGGCTCTGGGGCCAGGGCTACTTCGCGTTCGGCGATCCCGAGCGCGGCGGCGACTACCTCCGCGACTACTACGCATTCACGGGCCCGTTCGCGGAGAAGATCGCCGCCGGCAACCTGACGAGCGCCCGCGCCGTCAAGGACTACGTCCGCGGCTACGAGGAGGCCGGATGCGACGAGCTCGTCCTCTTCCCGACCGTGCCCGAGCTCGGCGAGCTCGATCGGCTCCAGGAGGCGATCGCGTGAACGTCGCGATCGTCGGCGGCGGCCCGGCCGGCCTCTATCTGGCGATCCTGCTGCGCAAGCTCGACCGGGGCGTCGACGTCCGCGTCCTCGAACGGAACGCGCCGGACGCGACCTTCGGCTTCGGCGTCGTCTTCAGCGAGGAGACGCTCGGCGCGCTCAGGGACGCCGACCCCGAGACGCATCTCGAGATCACGGACACCTTCGCGCGCTGGGATCGCATCGCCATCCGCTACCAGGGGCGCGAGCTGTCGTCGCGCGGCCATTCGTTCTCGGCGATCGCGCGCAAACGGCTGCTCGAGATCCTGCAGGAGCGGTGCCGCGAGCTGGGCGTCGTTCTCGAGTTCGGCGTCGAGGTCGAGGAGCTTCCGGAGGCGGACCTCGTCGTCGGCGCGGACGGCGCGAACAGCCTTCTGCGGCGCTTCGGTGACTTCGGGACGAAGGTGCGGCCGGAGGGCTCGAAGTACGTCTGGTTCGGCACCGACCACGTCTTCGACGCGTTCACGTTCGCCTTCCGCGAGACGGAGCACGGGCTCTTCAACGCGCACGCGTACCCGTACGACGAGCGGATGTCGACGTTCATCGTCGAGTGCCCCGAGCCGGTGTGGCGCGCGGCAGGCCTGGACGAGATGGACGAGCAGGAGAGCCTCGCGTTCTGCGAGCAGCTGTTCGCGAACGAGCTGCGCGGGCGCGAGCTCTATTCGAACCGCTCGCTCTGGCTCGACTTCCCGAAGGTCACGAACGCGACGTGGCACGCGGGGAACCTCGTCATCCTCGGCGACGCGGCGCACACGGCGCACTTCTCGATCGGGTCGGGGACGAAGCTCGCGCTGGAGGACTCGATCTCGCTCGCGGCCGCGCTGGCCCGCCGGCGCTGGGACCTGGCGGCCGCGTTCGTCGACTACGAGCTGGAGCGCGAGCCGTACGTGCAGCGCACCCAGGACGCGGCGAGCGAGAGTGCCGCGTACTTCGGGCGGATCGCGAGCTACTCGCACCTCGAGCCGATCCAGTTTGCGTTCAACCTGTTGACCCGGAGCGGGCGGATCACGCATGCCGACGCTCGGTGTGCGCGACCCGCAGTTCACGCGGGCGCTCGACGCGTGGTTCGGCGGGCGCGACGTCTCGCCGCCGCCGGCGTTCTCGCCGTTCGAGCTGCGCGGCGTGCGGTTCGAGAACCGCTTCGAGCTCGTCGAGAGCTCGGTCGCGGTCAGCGAGGAGGGCCGCACGTCGGAGGAGGTCGCGAGCAGACCCGAGGGGAAGCTGCTGCTCCGCCTGACCCATGCCGGTCGGCGCGGCGCGACGCAGCCGCGGAGCCGGGGTGTCGACCTTCCGCTGGCCGACGGCTGGCCTGTCGTGGCACCGACGAGGCGTCCCTTCGGGCCGTTCGGTGCGATTCCCGGCGAGCCGCGACGAGGATGCCGTTCTCGACGCGTTCGTCGCCGCGGCCGAGAGCGCAGACGCCACCGTGTTGGAGATCGACATGGCGCACGGCTACCTGCTCGGCAGCTACCTGTCACCGCTGACGAACGACGAGGACGATCGGCTGCGGTTTCCGTTGCGCGTGCTCGAGGCCGTGCGCGCCGCATGGGCAGGCCCGCTGGCGGTGCGTCTCTCGGTCACCGACTGGCATCCGCGCGGCAACACGGTCGACGACGGGATCGCGATCGCCGCGCGCCCTCGCCGAGCACGGCTGCGACCTGATCCACGTCGAGGCCGGCCAGACGATCCACGACGACCGGCCCCAGTACCGGCGCGGGTTCCTGACCGCGCTCAGCGACCGCGTCCGCAACGAGGCGCGCGTCCCGACGCTCGTCCGCGGACACCTGACGACGCTCGACGAGGCGAACACGATCGTCGGCGC
Source organism: uncultured Actinomycetes bacterium (assembly GCA_963742635.1). Lineage (GTDB taxonomy): Bacteria > Actinomycetota > Thermoleophilia > Gaiellales > Gaiellaceae > VAXT01. Next base: position 21,261 of record CAVUMW010000009.1, read on the forward strand.
CGGCCGCGCCGACCTCGTCCTCCTCGACCTTCCGGAGACCCAGATCGAACGCCCTCTCCGACTTAGTAACACAGTGTTACTAGGGGAGGTTCGGGCTTGAATCTGGGGGAGTTGGCCTACCCGGACGTGCCTGAGGGGGCGGTGCACCTGCTGCCGCTCGGCGCGACCGAGCCGCACGGGCCGCACGCGCCGCTCTCGACGGACACGCTGATCTCGGTCGGGATCTGCGAGCGCGCGGCGGAGCGCCTCGCGGGCGAGATCCCGGTGCTCGTCCTGCCCGGCGCTGCCGTACGGCGTGACGCGCTACGGCTCCGCATTCGCCGGGGCGGTGTCGATCTCGGAGGCCACTTTGAGCTCGCTCGTCGCCGAGATCGCCGCCGGCGTCGGCTCGCTCGTCCTCGTGAACAGCCACTTCGAGCCGGAGCAGGTCGAGACGCTGCGCGCGACCGGTGTGCCGCTGCTCGACCTCACGCGGCGCAGGAACGCGGAGCGGCTGACCGAGGAGTTCCGCTCCGGCTCCTGCCACGCCGGACGCTACGAGACGTCGCTCGTCCTCGCCGACCGGCCCGCAGCTCGTCCACGCGGACCGGATGCGGGCGCTCGAGGAGCGGCACGTGGACATGCCCGCCGCGATCCGGGCCGGTCGCACCGACTTCCTCGCGATGGGCATGGACGAGGCGTACTGCGGCGCGCCCGCCGAGTCCTCCGCCGAGGAGGGGCGCGAGACGTTCGAGACGCTGACGGACCTGCTCGTCGAGCTGATCCGCGAGGTCGCCGCGTGATCAACCATGCGGACCTGCCGCACGAGCTGAACCTCGCGACGTGGTTCGTCGACCGGAACGTCGAGGAGGGGCGCGGCGACCGCATCGCGCTGATCGGCGCGGAGAGGCCCCACGACGTACGCGGAGCTCGCTCGACTCGTGAACCGGTACGGCAATCTGCTCCGCGAGCTCGGCGTGCGGGCCCAGGATCGAGTCCTGCTCGTCCTCGCCGACTCGGTCGACTTCGTGGCGCTCTGGTACGGAGCGCAGAAGATCGGCGCGGTCACGGCCGAGGCCTACACGTTCCTCCAGCCGAAGGACTACGCGTACTACCTCGAGTACACGGATGCAGCCGTCGTGGTGGCGGACGAGACCACGCAGGACGTGATCCGCCAGGTCGCCGGCGAGCGGCGAGTCCTGGTCGTCGACGACGAGCTCCGGGCGCGACTCGAGCAGCTCCCGGCCGAGCTCGAGCCTGCGCCGACGACGAAGGACGACATCGCGCTCTGGAAGTTCACGACCGGCAGCACCGGCCGGCCGAAGGGCGCCGTCCATCCCGTGCACAGCGCGGTCCTCAGCCACGAGTGGTACGCGCGCGACGTGCTCGGGATCCGCGAGGACGACATCGTGCTGCCCGTGCCGAAGCTCTTCTTCGGGTACGCGCGCGACCTGACCGCGCTCTATCCGTTCGGCGTGGGCGGCGCGGGGATCGTCTTCCCGGAGCGCACGACTCCGGAGCGGATCTTCGAGCTGATCGCCGAGCACCGGCCGACGATCCTCGTCAACGTTCCGACGATGATGGCCCAGATGATCGACTCGATCAGACATGGCCGGTGTCAGACGCCCGACATGTCCTGTTTGCGCGTGTGCACGTCCGCCGGAGAGGCGCTGCCCCGCGACCTGCACGACCGCTGGCTCGACACGTTCGGCGTCGAGGTGCTCGACGGGATCGGCTCCTGCGAGCTGTACCACATCTACATCTCGAACCGGCCCGGACGCGCGCGCCCCGGCTCGACCGGCGAGCTCGTCCCGGGCTACGAGGCCGAGCTCGGCGAGAGCGGCGAGCTGCTCGTCACCGGCGACACGGCCGCGCTCTTCTACTGGGACGACGACGACAAGACGAAGCGCACGTTCGAGGGCGACACCGTGCACACCGGAGACCTGTTCGAACGCGACGACGACGGCTTCTTCTGGTACCGCGGCCGCGTCGACGACCTGATCAAGGTCGGCGGAATCTGGGTCGCGCCGGCCGAGATCGAGCACTGCCTCGTCGGGCATCCGGACGTCGTCGAGTGCGCGGTCGTCGGCGCCGCCCGGAACGGGTTGACGATCCCACGGGCGTACGTCGTCGTCAGGCAGCCGGTCGATGAGCAGGCGCTCCAGGACTTCGTCCGCGAACGGCTCTCGCCGCACAAGTACCCGCGGGAGGTCGTGTTCGTCGACGACCTGCCGAAGACGCCGTCCGGCAAGCTCGACCGGAAGGCGCTCGCTGCGTGAGCCGCATAGTGGTCGTCACGGGTGGTGCGAAGGGGATCGGCAAGGCGGTTGCCGAGCGGTTCGCCGACGATCAGGTCCATGCGCCCGGCCATGACGAGCTCGACGTCACGGACGAGGCGGCGGTGCAGGCCTTCTTCGAGGGCGTCGGCCGCGTCGACGTCCTCGTCAACAACGCGGGGCTGGCCGTCGGAGCGCCGCTCGCCCGGACGACGCTCGACGACTGGCGCGCGCACCTCGACGTGAACGCGACCGGCGCATTCCTCTGCACCCGGGCCGTCCTAGGCGGCATGATCGAGCGCGGAGATGGCCGGATCGTGACCGTTGCCTCGGTTGCCGGGCTCGTCGGCGCGCGCTACACCGCTGCGTACAGCGCGTCCAAGCACGCTGCGATCGGGCTCATGCGCGCGACCGCGGCCGAGGTCGCCGGAACGGGCGTGACCGCGAACGCCGTCTGTCCCGCCTACGTGGACACGGACATGACGCGGCGCACGGTCGAGAACATCGTCGCCAAGACGGGGCGCACCGCCGAGGAGGCCGAGGCGGAGCTCGCGGCGATGACCCCGCTCGGGCGGCTGCTCGAGCCGGACGAGGTCGCGGCCGCGGTGGTCTTCCTCGCCTCCCCCGATGCCGCGGCGATCAACGGGCAGACGATCGTGCTCGACGGCGGAGGCCTTCAGACGTGAGCCCCTTCCGCGGCTCTGCCGCGTTTACCGAGCGCTGGCAGAACTTCGACCTCGCGCTCGCGGACGGCGTCGCGACGGTCACGTTCTCGCGCCCGGACAAGCTGAACGCGCTCACGTTCGACGTCTACGCGGACCTGCGCGACCTGCTCGGCGAGCTGCCCCACCGCGGCGACGTGCGCGTGCTCGTCCTCACCGGGGAGGGACGCGGCTTCTGCTCGGGCGGGGACGTCGAGGAGATCATCGGCGAGCTGCAGCGGATGGGCGCGGGCGAGCTCCTGGACTTCACGCGCATGAGCGGCGCGGTCGTGAAGGCGATGCGGGAGGCGCCGCTGCCGATCGTCGCGGCCGTCAACGGCGTCGCGGCCGGAGCCGGGGCCGTGCTGGCGCTCGCGGCCGACCTGCGGCTCGTCGCGCGCTCCGCGAAGTTCGCGTTCCTCTTCACGCGGGTCGGCCTGGCCGGAGCGGACATGGGCGCCGCGTACCTGCTCCCGCGTCTCGTCGGGCTCGGCAAGGCGACCGAGCTGCTCCTCCTCGGCGGCGAGGTCGATGCCGACGGCGCGGACGCGATCGGTCTCGCGACGCGGGTCGTCGAGGACGATGAGCTGCCACAGGCGACGGCCGAGCTCGCCCGGCTCCTTGCCGACGGCCCGGCGCTCGCGCACGCCACGACGAAGGTGCTCCTCACCCGGGAGCTGGACATGGCGCTCGGCGACGCGGTCGAGATGGAGGCGCTCGCGCAGGCCTTGCTGATGAAGAGCGACGACTTCGGCGAGTTCTACGCGGCCTGGACGGAGGGGCGGAGCCCGGCGTGGACCGGCCGCTGATCATCAACCCGCCCGAGCTGCCCGAGCCGGTCGGGTTCGCGCACGCCGTCGTCGCCGCCGGCGGCGTCTACCTCGGTGGACAGACCGGGGAGGGCGCGACGCTCGTCGAGCAGTTCGACTCGGCTGCGGCGAAGCTCGTCACGGCGCTGCGCGCGGCCGGGGGCGAGCCCGACCAGCTCGTCTCGCTCGTCGTCTACACGACCGACATCGAGGGCTACCGCGCCTCGACCCGTGAGCTGGGCGAGGTCTGGCGCAGGCACTTCGGGCGGCGCTATCCCGCGATGGCGCTGATCGGAGTCTCGGCGCTCTTCGAGCCCGAGGCACGCGTCGAGCTGATGGGCGTCGCCGTGATCGATGGCTGACGTCCTCGAGCGCGCGCACCGCCTCGGTCACGAGGTCTTCGCGCCGATCGCCGCCAGAGGAGAGCCCGGCCGCATCAACCGCCGGCTCGTCCGCGCGCTCGGCGAGCAGGGCCTGCTCGAGCTCGTCTTCGCAGGCTCCGCGGTCGAGCTCTGCGAGCTGCGCGAGGGCCTCGCGCACGGCTGCACCGAGGCCGAGACGGCGCTCGCGCTCCAGGGGCTCGGCGGCTATCCGATCCTCAGCCGCGGAACGCCGAGCATCCGCGACGAGTGGATCCCGCGGCTCTCGCGGGGCGAGGTCGTGGCCGCGTTCGCGCTCAGCGAGCCGGATGCCGGCTCGGACGCGGCGAGCCTCACCCTCCGCGCCAAGCGCGACCGCGACGGCTTCCGCCTGACCGGAACGAAGCTCTGGATCTCGAATGCGCCCGAGGCCGACGTCTACAGCGTCTTCGCGCGCACGTCCGACACGGGCTCGAAGGGAATCTCGGCCTTCGCCGTCCCGCGCGAGAGCGAGGGCCTCTCGGGCGAGCACCTCGACCTGCTGGCGCCGCACCCGATCGGCCGCCTCGACTTCGACGGCGTCCGCGTCGAGGCAGACCAGGTGCTCGGCGACCTGGACGGCGGGTTCGCCGTGGCGATGGACACGCTCGACCTCTTCCGCCCGAGCGTCGGCGCCTTTGCGGTCGGGATGGCGCAGGCCGCTCTGGACGCCGCGGTCTCGTACACGCAGGAGCGCGAGGCGTTCGGCAAGCCGCTGGCGCAGTTCCAGGCGGTCTCGCACCAGCTCGCCGAGGTGGCGACCGAGATCGAGGCGGCCCGGCTCCTCGTCCGCGAGGCGGCCACGAAGTACGACGCGGGCGTCCGGCCCGTGCGCAAGGCCTCGGCGATGGCCAAGCTCTTCGCCACCGAGACGGCCCAGCGCGCGGTGGACGTCGCGATCCAGGTGCACGGAGCCCGCGCGCTCCAGACGGGCCACGTGCTCGAGCACCTCTACCGCGAGGTGCGGGCGCCGCGCATCTACGAAGGCGCGTCGGAGGTGCAGCGCGAGATCATCGCCCGCGAGCTCTTCAAGGAGGCAGGGTGAGCATCGACAAGTCCCTGACGTATACGTCCTACCTGGCGCTCGAGGAGATCCTGGGCGCCCAGCGGCCCAAGTCCGACGAGCACGACGAGATCCTGTTCATCGTCGTCCACCAGGTCTACGAGCTCTGGTTCAAGCAGCTCATCCACGAGCTGCGCTACCTGCAGCGGATGCTCGAGGAGGGCAACGAGGCGCGGGCGTTCTCGACCTTCAAGCGCGTCCTGACGATCCTCAAGCTCGTCGTCCAGCAGCTCGACGTGATCGAGACGATGACGCCCGTCCAGTTCCTGACCTTCCGCGAGCGGCTCGAGTCCTCGTCCGGCTTCCAGTCAGGGCAGTTCCGCGAGCTGGAGGCGATCCTCGGCCGGCGCGACCCCGGCGTGCTGACCGCGTACCACGAGCAGAGCCCGGACTTCGAGAAGGTCAAGGCGGCGCTGGAGCGGCCGTCCGTCTACGACTCGTTCCTGCGCTACCTGGCCGGGAAGGGGTACGACGTTCCGGCCGAAGCACTCGAACGCGACGTCACGCAGCCGGTGCAGGAGTCGAAGGGCGTCCAGGCCGCGCTGCTCCAGGCGTACCGGGACGACGAAGGAGCGGCGCAGGTCGCCGAGCGCCTGGTCGACTTCGACGAGGGCTTCATGGAGTGGCGCTACCACCACGTGAAGATGGTCGAGCGGACGATCGGCACGAAGATAGGGACGGGAGGCTACGGCGCGGAGTACCTGCGCTCGACGCTGCACAAGCCGTTCTTCCCCGACCTCTGGGCCGTCCGCAGCGAGCTTTGAACCCGCTCGCCGCGCACTACTCGGAGTTTCGCGTCTCCGAGCGGCTGCTCCTGACCGGGCACTCGCACCAGGCGTGGCCCGACGTCGGGCGCGAGGGGCAGCTCGAGGCGTGGCAGGACGCGGCCGAGCACGCGGATCTCAAGTGGGAGCGGGCGTTCGCGAAGGCGGAGCGCCTGCGCGACGGCGTGCGGCGGCTGCTCGACGACCCCGGCGCGCCGGTTGCGCTGGCCGTGAACACGCACGAGCTCGTGCTCCGGTTCCTGTCCGCGCTGCCGCTGCGGGAGCGGCCGAAGCTCGTCTCGACGGACGGCGAGTTCCACACGCTGCGGCGACAGCTCGGGCGCCTGGGGGAGGAGGGGCTCGAGGTCGTCCGGCTCCCGGCCCGGCCCGTGGAGACGCTCGCCGAGCGGCTGGCCGCCGAGGCTCCGGGCGCGAGCGCGGTGCTCGTCTCGGCCGTGCTCTTCGAGGACTCGCGGATCGTCCCCGAGCTGCCGGCCCTGGCGGAGGCGTGCGCGGACGCGGGAACGGAGCTGCTCGTCGACGCGTACCACGCGCTCGGCTGCCTGCCGTTCACGGTGGCGGGCCTCGAGCGGGCGTGGATCGTCGGCGGCGGCTACAAGTACCTCCAGCTCGGAGAGGGCAACTGCTTCATGCGCTTGCCGCCCCAGGCGGACGAGCTTCGGCCCGCGATCACGGGCTGGTACGCGGAGTTCGACGAGCTGCAGGCCGAGCACGGCCCGGGCGCTACGGCGTATCCGCGCGGGAGCATGCGCTTCGCCGGCTCGACGTACGACCCGACGAGCCACTACCGGGCAGCCCGCGTCCTCGACTTCTTCGACGAGCAGGGCCTGACCCCGGAGCGCCTGCGGGAGAGCTACCTCCACCAGACGACGCTGCTCGCCGAGCGCTTCGACGAGCTCGACCTCACGGACGTCGCGCGCGACCGCGAGACGGCCCTGAGCGCCTTCGGCGGGTTCATCGCCTTCGATTCGGAGCGCGCCGAGGAGCTGAGCCGCCGGCTCCTCGACGAGGGCGTCGTCACGGACAGCCGCGGCCCCCGGCTGCGCTTCGGGCCCGCGCCGTACCACTCGGACGAGCAGCTCGAGACCGCGATCGAGATCCTCGGCCGGGTCGCGCGCTGACTACGCGGGGCTCTCGACCGGGACGGGCTGCGGCGCCCGTTCGGCGACGAGCGCCGGGCCACGCCGTGGCAGCAGCAGGACGACGAGGCTCGTGAGCACGACGCCTGCGAACTGCGTGCTGGTCAGCGTCGCGTCGAAGGCGAAGTAGCCGACCGCGATCGCCACGACCGGGAACGCGAGCTCCGCGACCGACGCGACCGACGCCGTCGTGCGCTGCAGGCCGTAGTAGTAGAGGAGGAGCGCGACGAGGCCGGTGACGAGCGCGAGCAGCGCGATGAAGAGCTCGTCGTGCAGCGAGGCCCTGAATGGCGCGCCCAGCACGAGCACTGCCGCGAGAGCCGCAGGCAGGCCGAACGCGAAGCGCAGGGCCGTCACCTGTTGGTACGGAAGCTCGAGCGCGAGGAAGCGCCCGAGAACGGTCCCGAGCGCCCACAGGGCGGCCGCCATGAGCGCGTAGAGCACGGGCGCCTGACCGTGGAGCGAGACGTCGAACGGGCTCGGGAACGCCATCAGCCACGTCCCGGCCAGGCCGCCGATCAGGAACAGCCCGAAGCGCGGGCGCGGCCGCTCACCGAGCATGACCGCGGCCAGCGACACCGCGATCAGCGGCTGCACCTTCTGCAGGACGACCGGCGTCACGGGATTCCCGTCCACGAAGGCCTGCGTGAACAGGATCGTGGCCAGCGCCGAGGAGCCCGCGCCGACGACGATCGCGGCGGCTACGAAGCGCGGGCCCGCGCGCCAGACCGCCGGCAGCGCGGTCACGACGACCGGCAGGAGCACGAGCACGAGGACGACGTGCTCGCCGAGGACGATCGTCGCCGGCTCGGTCGAGTGGGCGAGCGGCCGCCGGATCAGCGCGTCCATGCCCCAGAGGCCCGCAGCGACGGCTACGGCCACGACACCGATGGTCGCTCGACTCGGCATGCCCTCCATTCTGCAAACCGGCGGCGACCTCGCGCGTCTGAATCGACATGAAGCGCGTCGCGGCCGCACTGCTGCTCCTCGGGGTGTTCGCATGCACCGCGTCCGCGGCGGGGCCCGTCCGGGTCTCGCTGACCGGCAAGCGGGCGGCTCCGGTCGTCGGGCCGCGCGTGGACGGTTCGCCTCGCGGTGCGACCCCTGTCGTACGCAGGGACGGTTCGCGTGAGCGCCGTCGGGCCGGGGCGGGTCCGCGTCCGCGCGACGGGCAGGCGCGGCTCGTATCGCGCGCGGCTCGTGTTCCCGAAGGCCGGGCAGTGGCGGATCAGCGCGCAGGCGGGCGGCGCGACCTCGCGGCTCGGATCCGTCCGCGTGCGCCGCGCGCCGGGGCCAGCCCGTCGTCTTCGTCCAGCCGACCTCGATCGACCTCGAGCCCGCGGGCACCCTGCTGCTGGTCGAGAACAACCCGGGCCGCGTGCTCCGCGTGAATCCGGCGACCGGGCGCGTCAGCGTGCTCGTGCCCTCGATCGCCCGGCCGTACGCGGTCGTCCGCGCTCCGTCGGGCAGCGTCTACGTCTCCGTCGGAAACCACTTGCAGCGCCTGAACGGGAGCGGGCCGCCGACGACCGTGGCCGAAGTGCCCGCAGGAATCGAGATCGGGCCGATCACCGCCGGCCCGAACGGCGACGTCTACTACTCGACCGCGACGCAGATCTTCCGGCTCCCGGGAGGTTCAGGGCCGCCCATCCGGATCGCCGGCACCGGGGAGGCAGGTGGAGGCGGTGACGGCGGTCCGGCCCTGAACGCGCAGTTCTCGTCGCCGCACGGGCTCGCGGTCGCGGCGGACGGCGCGCTCCTCGTCTCCGACCGCGACAACAACCGCGTGCGGCGGATCGATCCGGCGACCGGCCTCGTGACGGCGTTCGCGGCGATCGACCAGCCGTACGGGCTCGACGTCGCACCGGACGGGACCGTCTCGGTCATCGAGGGCTCGCAGAACCGCGTCGTCCGGCTCGAGCCCGAGCGGCACGCGCCTCGGGTTCGTCGGCCCGGCCTTCGCCGTCCCCTACGACGTCGAGGTGGGCGGCGGCGTGACCTATGTCCTCGACGCGGGACCGGCGGGCCACATCCGCCGCATCGCGCCCGACGGAACCGTGACGACGATCTCGCGCCGCTGAGCTAGTCCCGCACCCAGCAGTTGGCCCACCACTCGGCGTGCGGCATCCCCGACTCGAGGCTCAGCTGCGAGGAACGCGTCGACGTCGAACGGCGTGCGCCGCAGGTCGATGGTCAGGTGCCCGTTGTCGCCGCCGACGACGCCGTACTCGGCCCACGGCGAGATCATCACCGGCCGCGGCCACCACTCGCGGAAGGGCAGGCCGACGCTCCCGGGATTGACGATCAGCGAGTCCTCGTAGCGGCGCATCATCTGCAGGTGCGTGTGCCCACCGAGGAGCACGGTCGCCTCGGTGTCGATCAGGAGCGGGCGCAGCTCCTCGTCGGGCGTCGTCGAGAAGATCCAGTCGTCGTAGGACTTCGGCGACCCGTGGAAGGCGAGCGCGGGCGTGGAGCCGAGCATCAGGTCGACCGTCGGCTGGAAGCTCTCCATGAAGGTGCGGTCGTCGGGCGAGAGGAAGGCGGCCCACCAGTTCCCGATCTCGACGAGCATCTCGCCGACCTTGTCCTTCGGCTCGGGCATCCCGCGGATGAACGCGGCGTCCCAGTTGCCCATCACCACCGGGCAGCCGAGCTCCCGCACGCGGGCGAGCGCCTCCGCGGGCTGCGGGCCGACCGCGACGTCGCCGAGGCAGACGATCTGGTCGATGCCCTCGCGCTCGAGCTCCTCGAGCACCGCGTCGAGCGCGAGGAGATTGCCGTGGATGTCGGAGATCAGCCCGAGGCGCATGGTCAGATTCGATCAGACAGTACGGTCGACGACATTGTCCGCGAGCGCGCGCAGCACGGCTTTCACGTGCACGACGCTCAGCCCCGGATGCTTCCCGAGCAGCCTCGCGACGAGACCGGCGATGTGCGGCGCGGCGAAGCTGTTGCCGGTGGCCTTGATCCAGCCGTGGTTCTGCCACGCCACGCGCACGTCGATGCCTCGCGCACCGAACTCGACCGGCGGCTGCGGATTGAAGAAGTAGGTCTCGGGCGACTCGCGGTCGTGCGACGCGACCGAGATCAGCGAGGAGTAGAGCGAGGGGTAGCTCGGCATCGGCATGTTGTTCGCCGCTGCGACGAGCACGACATTCCGGAAGTACGCCTCGTCGACGAGCTCGTGGAGCGTGGCGAAGAAGTCGCGCTTCGTCGTCCCGAGGCTGAGGTTGCACACGTCCATCCCGTTGTCGATCACCCAGCGCAGGCTCGCGGTGAAGACGTCGCCCCGTCCGCGCAGCCGCGGCCCGAGCGCCTTGACGCTGTAGAGCTCGCAGTCGGGCGCGAGGCTGCGGATGATCCCGGCGCAGGCCGTGCCGTGCCCGAAGTCGTCCGTGTGCGGCTCGGTGTCGAAGACGATCTCTCCGTCCTGAACCAGGACGGACACGTATTCGACCCGCCCGCCGACCGCAGGGTGGTCCGCGTCGATCCCGCTGTCGATGACGGCCACCTTGACTCCGGCGCCCGTGCTCCCGTCCCAGGCCCACTCGCGCGTCAGCTCCTCGAGCGGGGCGACCCGCTCCACGCTCGCGAGGCCGTCGTCCGTGAACGCTGCGGACCAGGCCGGCTGCGTGCTCACGCCTAGTACGCCGAGCGGCGGGCCCGCAGGTACGCGGCGAAGCTCTCGAGGATCTGCTGGCAGGCGTCGAGCTCCTGCTCACCCTCACGGCCGATCTCGTGGACGAGCTCGGCGAGCCGCAGCGAGCGACGAAAGACCTCGTCGCCCTCGAGTGTCGCGCTGAACGCGCGGATGTCGTCGTCGAGGCTCTCGGCGGCCTCGGCGCCGTTCCCGTCGGTGACGGCCGAGCGGAGGATGGCCGCGACGAGCGCCCCGGTGCTCTCCTGCACGCGGGACTGTTCGATTGCGACCGCAGCCTGGTTCGCGAACAGGCTCAGCGTCCGGATGTCGGCGTCGTCGAACGACTGCGCGCCCTCCTTGTCGAGCAGCTCGAGCACGCCGATCACCGCGTCCTCGTAGAAGAGCGGGACGCAGAGGATGCTGTCCGGCGTGTAGCCGACCCGCTCGCCGATCTCCGCCGCCCAGCGCTCGTCCTGCTGGACGTCCGAGACCGCCATCGGCTGCCCGCTCAGGGCGACCCCGCCCGCGATGCCGTGCCCGAGCGGGACGCGAATCTCCTTCACCTCGTCGGCGCGCTCGCCGAGTGCGACCTCGAAGCGCAGCTCCTGGGTCGCCTCGTCGACGAGGAAGAGCGCCGCCGCACGCGCCGCGATCACGCCTGCGGCCGTCTCGACGATCCGCTGTAGGAGGTCGGAGTGGGTGGCCGGCGCCGCGATCGTCCGCGCGGTTGCCGCCTTGGCGAGCGCCTCGCGCAAACGCGCGGCGAGCTGCTCGTCGTTCACGCTGCTGTCTTCGGCGGGGGACATGTGGGGGTGGATTCTTACGGGGTCGCTCGCGCGCTTCAAGACCCGTGGGGGCGCCGATACCATGCGGCACTCACGGCGCCGTGGCCGAGTGGTTAGGCAGAGGCCTGCAAAGCCTCGCACACCAGTTCGATTCTGGTCGGCGCCTTTTGCGTTCGCCGCAAGGCGGCGTGAGCACGGCGGACATCGACCTCGCTGCCGAGGAACGTGACGATCCCCATCAGGCCCGGAAACGCACTGGTGAAGCCATTCCTGGCCTTTTGCCATCGCCCGGACTGACCATTCAGCCAGTAGGCGGCGCGGCCTCACGTTGAAAGACTCACGAGGCGTTGGGAATGCGTCGAAACGTACTCAGGCGGCGTGGCGTGATGCTGCCGGCTCTCGTGCTGGTCGGCCTTGCTGCGCTCTTCGGCCTGGCCGGCGGCAGCCCTGCGGCGCCGCCGCTGAACGCGATCCAGATCGAGAACGCGAAGCCGGGCACTCCGGGTTGGGACGACTTCGCCGCGGTCGCGCAGCAGGACGCGATCAACGGCTTCGGCTCGAAGATCAGCGTCAACCACGGCGACTCCCTCGACCTCTACGTGACGACGACGGCAGCGACCTTCACGATCGACATCTACCGCATGGGCTGGTACGGCGGAGTGGGCGCGAGGCGCGTCGCCCAGCTCGGCACGTTCCCCGGCGTGCACCAGGCGATCCCGGCGCCGAATCCGGTCACCGGCATGGTCTCGTGCGAGAACTGGACGAAGTCGACGACGCTGAGCATCCCGTCGGACTGGGTGACCGGCGTCTACCTCGCGCGGCTGAATGCGTCGAACGGGCGCTCGAGCTACATCTTCTTCGTCGTCCGGAACGACGGCGGGACCGAGCCGATCGACTTCCAGACGAGCGTGACGACCTACCAGGCGTACAACGAGTGGGGCGGGCTCAGCCTCTACAACAACAGGGGCGGCACCGGCTACCCGTACGCGGCGGCGACGAAGGTCACGTTCGACCGGCCCTTCGATCCCCAGGACTCGAACGGCGCGGGGCAGTTCCTGTACTTCGAGTACCCGATGATCCGCTGGGCCGAGGCGCAGGGGTACGACCTCACGTACACGACCGACGTCGACACGCACACGAACGTCAACCCGCTCACGAATCACCGCGTGTTCCTCTCGGTCGGGCACGACGAGTACTGGTCGAGGGGCATGCGCGAGAACGTCCAGAACGCGATCGACCAGGGCGTCAACGCGGCGTTCTTCTCGGCCAACTCCGCGTACTGGCAGATTCGGTTCGAGCCGAACTCGGCCGGCGCGCCGAACCGCGTCGAGGTCGGGTACAAGGACAACTCGCAGACGAACCAGGCGCCCGGGCCGGATCCGCAGTGGAACGTGAACAACTCGATCGTCACGACCCGCTGGCGCGACCCGCTCGTCAATCAGCCCGAGAACGGGTTGATCGGCGTCATGTACCAGGATCAGGTGCAGCAGAGCTACCCGTACGTCGTCCAGAACGCGAACAACTGGATCTACCAGGGGACCGGGTTCGTCGACGGCACGAGCGTGCCTGGGATCGTCGGCTACGAGTACGACAAGGTCTGGAACAACGGGTTCTCGCCTCCGGGCTTGACGGTGCTCTCGAACTCGCATGTCGTGGGCTGCTGTGAGGGCTCGGGGAGCTCGTTCGCGAACTCGACGCTGTACACGGCGACGAGCGGCGCGCAGGTCTTCGGGTCGGGGACGATCCAGTGGGCCTGGGGGCTGGACAACTACAGCGCGACCTTCGCGAACGCGGGGATCCAGCGGACGACCGCGAACATCCTGAACGCGTTCAGTGCGGGTGGACCTCCGCCTCCACCGCCGCCTCCGCCTCCGCCTCCGCCTGCCACCGCCGCCACCGCCTGCGCCACCGCCGCCTCCGGCGCCACCGCCGCCTGCACGCCACCGCCTCCGCCTGCGCCGCCTCCGGCACCGCCTCCGCCTGCGCCACCGCCACCGCCGCCTCCGGCACCGCCTCCGCCTGCGCCACCCCCGCCTCCGCCTCCGGCACCGCCGCCACCCCGCCTCCACCGCCGCCTTCGCCGCTCGCGTTCGACAAGAGCCTCGGCACGAAGACCGACAACGCGGCGACCACGACGATGACCCTGACGACGAACACCGCGGCGGTGCCTGCCTCGCGCGTCTTCCTCTATGTCGTCTGGAACAACTCGACGCGCACGCTGACCTCGGTCACGGGCGGCGGCCTCACCTGGACGGTCGACGCGCAGGTCAGGAACACGAGCAATTTCCGGATCGCGATCGCCTCCGCACCCGCTCCCGTCGGGCTTGCGGTCGGGCAGGTCTTGACCGCCACCTTCTCGGGCTCGGTCACCCATGGCTTGATCGCGGCGGCGTCCTTCACCGGGGTCGCGCCGACCTCACCGGTCGACGCGAGCGCGAGCACGACGCAGGGTGGGGTTGCGGCGTGGAGCGCGACCGTGACGACGACGAACCCGAGCGACCTCGTCCTCGGCTGGTCGACGATCGACGCGAACGCGAGCAGCACTCCGGGCGCGCCCAACACGGAGATCCACGACTTCGGCGACGCGAACTTCTTCAGCTGGGCGACCAGCACCTACCGCATCGAGTCGACCGCCGGGGCGAAGACGGTCAACGGGACCTGGTCGAGCATTTCGGGCTCGACGGCGAACGCGGTTCTCGCGGTGGCTTACAAGGCTGCGGCGGCTCCGCCTCCACCACCTCCGCCACCGCCTCCACCACCAGCACCGCCGCCGCCTCCGCCACCAGCGCCGCCTCCGCCTGCACCGCCGCCGCCTCCGCCACCAGCGCCGCCTCCGCCTGCACCGCCGCCGCCTCCGCCACCAGCGCCGCCTCCGCCTGCACCGCCGCCGCCTCCGCCACCAGCGCCGCCTCCGCCTGCACCGCCGCCGCCTCCGCCACCAGCGCCGCCTCCGCCGCACCGCCGCCGCCTCCGCCACCGGCGCCGCCTCCGCCTGCACCGCCGCCGCCTCCGCCACCGCCTCCACCTCCGCCTGCACCGCCGCCGCCTCCGCCACCAGCGCCGCCTCCGCCTGCACCGCCGCCGCCTCCGCCACCGCGCCGCCTCCGCCTCCGCCACCGCCACCACCGCCTCCACCTCCGCTCGCCTTCGACGCGAATCTCGGAACGAAGAGCGAGAACGCCGGCAACACGACGATGACGCTGACGACGTCGGCGGCCGCGGCCGCCCCTCTCGCATCGTCCTGTACCTCGTCTGGAACAACGGCACGGGAACCCTGACGTCGGTGACCGGAGGCGGGCTCACGTGGACGATCGACAGGCAAGGCAAGAACACGAGCAACTTCTGGGTCGCCATCGCCTCCGCTGATGCTCCGTTCGGGCTGGCTCCCGGCCAGGTGCTCACGGCGCGGTTCTCACGGTCGGTCACGCACGGACTGATCGCGGCGGCATCGTTCACCGGGATCGCACCCGCCTCGGCGCCCGACGCAAGCGCGATCAGCACCCAGGGTGGCGTCGTGGGCTGGAGCGCGAACGTGACGACGACGAGCCCGAACGACCTCGTCGTCGGGTGGTCGACGATCGATGCGAACGCGACGAGCACGCCGACGGCCCCCAACGTCGAGATCCACGACTTCGGCAACAGCGCCTTCTTCAGCTGGGCGACCAGCACCTATCGGATCGAGTCCAGTGCCGGCTTGAAGACGGTGAACGGCACTTGGTCCCGCAGCACCGGTGCGACGGCCAACGCGACCCTCGCGGTCGCGTACAAGGCCGGCTAACCGCTCAAGATCCGTCTGTCAGCAGGCGTTTTCTCCAGGCCTCGGCGTGGGCCCGCCCCTCCGGCGTCTCGAGGAAGTGCTCGAGCGGAACGTGCACGAAGGCGAGGCGCGCCTCGGCGAGCAGCTCGTCCGACTCCCAGAGCTCGCCGCGCACGAAGACGCGCCGGCCCCGCTCGTCCTCGATCCAGGCACGCACCGAGAGCGGACGGTTGATGGGCACGGGCCTCCGGTAGCGGAGGAACATCCGCCCGGTCACCGTCGGGAAGCGGTACCAGGTCGCGGCCAGTCCGCAGGCCTCGTCGATGAGCGCCGCGACCATCCCGCCGTGTGCGAGCCCCGGCCCGCCTTGGTGGCGCTCGTCGAAGGAGAAGGTCGTCTCGTAGCGCTCCGCTCCCTCGGCCTCGGGGTGCGGAAGGTGGAAGCCGATCGGGTTGTCGCCGCACCCGAAGCAAGCCGGGTCGTGGTGTGGAGGAATTCTCACGCTCTCGGCACGGGGTCTGACCCCGTTTCCAGCGCGGCGTGGCTCCCGGAGCGAAGGGCGGGGTCAGACCCCGTCAAGAAAGCGTGACGATTTGTCCTCATGGCTCGGCCCTTTAGCGCATGCCGCCGCGCTCGAAGTGCGCCTTGAAGAAGTTCTCTGAGCCGGACGTGGCCATCGCAGCCGAGGCCGAGATCTCGAGCGCCAGCGTCGCCGCGGCCACGATCTGAGCAAAGCGGTAGACCTTGCCCGCGCCGGCGCAGTCCATCAGCCCGAGCCACGCGCGTGCGTACGGCAACGTCGTCCCGCCGCCGACGGTTCCGACTTCGAGGCCCGGAAGACGGATCGCCGCATTCAATCCGCCTTCGACGCGCTTCCCGGTGCCGTGCGCCATCGAGCTCGTGCCGACCATGCCCAGGTCCTGCCCCGTCGCGTTGAAGATCGCGGCGATCGCCGTCGCGGGCGTGAACGCGACCGACTGCATCCCGGACGCAACGGCGCCGTGTGTGCCCGCCCAGGAGAGCTCGAGCAGGTCGTCGGTCGTCGTCCGCAAGACGCGCCGCACTGCCTCCTCGGTCAACGTCACCTCGGCGACGACCGTCTTCCCGTGCCCGCCGCGCTCGAAGTAGCGGTGCGAGATCTTCTTGTCGCCGCCCATGTTCGCCTCGAGGATCGCGCGCTCGGGCTTTCGCGGCGCGTGCTCCATCACGTAGCCCATGTTCAGCGCGTACGCGTTGCGGGTCATCATGTTCGGCCCGCAGGCGTCGCCGGTCGTGAACGCCCACATCACGTGGCAGATCGGCCCCGCGACGTAGGTCTCGACCTCGCGGAGCTTTGCGTAGCGGGAGATCCACTGCTCGTCGCGCCCGGCCAGCCAGTCGCGCATGTTCGGGAGCTCACTCTCGACCCAGCGTCCGAGCGCCGCGGCCTCCTCCGCTGAGTTGGTCACGAACGCTGAGGCACGCGTGATCCGATCGCGCAGGACCTCCGTCCGGAAGCCGCCCGACTCCGCGGCGGCCCGAGCGCCTCGGTACAGCGAGTCCGAGAGCGACCCTTCCGTGTGCGCGAGCGGGACGTAGACCTCGTCGGTCGCACGGCCGCGCTCGACGAGCACGCCGTCCGGCTCGGTCAGCTCATAGTCGCCGAGCGAGATCGTGAGCGGCCCGATCACCGCAGTCGGCGTGACCGAGACACCCGTCAGTGCCTCCTGCGCGTTGACCCACGGCGCGAGGTCGATTCCGAACACCTCGGGGTCGACGCGACCGTCGAGCGCCGCCCGTCGCGCCTGGATCGACGCAGCGTCGTTCTTGCGCGGCCATTTCCTTAGCTCCACCGGTGGGACGATAATCTCCGGGCATGGCAACCGAGCGAATCGTCGAACCAACGGCGGGCGAGCGCGAGGAGTACGCAGGCGTCCTGCGCTTCTATGAGCTGGCCAAGCGCCAGGAGTGGCAGGTCCGCGACCTGCCCTGGAATGAGCTCCCGCCGATCCCCGAGGGCAAGGGCTCGCCGCAGCGCCGCGCGCGCCGCAGCGACATGTGGCGCTCCGTCCTCACGCAGCAACTCCAGGCCGACATGCTCGCCTGCGAGATGGCCTCGCAGCTCCTGAACGTCGCTCCCGATCCCGAGGCGAGGCTCTACTACTCGACGATGGTGCAGGACGAGTCGCGCCACACGGAGGCGTGGCTGAAGCTGACCAACCAGGTCGGCGGCATCGCCGAGCGCGACCCGTACCTGGACGAGCTCGCGCACATGACCCTCGAGGCGGACACGCTCGAGGAGAAGGTCTTCCAGATGCAGGTCTTCTACGAGCGACTGATCATCTCGCGCTTCCGGCTGATCGCCCGGGCGTCGCGCGGAACGGTGCTCGAGGAGCTCTGTAACCGGCTCGCGACAGACGACGGGATCCACCACGGCGCCGGCATGGCGTACGAGCGCGTCCTGCTCGAGGGCGCGGGCAAGAAGATGAACCAGCGGCTCGTCGACGCCGCGAACCGGCTGCTCCCGATCTTCGTCAAGCACGCGCTGTGGCGTCCGAAGGCGCGCGCCGTCATCGGCAGGCTGATGTACGAGCGCGACCTGCAGCGCCTCGAAGAGGATCTCCAGGAGGGCGTGAAGCTCGCCGAGTCGCTCGGCCTCGATGTCAGCGGCGTGGAGCTGCCCCGGCCGTAGTGGCAGCTCGTCTGATGGACGGCAAGGCGCTCGCCGAGCGCATCCGCGGCGAGGTCGCGGCCGAGGTCCGGGACCTGGGTGAGGTCGGGCTCGCCACGGTCCTCGTCGGCGACGATCCCGCGTCGGACATCTACATCCGGCTCAAGCACAAGGCGGCCGCGGAGGCCGGGTTCAAGGCGAAGGACATCCGGCTCGCGTCGCAGGCGACCGAGGAGGAGCTGCTCGCCCAGGTCGAGGAGGTGAATGCGGACGAGTCGATCGACGGGCTTCTCGTCCAGCTCCCGCTGCCGGACCACATCGACGAGGCCCGCGTCATCCGGGCGATCCACCCGGTCAAGGACGTCGACGGGCTGCATCCGCTGAACTTCGGCCAGCTCGTGCTCGGGCGGCCGGCGCACGTTGGCGCGACGCCGCTCGGCGTGCTGCGCCTGCTCGAGGAATACGACGTCCCGCTCGAAGGTGCTCACGCGGTCGTCGTCGGCCGCAGCGACATCGTCGGGAAGCCCGCCGCCTTGCTCTTGCTCCAGGCCAACGCCACCGTCACCGTCTGCCACTCGCGGACCCGCGATCTCGGCGAAGTCACGCGCGGGGCCGACGTGGTCGTCGTCGCCGTGGGTCACACGAACGTCATCGGGCCGGACGATGTGCGCGAGGGTGCGACCGTGATCGACGTCGGCATGAATCGCGGCGACGACGGTGTCGTCGGTGACGTCGACCCGGCAACCGCCGAACGTGCCGGCCTGATCACGCCGGTGCCGGGAGGAGTCGGCCCGATGACGATCGCGATGCTCCTCTCGAGCACGGTCAAAGCGGCGAAATACCGCCGCGGGCTCCTTGCGTTCCCCGGGGGCTGAGGGTTAACCTTCCGCCGCTTTAGAAGTCCGGCTGTAGAAGGAGGAAGTGTTGGCTGAAGGCACCGTCAAGTGGTTCTCGAACGAGAAGGGGTTCGGCTTCATCGAGCGCGAGGGTGGGGACGATGTCTTCGTCCACCACAGCGCGATCCAGATGGACGGCTACCGGTCGCTGACCGAAGGGCAGCGCGTCCAGTTCGAAGTCGTGCAGGGCGACAAGGGCCTTCAGGCCTCGAACGTCACCGCCGCCTAGTACCTCCGGACTCGAGACAGATTGCAGGCCCCGGAAGGGGCCTGCTTCATTTGCGACCCGCTTCTGGGCCTGGGCGCTTTTGGGAGGATGTTCGCATGGCCATTTCGAGAGACGAAGTGCTCCACGTCGCGCGGCTCGCGCGGCTCGCGCTGACCGACGAGGAGATCGACCGCCTCGGGGCGCAGCTGAACGCGATCCTCGAAGCGGTTGGCAAGGTGAGCGAGCTCGACCTCGCGGACGTGGAGCCCACCGCGCATCCGCTCGACCTCGTGAACGTCTGGGCCGACGACGAGCCGCGCGCCTCGCTCACCGTCGAGGACGCGCTGGCGAACGCGCCCGACCGCGAAGCCGGTTTCTTCCGGGTGCCGCCGGCATGAGCCCCGGCCATCGACACACAACTGACGCAATCCCGTCACCCACGCGTGCGAGTTTCCTCGATAGGCTCGCAGTGGGGAGGAGGTCGGGGGTACCGGACCTAGAGGCGGTGGCCCGATGATCGACACCCTGCGCCTGACCGCGCAGCAGGTGAACGACCTGCTCGAGTCCGGCGAGGCGTCGTCGGACGAGATCTTCTCCGCCTACCGAGCCGCGATCGACCAGCGCGACGGGGAGCTCAACTGCTTCCTCCACGTGAGCGACGAGGCCCCGGGCGAGGGCATCCCGATCGCCCACAAGGACCTCGTCAGCACGAAGGGCATCCCCACCACGGCCGGCTCGAAGATCCTCGAGGGCTACGTCCCGGTCTTCGACGCGACCGTCGCCGAGCGCTGCAAGAGCCGCGGGCTGCGCGTGATCGGCAAGACGAACATGGACGAGTTCGCGATGGGCTCGTCGACGGAGAACTCGGCGTTCGGCCCCACCCGGAACCCGTGGGACCCGGATCGGGTCCCTGGCGGCTCGTCGGGCGGCTCGGCGGCCGCGGTCGCCGCAGGCCTGACTCCGTGGGCGCTCGGCTCCGACACCGGCGGCTCGATCAAGCAGCCGGCGGCGCTCTGCGGCGTCGTCGGCCTTCGGCCCACGTACGGCACCGTGTCCCGCTCCGGCATCGTCGCCTTCGCCTCCAGCCTCGACCAGATCGGGCCGATCGCGAAGACCGTCGCCGACTGCGCGTTTCTCTACTCCGTGATCGCCGGCCGCGACCCCGAGGACACGACCACGGTCGAGCTCCCGGAACCGATCGAGATTCCACAGGCCGAGGACCTGAAAGGCCTTCGCGTCGGAGTCCCGAAGGAGCTCAACGAGGCCGAGGGCATCGAGCCGGGCGTGAGCGAGGCCGTCAACGCCGCGATCGAGCTCTGCCGTGAGCTCGGCGCCGAGGTGGGGGAGACGACCCTCCCGCGCTCGGTCGAGTACGGGCTGCCCTGCTACTACCTGATCGCACCCTCCGAGGCGTCGTCCAACCTCGCCCGGTACGACGGCGTCCGCTACGGGCTGCGCGTCACCGACGGCGACGTCCGCGAGCTGTACATGCGCACGCGCGACGCCGGGTTCGGCGACGAGCCGAAGCGCAGGATCATGCTCGGCACGTACGCGCTCTCGGCCGGGTACTACGACGCCTACTACGGCCAGGCGCAGAAGGTCCGGACGATCATCCGCGACGAGTTCCGCGCCGCTCTCGAGCAGTTCGACCTGCTGGTCAGCCCGACGTCGCCGACGGTCGCGTTCCCGATCGGCGCCCGGGTCGACAACCCACTCGCGATGTACCTGAGCGACGTCCTCGCAATCCCGCCGAACATGGCCGGCCTGCCCGGCCTGTCGATCCCGTGCGGGCTCTCCGAGGGCCTCCCCGTCGGCCTGCAGCTGATCGGCCCGCAGTTCTCGGAGAACCTGCTCTTCCGCGCCGGTCACGCGCTCGAGCACGCGCTGGAGTTCGACTACGTCCCGCCGAGGCTGAAGTGAGCTGGGAACCGGTCATCGGCCTCGAGATCCACGTCCACCTGAAGACGCGGACGAAGATGTTCTGCCGCTGCGAGCTCGAGTACTTCGCGCCCGAGAACTCGCGCACGTGCCCCGTCTGCCTCGCGCACCCGGGCACGCTCCCGGTCCCGAACAAGCGCGCGATCGAGATGACGATCCTGCTCGGCCACGCTCTCGGCTGCGAGGTCGTCGAGCGGGCCGCCTTCCATCGCAAGCACTACTTCTATCCCGACCTGCCGAAGGGCTACCAGATCTCCCAGTACGACGAGCCGCTGTGCGTCGACGGCGCGTTCACGCTGCCGACCTCCGACGGCGACGTCGCCGTGAGCATCGTCCGCGCCCATCTCGAGGAGGACGCGGCGAAGAACGTGCACATGGGCGGAGCCGAGGGCCGCATCGCGGGCGCCGACCGAACGCTCGTCGACTTCAACCGCGCCGGGACGCCGCTCGTCGAGATCGTCACCGGGCCCGACCTCCACTCCTCGGAGCACGCGAAGCGCTTCCTGCAGCTACTCCGGCAGACCGTCGTCGAGCTCGGCATCTCGGACGCCGAGATGGAGAAGGGCTCGCTGAGGTTCGACGTCAACGTCTCGGTGCGGCCCGCGGGCTCCGACGAGCTGCGCACGCGCACCGAGCTCAAGAACATGAACTCGTTCAACTTCGCCGCGAAGGGCATCGAACGCGAGATTCAGCGCCAGATCCAGATCTACGAGTCGGGCGGCGAGGTCGAGCAGGAGACGATGCACTTCGACCCCGGCAACGAGTCGGCGCCGCCGCTGCGCTCGAAGGAAGAGGCCCAGGACTACCGGTACCTGCCGGAGCCGGACCTCGTCCCGCTCGAACCGCCGCGCGACCTCGTCGAGGAGCTTCGTGGCGCAACTCCCGGAGCTACCGGGCGCGCGGATCGACCGGCTCGGCGAGGAGGTCGGCTTCGAGCTCGCGGAAGGGCTCGTCGTCAGCGGCCGAGACCGCCTCTTCGAGCGAGTCGGCGGCGACCGGAGAGCCGTCGCGAACATCATCATGAACCAGTTCGCGGCCACGGGGGTCGATCCGGCGGCGGTCAACGCCGAGGAGCTGTCCAAACTGATCATGGCTCGGGACCAGGTCCCGAGACATGTCTTCACGGACGCGCTCGCGGCGAGCGCGGATCCCGGCTTCTCCGCCGAGACCTACCTCGGCGACGGCCAGATCACCGAGGCCGGCGACCTCGAGCCGCTCGTCGACCAGGTGCTCGCCGCGAACCCCGGACAGGTCGAGTCCTATCGCGCCGGCAAGCAGGGCCTGCTCGGCTTCTTCGTCGGCCAGGTGATGAAGGAGACCGAGGGCCGGGCGAACCCGAAGCTCGTCAACGACCTGTTGCGCCAGAAGCTCGACGCCTGAGTTCTACTCGGCCGCCTTTGCCCGGCTCGACGACCTGCGTCGCGGAGCGGCTGCAGCAGCCTGCGGCGCGGCGTCGCGCTTCTCCCGCGCCTTCTTCTTCCGCTGCCGGTCTTTGCGCCAGCGCACGATCGGACGTGAACCTCGACCCATGCCCAAACTCTAGATCAGTCCGCAGTAGCGCGCGGTGTTGGGCCACGGGTAGTAGCCCCGGCCGCTGCGGTGCGCGCGCTCGGCGACCCACATCTGCTCGAGCGGAGTCCAGTGGTCGGCCGTGCCCTTCGTGCGCAGGAGCCGCGCTCCGTACGTGTGTTGGAAGCCGAGATCCATC
Source organism: uncultured Actinomycetes bacterium (assembly GCA_963742635.1). Lineage (GTDB taxonomy): Bacteria > Actinomycetota > Thermoleophilia > Gaiellales > Gaiellaceae > VAXT01. Next base: position 43,993 of record CAVUMW010000009.1, read on the forward strand.
TGGAGCCCGCCGTAGTACGGGCCGTTGGGATCGTGCCAGGCGCCCTCGTAGCGGTGGATGCAGAGCCAGCCGGCCATGTGCGGCGGATGCGCCGCCAGGCGGCGTGCATGCTTCGCGCGGTGCTTCCAGAGGTTCTTGACCCAGACCTTGTACCGGTGGCTCGGATCCTTGACGGCCGCGCGCGTCGCCGGGGTGCGGCGGACTCCCATCACGGACTGCCAGCGCCAGGTCACGCGACGGTAGCGGTGGATCTGGCGGACCAGGCCGGCGTCGTACGGGTGTACGCGGACGGTGTGGACGGTCTTCTGCCTCGCGTCGGCCTGGCGCGCCGCGCTCAGGGCGAACACGCCCACGAGCGCGAGGACGAGCACAGGCAAAAGCCGCAGTGAATGTCGGAGCAAAACAACCCCCTCGTTTTCCGGGCCCGAGTGCTCGCTCGCGGACGACAAGCCGCAGTGTCGGAGCAAGCCCCTGGGCGGGCCCGGGGATCAGTGTCAACCGTGTAAGACCGGGACGCTAGCGGTTAGTTAGCGCGCCGTCGCGGAGAGACTGTAAAACCTCCGTAAAGAAGAAGTGCTGCAATTGCCACAAAAACGGCTGTTTTCGCAGCACCCAAGCCGGATAGAGCGGTGCCAAGGGCGGCAACGCCGACCCCCGCCAGGATGAGCCCGTTGCCGAGCGGCCGGCGCCTGATCGTGACGATCGCCACAGCAACGACGGCCAACGTGCCGGCCGTGTTCGCGACGATCGCCACGAACCGCGCAGGGAAGAACTCGAGGTGGTCCTGGGCGGCCGGGATGCTCTCGCCGAACGCTCCGTGCAGTGGAACGGCGATCGCAATCCCGACCGCAAGCCCGACGTAAATGAGCGCCGGCGCGATTATGCGTTTCCAGCCATAAAGAAGGAGCGATCCGACGCCCGAGCAGCGGCGCCGTCAGCAAGGCGCCGAACAGGTAGTAGACGCGGAAAGAGCGCCCGTCCCAGCCGTACGCAGCGCCCCAGGTCGAGCGCCGCCGACGCCGCCGCGTAGGCGAGGAGCGCGGCCGACCAGGCGGCCAGCTCCGGCCTGCGGGTCGCCCGCCAGCGTCCCGCGACCGCGCTCGCCAGCCGCAGGGAGAGCAGCGCCGCACCGAACGCGAAGAGCGCTTCCACCGAGGAGAGCCTAAGGCGCTGGCTCGTCAACGCCGAAGCGGTCCTGCACGCCTGAGCTAGGCTCACGTAGGCTTGGCCGAGAAGCGCTACCTGATGACGCCCGGGCCGACACCGGTTCCGCCTCAGGTGCTGGCCGCGATGGCGCTCCCGATCGTCCATCACCGCAGCCCCGACTTCAGGCCGACCTACCGGCAGGTGCTCGACCGCCTGCAGGAGGTCTACCGGACGCAGAGCGAGGTCCTGCTGTACACGGCCTCGGGGACGGCGGGGCTCGAGTCCGTGGTCGCGAACCTGACCTCGCCGGGCGACCGCGTGGTCGCCGTGTCCGCCGGGTACTTCGGCGAGCGCTGGGCCGACATCGCCCGAGCGTACGGCTGCGCCGTCGAGCACATCGCCTACGAGTGGGGCGAGACGCCCTCCGCCGACGATCTCGCGGCCCGACTCGCCGAGCTGGGCGGCGCGAGCGCAGTGCTGCGTCACGCAGTCGGAGACCTCGACCGGGGTCGTGTGCGACGTGCGTGCTCTCGCCACAGCCGCGAAGGAGGCCGGCGCGCTCATCGCCGTGGACGCGATCTCGAGCCTCGGCGCGGTTCCCTGCGAGACAGATGCGTGGGGGCTCGACTCGGTCGTGTCCGGCTCGCAGAAGGCGCTCATGTCGCCGCCCGGCCTGATGACCGTCTCCGTCTCGGACGCGGCGTGGACCGCACGCGAGAGCGCAACCGCACCGCGCTTCTACCTCGACTGGGAGCGCACGCGCCAGGCGCAGGAGTCGCTCGACGCGGCCTTCACGCCGGCCGTGTCCATCGTCATGGGGCTGAACGTGGCGCTCGGCATGATCCTCGAGCGCGGTCTCGAGGCGGCCTTCGAGGAGCACGTCCGGCTCGGGCGCGCGTGCCGGGAGGGCGTGAAGGCGATGGGCCTCGAGCTCTTCTCGCCGGACGACGACAGCTCCGCCGTCGTGACGACGGTCCGTGTCCCCGAGCCCGTCGACGGGTCGCAGCTCCTGCTCGACCTCCGCGACCGCTTCGGGATCACCCTCGCGCCCGGCCAGGGCCCGCTCAAGGGCAAGGTCTTCCGCGTCGGCCACCTCGGCTACTACGACGTGTTCGACATCACGACCGCGCTGGCCGGGATCGAGCTCGCGCTCGCGGAGGCGGGGGCGGACATCGAGCGCGGGGTCGCCGTCACGCGCGCGCTCGAGACGTACGAGCACCAGCCCGCTTGAGAGTTCTCGTCCGGGAGCCGATCGCCGAGGCCGGGATCGAGCTGCTTCGCGAGCGCTTCGACGTCGACGTGGACGCGAACGGGGATCTCGCCGAGACGATCGGCGGCTACGACGCGATCGTCATCCGCTCCGCGACGCAGCTCGATGCGGCGCTGCTCGAGAAGGCCGACCGGCTGAAGGTGATCGGCCGCGCGGGCGTCGGCGTCGACAACGTCGACGTCGAGGCAGCCACCCGTCGCGGGATCGTCGTCGCGAACGCGCCCGAGTCGACCGTCATCTCCGCCGCCGAGCACACGGTCGGCCTCCTGCTCGCGCTCTCGCGGAACATCCCGCAGGCCCACGCCGCGCTCAAGGAGGGCCGCTGGGAGCGGTCGCGCTACGGCGGGCTCGAGCTCGAGGGCAAGACGCTCGGCGTGCTCGGCTTCGGGCGCATCGGCCAGCAGGTCGCGCGCCGCGCGCGCGGGCTCGAGATGGCCGTCGTCGCGTACGACCCGTTCGTCGCCAAGGAGCGGTTCCGCGAGCTCGGCGTCGACCGGGCCGAGACCGTGGACGAGGTGCTCGCCGACGCCGACTTCCTGACGCTGCACCTGCCGCTGACGGCGGAGACGCGCGGCTCGATCGACGCCGCCGCCATCGCGAAGATGCGCGACGGCGTCCGGATCGTGAACGCGGCCCGCGGCGAGCTTCTCGACGAGGACGCGCTGCTCGACGCGCTGCGCTCGGGCAAGGTCGCCGCCGCCGCGCTCGACGTCTTCTCCGCGGAGCCGTACTCCGGGCCGCTGCTCGAGCTCGACAACGTCGTCGTCACGCCGCACCTCGCCGCCTCGACGGAGGAGGCCCAGGACCGGGCGGGCGTGATCGTCGCCGAGCAGGTCGCGGCCGCGCTCGAGGGCGCGCTCGTCACGAACGCGGTCAACATCCCGTCGGTCGGTGCGGAGGACATCGAGGTGCTCGGCCCGTTCATCCCGCTCGCGGCGAGCCTCGGCCGGTTGGCGATGGAGCTGGCGAGCGGGCGAGCCGAGCGGTTCGAGATCGCGTACTACGGCGCGCTGGCCGGGTACGACACGAGGCTGCTGACCGTCGCGGCGCTGAACGGAGCGTTCCAGGGGCGGGCCGACCAGCCGGTGAACTACGTCAACGCCCCGGTGATCGCGGCCGAGCGCGGAGTCGAGGTCGTCGAGGAGCGGCGCCGCACCTCCCGGGACTTCACGAACCTCGTCCGGGTCACGGTCCGCTCCGAGGGGCACGAGCTGCGCGTGGCCGGGACGACGATCGGGCGCGACGACCGCCGCTGGCTCGTGAGCGCGCTCGGCTACGAGCTCGAGATGGAGCTGTCGCCGCTGATGGCGATCTTCCGCTACGACGACGTGCCGGGCGTGATCGGCCGCGTCGGGACGCTGTTCGGCGAGGCCGGGGATCAACATCGCGAACATGGCCGTCTCGAGGACGAACCGCGGGGGCAAGGCGCTGATGGCCGTCTCCCTCGACACCCCGGCGCCGCCCGAGCTCGTGGCCTCGCTCCGTGAGGCGGGCATGGACGATGTCTACGTCATTCAGCTGGGCGCCGATGAGCAACACGTGGCCTGAGCCGGTCGAGCGCGTCTCTGCGTTCCTGCGCCGGATGGGCGTCGAGGCGCGGGTCGAGGAGTTCACCGAGGGAACGCCGACCGCGGCCGACGCAGCGCGCGCCGTCGGCTGCAAGCTCGGCCAGATCGTCAAGTCGCTCGTCTTCGACTGCGGCGGCCGCTGGGTGGTCGCGTTGATCCCGGGCGACCGCAGGGCCGATGCGGCGAAGATCGCCCGTGCCGCGGGTGCGGCCAAGGCCAAGATCGCCTCGCCGGCCCAGGTGGAGAAGGCGACGGGCTTCGTCGCGGGAGCCGTCGCCCCGTTCCCGCTGCCGCACGTCGACCGCGTCTTCGTCGATCGAAACCTGCTCTCGCACAAGCGCGTGTGGGTCGGAGCCGGTTCCCCGAGCCACATGGCGGAGCTCTCGTCGGCCGACCTCGTGCGCCTCTCACGCGGACAAGTGATGGACGCCGTCGAAGCCGCCACGTAACCTTTGAGCACCAACAGTGACGGTCACTGTGGCAGTCACTGGGACCTGGCCCGAGGAGGCGAGAGGTGCGCGAGACCGAGAAGATCTGGATGAACGGCGAGCTCGTCGACTGGGCCGATGCGACGGTCCATGTCGGGACGCACGGCCTGCACTACGGCACGGGCGTCTTCGAAGGCATCCGCTGCTACGAGACCGACAAGGGACCGGCCGTCTTCCGGCTGACCGACCACCTGGTGCGCCTGCAGAACTCGGCGAACCTGCTGTACATGGACCTCCCGTACTCCGTCGAGGACCTCCACGCCGCGTGCATGGAGCTGATCGGCGCGAACGGCCTGCCCGAGTGCTACCTGCGCCCGATCGCGTTCTCGGGCTACGGCGAGCTCGGCGTCTCGACCGCGGGCAACCCGGTCGACGTCGTGATCATGAGCTGGCCGTGGGGCGCGTACCTCGGCGACGAGGGCCTGAAGAACGGGATCCGCGTGAAGATCTCCTCCTGGCAGCGCGTCGGGCCGAACACGATCCCGCACGCGTCGAAGGCGACGGGCATCTACCTGAACTCGATGCTCGCGGTGAGCGAGGCGAACCGCGCCGGCTACGACGAGGCGATCCTGCTCACCGCCGGACGGGTTCATCGCCGACGGCTCCGGCGAGAACGTCTTCATCGTCAAGGACGGGAAGATCGCGACTCCGCCGCTCGCGACCTCGATCCTGCCCGGGATCACGCGTGACTCGCTGATCCAGATCGCGCAGGACTCGGCTACACCGTCGAGGAGAAGAACCTGATCCGCTCCGATCTCGTGCAGGCGGACGAGGTCTTCATGACCGGCACCGCCGCCGAGGTGACGCCGATCCGCGAGGTGGACGACCGCGTCATCGGCCCGCCGGGGCCCGTGACGAAGGAGCTCCAGACCGCGTACCTCGACACCTGTCGCGGCAAGAGCGAGCGCTGGGCGCAGTGGCTCGAGTACGCGAAGGTCGGGAACGCGGCTCCAGCGGAGGCGTGAAGACCGAGACACGTGTTCCGCTCTCTCGCCCGTTCCTGGACGAGCGCGACGAGGAGGCGGTTCTCAGAGGTTCTGCGCTCCGGCCGGCTGTCGCTCGGGCCGGCGATCGACCGGTTCGAGGAGCTCTTTGCCGAGCGGGTCGGCGCGCCGTACGCGGCCGCGGTTTCGAGTGGGACGGCCGGGCTGCACATGCTCTGCCACATGGCGGAGCTCGAGCCCGGCGACGAGGTGATCACGTCTCCGGTCGCGTTCGTCGCGACGGCGAACTGCTTCATCCTCGAGGGCGGCGTGCCGGTCTTCGCGGACGTCGATCCGGGCACGCTGAACATCGACCCGGCCGCGGTCGAGGCGGCGATCACCGAGCGCACCAAGGGGATCGTCGTCGTCGACATGTTCGGCTACCCCTGCGAGCTGGACGAGCTTCGCGCGATCGCGGAGCGGCACGGGCTCTGGCTGATCGACGACTCGTGCGAGGCGCTGGGCGCCGAGTACAAGGGCGCGCCGATCGGCTCCCATGGGCCCTCTGGCGCCTTCGGCTTCTACCCGAACAAGCAGATGACGACCGGTGAGGGCGGGATGGTCACGACGCATTCGGAGGAGGAGCGCGAGCTGCTCGTGAGCCTGCGCAACCAGGGCCGCTCGTACGACTCGCGCTGGTTCCACCACCCGCGGGTCGGGTTCAACTACCGGCTCACCGATCTCCAGGCGGCGCTCGGGATCTCCCAGCTGGAGAAGCTCGACCGGATCCTCGAGCTGCGGAGCGAGGCGGCCGCGCGGTACACGGAGCTGCTGAGTGGAGTCGACGGGGTCCAGCCGCCGCATCCGGACGACGCGGATCACAGGCGCTCGTGGTTCGTCTACGTCGTCACGCTCGCGCAGGGCATCGATCGCGAGGCGGTCATGGAGAGGCTCGGCGCGCAGGGAATCGAGGCCGGCCACTACGTCCCGGCCATCCATCTCCAGCCGTACATGCGCGAGCGCTACGGCTTCGCGGAAGGCCTGTGCCCGGTCGCAGAAGACGCCTGCTCGCGCAGCATGGCGCTCCCGTTCTTCCCGCAGCTCGAGCGCGCCGACCAGGAACTGGTCGTCGAAGCGCTCCGCGACGCGATCTAGGGGTCAGACCCCTTTACAACTTCGGCGGCGCGGAGGCCGCGAGGAGCCGCTCCGTTCCATCGTCGTACGCCGTCTTGTCACAGAGTCGGCACAGATTCTTGGCGGGGTCTGACCCCGGAAAGGGATAATCCCGGCCATGGCTGATGCGGGCCGGATGATCTTCCTCGGCTTCGGCAAGTACGCGCGGGCGGACAAGATCTACGCCGTCGAGCCGATCGTCGGCAAGGAGCGTGGGGGAGGCCACAGGACGCGCGTCTGGATCGAGGGCGTCCCCGACCCGATCATCGCCGGCCGCACCGAGCGAACGATCCTGCACGACATGGGCCAGGACGCCGCGATCAGCGCGCCGATCATCGACGAGGCGCTCAAGCTCGCGGAACGGATCGTCGAGGACGCCGACAAAGGACGCGTCGACCTGAACGACCTCGGCCGCCGTGCGCGCCGTCTGCTCGAGAAGACCTCGAGCCCGGGCGACGAAGAGAAGCTCTTCTAGCTTGGCCGACCAGTTTGGCCCGCCGGTCGACGATCTCGCCGGCGAAACCGAACGTCCCGGCCGCCTCGCCTTCCTGCGCGGCCTCACGATCGACCTGACGCCCCTTCGGCGCTCGCAGGCATTTCGCCGGCTCTGGTTCGGCAACGCCGTCTCGCTCCTGGGAAGCATGCTGACGACGGTCGCGATCCCGTACCAGGTCTACCAGTTGACCGGCTCGACCTTCGCGGTCGGGCTCCTGGGCATCGCCGCGCTCGTCCCGCTGCTGACGATCTCGTTCCTCGGCGGCGCGATCGCCGACGCGGTCGATCGGCGGCTGCTCCTGATCGTCTCCGACCTCGGCCTCGCCGCGGTCTCCGGCCTGCTGGTCGCGAATGCCGCGCTCGCCGATCCTCGGCTCTGGGCCCTGTACGCGGCGGAAGCGATCGGCACCGCTCTCTACGCGATCCAGCGCCCCGCGATGGACGCGCTCGTCCCGCGCCTCGTGGGCGAGGACCAGATCGCTCCGGCAGCGGCCGTACAGGGCATCTACTCCTCTTTCGGCCATGTCGGTGGACCGGCAGTGGGCGGGATCCTGATCGCGTCGGTCGGACTGACGGCGACGTACGCGATCGACGTCGTCACCTTCTCGGCATCGCTCGTGGCGGCGGCGCTGCTCCCGAAGATGCCTCCGATCGGAGCGATCGCGCGGCCCGGGCTGCGGGCGATCGCCGAGGGGTTCCGCCTCGTCCGCCAGAAGCCGGAGCTGAAGGGCATCTTCGTCGTGGACACGATCGCGATGGTGTTCGGGATGCCGAGCGCCCTCTTCCCGGCATTCGGCGACCACTTCGGCGGCGGAGCGACGACCGTCGGCTTTCTCTACGCCGCCCCGTACGCAGGAGCGCTCGTCGCCACGCTCCTCTCCGGCTGGGTGACACGCGCCCGCAGGCAAGGCCTCGGCGTGTGCATCGCGGCGACTGCCTGGGGAGCGGCGATCGTCGGCTTCGGCTTCGCGCCCAGCCTCTGGCTCGCGCTCCTCTTTCTCGCGATCGCCGGCGGAGCGGACGATTGGAGCGCGATCCTCCGCTCGACGATCCTCCTGACCGTGACCCCGGACTCGATGCGGGGACGCCTGTCCGGGATCGAGCTCGCCCAGGTGGCGAGCGCTCCGGCGGTCGGGAACCTCGAGGCGGGCGCGGTCGCGTCGCTGACGAGCCTGCGCTTCTCGGTCGTCTCCGGAGGGATCCTCTGCATGGCCGGCTGCTGGCTCTTCATCGCCGCGGCGCCGGCGCTTCTCCGCTACGACGCGGCGAAGGCCAGGGCCGCATGAAGCTCCGCCGCGCCTTCTTCGCGCGCAGCGTGCACGAGGTCGCGCCCGACCTCGTCGGCGCAACGCTGCTCGTCGACGGCGTCGGCGGGAAGATCGTCGAGGTCGAGGCCTACGACCACGAGGATCCCGCAGCGCACAGCTACGGCGGGCCCACCGCACGGAACGCCTCGATGTTCGGCCCGCCCGGCCACGCGTACGTGTACCGCTCGTACGGCGTCCACTGGTGCCTGAACTTCGTGTGCGAAACGGGAAGCGCCGTCCTGATTCGCGCACTCGAGCCGACCATCGGGCTCGAGCCGATGGCCGCACGGCGCGGGACGACCGAGCCGAGGCTGCTCGCCGCCGGCCCGGGCCGGCTCACGCAGGCGCTCGGCCTCACGGGCGAGCACGACGGCCTCCCGCTCGACCGTCCGCCCTTCGAGCTCTATGCGGCCGGCGAGGTCGAGATCGCCGTCGGCCCGCGCATCGGGATCACGAAGGCCGCGGAGGTCCCGTGGCGCTACGGCGAGGCCGGCTCCCGGTTCCTCAGCCGACCGATCAGGCCGCTACGGCGATCCTGACGTGCATCCCGGGCGCCGCCGCAACACCCGCCCGCGGCAACTGGAAGATGACGCGCCCCGGCGGGCCCTTGTCCGTCTGCTCGACGTCGACCTTCAGCCCTCGCTGCTCGCACTTCCTCTGCGCCCGCCCCACGGGCAGCCCGATCAGCTGCGGCACGACCCCGTGCGTCGGCTTGGCCACGACGAGCGTCACGTGGTCGAACGCCGAGAGACGCCCTTTGCTCGGCTTCTGGCCCAGCACGATGTCGACCTTCTGTCCGGGCTCTGGCGGCCTTGTAGACGACCGACGGCGTCAGCGGCTGCCCGGCGAGTCGCGCGCGGGCGGCCTGCAGCGGCTGGCCGATCAGATCCGGAACGTCGACCTCGTTCGGCTTGCAGTTCGCGGTCTGGCTCGGCTCCTGCCTGTCGAAGAAGAGCAGGCTCCGCGCGAAGTGGCAATGTCCGTTGTCGAGCTGGAGCGAGCCGTCGCGCAGAACGGCCTCGTGCGGAGATCCGTACGGGATGTAGGTGGACGGGAACGACTCCGGCTGATCCTTCAGATACGGCAGCGCCTTCTCCATGAACGCGTGCCAGATCTCGGCCGGGAAGGTCCCGCCGGCGACCGGATCGCCGTGGTACTCGGTCTCCATCGGCTTCAGCTCGCGCGGGTAGCCGACCCAGACGGCGACGGTCAGCTGCGGCACGTACCCGACGAACCACGCGTCGCCGTAGTTCTCGGTCGTCCCGGTCTTGCCGGCGGCGGGGCGGTCACTGAGAGCCGCGCGCTGGCCGGTGCCCTCGGTGACGACCTTCTGCAGGATCGAGTTCAGGATCGCCGTCTTCGTCGGGCTGAGCACGCGGTGCGGGACGACCGCGTTCTTGTTCTTCCCGATCTGGGTGATCGCCCGCGGCTCGTTGCCGAGGATCGAGCCGTCGATCCGGTTGCCGTTGTTCGCGAACGTCGAGTAGGCACGCGCCATCTCGAGCGGGTTCGCGGCCTCGGCGCCGAGCCCGATCGCGAAGTAGCTGTTCAGCTTGCTCTGGATGCCGGCGTCGCGCGCCATCTTCGCGACGTTCTGCGGGCCGACGATCGAGGTCAGCTGCGCGTAGACGGAGTTGTCGGAGTGCACGGTCGCCGAGGTGAGATCGATCGAGCCGAGATACTCGCCCTCGTAGTTGTTCACCTGCCAGAGCTTGTCGCCGAGCGGGATCACGACCGGGTGCGAGGTGAAGTGCGTCGCCGGCGAGATGCCTTCGTTGAGCGCCGTCGCGAGCACGAACGGCTTGAACGCGGAGCCCGGCTGGCGCTCGCCCTGCACGGCGAGGTTGAACTGGCTCTCGCGGTAGCTCGACCCGCCGGCCATCGCGAGCACGTCGCCTCGCCTCGGGTCGATCGCGACGAGCGCCGCCTGCGGGCCGTTGGGGTCGGTCAGGACCTTCGAGATCGCCTTGCGGGCCATCTTCTGGAGGCCGAGGTCGAGCGTCGTGTGGATGCGGAGCCCGCCGCCGAACACGGCTCCGGGCCCGTAGTTCGGATTGGAGACGAGTTGCTGCTTCACGTAGTTGACGAAGTACTGGCCCTGGGTCTCGTGCGTCCCGGGCAGCCGGACCTTGTCGGGCGCCGGCAGCGCGGCGCTGCGGGCCGCGTGGTACTGGTCGGGCGCGATGATCCCCTGCTGGAGCATCTGGTCGAGGACGACCCGGCGCCGGTCCTTCGCCGCCTTCGGGTTCGTGACCGGGTCGAAGAGCGACGGGTCCCGCGGGATCCCCGCGAGGAGCGCCGCCTCGGGCAGCGTCAGCTTGCTCGCGGGCTTCTGGAAGTACGTCAGCGCCGCCTGGCCGATCCCGTACGCGCCGTTCCCGAAGTAGATCGTGTTCAGGTACGCGGTCAGGATCCAGTCCTTGTCGTCGCGGTGCCGCTGCTCGAGCTGCCACGCGAGCGCCGCCTCTTTCAGCTTGCGCGCGATCGAGCGGTTGTCGGCCACGTAGGCGTTCTTGATGAACTGCTGCGTGATCGTCGAGCCGCCCTGCACGACGGACTTGTGCTCGATGTCCGCGAGCAGCGCGCGTCCGATCGCGTGCAGGTCGACGCCGTTGTGCTCGTAGAAGCGCTTGTCCTCGATCGCGACGATCGCCTGCTTCATGATCGGCGCGATCTGATTGTGCGTGAGGATGACGCGGCTCTCCTTGCCGCGCAGCACCGCGAGCACGTTGTCGTGCCGGTCGTAGATGTAGCCGTCGTGCGCGATCTTCCGCTGGTGCGCGGGGTCGTACTGCGGGAGCTGGCTCGCGATCGCGGTCATCAGGCCGAACATGAACGAGGCGAGCCCGAGCAAGCCCAGCACCAGGACGAGTGTCAGGAGACGGAGCTTGCGAATGCGGCGCCCGTTCGTCTTGGGCGCCTGCTTGGTGCTGCGGCGAAAGCGCAAGAGGCGGAGTCTAGACTCGCTGCGTGGAGATCGCGGAGCTCACCCGCAACGCAGCCGCCGTGCTCCCCGAGGGCGCGCTCGAGCAGAAGCTGAAGCTGGGACGGCCCCTGCGCGTGAAGCTCGGGATCGACGTCACGGCCCCGGACGTGACCCTCGGGAACGGCGTGCCGCTGCGCCGCATGCGGGCCTTCCAGGACGAGGGGCACATCGGCGTTCTGATCGTCGGCGACTACACGACGCGGATCGGCGACCCGTCCGGGCGCAAGACCGAGCGGCCGATGATCGACCCGGAGGTGATCGATGCAAACGCGCAGCGCTACTTCGAGGCGGCGTCGACGATCATCGACCCGGAGCGCACGGAGCTCCGCTTCAACAGCGAGTGGCTGAGCAAGCTCGACTTCGCGGAGATCCTGCGCCTGACGAGGACGACCACCGTCGCTCGGATCCTCGAGCGCGACGACTTCCACAAGCGGTTCGGCGCCAACGAGCCGATCTCGATCTCCGAGCTCCTGTATCCGATGATGCAGGCCTACGACTCGGTCGCCGTCGAGGCGGACGTCGAGCTAGGCGGCACCGACCAGACGTACAACCTGCTGATGGGCCGCGAGGTGATGACCGCGTACGGGCTCGAGCCGCAGGTCGCGCTGACCGTCGCGTACCTCGACAGCTGGGACGGCACCGGCATGAGCGCCTCGCGCGGGAACTACATCGGGTTGCGGGAGGCGCCCGAGGAGCAGTTCGGCAAGACGATGCGGATCCCGGACTCGCTGCTCGAGCAGTGGTACACGCTCGTGCTGGAAGCGGAGCCGCCGACCGGTGACCCGATGCAGGCGAAGCTCGAGCTCGCGCGCTTCATCGTGCGCCGCTCGCACGGGGAGGAGGCCGCGCAGGCCGCCGAGGAGCACTTCACGCGCGTGGTCCGTGAAGGCGCCGCGCCGGACGAAGTGCCCGAGGCGGTGCTCTCCGGCGACGGCGAGGTTCACCTGCCGGCGCTCCTCGTCGAGCACCTCGGGATCGGCTCGACGAGCGAGGCGCGCCGGCTGATCTCCCAGGGCGCGGTCAAGGTGAACGGCGAGACGGTGAGCGACCTCGACCTGCCCGCGGAGGCGCTCGACGGGGCGCTCGTACAGGCCGGAAAGCGGCGTTTCATGCGCTTTCGCGCTCCTTGACACCCCCCTTGGTGCTGCTACCATGCGTCGGCTGCTCGACGAGCGGCGTAAGACGGTCCCTGTAACTCGACACTGGAGCGCCTTCGGACGCACTCGGATACGACGCAAGTACCCGACACCTCTGGAGGCCTCTGGCGCGAGTCGGAGGCTTTTTTACGCCCCTCGCACAGCAACGGTCTTTGAAAACTCAACAGCGTGAAACGTCGAGACCTCGAGTCGTCACACCGACTCGAGGCTTATTAACTCGTCATGCCCTCGATCGTTGGGGGCCTGACCTTTGAGCTCCAAGCTCATCGCGAACAAAGCTGTCTAGCCGGCTCTTTCGAGAGCCGCGTGACAACCAACTTCACGGAGAGTTTGATCCTGGCTCAGGACGAACGCTGGCGGCGCGCTTAACACATGCAAGTCGAGCGATAACCATGGCTTCGGCCATGGGGAGAGCGGCGAACGGGTGAGTAACACGTGAGTGATCTGCCCTTGACACCGGGATAGCCCGGGGAAACCCGGATTAATACCGGATGGCCTGTCGAGCCTACGGGCTCGTTAGAAAAGATGGCTTCGGCTTTCGGTCGAGGAGGAGCTTGCGGCGGATTAGCTTGTTGGTGGGGTAACGGCTCACCAAGGCGACGATCCGTAGCTGGTCTGAGAGGACGATCAGCCACACTGGGACTGAGACACGGCCCAGACTCCTACGGGAGGCAGCAGTGGGGAATCTTGCGCAATGGGCGAAAGCCTGACGCAGCGACGCCGCGTGAGGGAAGAAGGCCTTCGGGTTGTAAACCTCTTTCAGGAGGGACGAAGCTACTCGGGTTAATACCCCAGAGGGTGACGGTACCTCCAGAAGAAGCCCCGGCTAACTACGTGCCAGCAGCCGCGGTAATACGTAGGGGGCAAGCGTTGTCCGGAATTATTGGGCGTAAAGAGCGTGTAGGCGGCCAGATAAGTCCGCTGTGAAATCTCGAGGCTCAACTTCGAGCTGTCGGTGGAAACTGTCTGGCTAGAGTCCGGAAGAGGAGAATGGA
>CAVUMW010000009.1:60000-499377 GCA_963742635.1 uncultured Actinomycetes bacterium
GCCGAAAGGCGTAGGCGATGGCCAACTGGTTGATATTCCAGTACCACGTACCCACCGTTATCACCGATGGGGGGACGGGATAGGATAAGGAGACCCAGGCGATGGTCGTCCTGGGGTAACCGCGTAGGACGGTCGGTAGGCAAATCCGCCGGCCATTAAGTCTGAGACGGGATACCGAGCCCTTCACCGGGCGAAGCTCCTGAAGCCATGTCCCCGAGAAAAGCCTCTAGGGAGGTGGGGCGTGCCCGTACCAAAACCGACACAGGTAGGCAGGTAGAGAATACTAAGGCGATCGGAAGAACCCTCGTTAAGGAACTCGGCAAAATGGCCCCGTAACTTCGGGAGAAGGGGCGCCCCGGTAGAGTGAAAGCCCTTTACGGGCTCGAGCTCGAGGGGGCCGCAGTGAAACGGCCCAAGCGACTGTTTATCAAAAACACAGGTCTCTGCGAAGTCGAAAGACGACGTATAGGGGCTGACGCCTGCCCGGTGCCGGAAGGTCAAGTGGAGAGGTTAGTCCTTCGGGGCGAAGCTTTGAAACCAAGCCCCGGTAAACGGCGGCGGTAACTATAACCGTCCTAAGGTAGCGAAATTCCTTGTCGGGTAAGTTCCGACCTGCACGAATGGCGCAACGACTTGGGCGCTGTCTCAACGAGGGATCCGGTGAAATTGCAGTCTCGGTGAAGATGCCGAGTACCCGTGGTTGGACGGAAAGACCCCGTGAACCTTTACTACAGCTTGACGTTGGAGTCTGGGATGCGTTGTCCAGGATAGGTGGGAGGCTTTGAAGCGGCGACGCCAGTCGTCGTGGAGCCAATCTTGGGATACCACCCCTCGTGTTCTGGGCTTCTAACCCGGCGCCGTGATCCGGGCCGGGAACAGCGTCAGGTGGGTAGTTTGACTGGGGCGGTCGCCTCCTAAAATGTAACGGAGGCGCGCAAAGGTTCCCTCAGCACGGTTGGAAATCGTGCGTAGAGTGTAAAGGCACAAGGGAGCTTGACTGCGAGACTGACAAGTCGAGCAGGTGCGAAAGCAGGCCTTAGTGATCCGACTGTAGAGAGTGGAATTGCAGTCGCTCAACGGACAAAAGGTACTCCGGGGATAACAGGCTTATCCTTCCCAAGAGTCCACATCGACGGAAGGGTTTGGCACCTCGATGTCGGCTCGTCGCATCCTGGGGCTGGAGTAGGTCCCAAGGGTTGGGCTGTTCGCCCATTAAAGCGGTACGCGAGCTGGGTTCAGAACGTCGTGAGACAGTTCGGTCCCTATCCACCATGGGCGCTGGAAGCTTGAGAGGAGTCGTCTCTAGTACGAGAGGACCGAGACGAACAGACCGCTGGTGTATCAGTCGTCGTGCCAACGGCGCCGCTGATTAGCTACGTCTGGATGGGATAACCGCTGAAAGCATCTAAGCGGGAAGCCCACCTCGAGATGAGGCTTCCCATCCCCTTGAGGGAGTAAGAGCCGTGGGAGACCACCACGTTGATAGGCGGGACGTGCAAGCGGAGCAATCCGTTCAGCGGACCCGTACTAATTGCTCGAGGTCTTGATTTTGAACACGTGTCAGCTGCTATGGAGTTTTGAGGGTGCGCATGAGCGCAGGCCCTGACAATTTTCGGCGGTCATAGCGGCGGGGGTACACCTCTTCCCATTCCGAACAGAGAAGTTAAGCCCGCCAGCGCCGATGGTACTCGGAGGGCAACCTCCCGGGAGAGTAGGTCGCCGCCGAATTAACTTGAAGAGCCCGCAATCGCGGGGCTCTTTTATTGCGTGGCTCGCAGACGCCTCCGCGAGCTCGAATGCGGCTGAATCCGCTTCAGAAGCTGATGTCCTGGTGGAGAGGGCCTGCTGACACGGAGTCGGTGGCCGCGCAGACTGAGGCGAAGCGCTCGGTCGTAAATCGCGACACGATCGGATCTCGCAAGACACCGCGGTGAGGATGCGACCTCCCCGCCAGCTTGCTTCCCACACCGGACGTGCTCGATCCAAAAGCGAGGACAGCACCGACTCCCGCTGACGCCGAGCTTTCGGCGAGGAATTTGGGTTAATCGCAGCGTGGAGCTACGAGGTGATGGGCTGGTCCTGCGCGCATGGCGGATGGAGGACGCGCCGGCCGTCGCCGAGGCGTGTCGAGACACGGAGATCGCGCGCTGGCTCGCGTTCGTTCCACAGCCGTACACGTCGGACGATGCGCGCCGCTACATCCAGGAGTGCATCGACGCTGCCGACGACCGGCGGCCATTTGCGATCACCGAAGCGGAGAGCGGTGCCCTGATCGGGTCGATCGACATGCGCATCACCCGTCTGGGAGCCGGAC
This sequence comes from uncultured Actinomycetes bacterium, assembly GCA_963742635.1. Taxonomy (GTDB): domain Bacteria; phylum Actinomycetota; class Thermoleophilia; order Gaiellales; family Gaiellaceae; genus VAXT01. The sequence continues at coordinate 62,315 of CAVUMW010000009.1, forward strand.
ACATCGGCTACTGGCTGGCTGCGAACGCGCGCGGTCGCGGGCTGGCGACCGCAGCGCTCCGCACGCTGAGCAGGTGGGCGATCGAGGAGCTCGGCCTCGGCGCGCATCGAGCTCGCCACCGATCCGGACAACATCGCGTCGCAGCGCGTGGCCGAGAAGGCGGGCTTCCAGCGGGAAGGAGTCCTACGCTCGATGCTCCCGACCCGGGACGGCACGAGGCGGGACGGAGTGATGTTCTCGCTCCTGCCGGGAGAGCTCGACTAGGCGGCGCGAAGCCGGTCGCGCCACTCCGGATCGAGCTCGCGCAGGCGACGCACGCGCTCGCCGAGCGGCGGGTGCGTGACGAACATCGCCGCGAGCCCCTGCTCGGCGAACGGGTTCACCGTGTAGAGCGGCTCGGTCGCCGGGCTCGCGCGGAACTCGACGAACGCACCGGCCTCCTCGAGCCTGAGCAGCCCGTCGGCCAGCCCGTGCGGCGACTCGCAGATCCGCGCCGCGGCGCGGTCGGCCGCGTACTCACGCCCGGGCGAGAGCAAGAGGTGCGTGAACGAGGCCGCGACCGGGCCGAGGACGAACAGGAAGCGCGCGCTGGAACCAGCCTGCGAGTCGCGTGACCTCGATCAGGAACCCCGACAGGACGACGACGGTCGTCTGCACGAGCACGTCCCGGTTCGCGATGTGCACGAGCTCGTGCGCGAGGATCCCGTCCAGCTCGGCCGGGGGCGCCGCGGTCAGCAGGCCCGCGCTGACCGTCAGCGACGAGCCGCGCGGCCCGCGACCGGCTGCGAACGCTCTCGGGTGCCCGTCGTCGAGGAAGTAGAGCCGGGGCTTGGCGACGCCGGCCCGCGCTGCCAGCCGCTCCACGGTCGAGCGAAGGAGCGGCGCCTCGGCCGCGGCCAGCTCTCTCGCACCGACCATGCCCGGTGCGACCCGGTCGAGGTACCAGTAGAGCGCGGCGCCGGCGAGCAGGACGCAGAAGACGGCGATCGACGCGGTCCGGTACCCGCTCGCCCACCAGAAGAGCCCGCCGACGGCGGCGCAGAAGCCGATCAGGAGGAGCCAGGCCTTGAGCAGGTTCCTCGCCGTCGGGAGGAAGCCCACCCTAGGTGTCGCGCTCGTCTTCGGCGAAGCCGCGCGGAGGCCAGTCCGGCTCGGGCGCGTCGCAGCGGCTCGTGCAGTGCAGTGAGGCGATGTTCTGGAGCGGGATCAGGATGTGGCCGTTGAGCTCGATGTGCGCGACCTCGTCGACGGCGCAGTAGGCGGTCAGGACCCCCTCGTGGTAGTCGCCGCCGAAGAGCGCGACCTCGACCTGCTCGCCCTTGTACTTGCTCGTGTAGTCCTCCACGAGCGGAGCGTACCCGTTGAAGGCCCGGCTCTAGATCCGGAAATCGCGTCGCCAGCGGTGCCGCCGCTCGATGGCCGAACGCAGCCCGCTTCCGAAGCCTGCTTCCTCGTCCAGGTCGACCCCGGACTGTCCGGCGATCGCGCGGTCGAGCTCGGGCCGGCAGATCACGCCCCGGTCGACCAGGATCTCGCCGAGCTGCTTGCCGCTCTCGGCCTGGTCCAGGAGTGCCTCGTCGAGCTCGCCGTTCTCGACAACGCCTTGTGTCACAAGTACCGACCCCAGCAAGGGCCGGTCGCCGCAGTTCTCGTGCATGTCCTTCCCCCGATTGTGGTTTCGCGGGCGCTGTCCGTGCCCGCAATCGAAGAATGCCCGCCGGTCAGGCAAAGCGAAATCCCCCGTTCAGGGGTTCGTGAGCAGCTCGCCGTCCTCGAGCGTGCACGTCCAGACGGTGCAGTGCTCGACGACCGGCAGCGGTTCCCCGAGCACGGCTTCCTGCACGCGCCTGAGCGAGCCGCCGTGGCTGACGACGAGCACGCGTCCGTCCGGGTGGCGCGCGGCGATGGCCCGCAAGGCCCGCGTGACTCGCTCGGAATGCCGCTCGTACGTCTCGCCGTCCCACGGGCGGCCGTCGATCTGCGCCTTCGTCAGCCCCTGCCAGGAGCCGACGTCGATTTCGCGCAGCCCGGGCTCCTGCCCGACCGGTAGGCCGAGGCGCGCGCCGACGATCTCGGCGGTCTCGGAAGCCCTGCGCAGGTCGCTCGAGTAGATCGCGTCGACCGGCTCTCCGGCGAGGCTCGTTCCGAGCTGCTCGGCCTGCGCTCGACCGGTTGCGTTCAGCGGCGGATCGGCGTGGCCCTGGTAGCGCTCCTCGCGGTTCCACTCGGTCTCTCCGTGGCGTGCGATGAGGAGCGTCGTCACGGGCTGTACGCTAGCCGCCCGTGGATCTCGGGCTCCGCGATCGCGTCTGCGTCGTCACCGGCTCGACGGGCGGGATCGGCCGCGCCGTCGCGAGGATGCTCGCCGAGGAGGGGGCGCGCGTCGTCACGAGCGGCCGCAGCGGCGCACCGGGAGTGGGCGAGGCCTTGCACGTGGCCGGCGACCTTGCCGATCCGGATGCTCCCGCGGAGCTCATTGGACGCGCCGGTGAGGCTCGGCGCCGTCGACTGCCTCGTGAACAACGTCGGGCTCGCGTACCAGACCGACTTCGATGCGGCTCACGCGACGCGCAGTGGGACGAGATGTGGCAGCTGAACGTGATGAGCTACGTCCGGACGATTCGCGCGGCGCTGCCGGAGATGCGCGGGCGGGGCGGATCGATCGTCAACGTCTCCTCGACGGCCGGAAAGCGGCCCTCGACGTCGATGCCGAACTACACGGTGACGAAGGCGGCGGTGCTGTCCCTCTCACGGCTCGTCGCCGATCTCTACGCGAAGGACGGGATCCGCTGCAACGCGGTCACTCCGGGGCCGACTGCGACCGACGCGTGGCTCGCTCCGGGCGGGCTCGCCGACCAGCAGGCGGAGCGGACCGGGAAGTCGCGCGACGAGGTGCTCGACGCCGTCGCGGCCGGCCGTCCGCTCGGGCGCCTCGCGGAGGCCGATGAGATCGCCGCGGTGATCGTCTTCCTGTGCTCGGACCGCGCCAGTTACGTGACGGGCTCGGCGTGGAGCGCGGACGGAGGCACCGTCCCGATCATCGTCTAGCTATCCGCGCGCGTCCCATCGGCCGCGCCGCGGAGTAGCCTTCGACGGTGGCCCAGAGCACCGTCGCCAACGAGTTCGAAGCACGAGTCCGGGAGCAGGAAGAGTCGTGGCTGTCCCCGCTCGCGGTGCGCTCGTACGAGTCACGCGGGCGCGCGCGCGAGGAGGACGAGTGCCGCCTGCGGACGCCGTTCCAGCGCGATCGCGACCGGATCCTGCACTCGAAGCCGTTCCGGCGCTTGAAGGGCAAGACGCAGGTCTTCATCGACCCGGCCGGCGACCATTTCCGCACGCGCATGACGCACACGCTCGAGACGACCGGCGATCGCGCGCGGCGTCGCGCGGGCGCTGCGCCTGAACGAGGATCTGACCGAGGCGATCGGCCTCGGCCACGACATGGGCCACACGCCGTTCGGGCATGCGGGCGAGGAGGCGCTCGACGAGTGCCTGCGCGAGCGGTTCGGCACCGGGTTTCGCCACAACGAGCAGTCGCTGCGGATCGCGGAGCAGCTGAACCTCACGTGGGAGGTCCGCGACGGCATCCTCAAGCACACGGGCGAGGTCGAGCCGGACACGCACGAGGGGAAGATCGTCCGCATCGTCGACCGCGTCGCGTACATCAACCACGACATCGACGACGCGATCCGGCACGGGATCCTCGCCGCCGACGACCTCCCGCAGGACGAGGTCGCGCTGCTCGGCCCGAGCGGCTCGAAGCGGATCGACACGCTCGTCCACGACCTCGTCGAGTCGTCGGACGCGGCGGGCGACATCGTCCAGGGCGAGGAGGTCGGCGCGGCGATGCTCTCGCTGCGCAGCTTCATGTTCGACCAGGTCTACCTCGGTCCGCAGACGCGGGAGGAGCACGCGCGGGCCGGCGAGACGGTTCGCCGGATCTTCGACAGCCTCGCGGAGCGGGGTGACTCGCCGGCCGAGATCGTGGACTATCTGTCGGGCATGACCGACCGCTTCGCGCTGGAGTACGCGGCCGCCATCTAGTGGCCCGCATCAAGGACACCTCGGTCGACGCGGTCAAGGCCGCGGCCAACATCGTCGACCTCGTCGAGGCGCGCACGCGGCTGCGCAAGGTCGGCGCGCGCTACACGGGGCTGTGTCCGTTCCACCAGGAGAAGACGCCGTCGTTCTCGGTCTCGCCGGACCGCGGGACGTACTACTGCTTCGGCTGCCAGGCGGGAGGGGACGCGATCTCGTTCGTGCGCGAGACGGAGAGCCTCGACTTCGTGGGCGCGATCGAGTGGCTCGCCGACCGCTTCAACGTCCCGCTCGAGTACGACGAGTCGTCGCCGCAAGCCGAGGCGCAGCGGCACCTGCGTGACCGGCTGTTCGCGCTGCTCGACCAGGCCGCGTCGTTCTACGAGCGGGTGCTGTGGGCGGAGTCGGGCAAGGCGGTGCAGGAGTACCTCGCGTCGCGCGGCCTCGGCGAGGAGGTGTGCCGCGAGTTCCGGCTCGGGCTCTCGCCCGCGGGGGCGACGCTCGCGAAGAAGGCGCGCGAGAAAGGGTTCACGGCCGAGGAGCTCGCCGGCGCAGGTCTCGTCACCCGGCGCGGCTCGGACTACTTCCAGCGGCGGTTGATGTTTCCGCTCACCGACGCGCGCGGCCGGATCGTCGGCTTCCAGGCGCGCAAGCTGCACGAGGACGACCCGCTGCGCGGCAAGTACGTCAACTCTCCGGAGGGCGAGCTCTTCCACAAGTCGCACGTCCTGTACGGGCTCCACCTGGCGCGCGGCGCGGTGACGAAGGAGGACCGGGCGCTCGTCGTCGAGGGGAACACGGACGTGATCGCCTTGCGGCAGGCGGGCGTGATGCCGGTCGTCGCCTCGATGGGCACGGCGCTCACCGAGCACCAGCTGCGCGAGCTCAAGCGGCTGACGCAGCGGCTCTTCCTCTGCTTCGACTCGGACGCGGCCGGCGAGGAGGCGACGCTGCGCGGGATGGAGCTGGCCGTCACGCTGGGATTCGAGGTGCGCGTCGTCGCGCTTCCGCGCGGCAAGGATCCGGCCGACGATCCGGCCGGCTTCGAGGAGCGGCTCGGGGCGGCCGAGCCGTACGCGGTGCATCGCGTCCGCCTCGAGCTCGACCGCGCGCGCGACAAGCAGCACGCGTACCTGCGCGTCCAGGACATCCTGAACGGGATCCCGGAGTCGCCCGAGCGGCACGACGCGTGGCGGCTCGCGAACGACCGGCTCGGGTTGACGGTGCAGCTGCGCGCGGCCGGGAGTGCCGCGACCGGCGCCGCGGCGTCGCCGAGGCTGATCGACGCGGGGGACCGGCTCGAGCGCGAGGCGCTCGCGGGCTGCATCGCGCACGCGGATCTCGATCCCGGTGCTCGCGGAGATGAGCGCCGAGCACTTCGACAACGAGCGGTACCGGACACTGCGCGCCCATCTCGTCGACGGCGGCGAGGCCGACGCCGAGCTCGTGCCGCTGATCGCCGAGCTCGACGCGCGCGCCGCCGCGGAGGCGATCGACGAGGCGACCGGCAAGGAGCTGCTGCTCCGCCTGCGGGAACGGCGCCTCCGCCGGGAGCTCGCGGACGCCGATCTGGAGCAGACGAAAGAGATCCAGGAGCAGCTGGCGAAGGTCCGCGAGGCGGTCCAGGCCCTGGCGTGACCGACGCTACAATTCGCGACCGCTGAGCACCGATCCCCGGTAGCTCAATTGGCAGAGCATCCGGCTGTTAACCGGAGGGTTGTTGGTTCGAGTCCAACCCGGGGAGTAAGAAGGACCCTTAAACATGCGGGATTGCGTCCTAGAAGGATGACGCAGGTGAAATTTCTAGCGGGAGCTGCCGCCCACGTCCCGCCCGGATCGCGCCGCGGAACAGGAGGCTGTCGAGGCGCCACGCCGGCGAGCGCGGGCGACTCGACGCGATCGAGGCCGATCTCGAGCGTACCGGAGCCGAGGTAGTCGGATGACGGACCGACTGTCGAGCGATGATCGGCGCGGGCGCACGGCGGGCGACCCCGGATCCGACGCGGGGCTCGAGTTCGGGCTGAGCCCGGCGGGCTCTATCGTCAACGGTCTTCACAGTCCGGACGAAGACGGGGACGATCGACTGCGGCCTGCGCGATCGAGCGAGTGAGCGGTACTGCGTTCCCTCGGTCGGGCCGCGTGGTTCGCGCCTCCGTCGATCGCGTCGAGACCGTGGTGCTTGACAGCGGATCGCGACCGTGACGCTCGTGCGCGGCCGGCGCATGGAGCGCTTCGGATCGCAGCCAGAATCGAGCTCGGCGCCATTGCCTCGGAGGCGAGATCTCTCGGATGCCGCTGAAGCGGTCGCCCTCCCGGACCGGCTGAGCCTCGAGTCGTCGACGCGGAACGCTGAGTCGCCGTTCTCGGCGACGCGCTGTCTGTCGACCGATCGTTCGATCGGCCGCGGACTGCGTCAAGCGCGTCCGCCTCATCGAGCTGCACCTCGATCTTCGGAACGTCGTCTGACGAGCCTGGACTGCCACCGCCACTGTCGGCGGTTGCACGAGCTGAACCATGCAGAAGGCGCATGGTTGAGCGAATGTCTACTCCTGCCTGACTATATCGACCGAGATCTCCACCGCTGGAATCGTTCCTCTGTTCTCAAGCCAGTGTGTGGTGTTCCTATCCTCGGGCCAGCCCACTCCCGGCCCGTAGTCCGTAGCGACTCCATTTCGATGGTCAGTGATCGTTCCTTCCAGCACGTAGACGATGCCAGGTCTGTCTTTATGGTCGTGAATCGGGCCGAAGACGCCTCCAGGCTCGATGGTCACCATACGCATTCGAAGTTGGCGCCCTGCCATGCCCTCGATCTCAGGGCCAAGGTCAACCGATGCAAGTAACTCCGCCGTAACACCTTTCGTCTCAGGTGCCGCCTGTTCGTTGCTCATCGCTCTCCTTTCTGTACGCCCGGGGAGTTTGCTCCTGCGCAACCTGGTGAGGCTGAAAGAACGCTCTGAGTACGGACCTCAGAGGCGGCTGTGTTCGTATCTCTTCGCATGGATCGTCGTGCGTTCATCGCCGGGGCTGCGGCTCTCGCTCTCGCTCCTCGCGGGCTCGCCGCAATCGAGGACGGACGCGAGGTCGCACTCGTAACGGCTGATCTCGAGTCGCGACTCGTCGCCGTCGACCTCGAAACCGGCCGGGTGCACCGATACGTTCCGACGCTTTCCCGGCCCCGAAGCATCGAGACGGTCGGGAGTCATGCGGTCGTCGCTCATTCGGAGATCGGGGTGGTGACGATCGTGCGGAGCTCGTCGCTCTCCGTCGCGCACGTCCTCCGCGGGTTCGGCGAGCCGCGGTACACGGCCGGCCATCCGGACGGTCGCCACGCGTACGTGAGCGACGCGAAGCGTGGGGAGGTGGTGGTGCTGGACGTCATCACGGGCCGCGTCCTCGGCCGCGTCGCCGTCGGTCCGCTCGCGCGTCACATCACGATCGACCCCTCGGGCCGCACGCTCTGGGTCGCGCTCGGCACGAAGGCCGAGGAGGTCGCGGTCGTCGACGTTCGCCATCGCGCCCGGCCTCGGCTCGTCAAGCGCTTCCGGCCGCCGTTCCTCGCGCACGACGTCGGTTTCGCGCCCGGGGGCAGACACGCCTGGGTCAGCTCCGGAGCCGTGAACGAGGTGGCGCTCTACTCGGCCCGCACCGGGCGGCTCGTGGCGAGGATCCCCGCGGACGAGCCACCCCAGCACTTCACCTTCAGAGGGGAGCGCGTCTACCACGCGAGCGGTGAGAGCGGAACGCTCCGCGTCCACGCCGCGGACGGGCGGCTTCTCCGGCTGACGCGCATCCCGGACGAGTCGTACAACGTCCAGCAGGGCCGAGGCTGGGTCGTCACGCCCGGTCTCGGGACGGGGACGCTCTGCGTCCTCAACGCCAGCGGCCGCATCCTCCGCACCGAGAAGATCGCGCGCTCATCGCATGACGCCTGCATCGTGCTCGCCGGAAACGCGTGAGGGCCGCAACGGGCTGCGACCCTCACTCGCGAGCTTGTGGTTGGTCTAGACGAGCGCCTTGAAGAAGAGCTCGACCTCCTCGGTCGGATAGGTCTCCGTCCTCAGATACTCGAGCGCGCCGATCTTGCCGAGCGCGCGGAACGCCGTCTCGTTGTCCGGGAACTTCGTGATTGCGAAGAAGTCCCAGGGCCCCATCAGGGCGTAAAAGGTGTCGAGGATGCCCTCTTCCTTCTCGACGATCTTCGTGATCTTCTCGAAAAAGACTGGCATCTCCGGGAACTTCTCGCGTCCCTCCGGAGTCAGCTCGAAGAAGCTGACGTACGTGAACATGTGGGTCACCTCCTTCCTCGATCATCGATTCTCCTGACGGCGGAGGCGGGCGGCATCGGGCGGTTCCGTGAATGAGATTCCGTGAAAGCACCGATGCGCGCTCCTCTTACGGGCTCGCCGCTGAGCTCTTTCCGTGCGCGCGGTTCGTGACGTGCAGCATGTACTCGTCCCGCTCGAGGGGGCTCACGGTCGTCCGCCGCCGGGTCGGCGGGTCGCCTTTCACCGGCTCGTAGCCGAGGAACGACGACTCGAGCACGCCCTCGCCGCTCGTCAGCCTCGACAGGTCTCGCTGCAGGTCCTGCGCGGCGAGGATCGACAGCACCGTCTCGACGGTGGCGAGATCGCCTCGCAGCGACTCCATTTCCGCCGGCGCGCCGAGTTGCCCGACGGCCGCGAGGACGGCGCCGACCGATTCGGCCGGGACCTCGAGCCTCACCTGGACGACCGGTTCGCACACGCTCGTTCTTGCCTGCTCGAGCGCCTGCATGAGCACGATCGGAGTCAATTTCCGGTAATCGCTGCTCGTGCTGAGCGGGCCTCGCTTCGACGGCGGGCCGTCCGGCACGCTGTATGCGCAGCTGGTCATCGTCACGAGGCAGTCCGTGACCTGCCAGCCGTGGAGGCCCTCCCGCAGCGTCTCGCGGACGTACTGCGCCATGTGCTCCCCGAAGCTGGCGAGCGTCTTGTACAGGTACAGGGGAGCCGTCAGCGGGTCGAAGTCCATCCGGAACTCGACGCCCGAGTCGGCCGGCGCAGGGTCGATGCGGAGGCCGATCGTCGCGCGGAACGGGTTCGTCTCCGAGTACAGCACTTCGATCGACTCGCCGCTCCGTCGCGGACGTTCGATGTGGATCGGCGTCGGCTCCTGGAACTCGACCTCGAGCCCGAAGTCGGTCTCGAGCGTCGACTCGATCACCTCCTTCTGGACCTCGCCGTAGAGCGAGACGGAGTCCTCGTTCAGCACCTCGTTCTGCTGGACGTTGATCAGCGGGTCCTGCTCGGCGAGCTGCGTCAGGGCGGCGCGAAGCCGTGCTCGATCGTCCGGGTCGCCGGCCACGACGACCGACTCCAGCGTCGGCGGCGGGAACTGCGGGCGCATCGAGGTGGCGCCCGACTCGCCGATGCGGTCGCCGATCTGCACATCGGCGAGGCCCCACAGCTTCGCGACCCCGCCCGCGGCGACCGACGGACGCTGCACCGCCGGCCCTTCCTCGAAGACCGCGATCGCCGTCACCTTGGCCTCGTGGCCCGCGCCGAAGCTGACCCGGTCGCGTGTTCGAACCGTCCCGGAGAACATCCGGACGTACGCGACCTTCTCGCCGTTCGCCGCCCGCTCGATCTTGAACACCGAGGCCGAGGACGCCGCCTCCGGGTCGCCCGTCGAGGACGGGAGCAGCTCCGCGATTCCCGCCATCACGGCGTCGACGCCTGCACCGGTCAGTGCCGATCCGAAGTACACCGGATGCACGAGCACGCGCTGCGTCTGGGACGCCAACTCCTCGAGGAGACGGCCCTGCGGAACGCTCGACCCGTCGTCGACGAACGACTCCAGGAGCGCCTCGTCGTTCTCCGCGAGCACTTCATGGAGCGCCGAGTCGTCGGCGACAGGCTCGACGAACGCGTCTCGCGTGCCCAGGTCACCCGGCGTCGACATCGGGACGACCGCGACCCCGAGACGCTCCGCGACGACTCGAAGAACCCGGTCCTCATCTGCTCCGGCACGGTCGATCTTGTTCACGAACAGGAGCGTCGGTATCCGCAACCGCTGGAGCGCACGCATCAGGATGCGCGTCTGGGGCTGGACGCCCTCGACCGCGGAGATCACGAGCACCGCGCCGTCGAGGACGCTCAGCACGCGCTCGACCTCCGCGATGAAGTCCGGGTGGCCCGGGGTGTCGATCAGGTTGACGTGGACGTCGCCGAGCGCGAACGACGTGACCGCGGACTTGATCGTGATCCCTCGCTGGCGCTCGAGGGCCAGGGTGTCGGTCTGGGTTGTTCCGGCGTCGACGCTTCCGATCTCGTCGATGACGCCGGCTTCGTACAGCAGCCGCTCGGTGAGGGTGGTCTTACCGGCGTCTACATGCGCCACGATTCCAAGGTTGAGCTCTCTTTGCGACACGCGTCATTCCCTCCAAGTGGATCCCAAAGGACTTGTGGACGGATATGAACGTGCGCACCGCTCCTCCTTGGTCGCTCGGCGCTGAACGTACAGCCGAATCATACGCGTCGGTTTTCGGGAAGATGTACGACGTGCGCGCGACCCTCATGCACGGCGCCGGCGACGTTCGCGTCGAGAACGTCCCTGACGCAAGCCTGGTCGAGCCGAACCGACGCCGTCGTTCGCGTCACGCGCTCGGCGATCTGCGGCAGCGATCTGTGGCCGTACAAGACGATGGAGCCGGACGAGCACGGCCGGCGCATGGGTCACGAGTTCATCGGCGTCGTCGAGGACGTCGGCGCGGACGTGCGCACGCTCCAGAAGGGCGACCTCGTCGTCACGCCGTTCGTCTGGTCGGACGGCACCTGCGTCTTCTGCCGCGCCGGGTTGCAGACCTCCTGCCTGCACGGCGGGCGGTACGGCCTCGACGGCGTGGACGGCGGACAGGGCGAAGCGGTCCGTGTCCCGCACGCGGACGGAACGCTCGTCGTCCTTCCGGTCGGCCCCGACGACGAGTTGATGCCGTCGCTGCTCACGCTGTCGGACGTGATGGCGACCGGCCACTACGCGGCCCTCTGCGCGCAGGTCGGTCCCGGAAAGACGGTGGCCGTCGTCGGAGACGGCGCTGTCGGGCTCTGTGGGGTGATCGCCGCGCGTCGGCTCGGAGCCGAGCAGATCATCATTCTCGGCCGCCATGAGGACCGGACCGAGCTGGCGAAGGAGTTCGGCGCGACAGACGTGGTCAGCGAGCGCGGGGACGAGGCGGCTGCCGGCGTTCGAGAGTTGACCGACGGCCTGGGCGCCCATTCCGTCCTGGAGTGCGTCGGCTACGAGGAGGCGACGCTCACGGCCCTCAAGAGCGCTCGACCCGGAGGCGCGGTCGGACGGGTCGGAGTTCCCCAGTACGGCTCGGTTCCCGAGGCTGTCGAGACGTTCTTCGACAACGTCACGATCTCGGGCGGCCCTGCACCGGCTCGTGCGTACATCGAGGAGCTGCTGCCGGACGTGCTCGAAGGCACGATCGCGCCCGGTCGCGTCTTCGACAGGGTCGTGGGCCTCGACGAGGTGCCCGACGGTTACCGGGCGATGAACGACCGGGAAGCGTTGAAGGTGCTCGTCGAGTTCTAGTCACGGGTGCTTGACGACCCAGGCCCGCGTAGGACGGACCGCCCCGGAATATAGGTCCAGAGACCTATTGCCGCGCCTCCGGGGGGCTGACACTCTTTCGGGGGACACAACTGCAGCGTCCTTGGGGGACGAGAGAGGGGCCTTTTGCTTGCGGCGTTCGTGCGCTTGGCGCACCGATTTCACGTACGGCCGGTTCTTCCCGTGCTCGGGCTCTCGATCCTCGCCCTGGGAGTCCTCGCGAGCGCGCATGCGAGCACGGCCGGACGGGCTCTCAGTGGCCACCAGCCTCTCTTTTCCGTAGACGGCGACGACAGCCCGCGGATCTCGATCGGAGATGCCACCGTCGCCGAGGGCGACTCCGGAACGACCTCGATGACGTTCACCGTCTCGCGCTCCGGGTCGAGTCACGGGACGAGCAGCGTTCACTACGACACCGAGGGCGTCACGGCGACCTCGGGCGTCGACTTCGCGCCTGCCTCGGGAATGCTGAGCTTCCCGACGGGAGTCACGACCCGAACGCTCACCGTCGACGTCACCGGCGACCGTCTCGACGAGTCCGACGAGGTGCTCGCCGTCAACCTCTCGAACCCGACGGGCGGCCACATCGTCGACGGGCAGGGCCTGGGCACGATCACGGACGACGACAGCTCGCCGACGGCCGACTCGCAGAGCGTGACGACGGACGAGGACACCGCGCTCCCGGTGACCCTGGCCGCGACCGGTGACGGCGACCCGCTCACCTACACCATCGTCAACGCGCCCGGCCACGGAACGCTCGCCGGCTCCGGAGCGAGTCAGACGTACAGCCCGGAGCCGAACTACAACGGTTCGGACAGCTTCACGTTCCGGGCGAGCGACGGAGTGAACGACTCGAACCTCGCGACCGTCTCGATCACGGTCAACTCGGTCAACGACCCGCCGGTCGCGAGCCCCAACTCGGCGCTGCTCGCCGAGGACAGCTTCGCGCTCGTGCCTCTGCCGGCGACCGACGCCGACGGCGATCCGCTCACCTACTCGATCGTCGAGCAGCCTGCGCACGGCGCCCTCTCGGGCTCCGGCGCGAGCCGCACGTACACGCCGGCCCCGAACTACAACGGCCCGGACTCGTTCACGTTCGAGGCGAACGACGGCACGACCGACTCGAACACGGCGACGGTCTCCCTCACCGTCCTGCCGGTGAACGATGCGCCGGTTGCGGTCAACGACGCAGCGTCCGTCGCCGAGGACGGCTCGATCCCGGTCGCGGTGCTCGCGAACGACTCGGACGTCGACGGCGACGCCCTCTCGGTGACGTCGGTCGGTGCGCCCGCCCATGGCACCGCGGTGCTCCAGGAGGACGGAACCGTCCTCTACACGCCCGCTGCGAACTACAACGGCGCCGACAGCTTCACGTACGCGATCTCTGATGGGAGCGGCGGCACCGATTCCGCCTCCGTTGCGTTGACTGTGACGCCGGTCAACGACGCGCCGGCGGCGACGGACAGCTCGGCCCAGGTGGCCGAGGACTCGCCCGAGGACGTCCAGCTCCACGCGACGGACATCGACGGCGATCCGCTCACGTACGCGATCGTCACGCCGCCTGCGCACGGAACGCTGTCCGGCTCGGGCGCGACGCGCACGTACACCCCCGACCATCACTACTCCGGTCCGGACTCGTTCACCTTCAAGGCGAACGACGGCACCGTCGACTCGAACGTGGCCACCGTCAGCATCACCGTCACGAGGCGCGATCCGGCGACGGTCAACATCACCGACGTCTCGACGCAGGAGGGCGATGCGGGCGAGACCGACGCCGTGTTCACGGTCTCGATCTCCCAGCCGCCGACCGACACCGTCGTCATCGACGCGGCGAGCACCGACGGGACAGCCCACGAGCCGGGTGACTACGGCGCGATGACCACCCGCCTGACGTTCGACCCCGGGCAGAGCAGCAAGACCGTCGTCGTCAAGGTGCACGGCGACACGCTCGACGAGCCTGACGAGAACTACCTCGTCAACCTGACCGTCGTCTCGGGCGAGGTCGTGCTCGGCGACGGCCAGGGCGAGGGCACGATCGTCGACGACGACCCGCTGGCCGGGCTCGCGGTCGGAGACACGAGCGTCACCGAAGGGAATTCGGGCACGAGGACCGCGTCGTTCGCGGTCACGCTCTCGTCCGCGAGCGGGAAGACGGTCTCCGTCGACTGGCACACGGCCGACGGGACGGCGCAGGCGCCATCCGACTATTCGAGCACCGGCGGCACGCTGACCTTCGATCCGGGCCAGACGACGAAGCTGGTCAGCGTCTCGGTCAACGGCGACACGCAGATCGAGCCCGACGAGACGTTCGTCGTCCAGTTGACGAGTGCGGCCAACGCGACCGTCGAGGACGACACCGGAGTGGGGACGATCGTCAACGACGATTTCGCCGGCCCGCCACCTCCACCTCCGCCCCCGCCGCCACCTCCACCGCCCCCGCCGCCACCTCCTCCACCGCCTCCACCTCCTCCGCCGCCACCCCCGCCTGCTCCGCCCGTCTCGCGGGAGCCGCGGACGCTCCTCGGCTACCGCTGCACGATCATGGGCACGCCCAAGCGCGACGTTCTCACGGGGACGAAGCACCGCGACGTGATCTGCGGGCTCGGCGGGAACGACACGCTGCGCGGGCTGGGCGGAAACGACGTGCTGATCGGAGGCGCCGGCAGTGACCGGCTCGTGGGCGGCCGCGGCAAGGACCTCCTGATCGGCGAGCGCGGGGCGGACCTGATGCTCGGGCGCAAGGGCGCGGATCGCATGCGCGGCGGGGATGGCGCAGATCGCATGGACGGCGGCAGCGGCGGCGATCGCCTCGCAGGAGGGCCGGGTGCCGACTACCTGAACGGCGGCCCCGGCGGCGACCTGCTCATGGGCGATCGCGGCAACGACTTCATGGTCGGGCTCGACCCAACGGATCGCCTCCTCGGCGGCGCCGGAACCGATCTCTGCCGGACGAAGGGCGTGGCGGTTTGCCGCTGAGGCCGCGTACGACCAGGCCTTCTGGCGGCGCTCGCGATCGCGGGTGCGCTGGTTGCCGCGTCGACCTCCTTCGGGAGCGCGGCCCCGGCCGGGGCGGGCTGCACACCGATCGTTCGCACGCTCGAGAACGGCGATCCTGCGGTCACCGACGGCGCGGTTCGGGTCCCGGTCGACGGGCTCGGCGCGTTCGGGCGCGGCGCGGTCGCCGGCGCCGACGCGATCTTCAACCCGCCGGGCGGCTTCGCGCCGCTCGGCACGACGTACACGTCGAATCTCTACCTGAGCACCGCGGGCCGGATGCTCGCAGACGACTGCGTCGACGGACAGGTTCAACTCCTGTCCGAGAATCCGCTCACCACGCGGCTTCAGCTCGGCTCGCTGCAAGTCGACGTCCGCCAGGAGCTCGAGCCGGTGACGCTCGGAGGGTCGACCCTCCGGCAGACGTACACGCTCACGAACACCGGCGGCTCGGACATCGCCGCTCACCTCGTCCGGCACCTCGACGGCGACCTTCGTTTCAACGGGAGCACCGACGACGGAGCCGCGGCGAGCGGTCCAGACGGCCACACGCTCACGGAGTTCGACTCAACGTCGACAGGCGTCCCGCGCGTGCTGCTCCGGATCACGGGCGCGCTCGGGAGCAGCGAGACGCCCGACGAGTGGACGATCCAGCCGTTCAACTACCGCCCGGTGATCGAGGGCGCCCAGGGCATCCCGGCGGCGGACAACGGCCTCGTCTTCAACGACACGAACGGCGATCTCGTCGCCGACAGCCCCTACGACGTCACGCTCAGCCAGCAGTGGAACGCGACGGTCGCGCCCGGCGCAAGCGTGGTGCTCGAGAGCTCGACGCGGTTCGACGCGGAGGACCGAAGCCCGACGCCGGTCGACGATTCCGCGCGCACGGGCCGTGACCAGTCAGTCGACGTCGACGTTCGCGCCAACGACAGCGATCCTGACGGCGATGCGCTCACGGTCGACAGCGTCACTCAACCGGCGCACGGCTCCGCCGCGATCCAGGCCGACGGGACCGTCCGCTATACGCCGGCGAGCGGCTTCGAGGGCAGGGACAGCTTCACGTACACGGTCGGCGACGGCCGCGGAGGCGCCGCGACCGCCGAGGTTTCCGTCAATGTCGCGACCTACACCCTGAGCGTCACGAAGACCGGCAACGGCGGCATCACGAGCACTCCGCTCCGGAATCGACTGTGGGAAGACGTGCAGCGCGGACTTCGTCAACGGCTCGACCGTGACGCTCGTCGCGCATCCCGACCCCGGCTGGACGCTCGGCGGTTGGAGCGGAGCGTGCACCGGCACGGGCTCCTGCACGGTGAGCATGGACGCGGCCAAGTCCGTCAACGCCGACTTCCTGCCTCCGCCTCCGACCCCCGGGTCGACGGCCAACCTGGCTCTCGCGAGCGGCACGGTTTTCTTCAAGGTTCCAAGCTCCGATGACACGGTCCACCTCGCAGGTGCGGCGCAGGTGCCGATCGGGACCGAGGTCGACACGACCGACGGCGTCGCGAAGGTGACGGTCGCGCGCGGCCCCACGCTCGACACGAGCGAGTTCTACGAGGGCGACTTCAAGGTCCTGCAGCCCGGTCCGAAGGCGCTCGGCGAGCTCCGGCTCAAGGGCGGCAACTTCCTCGACTGCGTGTCCTCGTTCCGCGCACTGGCGAAGAAGCGCCCGCTGCGCCGTCTCTGGGGCAGCGGCAAAGGGCACTTCAGGACTCGCGGCCGCTACTCGTCGGCGACCGTACGCGGGACGAAATGGCTGACCGAGGATCTCTGCGACTCGACGCGGATCACGGTCGTCCAGGGCGTGGTGCTCGTGCACGACTTCGTCCGCAATGTCGACGTCAGCGTCCCGGCGGGCCACAGCTACCGCGCCAACGCACTGCCGCGCAGCGTCCGTAACGCCGGCTGCACGATCGTCGGCACGGATCAGCGCGACTTCCTGCACGGGACTCCCGGGAAGGACGTGATCTGCGGCCTCGGCGGCGACGACGTCCTCTTCGGGATGGGCGGCGACGACCGGCTGATCGGCGGGCCCGGCAACGACAGGATCCTGGCCGGCCCCGGCGACGACGTCCTGGTCGGGAACGCGGGCAAGGACTTCCTGAAGGGAGGCGCCGGCCACGACGTGCTCGAGGGCGGCGACGGGAACGACTTCATGGCGGCGCACGACGGCGGCCGCGGGAACGACCGTCTCACCGGCGGCGGCGGCCGCGACCTCTGCTACACGGACTACGTTCGGGTCTGCCCGTAGGGGCTAGGGGCATACGCTGCTCCTGCCTGTCTGAGAGGCTTCCAGGCGTCGGTACAATTGAGCCGTGGGCTGGCTCTGGATCGCTCTGCTCACTTGTGCCGTGGCAGTTCTCGTCGCTGCCGAGTGGCCTCGTCTGACCACCCGCTTCGGGTGGGAGGGGCGACGCACGCGCTCCCGTCGCCGCCAGAAGGCCCAGCTGAAGCTCCTGCGCACCGAGGACGACCCTGACGAGTTCGCCGCCAGCGTCGAGCGCGACCTCGCGCAGCTGCCGACGACGAACGAGCGCGACCGCGACCTGAGCTGAGCAGGCCCTAACGCACGCGGAACGCGGCGTGGAGGCGCGCGGTGTTCGGCAGGATCTTCGGCACGTTCTCCATGTTCTTCGCCTCCTGGTAGTCGGAGACGCGGAGCGTGAACCGATGGCGGCCGCGCCCGAGCCCCTTCAGCGACGCCGTGATCTCGTTCCGGCCGGCGTCGTAGTGCGAGGCCCGCACGTATCCGTCGACGGAGACCTGTACGAACACCGGGTCGATCCCGGCGCCGTTGTCGACCGCGTGCACACGCAGCCGTCCGCCGCGCGTCGAGATCAGCTTCAGGCGCGGCGGTGTCGTGTCGCCGATCCAGAAGCGGAACGTGAACGGGCCGGCTCCCGCAGCCGTGCCGCTGTCGAAGACGACGTCGTAGTCACCCGGGGCCGGGAGCACCCCTCCGGCGACGGGCATCGGAACGCCGTTCGCCGGGAGGTACGGATTCGCGTTGAAGGGGAGCCCGATCTCGCCGAGCAACTGGTTCTCGTCGCCTGCGCGGACGACGCGCGGCTCGATGCCGTGCGCCCCGCCGAGAACTGCGACGCCGAAGTTCGCGACCGGGCGCGTCACGGAGACGCGGAACACCTGCTCCGGGCCGAGCAGGGTGCGCGAGACGCCGAGCACCCGCGCGTCGTCCGGGTAGCGGTACGAGTCGACGAGCGCGGGGTGCCCCCGCGTGTCGCCGTGGTACGTGCCGGTGCTCGTGAGCGGGGTCGTCTGCTCCAGGCCGAGCTTGGGCGCGGCCACGCGGAACCAGAACGGGATCCGCCTGCGGTCGGCGCCTCGCTGGAGCACGACGAATCCCGTGTGCGTGCCCTCGGAAGCTCCGGGGGACGCGGTCGCCGTGATCACGAGCGGGCCGGGAACGGTCGCCACGGGCAGCACGCTCACCGAGGCGCCTGTGGCCGGCTGCTGGAGCGTCGTGCTCACGGCCCAGTCACCTGCGCCGCCGCCGGCATCGGAGAGCGCGACCTGTCGCGACGCGGAGCCGCCGGGCGCGAGGAAGCCGAAGGCGAGGCTCGTCGGCGAGGCGAAGACGAGCGGCCGGTCGGCGCGGACGAGGTCGATCGTCCCGCCTCCCTCGCGGGTCGTGTCCGCCTCGCCTCCGCCGGGGCCGAGCACCGGCTTCCCGGTCAGGACGAGCGCGGACTTGATCTGCTCGACCGTCCAGCCGCGATGACGCTGGCGCAGCAGCGCGGCGGCGCCGGCGACATGCGGTGACGCCATGCTCGTCCCGCTGAAGCTCGCCCAGAGGCCTTTGCGGCGGGGCACCGAGGAGAGCACGTCCTCGCCGGGCGCCGTCACGTCCGGCTTCATGCGCAGCGACAGCGGCGTCGGCCCGCCGGAGGAGAAGGACGAGATGAACGGCCCGCTCTGGCTCTCTGCGGCGACCGTGATCGCGCTCGCAGAGCTGCCCGGCGATGCGACCGAGCCTGCACCGAGCTCCTCGTAGTCGTTCCCCGCCGCGACGACGGGCACGACTCCGGCCGCCGCGGCGCCGTCCAGCGCGCGGGCGACGATGTCGCGGCTCGGATCGATTTCCGCCTCGCCGAGCGAGAGGTTGATCACGTTCATCCCGTCGCGGACCGCGGCCTCGATGCCGGCGACGATCTCGGCCGAGTTCCCGTTCAGGCCGAAGTCGCCGTCGGGGATCGTCAGGACCTTGTAGTTGCCGAGATAGGCCTTCGGCGCGACGCCGGAGACGCGACGCGTGCGTCCGGCGCGCGTGCGGTAGTTGCCGGCCGCGATCCCGGCCACGTGGGTCGCGTGCTCCGAGTTCAGCGGGTCATAGGGGCGCCGCGCGAACTTCCACTTCGGCGCCCGGGGCGCGAAGGCGCGGGCGACGATCACCTTCGCGTCCGTGAAGCGCCTGTTCCCCTTCGGGAAGCCGCGGGGCATCCGGTAGCCGCGCGCGCTGAAGTAGGGATGGACGCGGTCGACGCCGTCGTCGATGATCCCGATCTTCACGCCCTGGCCGGCGCTCGAGAGCCGCGGGCCCCAGAGCGCGGGCGCGCCGATGAAGCTCGGAGTCGTCGTGCGCAGCGCGTGGTAGCTGACGTTCGGATAGACCTTCGTCACGCCGTCGACGCTCTGGAGGCGGTCGACCTCGCTCTGGGGAAGCCGGACAGCGAGACCGTCGAGGACAGTCGAGTAGCGCCTTTGCACGGTCAGCTCGGGCACGGTTCGGGCCAGTCCAGCCTCGACGTTGCCCTGGACCGCGCTCAGCGTGCGCACCTGACCGCCGCGGGCGAGCGGCGGCGCATCGAGCGCGAGGATCACCTCGACGAGGCGGTCCGCGGGCAGCCGTAGGAGCCTGCGACTGGGCACCCGCGAGGGCGGGGACCGAGACCAGGGCGACGATCGAAAGAAGGGCGACCCGCTTCAGGGAAAACATGGTAGAGCGCAGGGATTGTGCCCGCGATTCGTGGGCAAAATGTGAACGGCAGGAGCGCGGCTAGAATTGCCCGGCCCGCGGATGTGGCGGAATTGGTAGACGCGCACGGTTCAGGTCCGTGTGGGGGAGACCCCGTGGAGGTTCAAGTCCTCTCATCCGCATTCTTGGCCTGAGCAGGGCTTTCGCTGAGGTAGCTGCCCGCTGAGTCCGCGCTCGATCCATGAACGCCGTCGGCGGCGTCGAGTAGGCCCTATGAATAGTGCGGCAAACTCAATCAGCGCGGCGAGCGGCACGACAGCAATGCCGGCGCTGATCGGCATCGCGATGACCGCGTCTTTCGTCCCGCGCCGTTCCTTCCGCGCGCGCGAGTATCCGAATGAACCGGCAACGAAGAGTGCAAGTCCGAGCGGTAGCGATACGAAACCGAACGCCAGGCAGTTGAGCCCTGGGAATCCCGTCGCTTCGTACAACAGGGCCCAAACCGTCCACAGACTCGCGACGGAGACGGCGACGTACAAGACTCGACGAGAGGCGGGAGCGCGTTTCACTGGGCTGACCGAGCATCGGCGTTCTGCCTTTACTGCTTGACGCACGAGGGCTTGACGGGCCTCGCCTGGGTACACGGCGTTGAGCGACGGCTCGGAGCAAGGGCGCTCGGTTAGCGTTCGGACGAGATGCCAGTTCGAGCTTGAGTGGCGGGAGCGGTACGTGGGCTCCGTCTCTAGCCCAAACGCCTCGGCGCTTTCTCGACTACGTCGTTGACGGGTCGTCTTCTCGACGAAAGGCACGGGCTTCGTCTTCGATTGTCATCTCGCCGCCGGGTTAGGGCTCAGCCTCGACGAGGACGAGCGTGCTGCACAGCGGCTCCTGCAGCAGGCAGACGGCTGATCTCGATGGCCGCGTAGCGCTCTACGTGTGTCCGGAGACTGCGCCGATCTCTCCTGCGGCGCGATCTACCGCGATCATCGGGCGAGATGCGCGATGAGGTCGTTTGGCGTGCGATGAGCGTCTCTACGTACGACGGGTCTGAAGAGAGGTGGGAACACGAGACGATCGAGTTTCGGGACCCGCGGGAGCTCCGGTTCCCTGTGACCGCATACAACGAAGCGATCGCCCGTCGCCCGAAGCCGCTCACGACGCTTGGCTAGGAACCGGCTGCAATCCCTGCTTCCGAAGCCACGTCACGACACTCGACGGACTACGCTCCCAGCATGCTGAGGAACCCCGTGGAGGTTCAAGTCCTCTCATCCGCATGCTTTGGCCACGCTCGAACGTGAGATCGACCGCCTCTACGCGCTGCCGCTGGACGAGTTCACGGCACGTCGCAACGAGCTTGCCAAACGCCTGAAGAAGGACGGCGACGAGGACGCCGCCGAGCAGGTGACCGCGCTCGTCAAGCCGAGCGTGCCCGCGTGGACGATCAACCAGCTCGCGCGGCGCCAGAAGAAAGAGGTGCAGGCGCTGCTCACGACCGGCACGCGGCTCCGCAAGGCTCAGGAGCGGGCGCTGGCCGGCGGCGGCGCCGATGCCCTCAACGCGGCGCAGGCCGAAGAGCGGGAGTCCGTCCGCGACCTCACGCGGCGGGCCGTCGAGATCCTCGAGGAGGCGGGACGGCCGGCGACCCGCACCGTGCTCGAGCGCATTCGGGCAACCCTCGGCGCGGCGGTGCTCACCGACCCGGAGCGCGCTGCGCTCAAGGCCGGACGGCTGACGACCGAGGTGCAGGTCTCCGGCTTCGACGCCCTGGCGGGGATCAGGCCCGCCGCACCGAAGACCGGGCAGCGGGACGAGCTAGCCGAGCGCCGGAAGAAGAAGGCGGAGCGTGAGCGGCAGCGCGCGCGGCTGGAAAAGCGCGCGCAAGAGTTGGCCGACCGGGCGGAGAAAGCCGAGGAGGCCGCCGAGCGCGCCGAAGAAGCCGCTGCGGATGCGCGAGACGTCGCCGACGAGCGCCGACGGGCCGCGGACGCGGCCGCCGACGAGCTCGCCGCGTTCGAGCAGGACGCCGGCTAGAGCGCTAGCCGGTGTTCGCGTGCCGCCACGTGTCCCACAGCTCCGGATGGTTGGCGAGCGTCTCAGGGTCGCCGCAGCAGTTCCACGTGTAGGTGAAGAATCCCTGGGCGCCGTCCGCCTTCCAGCGGTCGATGATCGTCTTGCAGCTCCCCCGGTGAGGGCACCCGGTAGTAGTCGTCGCCGAACGACTGCGGCGCCCCCCAGGGATGCTTGACGCCCGCGCTGCGGGCCGTGCTCAGCGCCGCGTCGATCTTCGAGAGCACGCAGCCGTTCACGTGGGAGCACGGGTAGGTCGAGAGGATCATCACGTCCGTCGAGTTGGCGAACGCGGTCACGTCGGCCTGCCGGTCCTCGGCGATCGCGGTCGAGGCGGTCGGGTCGATGCTCTTCACGAGCCGGCCGCGCGCGCGGATCTGCTGGACCGCGTTCGGGCAGCTCGCCGTGTGCGGCTCGTCCGCCACGTAGTACATGACGCTCGCCGGGTTGTCCCTGATCGCGGTGACGCGTGACGTCACGGTGGCGTCCGACCAGCCGAACGTGCACGTGCCGCTGTCATAGCCGCCGAGGTAGAGCATGCCCGTCAGCCCGTAGGCGCGGATCTCGTCGAGTGCCGGCTTCGACGGGTTGACGATCACGGTCCGGAAGCCGAGGTCGGCGATGCGCGCGTAATCCGCTCCGGTCGTCGTGTAGATCCCGCTGTCGAAGGGGGTCAGGCTGCCCGAGGCGCCCCCGGCTCGAAACGGCGAAGTCGAGCCCGAGAGGCCGACCGTCAGCGTGACGGCTGCGATCAGGAGCAGCCGGATGCGCATGGCCTCTTGACCCTAGTGGAGATTCGCGCGAACCGCCCGAGAGCCGCCACTTCGTGGCCGGCCGACCTAGCGAGCGCGGGCTGCAACCGCGCGGGCGAGGGCGACCTGACCCTTGATCGGCGCGCGCGCGGCGGTGAAGGCCAGCGTGACGAGCGTCCGACCGCGCCGAACGACGACCAGGTCGAGGTACACCGGCATCGGTCCACGCGCGGTCTTGAAGGAAAAGAGGATGCGATACGCCATCGCCTCGTCTCCGACGCGGCGCTTTCCCAGCGAGCGAGCCGCAACGACCTGCGACCTGCCGTCCTTTCGGGCCTCCTTGTCGAGCTCGCGCGCGTAGCAGGCGAGGGCCTTCGAACTGGATCCCTTGCGGAAGTCGCCGGCCGCGTCGCGCCGGCTCTCGTAGACCTCCACGTACGACTCGATCGACGCGCCGGCCAGCGCGAACCTCGACTGCGCGGTGCCCGTGATCGTGAACGCCGAGAAGTCGAGGTCGACGCCGGGACAGTTCAATTTCGGCTCGGACGATGTCGGCGAGGGCCTCTGCGCCCAGCCCGCGGGCGAGATCGGAAGTTCGCACTGCTGTGCGTTTCGCAAGCGCGTTGTCGGCCGCCCTGAGATGTTTCTGTTCGGGACGGAGGAGGCCCGCGT
This sequence comes from uncultured Actinomycetes bacterium, assembly GCA_963742635.1. Classification (GTDB taxonomy): domain Bacteria; phylum Actinomycetota; class Thermoleophilia; order Gaiellales; family Gaiellaceae; genus VAXT01. The sequence continues at coordinate 85,364 of CAVUMW010000009.1, forward strand.
TCGCTGCCGCGGTAACCAGCAGCGCTGTGACGACGAGAACGGAAATGGCGGCGCGGCGCACGCCTGTGTTGTCGGCGCCGCGAGTCCCGCACCCATGCCCCGAAAGAGGGTCGGCCGAGCCGGGCTCGCTCTAGTCCTCGCCGTCCCAGTAGTCGAGCATCGGCCCGGGCCGGCTGAGCAGGATCCGCTCGCCGTCGGCGCTCCGCGCTCCGACCTTCCCGCTGTCCGGGTACTCGACGATGTCGGGAGCGACCAGCGTCGAGATCATCAGGACGCGGATCGGTGCGTCGGTCCGGTTCGTGACCTGGTGGAAGCCGTCCTTGCCCCGCCGGAAGACGGCGACGTCACCTTCCTTCAGCTCCTGCTCGCCGTCCGCGGTGCGCAGCGTGGGCTGCCCGCGCAGGACGAGGAGCCACTCCTCGTTCGCGTGGTGCGTGTGGTACGGGAAGAGCTTGTGGCCGGGCTCGAGCTCGTACATGCTGCCGCCGATCAGCTCGGCGTTCAGCCGCTGGCCGACCCAGACGTCCTTCGACCGCCAACCGTCGCGCTCCTCGGTGCGGTCCCACTCGTCGCCGCGAAGGTTGAAGACGTCCATCAGGGCAGCGCCGCGAGCACCTGCTCGGGATGGCCGTCCGGCTTGACGTTGTGCATCACCTTGGCCACGTTGCCCTCGGCGTCGATCAGGAACGTCGAGCGCTTGACGCCCCAGTACGTCTTGCCGGCGAACTTCTTCTCACCCCAGACGCCGTACTTCTCGGCCACCTCGTGCTCGGGGTCGGCCAGCAGCGTGAACGGGAGCGAGAACTTGTTCTTGAACTTCACGTGCGACGCCTCGTCGTCCGGGCTGACGCCGAGGACGACCGCGCCGCGTTGCTCGAACTCGGAGTACGCGTCCCGGAAGCCGCACGCCTCGACGGTGCAGCCGGGCGTGTCGTCCTTGGGATAGAAGTAGAGGACGACCGGCTTCCCCCGGAAGTCCGAGAGCTTGACCCGCTCGCCCGTGTCGGTGGCCAGCTCGAAATCCGGCGCCGGCTTGCCTTCTTCGATCATCTGCGCTCCCCCGCTGAGGCACCGCTGGCGGTGCCGATTTCAGGTCGCTCGGACTTGTTCGAGCGACCGTCGGAAATGACCGGTCGATGCCAATGAATCAAAACTCAAACGCCTAGAGTTGACGTTTCGATGCTAACTGCGCACCACACGGTTGCGTTCCTGGTGCTCGGGGTGACGGTTCTCTCCGCGCTCTGGGGCTGGATCGCCTACTTCCGCCGAGGGACGGCCGGGACGGCGCTCGCCCATCTCCTGACGCTCTGCCAGACGCTCCTCGTCGCCCAGGTCGGCCTTGGGTTGCTGCTCCTTTCGAGCGACCACCGGGCGCCGGAGCAGCTCCACTACGCCTACGGGACGTTCGCGCTCCTGGCGGTGCTCACCCCGTGGTTCTACGCGCCGAAAGAGCCCCGGAAGCGGCTCGCCTGGTTCTCGGGAGCGACGCTCGTGGCCGCGGCGCTCGCCGTCCGCGCCTACACGACCGCCTGATGTTCTCGCGGATGAACCCGACGCTGCGCGGCTTTCTGATCGTGGCGCTGATCGCGCTCGTCGTGGTCGTGCTCAACCTCTATGTCGCGCTCGCCTCGCTGTTCCTGCTCGCCCGGATCGCGTTCTTCCTTGCGATCGCGTTCTTCATCTACCTGCTCTGGCGCGAGCGGCGCGAAGACATCGAGACGTGGCCGACGCGGGCGAAGCTCGCGTTCTACGGAGGAGCGCTGCTGATCGTCGTCGCAATCGGCGCGTTCCTACTCGATCGTCCGAGAGGTCTGCCGGCGCTCGCGTTCGTGCTCATCGTCGGCCTCTCCGCGTTCGCCATGTACCGCACCTGGCGCGATCAGCACACCTACAGCTAGGCCTCGACTCGGGCTGGCGCGCCGTCGAGCGCGTCGAGGGCGGCGCGGATCGGGACGTGCTGGCCGACGAAGATCGGCGTGTCGCGCTCGGTGTACGGCTCGCCTCGCTGTCGCGCAGCGGAGCATCAGGTGCATGAAGTCCGCGGGCTCGTCGCACTCGAAGGCGGTCATGAACTCCTGGTCGTCGATGCCGAACGAGTACGTCGTGTGGTTCGTGATCGTCCGGAACTCGTCGCGCCGATGCGGATGTGCTCGTCCATCGCCTGCTGCCGGTGCTCCGCGGACAGCGCGTACCAGGAGCCGCAACTTCACGAACGGGTAGACGACGAGGTACGGCGAGCCCGTCGGCACGATCTTCCGCGGCTTGCGCGCCCGCGTGTACTGCGGAGGCCTTCGTCGTGGCGAGGTACGAGTACGGCGTCTCCAGCCAGCCCGCGAGCGGGGTGCCGTTGAGCGCGGCGCCGAGCTCGCCGAGGTCCTCGTAGCGCTCGGTGATCTTCCACAGGAAGAAGTCGCTGTCCGGACGGACGCCCGTGACCGTGTACGCGCGGAGCGTGGTCATGCGCCCTGCCCAGTCCTCGATCACCTCGGCGAACGCGTCCTTGCCGGCCACGCGCTCCTCGACGGGCAGGCGCCGCCAGGCCGGGTCGACCCGGAAGAACTGGTACGCGACGTACTGCCCGCTCACACCGTGATCTTAGAGCCGAGATCCCGGCTGACGGCTAGGTGGACGGTGTTAGGGTGGCGTGCCTTGCTCGTCTCGGTGGGCGATGTTCGGCTCTTCGTCGACGTCGACGGGGCGAAGCTCGTCCCCGACGGGATGACGATGCGAGAGCGGCCGACGATCGTCCTGCTCCACGGCGGCCCGGGCTTCGACCATTCCGCCTTCAAGGCGGTCTACGCGTCACTGGCGGAGATCGCCCAGGTCGTCTACTACGACCACCGCGGAAACGGTCGCAGCGAGCATGGGCCCCACGAATCGTGGACTCTCGATCAGTGGGCCGACGACCTGCGGACGCTCTGCGACGTGCTCGGGATCGAACGTCCCGTCGTGTTCGGCGCGTCGTTCGGTGGGTTCGTCGCGCTCAACTACGCACTCCGCCACCCGGATCATCCGGCCAGGCTGATCCTCGTGAGCACGGCCGCGCGCGTTCGGATGGACCGTGCGCTGGTCATGTTCGAGCGGTTGGGCGGAGCCGAGGCGCGCGCGGTCGCCGAACGTTTCTGGGCCGACCCGACAGAGGAGAACCAGGACGAGTTCCTCCGTGTCTGCCTTCCCCTGTACACCCAGCGACCCCAGCCGCCGGAGATCCTCGCGCGCGTCATGCGCAACCCTGCGGTCAGCGAGCACTTCCGCCGGAGCGGCGAGGCGACAGGCTTCGATTTTCGGGAGGGGCTGGCTCAGCTGCAGTGTCCCGTCATGCTCCTGGCCGGCGAGCTCGACCCGATCATCACGATCGAGGATTCGAGGGATCTCGCGGCGTCGTTTCCCGCCGGCCTGAGTCGGTTCCACACGTTTCCCGATGCGGGGCACATGCTGGCACTCGAGCAGCCCGAAGCGGTGCTGGCTCTGATCCGCGAGTTCGTGGAAGAGGAAGCCGGAACCTAGCCGCAGTCGGCGAGCTTCCCGTCGCGCGCCTTCTTTGCGGCCGACGAGATCGCGTCGAGGCTCGACTTCGGCTTCGTGTCCGCGTAGTAGGGGCCCGACTGCCAGCGGTTGAGGTCGGCCTCGTCGAAGAGGTGGAAGATGTAGACGGCGATCACGTTCGGCTGGCACGCGGCGAGCTCGAACGTCTGCTTGTAGTACTCGGCCTGCGTCTGCTCCGGAACCGCGTCCTTGCCGAGCGGCGAGTCGACGTTCGTGTACGAGCCCAGCTCGCTCGCCGGGATCAGGGACTGGACGCCGAACTCGGTGTACGCGATCGGGAGCTTCGAGCCGGCCTGGGCGGTGCCGTCGAAGGCCGCGCCGAGGAGCGCCACCAGCTTGTCGTAGTCGCCGAGCCCGAGTGACGTGCCGGTGTGCGGCTGCCCGGGCGGGATCGCGGACCGCGTCTGGTACGGGTGGAGCGCGAAGACGTCCATGATCGGCTTCGTGCGGCCGCTGGCGCGATAGGCCGCGCCCATGTCGCGGATGAACTGCGTGGGCGAGTGCGTCGGCCGCGGCGATTCCGCGTCCTCGAAGCCCCGCGGCGCGAGGTTGCCGCCGTAGACCTTGATCTTCGGGGAGACGGCCTTCAGCGCGTCGTACGTGTGCGCGAGGAGCGAGGTGTAGGCCGGAGCGGCGATGTCCTGGCCGGACGAGTCGTACTGGTAGAGCCAGAAGGTGTTGAGGTTCGGCTCGTTCCAGACCGCGAAGCCGTCGACCGAGGGCAGGTCCCTGGCGAGCGTCGCCATGAACGCGGCGTAGCTGGTCTGCTGCGCGTCGGTCATCGGCGCGTAGCGGGGCCTCGCCGCGTAGACCGTGATCAGGAGTTGGAGGCCCTGGCTCTCGGTGGCGTGGGCGACGTTGCGGAGGATCTGCAGCTCGCCGGGATCGGGCTGCGTCTGGCCGGGCGCCCACGCGGTCGTGATGTTGAGCGCGCTGAACCCGGCGCGGCTCGCGAACGCGACTCGCTCGTCGGCCGTCTTCGAGTCGGGCCACTTCACGGCGTCCTCGAGCACACCGACGGTGATCGGGCGGCCGTGGTCGGCCGAGTGCAGGAAGAGCGCCCAGGCGCCGGCGGCGAGCGCCAGGGCGAGCACGACGGCGAGGAGCAGCACCCTGATCATCGGCACTACCCTAGATTCGATGGCGCGCAGAGTCCCGAAACTCGAGGACAAGCTGAAGGCACTCCCGGCCAAGCCGGGCGTCTACCTGTTCCGCGACGCGCGCGGCGAGGTGCTCTACATCGGCAAGGCGAAGTCTCTGCGGCCGCGGGTGCGGAGCTACTTCCAGGCCGGCTCGGACACGCGGACGGCGATCGCGCAGCTGCCCGAGCGCGTCGCCGACCTCGAGGTGATCGTGACCGACACCGAGGTCGAGGCGCTCCACCTCGAGCAGAACCTCGTCAAGCGCCACCGGCCGCCGTTCAACGTGCGGCTGCGCGACGACAAGTCGTTCCCGTACATCGCGGTGACCGTCGAGGACGAGTACCCGCGGGTCATGTTCACGCGCGAGCGGCATCGGCGCGGGGTCGTCTACTTCGGCCCGTACGCGAACGCGAAGAAGGTGCGCGAGACGCTCGACGTGCTCAACCGGGTCTTTCCGTACCGGCCGTGCGAGGGCCCGCAGCCGGGGCGCCACTCGGGGATTCCGTGTCTCGACTACCACATCGAGCGCTGCCTGGCGCCGTGCGTGGGGTACGTGTCCAAGGAGGACTACCGGCGCGTGATCGACGGCGTGATCGAGTTCCTGTCCGGTGAGACGCGGCCGATCCTGCGCGAGCTCGAGGAGAAGATGCGGCTTGCGGCCGAGGACGAACGGTTCGAGGAGGCGGCGCGCTACCGGAACCGTCTCTTCTCGGTGCGGCACCTGGCCGAGCGGCAGGCGGCGGACAAGCGGGCGGTCGGGACGATCGACGTGATCGGGATCGCGGCCGAGGACGATCGCGCCGCGGTTCAGGTCTTCCCGCTGCGCGACGGGAAGCTGATCGACCGCTACAGCTTCCATCTCGAGAACGCCGAGGGGCACGACCTGCCGACGATGCTCGAGGCGTTCATCCTCGAGTACTACGGGTCGGCGCCGAGCGTGCCGCCGCAGGTCGTCGTGCCGCGCGGGATCGGGGACACGGCTCCGCTGGCCGAGTTCCTGACGGCTCGGCGCGGGTCGCGGGTCGAGGTGCGCGCGGCCGAGCGCGGGGAGAAGCGGCGGCTCCAGGAGCTCGCGACGCAGAACGCGCGGGTGGCGCTCGCCTCGGACGCGGCGGCGGCGGAGCAGACGCGGCTGCGGCGGGTGGAGGCGCTCGAGGAGCTCCGCGAGGCGCTGAACCTCGAGGCGCTGCCGTTGCGGATCGAGTGCTACGACATCTCGAACATCCAGGAGTCCTCGGCGGTCGGCTCGATGGTCGTCTTCCAGGACGCGGTCGCGAAGAAGGCGCACTACCGGAAGTTCGGGATCAAGGGCCGGCGGGGCCAGGACGACTTCGCGGCGCTCGCGGAGGTGATCTCGCGGCGATTCGCGCGCATGCGGGACGTGGCGGACGAGGAGTACGACGAGTCGTTCTCGGCGACACCGAATCTCGTGGTCGTGGACGGAGGCAAGGGGCAGCTGTCGGCCGTGCTGGCGGCGATGCAGGCATTCGACCTGCCGCGCGTCGCCGTGATCTCGCTTGCGAAGCGTGAGGAGGAGGTGTTCGTGCCCGACCGTCCGGAGCCGATCGTGCTCGACCGGCACTCGGCGGGGCTCCAGCTTCTGCAGCGGATCCGCGACGAGGCGCATCGTTTCGCGCTCGGGTTCCACCGGCAGCGGCGCGACTCGAAGGCGAAGGAGTCGATCTTCGACACGCTTGCCGGCGTCGGCCCGGCACGTCGTCGCGCCCTGCTCCAGCACTTCGGCTCGGCCGAGCGGTTCCTCGCCGCGAGCCAGGAGGAGCTCGAGGGCGTGCCCGGGATGCCGCAGAAGACCGCGCGCTCGATCTACGCCCAGCTCCACAAAGCGGGCCGCGCCTGACCGGGGTCAGACCCCGTGACAGGTTGTCCACAGGATTCGCGGCCCGAGCCCGCTTTCAAGCCGCGCACCTGCCCAGCGGGAGCAGTTCTGTGACAAAGACGACACGCTTTCGGAGCGGGGTCTGACCCCGGGAGGGCTCACCGCGTATCGGGGTCGGGCGAAGTCGTGGCCGCGTGCTGGCGCCAGTGCACGGTTCGCAGCGTGATGAAGAGCGCCGCGAAGCCGAGTGCCATGTTGACCACGATCAGCGTGATCCGCATGCCGACGCTGAATGCGAGCAGGGCCGTCCTCGACGCCTGGTCGCGGAGCAGGTAGAGCAGGAACGCCTGCTCGGTCCCGATCCCGGACGGGCTGATCGGCAGGAGCGACGCGAGCCCGGCCGACACCTGGACGAGGAGAGCGTTCTCGAAGGTGACGGGAAGCCCGAACGCGCTCAGGAAGAAGAGGACGGCCACGAACCGGAGCGTCCAGTCGACTCCCTGCCAGAGAGCGACGAAGCGGAAGTACGCGCGCCGGTCCCGCAGGATCGCGAAGCCCTGGGTGAGCCGCCGCCGGAAGTCGCCGATCTGCTCCGCGAACCAGAGCACGAGGACGAGCGCCACGGCGAGGACGATCGCGACCACCTTCAGGAACGTGCCGGGATTGTGGAACGCCCAGCCGAAGTCGAACGAGGGGCCGAGCACCTTGGGCAGCCGTCCGGTCGCAGCCGCCCACAGCACCAGGCTGGTCGCGATGACGAAGTCGAAGAGGCTCAGCAGGACGAGGGTCGACGCGATGGTCGCGTAGCTGCTGCCCTCGACGCTGCGCTTGGCGAGCACGACCCGGACGGCGTCGCCGCCGCGCGCGGGGATGATCGCGTTCACGCCGGCGCCGGCGAAGATCGCCGCGACGATCGATCGCCAGCGCACCCGGGCCTTCGGGTAGGCGCCCTTGATGATGTTCCGCCAGGCGCGGCTGACGGCGAGGAGGCGAAGGACGTGGAAGCCGATACCCAGCGCGAGCGCGCCCCAGCCGAGCTCTCCGAGCCGGTCCCGGAAGACGTCGGTCGCGTTCCAGATCGCGTCGAACAGCTCAGTACCCGGCGCTACTGGAGGGGCACTACGGCACCGCCACGGAGGCTGCGTATGTCCCCTGCCGCAGGCGGCCCCGCACCTTGGACTGCGCGAGCGTGAACACGGCGACCGCGCGCCCGCCCGCGAACGAGGTCGAGATGTAGTCGCCGACCATGACCCCGTTGCTGAACGCGATCCGGGCGAACGGCATGCGCTCCGGGGACACGAGGAGCGGACGAGACCAGGTCGCGCCCCCGTCCACTGACCACGCAATGTGGACGTCGAGCTGTGCCGCGTGACTCGGTGTAGTACGCGACCGCGACACGCCCCGGGCGAACGGGATCCGCGGCCAGGCCGTCGATGATGTGGTCGCCGGCTCCCAGCGGGATCGGTCGTGGCGGCGTCCACGTGAGCCCGTCCGTCGACTTCGAGAAGAGCAGGTCGTTCCCGGAGCAGTTCGGGCGGGAGCTGCAGTTCGGCCACGCCATCAGCACGCTCCCGTCGGCGCCGACCTCGACGCTCGGGAACGGCGCGGCCCGGACCGCGGACGAGCTGAAGCGCGACGGCGCGATCGTCGTCTCCGGCGAGAACGTGGCGCCTCCGTCCGTCGAGCGCACGACCGCGATCCCGTCGTCGTAGAGAGGCACGACGACGACCCCGTTCGGGAGCGCGACCGGTTGCGGCGCCGGCGCGAAGGCGCCCTGGATCCCGCGCCGGCCCGCGTCGTCGGGCGACGCCACCGGCTGCGACCACGTGCGGCCGCCGTCGGTCGAGGTCTGGGTCGCGAGGCGCAGGTGCTCGATGTCGCTGTAGCTCAGGTAGCAGTGGCCGCGGTACGGGCTCGAGGCGCCGTTGTCGCAGGCGATCCACTCCTTGTCGAACAGGATCCCGTCGTTCCCGCTCTGCTTGCGACCCGCGATGAACGGGTCGCTCCAGTGCAGGCCGTCGGTCGAGCTGCTGACGAGCAGCGCCGACTCGTTGTCCGAGAAGCCGAGCGTCGCGATCAGCCAGACGCCGTGCAGCGCGTCGTAGGCGACGGACGGGTCACTTGCGCGCGAGAACGCGCCGCGCGGGCTCGACGAGACCGTCAGGCGGGGCAGCAGGCCGTTCCGCCAGTGCCGTCCCGCGTCCGTCGAGACCGCGAAGCCGATGTTGCGCGCGCCGCCGCTCGAGAAGCGCGCGACCTGGAACGTCGCGACGACCGTCGAGCCCCAGGCGAAGCTGTCCGGCTCCGCCTCGGTGGCGTGCAGCGCACCGCCTCCGCGATACGGATCGCTCGAGATCAGGCGGGTGACGGTCTCGCAGTCGGATCCGAGCTTGTCGGACGAGTCGGCGGCGACGAGGTCGGAGCCGCGTCCGCACGAGACGCGATCGCGCCCGCCGCCCGCGACGTCGATCCGGTCGTTCCCGGCGCCGGCTCCGATCCGGTCCGGTCTCGGCGAACCGAGCAGGAGGTCGGCCCGCGGCGTGCCGACGATGAGCGCTGCGCCTGCGGAAGCGGCGAGGAAGAGCGCGAGCCCCGCCGCCGCCAGCAGGGCGGCTCGCCTCACCGCGTGCCGCCGCTCCCGTCGCGGTCGGGCGCCATGAACGGGTAGCGGTAGTCCGTCGGCGGGACGAACGTCTCCTTGATCGTCCGCGGGCTCACCCAGCGAATCAGGTTCCACATCGAGCCGGCCTTGTCGTTCGTGCCCGACGCGCGCCCGCCGCCGAACGGCTGCTGGCCGACGACCGCTCCCGTCGGCTTGTCGTTCACGTAGAAGTTCCCGGCCGCATAACGGAGCGCGTCCTGCGCCTCGACGAGCGCCTCGCGATCGTCTGCGAACACGGCGCCCGTGAGGCCGTACGGCGCAGTCCGGTCGACGAGCTCGAGCGTGTCGCTCCACTTGCCCTCCGGATAGACGTACGCGGTCACGACCGGCCCGAACAGCTCGTCGCGCAGCAGGCGGAAGTCGGGGTCGCGCGTCTCGATCACGGTCGGCTCGACGAAGAAGCCCTCGTCGTCGTGGACGCCGCCGCCGACGAGCACCTCGGTCTTGTCGTGCGCCCGGGCCTCGTCGATCGCCTCCTTCTGCGTCTCGAACGACTTCGCGTCGATGACCGCGCCCATGAAGTTCTCGAAGTCGGCGACGTCGCCCATCTTGATCTGCGCGACCTCCTCGGCGAGCCGCTCTCGCAGCTCCGGCCAGAGGTTCGCGGGCGCGTAGACACGCGAGGCGGCCGAGCACTTCTGGCCCTGGTACTCGAACGAGCCGCGGACGATCGCGGTCGCAACCGCGTCCACGTCCGCGGACGGGTGGGCGACGATGAAGTCCTTCCCGCCGGTCTCGCCGACGATCCGCGGGTAGTTGCGGTAGTGGCCGACGTTCGAGCCGATCGTCTTCCACATCGAGTTGAAGACTCCCGTCGAGCCGGTGAAGTGGACGCCGGCGAGGTGCTCGCTCGCGAGCGCGGCGTCGCCGATCGTCGCGCCGGAGCCGTAGACGAGGTTGATCACGCCCGGCGGGAGGCCCGCTTCGACCAGGAGCTGCATCAGGAAGTGCGCGGAGTAGGACGCGGTCCCGGCCGGCTTCCAGACGACCGTGTTCCCCATCAGCGCGGCGCTCGCGGGCAGGTTGGCGCCGATCGCGGTGAAGTTGAACGGCGAGACGGCGAGGACGAAGCCCTCGAGCGGCCGGTACTCCATGCGGTTCCACACGCCCTGGCTCGAGACCGGCTGCTGCTCGTAGATCCTCGTCATGAACTCGACGTTGAAGCGGTAGAAGTCGATCACCTCGCAGGCGGCGTCGATCTCGGCCTGGTGCGCGGTCTTCGACTGTCCGAGCATGGTCGCGCCGTTGAGGGTCGCGCGCCACGGGCCGGACAGGAGCTCGGCTGCGCGGAGGAAGACGGCTGCGCGCTCCTCCCAGGGCAGGCGCGACCAGTCCGCCCAGGCGTCGGCCGCCGCGCGGATCGCCTTGTCGACCTCCGCCTGGCCGCCCTGGTTCGCATCCGCGAGGACATGGCTCTTCTTGTGGGGCATCACGATCTCGGCGGTCTTGCCCGTGGTCACGTTCTCGCCGCCGATCACGAGCGGGAGCTCGATTCGCTCGGACTGCATCTGGTCGAGCCGCCTGCGCAGCTGCTCCCGCTCGGGCGAACCGGGCGCGTACTCCTTGACCGGTTCGTTCGTCGGGGTCGGCGGTCGGAAGATGCCGGGGGCGCTCATCGGCTTGATTCTACGATTCCGGCGTGTCCGCAACGCACGTCAGCTACGAGGCGCGGGGCTGGGGCGTGGGGGAGATCTGGCTCGAGGGGGATCGGCTCCTGCACCACGAGCTGCCCCGCCCGGCGGTCGAGCAGCGCGGGAGGGGCCATCCGCTCGGCGTACGGTTCACGCGCTACTTCGCGGGCGAGCCCGACGATTTCCTCGACGTGCCGATCGAGCTCGACGGCGCGACGGAGTTCGAGCTCGAGCTGACCCGGGCGCTGCGGCGGGTCCGGCGGGGCGAGACCGTGACCTACGGAGAGCTGGCCGCGCTCGCCGGGCGTCCGAATGCACAGCGGGCCGCAGGATCGTTCTGCGCCCGCAACCGGTTCTCGATCGTGGTTCCCTGTCACCGGGTCGTGGCGGCCGACGGGCTCGGCTCGTACGGCTCGCTCGGGGTCGAGTACAAACGACGGTTGCTGGAGCTCGAAGGTGCCGCTGTCTGAGGAGCTGCGGAACGAGCTGGCCGGGATCACGCCGGAACGGGACTGCGACCGGCTCGCGGAGCTCTCCGGCCTGGCGCACACGGCGGGGAGTCTGCACATCCATGGGCGCGGGCAGATCGGGTTGCACCTCGACCTCGCGAGCCCCGCGGCTGCGCGCCGCGCCTTCAGCCTCCTGCGAGAGCTCGGCGTGACGTCGGAGATCCGCACGTACCAGCGTCGTGCGTTCGGACGGGAGACGCGCTACCAGCTCCACGTCGAGGGAGCGAACCGGGCGCTGAAGGTGCTCCAGGAGGCCGGCATCGTCGGTGCCCGCCGCGCGCCGCTCGAGCGCCCGCCGCAGCGGGTCGTCGCCCGGGCCTGCTGTCGCGCCGCGTACCTGCGGGGCTCGCTGCTCGGCGGCGGGACCCTGTCCGGCCCGAAGTCGCCCCACCTCGAGGTGCGGACGGCGACGGTCGAGGGCGCCGAGTTCATCGCCGACATCGCGGAACGGGCGGGCGTGCCGTTGCGCGTCCTCGACAAGGGACGGCACGCCGTCGCATACGCGAAAGGGACGGAACCGATTGCGGACGCGCTCGCCGCGGCGGGGGCGAGTGACGCGGTGCTGGTGCTCGAGGAGCGGGTCGTGATGGGGGCGACGAAGGCTCGTGCGAACCGGCTCGCGAACGCGGATCACGCGAATCTCGTGCGGACGAGCCGGGCGGCGCAGGAGCAGATCCGCGCGGTGCGCAGGCTGGAGCGGGGCGGCGGGCTGGGCTCCCTGCCTCCGAAGCTGCGGGAGGTGGCGCGGCTGCGGCTTCGCTACCCCTCGCTTTCGCTGCGCGAGCTGGCGCTCAGATGCAGCCCGCCGGCGACGAAATCCGCGGTACAACGGCGCCTTTCGAGCCTCGTCAGGCTCGCCGGGTTGTAGAGCCGTGAACCAGTGAGTCATACTCCGATTTGCGGCGGGTCTGTGCTCGTCCGGCGATGGATTCAGACCCCGTCCGTCGCCAAGGTCCGGAGCGCGGTTCAACGGGAGGGGGAGGTCGTCCTCGGAGCTTCCCCTCCGGCCCGCCGCCTTTATTCGGTCCGTCGAGACGCGCTGTCCCGCGGCATCGACATGCCTGCTCCATCTAGGAGCCGGCAAAGGCGGCGGGCCGGTCGGGACTTAAGACGGCCGCACGGGCAAAGCCCGTACGGCCTCTAATGTCGTCGCCGCGAGCGATGACGACGCGGCCCGCCACGCCTCGCTGGCGTAACACGACATGTCCGGGGCCAGGCACCGGACATGGCTCGATCAGCGAGTGACGACGAAGCGACGGCTCGTCACGCGGGTCTCGCGGTCCCGGTTCGCTTCGGCTCTGAGGCGGATCGAGTAGACGTACCGGCCCGGCGCGAGACGGCGTGACGGGAAGCGCACCGAGCGCGTCACGTGCGCTTCGATCCGACCGCGCTCCGACAGGACGCGCACCGGTCGCCGGCCCTTGCGCAGGCGGTAGACGCCCGCGCGTAAGCGTGCATCCTCGGCGGCTGTTGCGGTGAAGCCCCAGGAGCGGATCCGCCTCGGCAGGCGACGGTCGCTCGGAAAGGTCGCTGCAGCGCCATCCACGGTCGTCGAGTGCCGCCACGTGCGCATCTTCCCGACGCAGTTGCCGCCCGTCTCCGAGAGCACCGTCTGCACCGAGCGATACGACGGCCGGGGCGACCCGTCCGCCCGCATCAGCCCCGCCTGCCAGCGCGAGAGGTTCGGCTCGTCGCGCAGGCCCAGGAAGAGGAGCGCGTCGACACTCGGGTCGCAAGCCTCGTAGCGGACGAGCGCGGCGTAGATCGACGCCTGTGAGGCCTCGGTCGTCGGCACGACCGTCTCCGCGCCGAAGTACGCGCCGAGCCTGCTCCGCGGGACCGCGACCTGCCACCCGACCTCGTCCAGCCGCACGCGCAAACCGTCCTCGAATGTCTGCTGGCCCGTGCCGTGGAACGCGTCCCAGACCGCCTGCTTGATCCGGTCGAGGTCGGTCGCGCCCGCATTCGGCCACAGGATCCCCGTGGTCAACGAGTCCGTGTCCCGCCTCGGATACGGGTGATGAGCGAGCTCGTCCATCAGCGGCCTCGTTCGCCCGCTGCGACGGTACGCGGCGCCCATCCGCTCGAGGAACTTGACCGGCGACGTGGAGACGTTCCCGGAAGCCCCTCGACCGTCGTTCCCGCGCGAGGAAAGCCCGAGGCCGATCACGTCGATCCCGGGATCGACCTCCTTCAGGGCGTCGTAGCTCGCCGCGAGCAGCGACTCGTACGCGCCGCCTGAGACGTTCCTCCCGCGGGCGTCGAACTGCGGCTGCCAGAAGTACGGCTGGTTCGGCTCGTTGCCGACGATGATGTCCTGCACGGTCGGGAACGTGCGTGCGACCTGTTGCTCGAAGGCGACGAACCGGCTCTCAGCCTCCGGTGACGAGGTGACCGCGGTCGCGCTCCCTGGCTGGATCGAGAAAGCGACATGGATTCCGCGAACCCCTGCGATCGGGAGGAGGGCCTTGATCTCGCGCCGGTTCTCGATCTCGGTCGGCCGCGCCGGATCCCACCTGACGGGCAGCCGCAGCTCTCGCAGGCCGACGTCGTTCAGCACACCGAGATAGGCGGCGCCGCCGTCCGCGTTGCCGAGCAAGGTGTTGTCCGCGACACCGACGCCGATCCCTGCACGCGCAGGTCCCGCGAGCGCCAAACACGCGCAAGCGATGGCGAAGCTGGCCGCAGACCTCATTCGCCTTCACGTTAGGACGCGGGCGCGGCTCTTCTCTTCCCCCGAACGGGGAGGTTAGACTCGGAAGCGATGGCGGCGAAAGTTGGGATCAACGGCTTCGGCCGGATCGGGCGCAACTTCTACCGCGCGTGCCTCCAGAAGAGCCCCGGGTTCGAGATCGTGGCCGTGAACGACCTGGCCGCGCCGGACATCCTGGCGCACATGCTCAAGTACGACTCGACCCTCGGCGTGCTCGACCACGACGTCGAGCACTCGGCGGACGCGATCTCGGTGGGCGGCAACTCCGTCCGCGTGCTCTCGGAGCGCGAACCCTCGGCGCTGCCGTGGAAGGACATGGGCGTCGACGTCGTCATGGAGTCGACGGGCCTCTTCACCGACCGTGAGGGCGCATCCCAGCACCTCGCTGCCGGGGCGGAGAAGGTCGTCATCTCCGCTCCTGCCACGGATCCGGACATCACGCTCGTCCTCGGCGTCAACGACGGCCAGTACGACCCCGAGCAGCACCACATCATCTCGAACGCGTCGTGCACGACGAATTGCGTCGCCCCGATGGCGAAGATCCTCCTCGATGCGTTCGGTCTCGACGCGGGCTTCATGACGACGATCCACGCCTACACGACCGAGCAGCAGCTCCAGGACCAGATCCATCTCACGCGGAAGGGGAAGGCCGACCTGCGGCGGATGCGCGCGGCGCCCCAGAACATCATCCCGGCCTCGACCGGAGCGGCGAAGGCGATCGGCGAAGTGATCCCCGAGCTCAAGGGCAAGGTCGACGGGATGGCGATGCGCGTGCCCGTCCCGGACGGGAGCGTGACCGACCTCGTCGCCATGCTCGGCCGCGACGCGACCGTCGACGAGGTGAACGAGGCCTACCGCTCCGCAGCGGGAAGCGACGGCTGGGACGGCCTCCTCCAGTACACCGAGGACCCGATCGTCTCGTCCGACATCGTCGGCAACTCGTACTCCTGCATCATCGACGGCCTCTCGACGATGGCGCACGGGAACCAGGTGAAGGTGATCGGCTGGTACGACAACGAGTGGGGCTACTCGTGCCGGTTGGTCGACGTGATCGACCGCCTGCTTTAGCCGGTGAGGTCGCTTCAGGCGTGTCGACCGGTCATTTCCGACGGACGCACGGGCAAAGCCCGTACGTCCTGATGGAGGCATCGCAAGCGATGCCTCGGAGGCACCCGCGCTCCGTTCGAGACGCCGATGCCTCCGGCCGGCGTGTACTCGTTCGCTCCGATCTCAACGTGCCGCTCGAGGACGGGAAGGTCGCGGACGACACGCGGATCCGGGCCTCTCTGCCGACGCTCGAGCTCCTGCTGGAGCGGGATGCCGCCGAGGTGGTCGTCTGCTCGCACCTTGGACGGCCGAAAGGCGAGGACCCGGCCTTCGCGATCGCGCCGGTCGCGGCCAGGCTGCGCGAGCTCCTGCCGGACGAGCGCATCCGCGTGCTCGAGAACACGCGCTTCGATCCCGGCGAGACGCAGAACGACCCGGATACCGCGCGCCGGCTCGCCGACGGCCTCGACCTGTTCGTGAACGACGCGTTCGGCTCGGCGCACCGCGCGCACGCGTCGACGGTCGGAGTCGCGCAGCTGCTCCCGGCCTATGCGGGGCTGCTGCTGGAGCGCGAGCTCGAGGAGCTGGGCAAGCTGCTCGGCGAGGTCGAGCGGCCGTTCGTGCTCATCTCCGGCGGCGCCAAGGTCGAGGACAAGCTCGGCGTGCTCGAGCACCTGGGCGGCCGGGCCGACCACGTGCTGATCGGCGGCAAGATGGCCGAGCAGGTTCGCGACGAGAACCCGCTCACGTTCGAGGTCGAGCTGCCGAGCGACGTCGTCGCCGCGGCCGAGTTCTCGGAGGACGCGGAGTCGAAGGTCGTGCCGTACGACGAGCTGCCCGACGGCTGGCTCGGGCTCGACATCGGGCCGGAGACGCGCGAGGCGTTCGCGCGCACGATCGCCGGCGCGAGGACCGTGTTCTGGAACGGCCCGATGGGCGTCTTCGAGTGGCCGCGCTTCGCGGAGGGCACGAAGGCGGTCGCGGAGGCGGTCGCGAAGGCCGACGCGCACACCGTCGTCGGGGGCGCCGACTCGATCCGCGCGCTGACCGAGCTGGGGCTCGTCGACGAGGTCGACTGGGCGTCGACCGGCGGCGGGGCTTCCCTCGAGCTCCTGGAAGGGAAAGAATTGCCGGGCGTGGCGGCGATCCCGGAGGACTAGATGCTCATCGCAGGCAACTGGAAGATGTACAAGGGCCCGGTCGAGACGGCCGAGTTCTGCGTCGAGCTGAGACGCCGCGAGGACGACTTCGCGGATGTCGACGTCGCTGTGTGCCCGCCGTTCACGTCGCTCGGCGTGGCCGTGCAGCTCCTGGCCGGAACGGACATCGCGGTCGCTGCGCAGAACGTGCACTGGGAGCCCGAGGGCGCGTTCACCGGTGAGGTCTCGGCGCCGATGCTCCGTGAGCTCGGCGTCTACGGCGCGATCGTCGGGCATTCGGAGCGACGCCAGCTCTTCGGCGAGACGGACGAAGGCGTCGCGAAGCGCGCCCGCGCCGCGCTCGACGCGGGGCTGTCGGTGATCGCCTGCGTCGGCGAGACCGAGGCCGAGCGCGAGGCGGGCGAGACCGAGGACGTCCTGCGCCGCCAGGTCTCGGTGCTCGAGGCGGAGGACAACCTCGTCCTCGCGTACGAGCCCGTCTGGGCGATCGGCACCGGCAAGACGGCCACGCCCGAGATCGCCCAGGAGGCGCACGCGTTCATCAAGAGCCTGCTCGACGCGCCGGTGCTCTACGGCGGCTCGGTGAAGCCGGACAACGCGGCCGAGCTCCTCGCCCAACCCGACGTCGACGGCGCCCTCGTCGGCGGCGCGTCGCTCGACGTGGAATCGTTCGCGGCGATTTGCCTGGCCGCTGCGAGCGGTCTCGCTCGTAGCGCTCGTCATCCTGGACGGGTGGGGGCTCGCCCCGCCCGGGCCGGGGAACGCGATCGAGCTCGCCCACACGCCCGTCTTCGACCGGCTCTGGGCCGAGTATCCGCACACGACGCTGCAGGCGTCCGGCGAGGCGGTCGGCCTGCCGCACGGCCAGATGGGCAACTCCGAGGTCGGGCACCTGACGATCGGCTCCGGGCGCGTGCTCTTCCAGGACCTGATGCGCGTAAACGAGTCGATCGCGGACGGCTCGTTCTTCGAGAACCCGGCTCTCGTCGGGGCGTTCGAGCGGGGGGAGAACGTGCACCTGCTCGGGCTCGTCTCCTACGGCGGCGTCCACTCGCACATGGATCATCTGAAGGCGCTGCTGCGGTTCGCCCCCGAGAAGACCTGGATCCACGCGTTCACGGACGGCCGGGACGTGTCTCCGCACTCCGCCGTCCACGATCTCGCCGAGCTCCCGACCGAGCGCATCGCCACGGTCGCCGGCCGCTACTACGCGATGGACCGCGACCAGCGCTGGGACCGAACGGACAAGGCCCTCGAAGCCATCGTCAACGGGCGACGTGACCCCACGGGGTCAGATCCCGTACAGGAAGTGCAACGCAGCTACGACGCGGGTGTGACGGACGAGTTCATCGAGCCCATCGTCTTTTCGGACAGCCCACGGCTCGCCAAGGACGACTCGGCGATCTTCTTCAACTTCCGTCCCGACCGGGCGCGGCAGTTGACGGAGCGCCTCCTTGCCTCACGATTCGATGTGACGACGATGACGCGCTACCGACACGACTTCGACTGTCCGGTCGCCTTCGAGGAGCAGGAGGTGCACGAGACGATGGCCGAGGTCTGCGCGGAGCACGGCATCCGCCAGCTGCACGTCGCCGAGACCGAGAAGTACGCGCACGTCACGTACTTCTTCAACGGCGGCCGCGAGGACGAGTGGCAGGGCGAGACGCGCATCCTCGTCCCTTCCCCGAGAGACGTCCCGAGCTACGACCACAAGCCCGAGATGTCAGCCGCGCAGGTCGCCGACGAGCTCGACCGGGCGGTGACCGACGACGGCTACGGCTTCGTGGTCGTCAACCTGGCCAATCCGGACATGGTCGGTCACACAGGCTCGATCCCCGCGACCGTGAAAGCCGTCGAGGCCGCCGACGCGGCGCTTGGCCACATCCTCGACTCCGTCGAGCGCGCGGGAGGAATCGCGCTCGTCACCGCCGATCACGGCAATGCGGAGGAGATGCTCGACGCCGACGGGAATCCGCAAACCGCTCACACCTCGAATCCCGTACCACTGGTCGTGACCGACGCCGATGTTTCCCTTCGGGAGGATGGGGGACTCAAGGACCTTGTGCCGACCACAATCTCCCTGCTTGGCCTTGCAAAACCTTTACAGATGACCGGCCATAATCTCTTGGTAGGAGCCCATTAGCGGGCTATACTCGGCCACCTTCCCGGATGCCCCTGACCCAGCCCGACCCTGGCGTACTGCGGAAAGCTCAACGCGGCGACGAAAGAGCTTTCACCCTGATCGTGCGCGCATATGAGACGCCGGTCTACAACTACGTCGTCAGGCTGATCGGCGGCGATCGCGTCCTCGCCGAGGACCTGACCCAGGAAGTCTTCCTCCGCGTCTTCCAGGGGCTCCCGAAGTTCTCGCTCCGTTCGAAGTTCACGACCTGGCTCTTCCAGGTGACGAAGAACCGCGTGCTCGACGAGCTGCGGGCGAATGAGCGCCGGCCGCGCTTCAGCGTCGCGCTGGACGACATCGCGCCGCTCGAGGTCGTGGACGCGCCGCTCGAGAACGTCGAGGCCATGGACGCCGTGTGGCGCTCCGTCGGCGACCTGACGCCCGACCTGAAGATGGCGCTGCTCCTACGCGACGTCGTCGGTCTCTCGTACACCGAGATCGCCGACTCGCTCGAGATCACGCTCGCCACGGTCAAGTGGCGCATCTACAAGGCGCGCGAGGAAGTCCAGCTCGCGCTCGCCCGCGAGGGCATCACGTTCGGCGAAGAGCTCGAAGTGGCCGAGCCGGTGGCTGCCGGCAGCGGCTCCGCTAGCGGCGCTCTAGGCGCCGTGCCCCAGCCGTTCCGCGAGGGCCTCGGGCAGGTCTCGCTCGCGTAGCTCCGACTGCGTCCGCTCGATGTCGTACGGGACGCGATGGAATCGCGCGGTCCGCGCCTCGAAGTCGAGCTCGAGCCACGCGGCCCGCGGGTCGCCGTCGCGCGGCTGCCCGACGGAGCCCGGGTTCAGGAGCCAGCGCGCCTCGTCGAGCGGGGCCTCGGTCCCGTCGGGGGCGACCGTGCCGCTCAGGTCGCCGTTCGCGAGCGAGACCGAGAGCGCGACATGGCTGTGGCCGACGAGCACGAGCGGCGAGACCGTCATCTCGAGCGCGGCCAGGGCCGTCTCCTCGCTGATCACGTACTCCCAGACCGGGTCGCGCGGGCTCGCGTGGAAGAGCTCGGCGCGATCGAGCTTCGCCTGCGGTTCGAGGCTCTCGAGGTAGGCGCGGTTCTCGTCGAGCAGCACCGTCCGCGTCCACCGCACGACGGCAGCCGCGTCAGGGCTGAACTCCTCCAGGTCGAGCCGGCCCGAGGACGCCCAGGTCGTGGTTGCCGACGAGGCACACCTGCGCCCGGTCGCGGACGATCTCGGTCACCTCGTTCGGGCGCGGCCCGTAGCCGACGAGGTCGCCGAGGCACCAGAGCTCGTCCGGCGGGTCGGCGTCGATCGCCTCGAGGACGGCCTCGAGCGCGTGTAAGTTCGCGTGGATGTCGGAGACGACGGCGACTCGCAAGTGGCCTGCCTGGAGGGCCGCAACGATAACCGTGCTCGCCGCGGCCGTCTGGCTGATCGCCGCGTACCTGCTGCTGAGGACGACGGTCCCGGGCGACCTCCATCTGTCCGGGCTCGACCCGCACAGGTTCTTCAGCGCCTCGGAGCTCGCACGGACGGCCCGCTACGAGCGCTTCGTGCGCATCGTCGTCGTGCTCTCGCTCGTCGCAGAGGCCGTCGCGCTGCTCGTGCTCACGAGACGCGCTCCGAGGATCGCGCGGAACACGGAGCTGGGGCCGATCGGCGCCGGGATGATCGTCGCGGCGATCACGCTCACCGTCCTGTGGGCGGTCGACCTGCCGTTCTCGATGGCGCTTCGCTGGTGGGATCAGCGCCACGACCTGACCGAGGGCTCGTGGGTCGACTGGCTCGTCGCGCCGTGGGCCCAGCTCGCCGGCGGCGTGGTGTTCGTGATGCTCCAGGTTGCGGTCGTCATGTACTTCGCGCGACGCTCTCCGCGGAACTGGTGGCTCCCGGTGACGCCGATCTTCCTCGGGCTCGCGGCCGTCTTCCTGGTCGCCTTCCCGTACCTGGACGCCGGTCAGATCCACCGCCCCTCGTCGCCGGTGCTTCGCCAGGACGTACGGACGCTCGAGCGGGCGGAGGGCATCGACACGCCCGTCGACGTCGAGAAGGTGAGCGACCTCACGACACAGGCGAACGCGTTCTCGGTCGGCCTCGGGCCCACGGAGCGGGTCGTCGTCTGGGACACGCTCCTCAAGAAGCCGTTCACGAACGACCAGGTTCGGGTCGTCCTGGCGCACGAGTTCGGGCACATCGCGCACCGCCACCTCTGGAAGGGGCTCGCCTGGGCAGCGCTCTTCACGTTCCCGCTCGCCTTCGGGGTCGCTCGCATCACCGCCAGGCGCGGCGGACTGGGCAACCCGGGCCTCCTGCCCTACGGCGCGCTCGTCCTGCTGCTCCTGAACGTCGCGATCACGCCGCTCACGAACGTCGTCTCACGCCGCTACGAGGGCGAGGCGGACTGGTCGGCGCTGAAGGCGGCCAGGGATCCCTCGGCCCAGAAGAAGCTCTTCCAGCAGTTCGCGGAGACGAGCCTCCAGCAGCCCGACCCGCCGACCTGGTCGTACATCTTCTTCGACACGCACCCGACCCTCATGCAGCGCATCGCGATGGCCCAGGCCTGGGAGGAGCGCGAGCAGCCGGCGCCGCCGCACGGCTGAGCCGGATGGCCGAACATGCGGTCGTGGTAGCCGGCGGCGGCCCGACGGGGCTGATGTTGGCGGGCGAGCTGGCGCTGGCGGGCGTCGACGTCGCCATTGTCGAGCGGCGCGCGAGCCAGGAGCTCGCCGGCTCGCGCGCAGGCGGGTTGCATTCCCGCACCATCGAGGTGCTCGACCAACGTGGAATCGCCGATCGGTTCCTGTCCGAGGGGCAGGTGGCGCAGGTCGCGGCGTTCGCCGGGACTCCTCTGGACATCAGCGACTTTCCCACCAGGCACCCCTACGGGCTCGGGCTGTGGCAGAACCACATCGAGCGCATCCTGGCCGGCTGGGTCGACGAGCTGGCGGTGCCGATCTATCGCGAACGCGAGGTGACGGGGTTCGCGCAGGACGACAGCGGCGTCGACGTCGAGCTGTCCGACGGCGCGTCGCTGCGGGCGGAGTATCTCGTCGGGTGCGACGGAGGACGCAGCGTGGTCCGGAAAGCAGCGGGCATCGAGTTCGCCGGCTGGGATCCGACGACGAGCAGCTTGCTCGCCGAGGTCGAGATGGCCGAGGAGCCGGAGCTGGGCATGCGCCGCACTGCCTTCGGCATCCATTCCCTGGGCAAGGTGGAGTACGAGATCCGCGACGGCGAGGTGGTCTACGGGGAAGGCGGGACCGTGCGGGTCATGGTGACCGAAGAGCACGTCGGGCCCACGAGCGAGCCCACGCTGCGCGATCTCAGCGAGGGCCTCATCGCCGTCTACGGGACCGACTACGGGATCCACAGTCCCACCTGGATCACGAGGTTCACCGATCTGACCCGGCAGGCCGCGGCCTACCGCGACCGACGGATCCTGCTGGCCGGCGACGCGGCGCACGTGCATTCCCCGGTCGGTGGACAGGGCCTCAACACCGGTGTGCAGGATGCGGTGAACCTGGGCTGGAAGCTGGCCCAGGTCGTCGACCGGACCTCGCCGGACAGCCTCCTCGACACCTACCACGCCGAGCGCCATCCGGTCGCCGCCCGCGTGCTGCGCAACACGATGGCGCAGGTCGCGCTCTTCCGCCAGGACGACCGCATCGAGGCGGTGCGCGACACCGTGTCCGAGCTCCTCGGCATGGACGAGCCGCGCAAGCGGTTCGGCGCGATGATGTCCGGCCTGGACATTCACTACGACCTCGGCGAGGGACATCCGCTGCTCGGGCGCCGCATGCCCGATCTCGACCTGGTCACCCCCGGTGGGACGGTGCGAGTGTTCACCCTCCTCCACGACGCCCGCCCGGTCCTGCTGAACCTGGGCGAGCCCTCCGGTTTCGACATCTCCCCCTGGGCAGACCGTGTGCAGGCGATCGACGCCGACTATGCGGGCGAGTGGGAGCTTCCGGCCGTGGGCCGAGTGGCCGCCCCCGCTGCCGTGCTGATCAGGCCCGACGGCTACGTCGCCTGGGTGGGGGACGGCACAGAGACCGGATTGCGCGACGCGCTGACTACCTGGTTCGGATCACCCTGACGCGCCCTCGGTCTCGTCGCCGCGGTCGGTCGTCTCCGGGAGGTTGCGGATGTTCTCCCGGCTCGACCACTTCGAGTACGCGTCGTTCATCGCGTCGAGCAGCTCGTGCATGAACCGCGTGGACATGTTCACGCGTGCCACGACCACTCCGGGCACGTCGCCTTCCTCGACTTCGTGGTCGATCCGCGCGAACGTCAGCGTGAACTCGTAGTCCGAGAAGCTGATGTTCGCGAAGTTCGAGTAGACGCCGGCCATCACGTCCGGGTCGATGTGAATGTTCAGCTGCCGCTGCTGGCCCTCGTCTTCCACGCTCCTACGATATACCCGTGGAGGATGCCTTCTCGACGCGCCGCATCGTCTTCGCGCTCGGCGGCGCCGTGGCCGTTATCGCCGGCGGCACGCTGCTCTTCCACCACTTCACGCACGAAAGCTGGATCCAGGCGTTCTACCGCTCCGTCGTCACGAGCTCGCTGACCGGGCTCGACACCGTCCCTTCCAACAACTCGACGCGCCTGATCTCGATCGTCCTCGTCCTGGCGGGACTGACTATCTTTGCCTTCATCGCGACGATCCTGGTCGAGGGGATCGCGGGTGGCATCTTCACCGGGGCAGTGGCCGAGCGAAGGAGGAAGCGGGCGATCGAGAAGCTCACCGAGCACTACGTCATCTGCGGGTACGGACGCGTCGGCCGCCGCGTGGGCGAGGAGTTTCGCCAGGCCGGCGTCCCGTACGTCGTGCTCGACTTCAACGAGGAGGCGATCGAACGCGCCCGCGAGGACGGCGCCCTCTACATCAAGGGGAACGGCACGAACGACGACGATCTCGAGGCGTCCGGCCTCGCGGACGCGAAGGGCCTCGTCGCATCCTCGGACTCGGACGTCGACAATCTCTACATCACGCTGTCCGCGCGAACGGTCAGGCCCGACCTGCTGATCGTGGCGCGCGCGTCCGACGCGGACGTCGCCGAGAAGCTTCGACGGGCCGGCGCGGACCGCATCGTCCAGCCGTACTCGGCGGCAGGCAAGGAAATGGCGGCGCTCGTCCTGCGCCCGCAGGTGGCGGCGTTCCTCGAGGTCGTGTCCGTGACGGGTGGGGCGGACCTCCAGTACGAGGAGATCGTCGTCACCGAGGCCTCCGGGCAGTCGGGGAAGACGATCCGTGAGCTGCGCATCCGGCACGAGACCGGGGCCGTGATCGTCGCGCTGCGCAAAGGGGACGGGAGATTCGACGCGACGCCCGACCCGGACGCCGTCCTCGAGACCGATGACGTGATCATCGCCGCCGGGAGCGCCGACGAGCTGCACCTGCTCGAGGAGCTCTTCGCCCCGCGGGAACCGGTTGCCCGCTAGAGCGCTCGAACGGCTCGAGGCCGAGCTCGGGCTCGAGCTCGAGCGGCCCGCGAGCGCCGAGCACGGCGACTTCGCGACGAACGCGGCGCTCCAGCTCGCCCCGGAGCGAAAGCGCGCTCCGCGGGAGATCGCCGAGGAGCTCGCCGAGCAGGCGACGACGCACGAGCTCGTCGAGCGGGCCGAGGTCGCCGGGCCCGGGTTCGTGAACCTCTGGCTCGCGCCCGCCTGGTACGTGGGCGCCCTTGGCGAGGTGCTCGAGGCGGGCGAGCGGTACGGCGGCGGGTTCGTCGACCCGGTCGAGCGGGTGCAGGTGGAGATGGTGTCCGCGAACCCGACCGGGCCGGTCACGGTCGCGTCGGCTCGAAACGGGGCGTACGGGGACTCCGTCGCGCGCGTCCTCGCGCACGCGGGGCATACCGTCGAGCGCGAGTACTACTACAACGACGCCGGAGCACAGATGGACCGCTTCCGGGCCTCGGTCGAGGCCGTGCGCCGCGGGGAGGAACCGCCCGAGGACGGGTACCAGGGCGCGTACATCGCGGAGCTCGCCGCGCTCGAAGTCGATCCGGTGCCGACGATGCTCGAGCGGATCGAGGCGTCGCTCGAGCGCTTCCGGATCCATTTCGACTCGTGGGCGCTCCAGAGCGAGCTCGCGCAGCGGCTGCCAGAGCTCCTGCCGCGGCTCGACACGTACGAGAAGGACGGCGCCGTATGGGCCCGCTCCTCGGAGTACGGCGACGACGACGATCGCGTGCTGATCCGGTCCGCGGCGCAGGGCGGCGAGCCCACCTATCGCGCCGCCGACGTCGTCTACCTCGTCGACAAGCTCGAGCGCGGCTTCGACCGGGCGATCTACGTGCTCGGGGCCGACCACCACGGCACGCGCCAGTGGTACGCGGCGATCGCGCGCATGCTCGGCTACGACCCCGAGCGGGTCGAGGTGCTGCTCTACCAGCTCGTCCACCTCATTCAGGGCGGCCGCCAGAAGAAGATCTCGAAGCGCCGCGGCGACGTCGTCTTCCTCGACGACTTCGTGGACGAGATCGGCGTCGACGCCGCGCGCTGGTACCTCGTCAACCGCGGGCCCGACCAGACGATCGACATCGACGTCGACCTCGCGGCCGAGAAGACGCAGAAGAACCCCGTCTACTACGTCCAGTACGCCCATGCGCGGATCGCGGGCATCCTCCGCAACGCCCCGAACCACCCAAGTAACACTGTGTTACAAGGTCCGGAGGAGCTCGCGCCCGAGGAGAGGGAGCTGATCAAGCGGCTCGTCGAGTTCCCCGGGATCGTCGAGGAGGCGGTCGAGCGGCGCGGCCCGCACGCGCTGCCGAACTACGCGATCCGGGTCGCCGACGATTTCCACCGCTTCTACCACGAGCACCGCGTGCTCGAGAGCGAGGCCGAGGAGTTCCGGCTCGCCCTCGTCCGCGCGACGCAGATCGTGATCGCGCTCAGCCTGAGCCTCGTCGGCGTCGACGCGCCAGAGCGGATGTGAATCGCCTCGAGACGATTCTCTTCCGCAGCGCCGCAGCCGCGGTCGTGCTGCACTTCGTGGACGAGGCGCTGCTCGATCCTCCGGCTGGAACGCACGTAGGCGATCACTGGTCGGTTCTCGCCCTGGCGGCGGCCGTGGCCGGCGTCGCGGATCTTCTACCCTCGCCTGCCGGCGGTCGTCCGCGCACTGCTCGGGTTCGTCTTCGTGCCGCTCGCAGGGACCGGCGCGGCGATGCACGTCATGGATGCGAGGTGGAACGGAGCCCACGGAGCGGATTTCACCGGCTTCCTCCTCATTCCGGCCGCGGCCGCATTCGTCGCCGCTGCAGTGCTCGCAGTGCTGTCGCGGCCGAGCGCTCGGTCGTGGCCGTGGAGAATCGGCCGCTGGGCGCTGACTGCGATCGTCGCGATCCTCCTGCTCCTCTTCGTCAGCCTTCCGATCGCAGTCGGCGTCGCTCAGACCCGGAAGCCCGGGCCAGGCGATTCCGGAGTCCGCGTTCCCGACGCCCCACGAGACGGTCACGCTGCACACGCGCGACGGCCTCGACCTCGCCGGGTGGTACGTGCCGTCGAAGAACAGAGCCGCGATCGTGGTCGTGCACGGAGGCGGCGGGGACCGCCGCGGCTCCCGGAGGCACGCCGCGATGCTCGCGCGACACGGCTACGGAGTGCTGCTCTACGACGCTCGAGGTCGCGGGGAGAGCGAGGGCAGCCCGAACGCACAGGGCTGGACCTGGCAGGCGGACGTCAGCGCTGCGCTCGACTTCCTGTCGCAGCGCAAGGACGTCGATCCCGGCCGAATCGGAGGGTTGGGCCTGTCCACGGGCGCCGATGTCCTTCTGGAGGCTTCGGCGAAGGACCCGCGGCTGAAGGCCGTCGTGCTCGACGGCTCGACGACTCGTTCGCTGGCGGACGTCAGCCATCTGAAGGCCTCGGACGCGATCTCGGGGATCCCGTACTGGGCGGTCGCCTACGGGACGATCGCGGCTCTCGATCAGAGTCTCCCCGGGAAGCCGCTCGTGGATCTCGCGCGGCAGCTCGCGCCCAAGCCGGCCCTGTTCATCGCATCGAACGAGCTCGGGGAGCCGGTCGTGAATCGGAAGTACGCGGCTGCCTACGGAAACCTGGGCGCACTCTGGCGAGTGGACGCGGGCCACACGCGCGGCCTCGCGGAACACCCGCAGGAGTACGAGCGGCGAGTGATTCGCTTCTTCGACAAATCGCTCTGATGCGTCTTGCCTGGCTCGTCCCACTCGCCATCCTCGCCGCCGGCTGCGGCGGCGGCTCGAAGCAGAGCGTCCCGAAGCAGCCTCCGCCCACGCTCGCGAGCCGCTGCGGCGAGGACGCACAGGGCGTGGATGCGAAGCGGGTCTGGTTCCGGGCGAGCGACGGCGCGCTCCTCGACGGAGCGGAGGTCGGTGACGGCGACGTCGGAGTCGTGCTCGCGCACGAGTCTCCGTCGGACCTCTGTCCCTGGCTGCCGTTCGCGAAGACGCTCGCCGACAAGGGCTACCGCGCGCTGGCCTTCGACTTCCGCGGGTCGGGCGCGTCAGCCGCCCAGTTCGGCGCCAAGGCAGACGAGGAACGATCTCGACGTCGTAGCCGCCGCGGCGGAGCTGCGCCGACTCGGGCGCGCGCGCCGCCGGCTCGGCGAACAAGCGACTCGTCGTCTACCCCGAGGACTGGCACGGCTGGGACCTGCTGTACCACGCGCCGTACAAGGCGCGCGTGAACGCGCTCGTCTTCGACTTCCTGCGCGAGCACTCGCAGTAGGATGAGCCCGTGACCGAGGGCGTGGAAAGCCCCGTCTCGACGGTTCCAGGCAGCGCTCCCGACCGCAACCTCGCGCTCGAGCTCGTGCGCGTGACCGAGTCGGCGGCGATGTCGGCGGGCCGCTGGGTCGGGCGCGGCGACAAGATCTCGGCCGACCAGGCGGCGGTCGACGGCATGCGCCTGATGCTCGACACGACCACGATGGCCGGCGTGGTGGTGATCGGCGAGGGCGAGAAGGACGAGGCGCCGATGCTCTTCAACGGCGAGGAGGTCGGCTCGGGCACCGGGCCCGAGGTGGACGTCGCGGTCGATCCGCTCGAGGGGACGAACCTGACCGCGAAGGGCCAGCCGAACGCGCTCGCAACGATCGCCTGCGCAGAGCGGGGGACGATGTTCTTCCCCGGTGCCGCCGTCTACATGGACAAGATCGCCTGCGGGCCCGAGTCCACGGATGTGATCGACATCGAGGCGCCGCCGGCGGAAAACGTCAAGCGCGTCGCGAAGGCGAAGGGCGTGAAGCCGAGCGATGTCACGGTCGTCGTCCTCGAACGCGATCGTCACGCGGACCTGATCGCGGCCTTGCGGGCGGTCGAGGCGAAGTTGCTGTTGATCTCGGACGGCGACGTCGCGCCCTCGATCGCGGCGGCCCGGCCCGAGAGCGGCGTCGATCTCCTGATGGGGATCGGCGGCACTCCGGAGGGCGTGCTCTCCGCGTCCGCGCTCAAATGCGTCGGGGGAGCGCTTCAGGGCAAGCTCTGGCCCCGCGACGACGACGAGCGGCAGCAGCTGATCGACGCGGGCTTCGACCTCGACCGGGTGCTGACGACCGACGACCTCGTCGGCGGCGACGACGTGTTCTTCGCGGCGACGGGCGTCACGACCGGCGCGCTGCTGCGCGGCGTGCGCTACACGCCCGACGGGGCGGTCACGGACTCGATCGTCATGCGCTCGCGCTCGGGAACGGTGCGCCGCGTCGAGGCTTTCCACTCCTTCGACAAGCTCGAAGCGCTCTCCGGCGGCCGCTACGCCCGCTAGCTAGCCGAAGGTGACGAGGAGCCGGTCGATCTCCGCGTCGCGCAGGCGCAGGATCATCGAGCCTGCCCGAGCGGCCGGTTCCGCGCGCCACGCGTAGTCCGCGACGACGAGATCTTCGCCCGACTCACGCGTCCGCAGGATCACGATCTCGTCGTCCGGCGGCTGCTCCGCATACGCCCGCTCGATCGCCGGCTTGCCCCGGAACGGCCCGACCGGAGCGCCTTCGAACGCGAGCTCGGCGTCCTCCGTGAACTGCTCGAGCATGTGTGAGAAATCGCCGGTGCGCACGCCCTCGTTGAAGCGCTCGACGTGCGATTGAAGGATTTCGTCGTTAAGCGACTTCCGAGGTCTCCCAGTCGGGCGCGTACGAGCCCGAGCGCGCAGCTCCGTTGAACTTCGCCCGCCGGTAGAACGCCTTTTGCGCTTCTTCCACCTTGTTAGGGTCTCCGCCCCAGGCCTTCAGCGCCGGCGCCTGCAGCGCCCGCCCGTACGAGAAGGAGAGCTCCCACGGATGCGGGCCGCGCTGGTTCATCGCGTTCAGCCGCGCGGTCGCGTCCTCGTCGGACATCCCGCCGGAGAGGAAGACCACACCGGGAACCGAGCCGGGACACGTGTTCTTCAGGCACTTGATCGTCGTGTCGGCGACCGTGTCGATGTCCGCCTGCTCGGAGGCGTCGTAGCCGGAGACGACCATGTTCGTCTTCAGCAGCGATCCCTCACGCACGACCCGCTGGTCGAACAGCTCGGTGTAGAGCGCCTGCAGCATGCGATCGGTGACGCGGTACGACTCGTCGATCGAGTGCCCGCCGTCCATCAGCACCTCGGGCTCGACGATCGGGACGAGGCCGGACTCCTGCGACAGCGCGGCGAACCGGGCCAGCGCGTGCGCGTTCGTCCAGAGGCAGTAGTCGCTCGGAATGCCGTCGCCGATCGAGATCACCGCGCGCCACTTCGTGAACCGCGCGCCGAGCTCGTAGTACTCCTGGAGCCGCTCGCGCAGCCCGTCGAGGCCCTCGGTGACGGTCTCGCCCTCGGCTCCGGCCAGCGCCTTCGCGCCCTTGTCGACCTTGATCCCGGGGATGATCCCGCGGCTCTCGAGGAGCTTCGGGAACGGTGTCCCGTCCGAGGCGCTCTGGCGGATCGTCTCGTCGAAGAGGATCACGCCGCTGATGTATTCCTCGGCCCCTTCGGTGGTGAAGAGGAGGTCGCGGTACGCGCGCCGGTTCTCCTCGGTCGACTCGGCGCCGATCGAGTCGAAGCGCTTCTTGATCGTCCCGTCGCTCTCGTCCGCGGCCAGGATCCCCTTGCCCGGCGCGACGAGCGCTCGCGCGATTTCCTCCAGAGTCTGTGTCTCGGCCATGGTCGCCATTCGGTCCTCCTTGGTCTCGTCGCCGAGATTATGTCCGCTCTCGGGATCTAGTAGTTCACGCGCTCGCGAAAGAGGAGGGCGCCCGGCGCCAGGGGTCTCATTGGGCGGCGATACCGCTATCGTTGAGCCGAACGCGGACGTAGCTCAGTTGGTAGAGCATCAGCTTCCCAAGCTGAGGGTCGCGGGTTCGAACCCCGTCGTCCGCTCAGGCGTAACGAAGCCGAAACCCGCTCCGCGAGGCGGGTTTCGGCCTCTCAGAGCCGGGATTCTCTTTACCGCCTGAGACCGGTAAAGACCGCTGGACTGGCGCCCACTGGCACACAACTGGCGCACGCGGACATGTCCAAAGGAGCGTCTAGCGCGACGCGGTCCAGCAGAGGAAAGTGGGTGGCACGGCGCAATCACCAACCGGCGTGGCGGCCTTGATGATTGTGCGAAGCGGCGAGGCGAGATGAGCAGGCTCGCCGACGACCCTACGGCTTCAAGAAAGGAAGAACATGGCATCGGGCACGTTAAGAGCCGTACTTGCAGGTTTCGGTGTCGTTGTTGCGATCGCCGCGGTCCTCGCATTCAGCGGGGGTTCCGCGGTTGCAACCACTTGCACAGATCCACCGACAAATCTTCAACAGCCCTGGATCAGCGGAACTCCTGCGGTGGGAGCAACGCTCACCGGACACATCGGGAGCTGGGGCAGCGACTGCGCCGTCACCTACGCGGTCACCTGGTACCGGGCAGGGACACCCAGACAAGGTCCAATCACTCTGCCCAGCGGTGTCACAACGAATGACTACACCGTCCAGGGGTCGGATCAGGGCTTCTCGATCGTGTTCCAGGTAGTCGCCACCAACGCACGCGGGAGCACGACCGCCCAGTCGCCGCCCCTTCCGATCCCAGGACCCCCGCCACCGCCACCGCCGCCCGCGGCGGTCACGCTGACCCGAACCGCCGACGGCGTCTCGATCTATCAGAACCAACAGGGCAAGTACTACATCTCTGATAGTTGCCACACGACGGGCACGTCGACTGACCCAGGCACGATCGGCCCGGGCTACATCTACAGAGTCGACTTGGACGGCCTGGAAGTTGTCGCGCCGTACGTTTCGAACAGCGTCATCCCTTCATCGGGTCTTGGCGTCTTCATCGCCGACATGTACGAGGGCAACCCCAACAATCCGGGTTACCGGGACAACAACGGCGTCTATCACCCCGGGGACGGCACGTTCTACAGCGTTCAAGGCAACGTCTGCTACGGCGACAACGGAAACCTTGGTTTCACGCAGGGGGCCGGCGTGTCCTCAAGCAGTAGGGATGACGTCGACCCGCGCTTCTCGGCATCGGATTTCCTGTGGGTGAAGTACACGGTCAATTTCAGGGACCAAGCGGGCCGGCAGTTTGCTGTTTCGTACTGGTACCGGTTCTACCCGAACAGCGTCTACCTATGGATGAAGGTCAAGCCGTGCCCGGATGGCGTCTGCAATCACGACTCACGAGGTCCTGCGCCCTTCATCAAGATGCCGAAGATCCAGTTCACTGTCAGCGGACCGGAGATGGACTACTGGGCCGAGAGCTGCTACGACCTGAACGGCGGCTGGCTCTGGGACGCGACGCAGCTGAACTCTCCGAACGGCGGAACGAAGGGAAACCACTGCGCCTTCGACAATCGCGGCGAGATCGACGTCTGGAGCAGCATCTTTCCTCATGCGCGTTTCAGGTTCACAGCGAGATCACAGCCGGTTGCCGCGTTCGGTTGGGACCAGCCCACCTACCCATGGGAGAACACGCCCGCGTACGGCCTCGACAATTGGGCTGCGCTCGGGAACACACCGCCGCGGACGCACATCCATCACGACTTGAACCTGAACTTCGACAACTGCGCAGATACCCGTGGGGTGGTGGTGCGCTCTCCGGATGATGGGATGCGGCGCTGGGAAATGGGAGGAGACTACCCCGGTGCCCCCGGAGTACCTCACTACTACCCGTTCAAGACGATTTTCGCGATGTTCAAAGGGTGGGAGGACGGTAATGGCCCGCCCGACTGTCGGTCGCTCTACAACAGCATGTTGCCGAACGAGTCCTATGCGAACTTCTTCAGGATTCAAAACGGCTAACACGAGTGAGGGAGGCCAGCGTGAAACGCGCTGGCCTCCCTCACCCGACCGCGCCTACAGATGTCCCGGGAGACAGCTTCTCGCGGCTGCCCTCAGTGATCTCCCGTCATGAGCGAGCTAGCTGCATAGCCTCAGCCGCCTTGGTACGTGACGGGAGAACCACTCGGCGTCGTTACGATCAGGCGTCGCCGAAGACGGTTACGAACGCGCCCGCGAACTGATCCAGGAGACGTGAGCGAGCACGAGCCGGACGAGACGGTCGCCTTTCGGGGTGCCATGGCGTGTGGAATCGCCTTGCCAATCGGCTCGGATTGGCGAGGACGCCGAGACGTACGTGGGATGAGCCATGGTGGAGGCGCGCCGCTGCGCGGCTCTTCCCCGCCAAGGTCGATCGACCTGAGCCAGCACGGACGCCTGCCGGCGCGCACGCCGTCACGGGCAGGCCGTTCCCGGGACCGGAGGCCGCATGTGGCCGTCGGTGCCGAAAGCATCTGGCTCGCGATCCAGAACGCCGTCTATCGCATCGGCGAGTAGCCCGGCCGCGGTAACCGCCACCTCGATCGGAGGTTCGGTAGGGTTTCGGCATGAGCTTCGTTAGCAAGGTTCGCGCGTGGTGGGGCAAGGATGAGCTCGAGCTCGCCGATGAGGAGACTCAGATGACCGAGGGCGAGCGCGATGTCGCCGACGAAGACTACGAGGCGCGCAAGGACGACGTGGCCGTGCGTAGTGGCCGCCTGATGGGCGGCGTTGGCGACTACGAGCGCGACTCCGAGCCACCGCGTTAATAGCCCGCGGCGCCTTCAGCTCCAGCGCCTGAAGACTACGATCCACCCTGCTCGTCCGCGACGGGGACGACTCCGAGGAGGCAGACCACGCGACGCGCCCCGACAGGATGTTCGACGCTGCTCCGACCGGCCTCGTATCTCTCCGTCAGCGCCTTGAGTTCGGCCCCGAAGGCTTCGGCCTCCGCCTCGGTCAGCCAGAGAGACGATCGGCTCATGCCCGCAGCCTCGCGCCAGGTCTTGCTCTCCGCATCCTCGACGAGTGACCAGCGGCGGAGCTCCTCGCGGAACTGCTGGAGGTAGCCACCGGCGATCACGTCGGCGGCGGCGGCGGACAGCGCTGAGCTGTCAGAGACAAGTGAGAGCGAACCTCCGGCCGCGCGCCAGGGCCGCTCCCGTCCATCCTGGCGTGGGCCTGCACGCGCGACGATCCCCCAACGCTCGAGCGCGCGCAGGTGGTAGCTCATCGCGCTCGCCGTCAGTGCAGTGAGCTCCCCGAGCTCGCTCGCCGTCCGCTCGCCGCCTCCGTAGAGCTCGTCGACGATGGTCAGCCGGGCGGGGTGGGCGAGGGCGCGCAGGGCCCCGGGATCCGTGAGTCGCACCGTGCGCGAGCGCGGTCTCACGTTCGCCCGAGGTCGGTTGCATCGAACATGTGAAGCACTTACTTTACATCTATGAAGCGTTTGCTTCACGTTTCGAGTCGCTCGATCTGGCGGTACCGGGACCTGCGGATCATGCTCCCCGCCCGCGCGATCAGCTTCTTCGGCGACGAGCTGGCTGCGCTCGTATTGACGCTGCGGGTTTACGCCGAGGGCCGAGGGCCGTGGGCGATCACCGGGCTCCTGCTCTGTTTCGCCGTCCCCGTCGTCGTGCTCGCTCCGGTCGCCGGTCGCCTCGTCGATGCGGTGCCGTTTCGGGCGCTCGCCGTCGCAACCGGAATCTGGCAGGCGGCCTGCTGCGTCGGGCTCGCCGCCGCAGGCTCGCTCTGGTCGATGTACCTGCTCGTCGTCCTGCTCCAGACGGGCCAGGTGGTCGCGGCGCCCACGTGGCAGGCGTTGATCCCGAGCATCGCCGAGCGCGAGGAGGTTGGCCGCGCCGTCGGCACTTCGCAGGCTTTGAGCACGGTCGCAAGCGTTGCGGCGCCGGCGGCCGCGGGGCTGGCGGTGGCCAGGCTCGGATTCGGTGCGCCGCTTCTGCTCGACGCCGCAACGTTCCTCCTGCTCGCAGGGGCCGGGCTCGCGCTCCGGACACGGCGCCGCCTCGCTCGGGACGAAGGTGCCGAGCCCGAGTCGAAGGGCTCGAGCGATGCGTTCTCACTCCGTTCTGACCCGCTGCTCTGGCCACTGCTCGTCGGCGTCTGCGCGCTAGTGCTCGTCGGCGAGGTGACGAACGTGGTCGAGGTCTTCATGGTCCGCGGTACGCTCGGCGCGACCACGCTCGCCTTCGGCCTCGTCGCCGCCGTGCTCGCCGGAGGGATCGTGGTCGGCTCGATCATCGCGGGCAGGAATGCCTCCGACGGGGCCCGTGCGCAACGCGTGGTCGTCGCGGCGCTGGCGCTCGCGATCGCGCTCGCCCTCGGCGGGCTGGCGCCCGGCATCTGGCTGTTCGCCGCCCTGTGGGCGATCGTGGGCGTCAGCAACGGCTTCGCCAACGTCGATGCGAGCACGCTCGTCCTCAACCGCACTCCTGAGTTCTCGCGCGGCCGCGTCCTGGCGAGAGTGAACGGGATGGTTCGCGGGAGCTCGCTCGGCGCGCTGGTGCTTGGTGGGGTTGCAGGGACGGCTCTCGGCCCGCGGGCGACGTTCGTCGCCTCGGGAGCGCTGATGGCGCTCTTCGCGGCGCTGCTGCTGATCAGGATTCGCGGCGTTCTTTCGAATTCTGAAGCCGCTCTCGCTCGATCGGGCGCCTCGCTGCGATAGAGCAGCGCGGGCTTTGCCAGGTCTTCCATCTTGGTATGGAGGGGCGCCGAGCGCTCGTCAAGGTGGCGGAGAGTGCACCACGCCGAGGTACAACTCGTTCATGGCAACCGTTCCCGAGCCGTTCGTGCCCTATCGGTGGGTTGCACCGCTCCTTGCGCTCGGCGCCCTCCTGCTGATTCCCTGGTCGCTCGTGCTCGCCTACCGGCTTCCCGCTCGGCACACGACGAACCACTGGGACGTCGCGTGGGTGGGGCTCGACACGGCGATCGCGGTCGCCCTGGCCGCGACCGGTTGGAGCATCGCGCGCCGGTCCGCATGGGCGCCGTCGGCTGCCGCGGTCACGGCGACGCTGCTCGTCTGCGACGCGTGGTTCGACATCGTGCTCGCGAGTGGCCGCGACGAGGTGGTCGAGGCCGTGCTCGAAGCGGCGGTCGTCGAGATTCCGCTCGCGATCTTCCTCGTTGTGCTCGCGCGCCACTACGAGCACACCGTCGCGGCGGTCATGTCGGCGCTGCGCCGGAAGAGCTGACGGGTCAGGCACTCGCGGGCGCGCGGCGGAGGAATCTCGGCTTCGGCAGCTGGCCCTCGAGCCAGAGCGCGGCGATGCCGGCCCGCGGGAGGCCGAGGCGCCGCTCGTACATGAAGTAGCGCGGCTCCCACCGCGGGAAGAACTTCGCGTTGAAGCGGTAGAGGCGCTCGATCTGGAACCACGTGTCGCCGACCGCGAGCGCGCGCCCGAGTGCCCGCTCGGCGACCCCGGTCGGTTGCCGGATGAAACGGGCGAAGGCGGCGAAGTTGAGCGACACCTCCATCGATCCCGCGCGCGCGGAGGTGCTCGATCCCCTCTGCGACCAGGAACTCCGTGAGCCCATTCGGGGTTTCGCGCTGGCGGCGCATGTACGAGAGCGACACCGCCGCGCGCCCGTACGTCGGCACGAAGTGGAGGAAGCCGCGGATCGTGCCGCCCTCGTCGACGGCGTAGACGACGAGCGTGTCCTCGCCGGCGGGGTTGCGGAGCGAGTCCATCGCCATGCTGAAGCCGCGCTCTGGTGCGCCGCGGAGCCAGTCGTGCGCCACTTCTTCGAGCCGAGCCACGACGTCGGGCCCGAGCGATCCGAGCTCCGCGATCTCCGTCCGGTAGCCCGCCTTGCGCAGCCGTGTCACCGACTGCCGCACTTTGCGGATCGGTCGCCCGTCGAGGCTGAACCGGTCGCCGTCGACGATCGCCTCGTCGCCCATGTAGAGCGCGCGCAGGCCGGCCTGCTCGAAGAGCGCGCGCCCCTCGGCGCTGACCCCGAGCGCGGCGAGCCTCAGCCCGTGTTCGCCCGCGAACGCGACGACGACGGGGAGGAGCGTCTCGACGCCGCTCGGCTCGCCGACCGGGTCGCCCGAGATCACGAGCACGCCGTTTTCGACGCGGTAGGCGACGAACGCGGTCCGCTCGGGATTGAAGAGGTAGTGCTTGTCCGTGCGCAGCTTGAAGAACGAGAGCGTGTCCGCTCCGTGCTCGCGCACGAGCCGTGCGGCGGCGCGCCTGAGCTCGGGCTCCGGCAGGTCCCTGGGAGCGGCGAGCGGCCGGAAGAGGAGGTACGCGCCGATGAGCAGCGCGACCAGACCTGTGAGCTGAATCGCGAGCCCCGTTCGCACCAGCTCGTCGTCGGTGAACGTGAACGGGGGGCGCTGCCAGAGGAGGAGGTCGCCCGTCCCCCGCAGGACGTCGACGGCGGACGCGGATGCCGGAGCCGCGATCGCGACCGCGGTCACCGAGGCGAGGAACACCGCCGCGAGGAGCAACGGCACGCGCCAGAGCGCCGACCGCAGCGTGCCCGGCTCGTGCCGGACGTAGAACGAGGAGCGGCCGCCCCAGAGGAGCGCGGCGGCGACCGCTGTCAGGACGGCCTCCTCGAGATCGAGGCCCTTCACAATGTTGAAGACCGTGAGCGCGGCCAGGAGCGCGAGCGCGACCTTGAGGGCTCGACGTCGGCGCCGGTAGAGGTAGAACGCCGTCAGGAGGAGTGCGAACGAGACCGGCACGGCGAGCGCGTGAGCGCCGCGCATCACCGCTACCGGTTCGACGCTGACGAGCACGTCGCCGCGCCAGGACACGTTCGGCGTGACGGCCGAGACGAGGTCGACGATCGCGACGATCGCGACGCCGACGGCGGCGAACGCCGGGACGTCGTCCAGTTGCCGCGAGGGCCTGAAGCGCAGGGGGCGCCGGTGCAGGCCGAGCCGCCACGACGTCGCGTCACGCCCGGAAGGCGTGAGGTCGCGCCAGTCCTTGACGACGAGCCAGAGCCCGGCGAGCGCCATGCCGCGCACCGGTACCAGCCCGAGGGCGCCGATGAACGTGGCCACGGCGCCCAGTGCGAGGACGGCGAGCCCGAGGTGCCATTCGTGGATCCGGCGCCGGAGCACGTACACGCGCACGCCAAGCGGATGGCGGACGAACTTCAGCATCGGTGGCAGCGCTTCCATCGTCCGCACACAGTTGCCTATCGGCCGGAACAGCGCGACCGTGAACATCTGACCGAAACCTGATTACGGAGGGTTTAGCCGGTGAAGGGCGGGCGCGCAGCCGCCTGGCAGACCCGGAGCACTCGCCTCAAGGTGATCGGCCCGCTGCCTGACCCGAGCTGGAAGATGGCGCGCACCCGCACGTGGTTGCGGCCGCGAGCGAGCTTCAGGCGGGGAAGCACACGCTTCTGAAGCGGGACCAACCGCACGTCACGCTCGAGCCGCCGGTTGACGAAGACCCGGACGCGCGCGATCCGTGTGCCCGAGACGAGGATGCGCGTTCGCACACGACGGACGCACGCTCGTGCGGTCTGGAGCACTCGGATGCCCGCGTGGCCCGAATCGTTGGCGTCGGGCGGCTTCGGCCCGGGCGGGACGATCGGTGAAGGCGTGGGCGGTGGAGGCGGTGGTGGTGGTGGAGGAGGAGGCGGTGGTGGAGGTGGTGGCGGGGGTGGAGGTGGTGGCGGGGGTGGTGGAGGTGGTGGAGGTGGTGGCGGGGGTGGTGGAGGTGGTGGCGGCGGTGGAGGTGGGGGTGGAGGTGGTGGCGGCGGGGGTGGTGGAGGTGGTGGCGGCGGTGGAGGTGGGGGTGGAGGAGGTGGTGGCGGCGGCGGCGGCGGTGGTGGAGGCGGAGGAGGTGGTGGTGGTGGGGGTTCAACCGCCTGGTAGTTGCCGAAGTCGCGGCCGCGAGCGTAGGTCGTATTCGCGATGTTCACCGGCCAGCCGCACTGGAACGTGCCTCCGGGCGCCGAACCCGTACCGCCCTGCGTGCCGTCGTGCGGGTACGTGCAGACCACCGGGGCGGCGCGGGCGCGCTGCCGGGCTGTCTTCGTCAGCAGCGTCTCCCGCAACGTGTACGTGCCGTTGGGCGGGCGGATGTCGTTGATCACGTACTGGCCCTCGCTGTCGGTGACCGCGAACGGCTCGTTGGCGTCGTGCACGCCGTCGTTGTCGTAGTCGGCCCAGATCTCCCAACGGGGCAGTCCCGGCTCGCCGGCGTCGCGCTGACCGTTGGCGTTCTGATCGTGGAACTTCGTCCCCGACGCCGAGCAGCTCCGCACGGTCAGCGGCACCGGCGCGACGTAGTCCTGCATGTTCGACGACTCGGACAGAGAGGAGCGCGAGTGCATCCAGACAGAGCTGAAGGCGAAGCAGGGTTCGTCGAACCCTTGCCCGAGGACCTGGCCGAGGTTCAGCGCCGTCTCGCCGAAGCGTTCGGTGGGGATCGTGTTGGCGTAGGAGCCCGGCAGGTACGTACGAATGTCCGTCTCGTTGACCGCGCCCTGCGCGTCGACATTCGGCGTGAAGCCCGTGGCGTTGTCGAGTCGCCCCGTGGTGGCACACCCGCTCGCCGGATCGGTCAGCGTCGTGATCCAGCGTTGAATCGCGACGCTGACATCGTTGCCCTGCGCCTCGTAGGAGACGAGCACGTCTCCCGTGCTCCGGCATGGAATCGTGGCCAGTCCGTTGTTCCACAGTCGGGGGTCGTGATTGAGCTCGAACGTGATGAACGTCGTCGCGGCGCGAGGTCGCCTACGTCCTGCTACCAATGAAGCAGCCTCCCGCGTGAACCCCAGGTAGAGGAACGCGTTGCCTCCCTGTGGATCGAACGACGACCACGCATCGAAGATGTTGGCCTTGCCCGGGTTGACGCCGCCAGCCTCGATCGTGAAGTCCCAGAGGCCGGGCTTGTCCTCCTCGCTGCCGCCCGTGAAGGCCGTGTCCTGGGCGTTGGGATCCGGGCTGTGGTGGACGCGCCCGGCGACCTGCAGGGCCTGCCAATCGATGTCGGGCAGAGCGTCGTCCTGGTTCCCGTCTGCGCCCTGGAACGAGCTACCGGGCAGGGGGCTCAACGACGGCGGGAGCGGGGTGGCCCTCGCGGCGGGTGCGATCAGGAAACCGAACGCGAACGCGCTCCCGAGCACGGCAAGTGCTCCCCCCAAGGCGCGCCGCAGATTGATCGCGGGCCTCGTGCTCGATAGCACTAGAGGGGAACGGTAGTGGGACTTACGACTTCTGTAAAGGATGGAGGCCGCCCGGCCGCATGTGCTTCGGCGTAGACTGCCGAGCGTCGCCTCCGCCTGCGCGCTTCTCCTGAAGCCCGTTCTCTGGCAGCGGAGCATCCGCTCCTGAAGGGATCCCAATGACGAGCACGATTGCTGTCATCCGGCACAGCGTCTCCGACTTCGACACCTGGAAGACTGCGTACGACGGCTTCGCTCCGATCCAGGCCGAGCACGGTGTGCGTGCCCACCAGGTACTGCGCTCGACCGAGAATCCGAACGACGTCATCGTCACCCACACATTCGACTCGCCCGAGGCAGCCCGCGAGTTCTTCACGACGCCTGAGTTGAAGGAAGCAATGGGCGAGGCCGGCGTCGATGCCGGATCTCTCGAGATCAGCTACTTCGACGAGGTCGAGAGCGGCACGCTGGTCGCCGTCTAGTCAATCGAAGAGGCGTGTTGAGAGCGCCGGGCTTCCGGTCTGGCGCTCTCAGCCTCGAGCCGGCCAGGCGTCGGCGAGCTTGCTCCGCGTCTCGGCCAGGTGCTCCGGAAGGACCTTCACGTCGGCGAGCACCGGCATGAAGTTCGTGTCACCCGCCCAGCGCGGGACGAGGTGGAGGTGGACGTGGTCGGTGACGCCCGCGCCCGCGATGCGGCCGAGGTTCCAGCCGAGGTTGTAGCCCTGCGGCTCGTAGAGCTGCGCGAGCGCGCCCATCCCCTGTGACGTGAGCCGGTGGATCTCCAGCGCCTCGTCGGCGTCGAGATCGCCGAACTCGCCGGCGTGGCGGACGGGCGCCACCATCAGGTGGCCCGACGCGTAGGGGAACTTGTTCAGGAGGACGAACGCGCGTTCGCCCCGGCGCACCACGAGACCGTCTTCGTCGGCGCTTTCGAGCGCACGGCAGAAGATGCAGCCGTCCTGCTCGTCGGCGCTGCCGACGTATTCGAGCCGCCAGGGAGCCCAGAGCTGCCGCGTCACAGGCAGGTAACCCTACGGCAGGCGTTGCCGAGAGACCGAACCGAGGGATCATGCGCATTCGCCTCTGGACGATGTGTGTCAGGTCCACAAATGTCGGTAGCCGTCGCCGACTCGTCTCAGGAGGTTTGCACCAATGCAGAAGCTCTACACCTGGCTCGCGCGAGAAGACGGGCAGACGATGGCCGAGTACGGCGTCGTCCTGGCCGTCATCACGATTGCGGTTTTCGCCGCTCTCGCCCTGCTTGCCGGCAACATCACGAACGCTCTGACTCGCGTCGCCGGTTACATCACCTAGGCACAGCGACCGACGGGCTTCCCCCGGAGCCCTCCATGACTTCGCCGCAACGACCTCGTCCCACTGCAACCGGGGCGAGGTCGCGGCGAGGTCCGTTGTAGGGTCGCCTCCGACCGATGGGCCAGTTCCTTTCGTGGTGGCAAGCGCGCTCTACGAAGGCGCAGATCGGAATGGCTGTCGGCGCTGGCCTCACGTTCATCGTCGTCATCAGCGCGCTCGCCTCCAGCCGGGACGACAACAAGAAGGCCGGTTCGCCACCGCCGCTCGCTACGGATCTGCCAACCCTCACGGCAAGCCAGCGGGCCTCGGCACTTGCAATCGCCCGCCGCGATTCACGCGTTGGCCAGCTGCTCGACAACCCGGATGCAAGGAGAACCGTCGTGCCGTGGATGACGAGTGGCACTCACGAGCTCCTGGGCGCGGGGATCGACGTGAACTGGCCGACCCCGATCACCGTCTCCGGCGAGTGGCCCGTCCTCTTCTACGATCAAACCGAGGCCGAGAACCCGCCCTTCCTGACGACGACCGCCCAGGTGCGAGTCAGCGGACTGACGGCCGTGCATCTGGCGATCGACCTCCAGAAGCGGCGAGTTCTCGGCGTCGAGGCACTGCCGGATGCGAGCGTCGACGGCTACACGTTGCCGAGCGACTTCCACAACACGCTGCCTCCGCAGCCTGGCGACGACTAGGTCTCAGAGCCAGCGCTTGTAGCGGAAGAAGGCGAGCATGGCCGCGATGAGGGCAACCGAGGCCGCGATCACGATCCAGAAGTCCAGCATCGAGGCGGTCGCCGGATTGCCGCCGCCCGGGAGCCCGACGTTCATCCCCCAGAGGCTCGCGATCAGCGTCGCGGGCAGGAACACGATGCTGAACACGGTCAGGATGCGGAGCACGTCGTTGAACCGGTGCGACAGCACCTGCTCGTTCGTCGTCTCGAGCGCCTCGACGACCTCCTTGTAGTTGTCCAGCAGGTCCCAGATGCGCTCGGAGGCGTCGACGAGGTCGTCGAAGTAGAGCTCCAGCTCCTCGGGCAGGAACCGCTCGACGCGGCGCTCGAGCAGGCGCAGCGCCGGACGCTGCGGCTTGATGATCTTGCGGTAGGAGATGATCTCCTGCTTCGCGTTCGAGATGTCGCGAACGGCTTCCTCGGAGCGCCCCTCGAGCACGTCGTCCTCGATCGAGTCGAGCTTGAAGCCGATCTTGTCGAGGATCGGGAAGCAGTAGTCGAAGAGGTCGTCGAGCACGTGGTAGAGGAGGTAGCCGGAGCCC
Organism: uncultured Actinomycetes bacterium; assembly: GCA_963742635.1. Lineage (GTDB taxonomy): Bacteria > Actinomycetota > Thermoleophilia > Gaiellales > Gaiellaceae > VAXT01. Next base: position 126,736 of record CAVUMW010000009.1, read on the forward strand.
TTGGAGAAGAGGCTCTCGCGCAGCTCGGCGTCGTCGGCGCAGCGCTGGAAGAGCCGGCTGACCGGCAGGAGCTCGACCGTCGGCAGCGTGACGAGGTAGTCCTGGCCGATGAAGAAGTCGAGCTCGGCCGCGTTCAGCCGCTGGACGGCCTTGTCGTAGAACGGGAAGTGGAGCACGCCGAACAGGTAGTCGGGGTACTCGTCGATCTTCGGCCGCTGGCGCTTCGAGAGCACGTCCTCGACGTCGAGCGGGTGCCATCCGAAGCGCTCCGCGAGCTCGGTCGACACCTCGTGGTCGGGAGCGTCGAGGTGGATCCAGACGAGCCCGTTGGCGGAGAGCTCAGCCGGCTCGCGGCGAGCGGCGACGACCGGTTCTTCGGCACGGGTCCGCGAACGCGGACGCTTGATGCGAGGGAGGCTGGGCATCGGTACTGAGTGGGTCGTCGGCCGTCATCGGTCTATTCGTCATCGTACCCCTGAAGCCTTGCCTCTGACCGCGGCGTAGACGCCCGCCCACTGGCACGCGTCGAGGTCGCGGGGCCGCGCGTTACGTCCGAAACCGTGAGCCGCTGCGAGCCGTTTCGCCTGGAGCGGCGTGAGCACGCTGCGCCGGACCTCGGTCGTCGCGTGGAACGCCTCGGACAGGAAACGCCAGTACCGCTGCGACTCCGTCATCGGCACGAGTGGATGGGTGCGTCGCGTGAAGCGGAGGACGGCGGCATCGACACTCGGCGGCGGCGTGAACGCGGCCCGGTCGAGACGCCTCACGATCTCGACCTCGTAGAACGCGCGCCAGTAGGCGCCCTTCAGCGTCGCCGGCCAGATCGCGGCGTGTTTCTCGGCGAAGCCCCACTCGACGATCACCTCGGCGCTGGTGACCGGCCCGCGGAGCAGGCGGCTCAGGATCGCGCCCGAGCCCGCGAACGGCAGGTTCGCGACGACTGCGAACGGCTCGCTGGGCAGGCGCCAGTCCAGGACGTCGGCCTCGACGACCGAGACGTCGCTTCCGAACCGAGCTCGCAGCCCGGCCGCGAGGGACGCGTCCCGCTCGACTGCGACGACGCGCGCGCCGGTCTCGAGCAGCGCCCGCGTGAGCACGCCCGTGCCGGCCCCGACGTCGACGACGAGGTCGTCCTGCGCGACTCCGGCCTCGCGGACGAGAGCGGCTGCCAGCCTGCTGCTACGAAGAAAGTGCTGGCCGCGAGCGCTCCGGGAGGAGCGTCTTCGGACGGCCACGATAAACCGCCGTGGTCATGCGGTCATTCTAGTGCCGCGTCGGCGGCGATCTCGATCGTGCGCGTGCCGCTCAGGTCGAGCCACGTTCTCGTCTCGGAGCGGACGATGCGGATCATGACGGCGCCGCACGAGCGGCAGCGCCCGACGACTCCGGGCGCATGCACGTAGACGTCGAGCGTCGCCACGTGGCCCTCGGCCCCGCACGAGGCGCACACTCCCGTGGAACCGGTCAGATCCGTGCCGAAGAGCTCGATCAGCAGCCCGCCGATCGCGTTGCCGTCGAGCCTCATCTCGTCGACCTTCATCCCGTCGCTCCGAATCGTTCCGTCCGGATCGACTCCGGCGGATAGCCCATCGCGACGAGGCCGTCCGCGGCCGTGTCGACGAACCGCGTCGAGCCGCAGACGAAGACCCGAGGCTCCTCGGCGGCCGGCCAGGCGACCTCGCCGAGCATCTCCTCGTCGATGCGCCGCGCGTAGCCCGTCCAGCCGGGAGGCTGCGAGCGCGTCAGCGTGTGGAAGACCTCGAGGCCGTCGGCCGGATCGTCGAGCTCCGTGCGATAGATGACGTCGTCGTAGGTCCGCGACGAGTAGAGAAGCCGCGTCGGCGTGCGGCTGCCGATGCTCGCCCGGTGCCGAATCATCGACATCAGCGGCACGACGCCCGAGCCGCCGGCGACGAGCAGGACCGGCGAATCGCCCGAGCCGTCCCAGACGAAGTAGCCGCCGATCGGCCCGCGGATCTCGAAGCGGTCACCCGCGCGCACCTCGTCGACGAGGTACGGGGAGACCTCACCGTCCTCGAGCCGCTCGACCGTGATCGCGAGCGGGCCGCCCGGCGCGGAGGCGATCGAGTAGCTGCGCTCGGCCTGGTAGCCGCCCTCGGCGGTCAGGCGGACGTCGACGTGCTGGCCCGCTCGGTGACCCGTCCACCCGTCGGCCCCGAGGACGAGCGTTCGCACCCGCGGTGTCTCCTGCACCGCGTCCGCGACCTCAGCGGCGAGCCATGTCAGTCGCCCCAGTAGCGCTGCTCCAGCCACGGGTCTCCGCGCAGGTGGTAGCCGTTCGACTCCCAGAAGCCGGGCTCGTCCTCGTCGCGCAGGTCGAGCCCGCGCACCCACTTCGCGCTCTTCCAGAAGTAGAGATGCGGGACGAGCAGCCGCGCCGGGCCGCCGTGCTCCGGGTCGAGCGGCTCGCCGTCGTAGACGTACGCGACCCACGCCTTGCCGTCGGTCACGTCCTCGAGCGGCAGGTTCGTCGTGTACCCGCCGTCGCAGAACGCCATGAGGAACGCGGCGTCGTGCTCGACCGCCTCGAGCAGCGTGTCGACGGAGACGCCTTCCCAGGTCGTGTCGAGCTTGGACCACTTCGTCACGCAGTGGATGTCCTTCGTCACCGTCTCGCTCGGGAGCTGCCGGAACTCGTCCCAGCGTCCAGCGGACCGGCTCGGCGCCGCCGCGGATCTCGAACGTCCACTCCTCGAGCGGCGTGTGCGGCGTCGGTCCGGCCGAGAGCACCGGGAAGTCGTCGGTCAGGTACTGGCCCGGCGGAACCCGATCGGGAGGGCCTTCGTGTCCGCGCCCGCGGAATCCCCGCGAGATGATGCTCACGTCCGAATCTTCCCAGCTTTGGAACGTGGGCGCGTTACGGAGTTGTCGCCAGGGCGATCCGCTCGAGCGCGTCGACGACCTCGGCGATGGGGGCCTGCGTGTCGATCTCGGCGGTGGCCCCGCGGCGGAGCAGCGGCTCGACGGCGGCGAGGTCGCCCAGGATCCGAGCGCGTTCCGCGTCGTTCTTGCCGAAGTCGTTCGTCTCGCGTGTCGCGACGCGCTCGAGGATCACGTCGGCGGGAGCGCTCAGCAGCACGATCGCGTCGAACCGCGGGTAGAACTTTCCCTGGTTGGCGACGCAGCCCGCGACGAAGAGGACGCCGTCCTGGTGCACGAGGAGCTCGTCGATCCGGTCCTCGCGCCAGAGCCGCTCTGAGCCCGGACGCTCTTCGACCCAGTCGCCGTAGTCCGTGTCCACGACCTCGTGCCCTCGGCGCGCGAGCTCGGCGAGGGCCGAGGACTTCCCCGTGCCGGACATGCCGGTGACCAGCACGACCGTCATGGCCTAGCCAGGCGCCTCGACCAGGGTCGGCGTCAACGCGTCGTCGTGCGGGACGCGCTGCAGGTGGGCCGGGATGTAGCGCTCGATGCGGAGCACGCCGACGACGGCGATCACGCACACGAGCGAGGCGAGCGGCCAGAGCGCGAAGGGCGCGGCGGCGAGGATGAAGCCGCCGACCGCCGGCCCGACGAACCCGGCGAGCCCCCAGGAGAGGCTGTGCACGGCGAAGTAGCGGCCCCGCAGGTGCGGTGAGCCGATGTCGGAGACGAGCGCCTGGTGCGCCGGCCCGTGGAAGCACTCGCCGACCCCGAACAGGATCGCCGGCGAAGCGCGATGATCATGAACGCCGTCCCGGCGGTGAACCAGTAGCCGCCCGCGTCGACGAGCAGCCAGGCGACGGCCCAGAGCGCCGGCATCAGCGCGAGCGCGCGCATCCGTCGCCGTCCCTCGATCCAGCGCGAGATCGGGAGCTGCGCGAGCACGATCGAGAGCGTGATGACGAAGAAGATCGCTCCGATCTGACGCTCGCTCAGGCCGGCCTGGTCGCGCGCGAAGGCGGGGAGGAGGTTGAAGAGCGAGTACCCGGCCGCGACGAACATGAAGTTCAGCGTCCAGAGGCCGAGGAAGGTCTTGTGCCGAAGGACGGCCGCGTAGGTCGCGGGCACGTCTCCGACCTCGTCTTCGGGGACACCGGGATCGTGGACGAACGCGAGCACTCCGACATACGCCAGGAACGTGAGCGCGTCGAGCACGAACAGGACGGTGAACGTCGTCGGATCGCCGACGACGGCGATCAAGCCGGCCGCCAGGCCGCCGAGGCCGATGCCCAGGTTCATCGTCACGCGCTGCTGCGCGAAGGCCGCGTGCCGGCGGGCCGTCGGGCTCAGGCGCGAGATCAGCGTCGACTGGCTCGGCCAGAACCCAGCGCTTCCCGCTCCCTCGATCGCGATCAGGACGAACGCCTCCCACGGCACGCGGACGAGCGGCAGCAGCCCGTAGCCGATCGCCTGGAGGACGAGCCCGCCGGCGAGCGTCGGCCGTGGTCCAACCCGGTCGATCAGCGGCCCGGCCAGGATTCCCGCGGCCAGCTGCGCGAGCGAGGAGACGGCGACGATCAGCCCGGCCGTCCCGAGCGAGAACCCGCGGACGTTGTGCAGGTAGATGACGAGGAACGGCAGCGCGAGCCCGTTCCCGAAGGAGTTCATGAGCCCGCCGACCTGGAGCAGCCAGACGGGCAGCGGGAGGCGCGGGTTCAGGCTCCGCAGGTACCCCGAAGGCATCGCCACAGCTTCACACAGCAGCCCGTCGAGCACTGCGTCGGCCGGGCTGATCCGGACTCATGTCGGCGCCTATGCGCCGGGAGAGGAGCTCGGCGACGATGAGCGTCAGCCGAGGATCTGGTCGAGCTCGGCCTCGTTCTGCTTGGGCTCATCCTTGACGGTCTGCCACTGCTGGTCGGATCACCTGACGTTGCGGGCCCTGTTCTGGCTGATCATCACGAAGGTGAGGAAGATCGCCTCAGCGACACGATCATCGTGGGCCGAACGGATACTTCTCGACCCCGAGCCCGATCCAGGCCCGAACCAGGCGACATGGATGTAGAGCGCATCGCGCCGGCGACTCCGAGATCGGTCGGCGCTCCGGTCGCACGTTCCGTCCGGTCCTCCGGCGTTCGAGGAGGACCGGGTGCGGCTCGAGCGGCGGGAACTGCGCTACGCGTTGACTAGGCCGGTTGACCGTTCAGCGCCCTTTCCGAGGATCGTCTAGGCGGCGCGACCGTAGCGGAAGAATCGCGGAGGCTGCGCCGTCCTGTTCTGAATGTCCAACGAGACGGCGGTGGTGCGGCGGCCTCCGGGGGAGGTTCAGATGGCACAGATCGAGTCCATTCAGGTCAACATCGAGACCGGAGACGAGTCTGGCGCAGGCACGGACGGCAGCATCTACGTCGGCGTCGGCGGACGAGAGTTCCATCTCGATACGAGCGCCGACGACTTCGAACGCGGATCGAGCCACCAATACGTGCTGGGTGCGGGCGGTGACGTCGTCAACCCGGCGGTGAACGACCCGCGCAAGCAGTTCCTTCAGACCGAAGAGGTCGAGTCGTTCCCCATCTACGTGCGCTTCGAGCCGAACAACAGCGGGGACAACTGGAACCTGGCGCGAGCGGAGATGAGCTTCAACAACGAGCTCTTCCCACGCTGGGAGACGACGACCTTCGTTTCGAGCACCGACGGCATCTGGCTCGGCCAGCGGTCGGGCAACGTCGTCCACTTGCGCAAGCACCTGGACGCGCCGCCGGGCTAAGACCACACGAGGGCCGGGCCGCCGGAGGCAAGCGTCCGCTGCCACGCGGCCCGGCTCCAACCTGTTCCAGGCCCTGATCCCTGCAAGACGCATCCGCGGCTGTCATGCGGCCACGGCTCACGCCTCGAACCTGGGTGACGACAAGACGCTACGCGCCGAGAGCGCGCTCGGCGAGGTGGCGGCGGGGCTATCCCGCGGCGAGACCGTTCGCGCAGACGTTCCCGTGCTGGCTGTCTGTGTAAGCCGCCCAGAGGAATGCACCCCTCAGCCCGGCCTGTGCCGCGTAGTTCGAGAACTGACCGCAGCCGCCGGGCGGCGGGTCGGGATAGTCATCGACATCGACGCCGACGACGAACTTCGACGCCGGGAGCCCCTGGTTGATCGTGTCCTGAACGTCCGACTGCATGGTCGCCAGGTTGTCGCCGTACGTCATGAGGTTGAACTGATCGACGTACGCCTGGCTCGGCGCGAACCACGGCCCTTCCCAGTTCGTGATCACGTCTGCCGAGACGAGCAGGCCAACCGCGTGGGCGGCGTTGGAGACGCCCACGATGCAATCGGTCATTGCCTGAACCGGAGGGTTCTGCGCTCCCCAAACCTGATCTTCGGGGTCGAGGTCGATGCCGTCGAACCCGTTGGAGGTGGCGTAGTTGACGAGGTTCTGAACGAACTGCGCCCGGTTGGTGTCGTTGCAGGCGTTATGCCAGTTCTGATCGTCAGACCCTCCAATCGAGATGAACGGCTTCACACCGTGGGCATGTGCGGCCCCGACCCAGGCGGGGACGTCGATGTCCGTGATCAGGTGTGTGTCGAGTCCGGGCCCGTTCTGGGTCTGCAAGGCGAACAGGACAACCTGCGTCAAATCGTTCCAGGGCATGTTCCCGGTTGGGGCCCACCCCTGGTCGAACTCCATGATGACGCGACCTGACGGAGGCGGAGCCGGAGGTGGTGGCGGCGGGGGCCCCGGAGGCGGTGGTGGCGGCGGAGCTGGAGGCGGTGGCGGGCCACCGCCGGCCGCGGCGACGACGCTCGTCGACTTCGACCATGCCGACGCCGAGCCGCCGCGGTTCGAGGCGGTGACGACGACGCGTATCCTCGAGCCCGCGTCGCGCGCAACCAGCCGGTAGACGCGCTCGCGGCCGCCGCTCACCGCATGGCAGTGCCTGCCGAGCACGTTGCAGCGCCGCCAGGAGTAGCGGTAGCGAGTGGGATGGCGCGACCAGCGTCCGCGCGAGGCGGCCAGTGACCGGCCTACCGCCTTCGGCCCCGTGATCCGGGGCGCCTTCACGTTCTTCGGCGGCTGGTGGCGGTGCCCAGACGCCCCGCCGCCGCCGGTAGCGAGCTAGCGAGGGGGAGGGCGAGGGCGAGCAGGGCGAAAAGCGTTGGGTTCCTGGGCGCGGACACCGAGTCGACCGCGGAGTATGTCCTAAGACCCGGCCGGGTAGTGCGCCCTGGACGTAGCTTCCATATCGCCCAGATGCGGTGGCAAACCGACTGGACGTCGGCTGCTCGAAAACCCGCACGGGAAGCGGCTATGCGCCTGGCAGGAATCGAACCTGCGACCTCGCGCTCCGGAGGCGCGCGCTCTATCCCCTGAGCTACAGGCGCGGAGCACGCAGTCTAGCCCCGAGCACCAACGCGGTCTTGACCTGAAGACAGGCAAGGGCCTCGTCCTCCCGAGGCAGGCGCGCTCGGGGTGGAACGACGCCTCCGTCGGAGCGCTCGGGATCGTCTATGCGGTCAATAGCTACAAGGCCTACGGCGGGAGGCACCCGTCCGGGTCCCTCGTCTTCGTCCCGACGGCCCGGGTGTTGGCCGGCATCGCACGAGGGCAGCTGAAGTGACCAGTGAGGAGCGGGCCCGCGCCTGAGGCGGGCCGACTCCTCGACCGCAATCCGGCAGGGCTCTTCGGCGTACCTATGGCCATCGGCGTCTAAATCCATCCAGGAGGTGGAAAGTGGCGGAACCGACTCTCTACGACCGGCTCGGTGGCGCGTTCGCCATCGCAGCGGTGGTCGACCACTTCAGCGACGCGATCATCGGCAATCCGATGGTCGGCCAGGCCTCGGAGAACCCAGCTCTCCGCGAGTGGCACACCAACAACCTCGCGAGGCTTCCCGGACTGAAGTTCATGCGCACCCTGTGGGTGTGCGACGTCGCCGGCGGACCGCAGACGTACGCGGCGACGCAGCCCGGCAGTACCGCGCTCGGCTTGGAGGAAGCCCATCGCCAGTTGAAGATCTCTCCGGCCGAGTTCGACGAGGTCGCCGCCGAGCTGGCGCGGACGCTCGACAGTTTCCAGGTGCCCGATCAGGAGAAAGGGGAGGTCCTGGCCGCGTTTGCCGCGCACAAGGACGAGGTGACCGAGGGCTACGCCTCGTAGCGGAACAACCTCGTTGCGCTCGAAGGGAGTGTTGCCTTGACGACGAAGTAAGTGATTGGTAACTTACTTCCATGGCAACCACGGCGAAGAGGAAGTCCGCAGAGGAGCGTCGCGAGTCCGTGCTCGACGCCGCGTACGTCGAGTTCGCCGAGCACGGGCTCGACGGCGCGTCGACCGAGACCATCGCCGCGGGGGCAGGCATCTCGCAGCCCTACGTCTTCCGGCTGTTCGGCACGAAGAAGCAGCTGTTCATCGCCGTCGTCGCGCGTTGCTTCCTCGAGACGCTCGAGGCGTTCCAGCAGGCGGCAGAGGGGAAGCGCGGGGTGGATGCCCTGGACGCGATGGGCAGGGTCTACCGCGAGCAGCTCCTCGAGGACAGGATCCGGCTGCGCTCGCAGATGCAGGCCTACGCAGCCTGCGGCGATCCGGAGATCGAGACCGTCGTCAGAAACGGCTACAGCGACCTCGTCAGCTATGTCGAGCACGTCGCCGGCGATCTGCCGACGGAGGACATCAGCCGGTTCTTCGCGACCGGGATGCTGCTGAACGTGATGGCGTCGATGGGCCTCGACCGACCGACCGAGCCCTGGGCGCAGCGGCTGCTCGAGGGACTGGGGAAATGACGGACCGTTCTCTTTTTTTACCAACGAAGTAAGTGACTAATCAAGAACTACGGAGGGAGAGATGAGCACACGGAGCAACACGATCTGGACGTTCGCGATCACCTCGGTCGCGCTCTTCATGGTCACGCTCGACAACCTCGTGGTGACCACCGCACTGCCGGTGATCCGCAAGGACCTGCACGCGTCGCTGTCCCAGCTCGAGTGGACGGTGAACGCCTACACGCTGACGTTCGCCGTCCTGCTGCTGACCGGGGCGGCGCTCGGCGACCGGTTCGGCAGGCGGCTGATGTTCTCGGTCGGCCTCGGGATCTTCACGATCTCGTCCGCCGCGGCCGCGCTCGCCGGGAGCATGCTCGCGCTCGACCTCGCGCGCGCGGCGCAGGGCGTCGGCGGAGCGATCGTGACCCCGCTCACGCTCACGATCCTCTCCGCAGCGGTACCGCCCGAGCGCCGCGGGCTCGCGCTCGGCGCCTGGGGCGGAATCGGCGGGCTCGCCGTCGCGATGGGACCGCTGATCGGCGGCGCCGTCGTGGAAGGGATCTCGTGGCAGTGGATCTTCTGGCTGAACGTGCCGATCGGGCTGGTCCTCGCGCCGCTCGCGTTCCTGCGGCTGCGCGAGTCGCACGGCCCCGCCGGCCGGCTCGACCTCGCCGGCCTCGGGCTCGCCAGCATCGGGCTGTTCGGGATCGTGTGGGGCCTCGTCCGCGCCAACACCGTGGGCTGGGGCTCGGCGGAGATCGTGGGCTCGCTCGTCGTCGGGTCGGTCCTGCTCGCGCTGTTCGTCCTCTGGGAGCTGAGGGCTCGCGCGCCGATGCTGCCGATGCGCTTCTTCCGCAACCGCGCGTTCACGCTGACGAACGTGGCGTCGCTCTTCATGTTCTTCGGGATGTTCGGGTCGATCTTCCTGCTGGCCCAGTACTTCCAGACCGTGCAGGGCTACTCGCCGCTCGCGGCGGGCGTCCGGATCCTCCCGTGGACGGCGATGCCGATCTTCATCGCGCCGGTCGCCGGAGCCCTGTCCGACCGGATCGGCGGCCAGCGGATCATGGGCGTCGGGCTCTCGCTGCAGGCGATCGGCCTGGCCTGGATCTCGACGGTCACGACTCCGACGACGCCGTACAGCGACGTCGTGATCCCGTTCTTCATCTCGGGCATCGGCATGGCGCTCTTCTTCGCGCCGGTCGCCAATGTCGTGCTCAGCGCCGTCAGGCGACAGGAGGAGGGCCAGGCCTCGGGCGCGGCGAACGCGATCCGCGAGCTCGGTGGCGTGTTCGGCGTCGCCGTCCTCGCGTCGATCTTCGCGCACTACGGCGGTTACCTCTCGGGCCAGGACTTCGTCGACGGGCTGCGTCCCGCGGTGTGGGTCGGCGCGGCGATCGTCGGCCTCGGAGCCGTTGCGGCCTTCCTCGTTCCGTCACCTGCTCGGGTCAGGGACGAGGTCCCGGAGACGGCCTTCGACATGGCCACCTAGGAAGAACCGAGACCGGGCCTCGAACGCGACGAGGCCCGGTCTCGATGTCTCTTACGGAGCGCGGAACGTGAGCCAGGCGTCCTGCATGCGCGCGGCCTGGCCGGCCGTGAACTCCGTGTAGCACTGGTCGTACGAGTAGTCCATGTAGTTGTGGATCGGGTCGGTGCCCGGAGCCGGGCACGTGTCCTTCCCCTCGGGGCAGCCCGAGGTCGGGGTCGCCTCGTAGGGCGTGTCGTCCACGTAGTCGCCGCGACCGTTGCAGCCGCGGTAGAACGTGTGCTCGAGGTTCAGCCAGTGGCCGACCTCGTGCGTCGCCGTCTCGCCCTGGTCGTACTGCCCGCGGTACCTGTCCGACGCGCCGCGCAGCGACTCCCAGTCGATGACGACGCCGTCGAGGAACGCGTTGCCCTGGGTCACGACCTTCGGCAGGTAGGCCCAGCCGAGGAAGTCGCTCGCGGTCGCCAGGTACATGTTGAGCGTGTTCGGCCCGCCCCGGTGGAGGCCCGCTTCATCGCGCGCTCGTCGCCGGCCGGCTTGGCGTTGTACCAGTCGGCGTTCACCGTCCGGTCGACGCCCACGAGCGTGAACCTGAACCCGGTGTCCACGCCGCCTTCGCCGCCCGCGTAGGTGTTGTTCAGGACGGCGATCTGGTCGTCGATGATCGCCTGCGACACGTTGCCGGTGGTGCCGTCGGGCGTGATCACGTGCACCCAGACCCGCACGTTCGCAGTGAAGTTCGGGTTGTACGCACGGGTCGTGTCGCCGGTGTCGAGGCTCTCGTCCTGCGCCGGCTCACGCATCGTCGCCGCCTCGGGCAGTCGCGAATCCCGGTGAGCGCGATCCGGCTCAGGCTGCTGAAGCTGCTGAACTCGGCCGAGTTGCACAGCCACGAGGTCTGATGGCTCGTCCCGGCAGCCGTGGCCGGCGAAACCTGAAGCGCGGCCACCAGCGCCGCCGCGGCCAAAGCCGCGAACAGCGAAGCCCGCCGCACGGTCACTCCTGTCATCTCAATCCCCCTCCTTGCTTACGCCTGGGCTCAGCGTAAGCGCAAGCGGCCGGGTTTTCAACGATCGGGATAGGGTGGCCGCATGAGGCTTTCCGCGCGGATCGCGACTCTCGAGCTGGCCGAGACGTTCGTCATCTCGCGGAGCGCGCAGGACACCGCGGACGTCGTCTTACGTCGAGCTCGAGCACGACGGCATCACGGGCTACGGCGAGGCGACGCCGATCGCGCGCTACGGGCAGTCGGCCGAGTCGGCGCTCGCGTACCTCGAAGCGCAGGCGGACACGCTGGGCGACGATCCGTGGGCGCTCGAGGAGATCGAGGCGCGGCTGCCGTCCGAGGAGCCCGCGGCGCGCGCGGCGATCGACGCGGCCCTGCACGACCTCCAGGGCAAGCTGAGCGGCCAGCCCGTGTGGCGGCTCCTCGGCCTGCGCCGTGCCGGCCCGCCGACCTCGTGGACGATCTGGCTCGGCGACCCGGACGACATGGCCAGGCGGACCGAGGCCGTGGCGGGCAGGTTCAAGCGGCTGAAGCTGAAGCTCGGCGGGCGCGACGGGCTCGACGTCGATCGGGTGCGCGCGGTGCGCGGCGTCACCGAGACGCCGCTGATGGTCGACGTGAACGAGGCCTGGTCGCTGGACGAAGCGCTCGAGTCGCTGGCCCGGCTCGCGGAGCTCGGCGTCGAGTACTGCGAGCAGCCGCTTCCGGCCGGCGACGCTGACGGCCCGGCGCTCAAGGCGAGCTCGCCGCTCCCGATCTTCGTCGACGAGGACTGCCACACGGCCGCCGACGTCCCTGCCTGCGCGGAGCGGGCGCACGGCGTGAACATCAAGCTCGCGAAGTCGGGCGGGATCCGCGAAGCCGTCCGGATCGCGCACGTCGCGCGGGCGCTCGGGCTCGGCGTGATGCTCGGCTGCATGAACGAGTCGGGCCTCGCCGTCGCGGCCGGCGCGCAGATCGCCAGCCTCTGCGACCACGTCGACCTCGACGGCAACCTGCTGCTCCGCCACGACCCCTGGCCGGGCGTCGAGCTCGTCGACGGCGTCCAGCTCCCTTCCAACAGCCCCGGGCTCGGTGTCCAAGAAGCGGTACCTGATCCTCGCTGAGGGGCAGAGCGGCGACCCCCACTACGGGAAGACGATGCGCGGCGTCGTCGACTACAGCCCGCACCCGACGGTCGCGATCCTCGACTCGCGAGCGTCCCGGCGAGAGCCACAAGGGGATCCCGGTCGTCGGCTCGGTGGCCGACGCGCTTCCGTACGGGCCGACGACGGCGCTCGTCGGAGTCGCGACCCAGGGCGGCCGCTTCCCGCCGGCCTGGCGCGACCTGCTGAAGGACTCGATCGCAGCCGGCCTCGACCTCGAGAGCGGCCTGCACGAGTTCATCTCCGAGGATCCCGAGCTCGTCGAGCTGGCGACGCGCCACGGCGTCGAGCTGCGCGACCTGCGCAAGCCGCCGCCCGATCTCAACGTCCCGACGGGCCGAAACCTCGAGCTCTCGGCCAAGACCGTGCTCACCGTCGGTTCCGACTGCGCGATCGGCAAGAAGACGGTCGCGATCGAGCTCGACCGCGAGGCCCGCGCCCGCGGCCTCGAGTCCCAGTTCGTCCCGACCGGCCAGACGGGCGTCGCGATCGCCGGCTGGGGCATCGCGATCGACGCGGTCGTCGCCGACTTCATCGCCGGCGCCGCCGAGCGGCTCGTCGTCGAGGGCGCGGAGCGTGGGGGAGAGCTGCTCTTCGTCGAGGGCCAAGGCGCGCTCTCGCACCCGGCCTACTCGGGCGTCACGCTCGGGCTCATGCACGGATCCGCGCCGCACGCGTACGTCCTCTGCCACGTGGCGGGGGCGACGGAGATCGAGGGCTACCCCGGCTACCCGCTGCCGCCGCTGCGCGGAGATCGTCGAGCTGCACGAGCGCGCGTCGCTTCCCTCTCGCCCCGCTCGCGTCGCCGCGATCGCGCTCAACACGCGCGGACCTCGGCGAAGACGAGGCCCGGACAGCGGCTCGCGACGTCGAAGCGGAGACCGGTCTGCCGACCGACGATCCGGTCCGCTTCGGGGCGCGGAAGGTTCTCGACGCCGTCCTGACCGTTCTGCAATCCTGATGGCGAGGGTCTGATGCGGAACGGATTGTCAGCGGCCGCGAGGCTGGTGCTTGTATGCGTGCTCGGCGCGCTGTTCCTGGCACCCGCCGCAGCGGCCGACATCCGCGTGGGCGTCGCCGACGACCATCCGAAAGGCTCACCGGAGGTCGCGGCCCGCTTCTACGACGCGATGAAGGACGTCGGCCTGACCGAGAACCGGATCACGCTGCTCTGGGACTCGGCCCACCCGACGACGATCGACGACCAGGACAACCTCGCCGCCGCGATCCGGGACGCGCAGGCCGACGGCGTCCGCATCACGCTCGACCTCTATCCGTCGCGCGCAAAGGCGCTGACCGAGTCGCGCGTCGCCCCGGGAAAGTTCGCCGCCTTCGCCGCCCTCGCGGCGAGGACGTTCCCGACGGTCAAGGACTTCATCATCGGCAACGAGCCGAACAAGTCGCGGTTCTGGCAGCCGCAGTTCAACGCGAACCACACGCGCGCCGCCTGCGGCGCGTACGAGCCCGTGCTCGCGGCGTCGTACGACGCGCTGAAGTCGGTCGACCGTTCGATCACCGTCGTCGGCGTCGGCCTCGGCCCACGCGGAACGGACAACCCGCTGGCGCCCGGGAACCTCTCGATCTCGCCGGTCCGCTGCCTCGCCGACATGGGGCGCGCCTACCGGGGCAGCAAGCGCACGAAGCCGATCATGGACGCGCTCAGCTACCACCCGTATCCGAACGCGTCCACGGACAAGCTCGACACCGGCTACGCGTGGCCGAACGCGGGCATCCCGGACCTGGCGCGCATCAAGCAGGCCGTCTGGGACGCGTTCCACGGCACCGGACAGCCGACGTTCCAGGAGGCAGGCATGCCGAACGGCCCGGCGCGCACGCTCAAGCTCCGGCTGAACGAGGTCGGTTGGCAGGTCTCGATCCCGCCGGCGAACCGCGCCGCCTACTTCGGCAAGGAGAGCGTCGTCACGACGGACGAGGGGACACAGGCCGCGATCTACGGGAACCTGATCCCGCTGCTCGCCTGCGATCCGTCCGTGGAGTCGGTGCTCTTCTTCAACCTCGTCGACGAAGCGAACCTCGACCGCTGGCAGTCGGGGCTCATGCGCGCGGACTGGACTCGGCGCCCGTCGTACGGGATCGTCAAGGGCGCGATCGCCGCCGGCCAGACGCGCTGTGCGGGCAGGCAGGTCGCGTGGCGGCACGAGTACCGGCCCGTCGGTGTCCATCTCAACTTCCTCGGCGGCAGTCGTCCCCGCTCGGACCGGAACAAGTTCTGGAGCTTCGTCGCCGGCTCCGAGGAGGGCACGCGCTACACCGCCGGGCTCTACCGCGTCAGGCGGCCCGGGAGGGTGGCGCCGACCCTCAGGGCGCTGATCTCGCGGTCGTTGCGAACGGTCCGCATGCGCGGCGCGGTGCTCAGGTCGCGCGGGAAGCTCGTCGGCGGCTGGGACAAGGTGATCCAGTTCCCGCCGAAGCGGCTCAAGCCCGGGTACTACGTGTACGGCGCGACCGTGGTGGCGGAAATGGACGCTGCGCGCAAGGCGACGTACGTCGGGCTCCCGTTCGCGGTCGGCGACCCGAGGCGCTGACTTGACACGAACACGTGTTCGCTCTACGTATGGCGAACACATGTTCGGTCGCATCGTCCTCATCGTTCTCGTAGCCACGTTTCTCGGCTGGAGCCTGCTGACGCGCACGGTCGACGGAGCCGGCCGCGCGCAGGTCTACGTCGTGCAGCCCGGTGACACGCTCTGGTCGATCGCCTCGGCGCGCTACGCAGGTGATCCGCGCGAGGGCGTCTGGAAGCTCCAGGGCCGGAACCACCTTGCGGGGACGACGATCAGCCCCGGCCAGCGCCTGACGCTTCCGTAGCGACGGCGAGAGGGTTCGCGCCGCTGCGCGGCGCTCACGTTTTTCGGCTCCGCCGAAAAAGGTTAACTAGCCTCGTGGATCTCGATCTCGTCTTTCTCGGCACCTCCGGCTCGATGCCGACCGCGCAGCGCGCTCCGGCGGCGCTACTCCTGCGCCGCGGCGGCGAGCGGCTGCTCTTCGACTGCGCGGAGGGCACGCAGCGGCAGCTCCTGCGGTCGAACGTCGGGCTGATCGAGCTGCGCGAGGTGTTCCTGACGCACTACCACGCCGACCACTACCTCGGGCTGCCCGGGATGCTGAAGACGTTCTCGCTCCGCGGGCGCGAGGTGCCGATCACGATCTACGGCCCGCCGGGGCTGCGCGACCTCTTCGGCGCCCTGCGTCGGATCTTCGGACGGCTCACGTACACCGTGGAGCTCAAGGAGCTCCGCGCCGGCGACGAGCTGATCCGCGACGACTACCGGCTGGCGGCGTTCGCCGTCGCGCACGGCGTCTCCGCGGTCGGGTACGTGCTCGTCGAGGACGCGCGCCCTGGGCGCTTCGACGTCCAGGCCGCCGACGCGCTCGGCGTGCCGTCCGGCCCGGAACGAGGTGCGCTCCAGCGCGGCGAGTCGGTGACGCTCGCGGACGGGACGACGATCACCCCGGACAAGGTGCTCGGCCCGGCTCGCCCGGGGCGCAAGGTCGTGATCGCGGGCGACGGCGGCCCGTCGGAGTCCGTGATCGAGGCCGCGCGCAACGCCGACGTGCTCGTCCACGAGGCGACCTTCTGCGAGGACGAGCGCGAGCGCGCCCGGGAGACCCAGCACTCGACCGCGCACGAGGCGGCCGGGGTCGCACGCGCCGCCGAGGTCGAGCTCCTGGCGCTGACGCACCTCTCGAACCGCTACTTCGGAGGCGAGGTCGCACGCGAGGCGCGGACGATCTTCCCGAACACGGTCGTGCCCAAGGACTTCGATACGATCGACGTCCGTTTCGCGGAGCGCGGCGGGCCGTTGCTGGCGAAGGGCGGCGCGCTCACCCGGCGAGGCGAGAGGGAAGCCATGTCGTCTGGCGAGGAGGCTCAGGAATGACCCGATTGGTTCAGGTGGCGATGGCGGGCGACGTGACCGAGGCGGAGGAGCTGCAGACGATCCTGCGCTCGGCGGGGATCGACTCCGCGCTCGAGTTCGCGGTCGACCACGATCCGCTCGGGACCGAGGACGCGCCGCAGAAGGTGCTGGTGCCCGAGGAGTCGCTCGAGGCGGCGCAGCATGCGATCGAGGCTCTCACCGAGCCGGAGGAAATCGTCGACGAAGCCTGATTTCGGGTGGGTGGCGCGGAGCTACGACGAGCTCCGGCCCGCCGATGCCAACTGGCGGGAGGTCTTCGAGCTCCTCGTCAGCGAGGGCGACCTCGCCGGCAGGCGCGTGCTCGACATCGGCTGCGGCACGGGCCGGGCCGCGGAAGCGCTCGTCGAGCGCGGGTCGCGGGTGTGGGGCGTCGAGCCCGAGCCCGAGATGGCCGCCCTCGCGCGCGAACGCGTGAGCACGGTCAAGGTCGCGCCCGCCGAGCAGCTCCCGTTCAAGGACGGCTGGTTCGAGCGCGCGCTGATGTGGCTCGTCGTCCATCTCGTCGACCGGCCGCGTGCGTTCGCTGAGGCCGCCCGCGTGCTCCGGCCCGACGGTCGCCTCGCGATCGGAACCTTCCATCCGCTCCACTTCGAGCGCTACTGGCTGAAGGCGTTCTTCCCGTCGCTGGAGGCGATCGACAAAGCACGGTTTCCGGACCCGGCGGAGCTCGACGTCGAGCTCGCGGCGGCCGGCTTCGAGCGCGTCGAGCAGCACCGGCTGACGCAGACCGCGTCGGTCGACCGGGAGACCGCGATCGAGCGAGTCCGGCGCCGCTTCATCTCACCGCTGCAGCTCCTCGACGAAGCCGAGCTCGAGCAAGGCGTCGCGCGGATGGAAGCCGAGCTACCGGAGCAGAACGAGTACACGCTCGAGTGGCTCGTCGCCGTCGCCCACAAATCCTTGTAACAGACTGTTACTAAGGCTCTAGAGGTAGCGCTCGAACCAGTCCACGATCCGCTCGAGGCGGTCGACGCGCCGGTCCGGGCGCCCCGTCTCCATCATCACGTGGAACTCGTCCGGGTAGCGCACCATCTCGACCGTGCGACCGAGCCGGCGGAGCATCGTGAACGCGATCTCGGTCTGGCCGGCAGGACAGCGCAGGTCGCCCTCGGCTTGCAGGAGGAGCAGAGGGGCCTTGTTGCGATGCAGCAGCGCGCCGGGAGACTTCTCGAGCATCCGCGGGAAATCGTCCCACGGGTTGTCCACGCCGCCGACGTGCTGGGCGATCGTGAACCCGTAGTCGGACTCGCCGTAGAACGAGAAGAGGTCGAGCACGGGGTTCTCGCTGACCGCGGCCGCGAACCGTCCCGGGTGGTGCCCGAGCAGCCAGTTCGTCATGTAGCCGCCGTAGGACAGGCCGAGGAGGCCGACGTGGTCGCGCGTCCCGAGCTTCTGCCGGAGGCCCCAGTCGACGAGACGCATGAGATCGGAGTCGTCGGCCTCGCCCCAGTTGCCCTCGATCGCCTTCGCGAAGGCCTCACCGTAACCGGCCGAGCCGCGGGGATTGCCGTACAGGACCGTGAAGCCGGCGTCGGCGAGCGCGACCATCTCGAGCCACGGCGCCGGCCCGTGCGCGCAGTGCGGGCCGCCGTGGATCTGGAGGACGAGACCCTTGCTGCGGCGGCCTCGTGGACGGACGACCCAGGCATCGATGTCGTGCCCGTCCTTGTGCCGGACCGCGTGGTGCTCCGGATCGCGACGGTACGGGCCGAACCACGAGCCGCCGTTGCGCGAGAGCCGGCGCAGGTCGCCGTCCTCGACCGCGAAGACGTCGCACGCGCCCCCGTCGATGCTCGCGATCGTCACCAGGCGGCCGCCGCCGAATGCGAGCCACGTGCAGACTGCGTCGTCGCGCTCCACGAGGCGCTCGACCGAGCCGTCGAGGCCGAACCGGTAGGGGACGCATGACGCCGCGGTCGGTGACCGGGCACGACGACGTTCTCGTCGTCCAGCCAGAACACGGGCACCGGCGCCAGCGCACCGAAGTCGACCAGGTCGCCGATGACGATGAAGTAGAAGGTGCGGTCGAGCTCTTCGCCGAGGCGGCGCGTCGTGCGACCGTCCCGCACCCAGAGGCCGAGGTTCGTCGACCCGGAGAAGGAGGGGTCGTCGAGCCCGACGTACGCGAGCTTCCCGCCCGGCGAGAAAGCCGCGCCGGCGATCTCGCCGCGCAGCTCGGCCAGCTTCGTCGCGCGCCCGCCGGCGGCCCGCATCGACCACACCTGCGGCTGCTCGAGCACGCCGGCCTCCGGGTCTCGGGTCGGCGAGGTAGCCGATGCGCTCACCGTCCGAGCTCCAGAAGGCCTGGACGACCTCGTGCCCGGCAGCCGTCAGCCGCTTCGGGCGACCGCCGCGAGCGGGCACGACCCACAGGCTCGTGAACTGGTCGCGCAGCCCAGCGCCGTCGAGGCGCCAGTTCAGGTCGTTGATGCGGCGCGACGTCGGCTGCTCCTGATCGCCGACGCGGAACCGCTCCTCGCCGCTCTGGGCGAGGACTGCGACGCTCTGCCCGTCCGGCGACCATTCGGCGGCGCCCGCCTGGCCCGCGAACTCGGCCAGCGGCCGCGGCTCGCCGCCCGCGAGCGGCAGGAGCCACGGCTGCGACTTGCCCGAGCGGCCGGACATGAAGACGAGCGTCTTCCCGTCCGGCGAGAACCGTGGCCGCGAGTCGCTGTCGCCGGTCGTGATCTGCTCGGCCCGGCCGCCGCTCATGGGCACGCGCCAGAGCCGCGTCTTGTACGCGCCGTCCTCGATCGTGCGTCGCCCGTAGACCGCCGACGAGCCGTCGGGCGCGACAGCGAGATGAGTCAGAAACGTCTCGCGAAGAACGTCCTTCGGAACGAACCGCCGCAGCGCCATGAGCGCAATCATGGACTCCGTCCGGATCCCCCGCTACAGTGCCGGTCGACCCGAACCCCTTTAACTCGGTCCAGAGAGGCCGGAAAGGAGTCCGATGTACACGCACGCCTGCGCCCGCACAGTCGAGGGATCGAGCCGTTGAGCCAGGCCGGCGTCTCCTCCGAGAAGGTCCTGCTCGACGGCGAGGCGATCCAGCGCAGCCTCACGCGCATCGCGCACGAGATCGTCGAGGCGAACGCCGACCTGGAGAACGTCGCCCTCGTCGGGATCCATACGCGCGGCGTCCCGCTCGCCCAGCGCCTGCGCCACCTGATCGCCGAGCTGACGGGCCGGGAGGTCAAGCTCGGCTCCGTCGACATCACGTTCTACCGCGACGACGTCCGCGTGCGCGGGGGAGAGGCGCCGATCCACCCGCAGCCGGTCGTGCGCGACACGAAGCTCGACTTTCCGCTCGAGGGGATGACCTGCGTGCTCGTCGACGACGTCCTCTACACGGGCCGCACGATCCGCGCCGCGATCGAGGCGCTGTTCGACTACGGCCGCCCGGCGCGGGTGCAGCTCGCCTGCCTCGCCGATCGCGGCCACCGAGAGCTTCCGATCCGTCCCGACTACATCGGCAAGAACCTGCCGACGGCGCGCGAGGAGCGCGTCCAGGTGCAGCTCGTCGAGATCGACGAGGTCGACCAGGTTCTGCTGATCCCAGCCCAGGAGGAGACACATGGGTGACCTGCACGTGATGCGGGACGACCTGCGCCCGCCAGACCCGCCGCCGACGAGGCATCTGATCTCGATCGGCGACCTGTCCCGCGAAGACGTCGAGCGACTGCTCGGCACGGCCCGCACGTTCGAGCGCTCGCTCGACCGCGAGATGAAGAAGCTGCCGACCCTGCGCGGCCGGCTCGTGATCAACGTCTTCTACGAGTCCTCGACGCGCACGTCGTCGAGCTTCGAGCTCGCGGCGAAGCGGCTCTCCGCGGACACGATGTCGATCAAGGCCTCCGGCTCCGCGGTCGACAAGGGCGAGTCGCTCAAGGACACGGCGATCACGCTCGGCGCGTACGACCCGGACGTGATCGTGCTGCGCCACCCGCAGATCGGCGCGCCGCAGCTCGTCGCGAGAGTGACGGAGGCGCGGATCGTCAACGCGGGCGACGGCAAGCACCAGCATCCGACGCAGGCGCTCCTCGACCTGTACACGATCCAGGAGCAGTTCGGCCGCGTCGAGGGGCTGCACGTGGCGATCGTGGGCGACGTCCTCCACTCGCGGGTCGCGCGCTCGAACATCCAGGCGCTCGTCCTGCTCGGGGCGCGCGTCACGCTCGTCGGGCCGCCGGCGCTCCTCCCGCGCGGGATCGAGGAGATGGGCTGCGAGGCGACGACCGACATCGACGCGATCGGCGCCGCCGACATCGTCTACGTCCTGCGCATGCAGAAAGAGCGGATGCTCGAGGGCGCGAACTACGTGCCCAGCCTGCGCGAGTACACCGCCCGCTGGGGCGTCACTCCCGAGCGGCTGCGGCCGGGCCAGAAGGTCATGCACCCGGGGCCGATGAACCGCGGCGTCGAGATCGACCCGCTCGTCGCGGACGCGGCCGACGCGCTGATCGAGACGCAGGTGCGCGCCGGGCTCGTCGTCCGCATGGCCGTCCTCTACGACCTGCTCACGACCGGGCCCAAGCCGGTCGAGGCCGAAGTCCCGATGGGGGTGGCGTGATGCTCTTCGTCAAGGACGCGCCGAGGGAGAACCTGATCGTCCGCGGCGCCCGCGTGCTCGACCCGGTCGAGGGCCTCGACGCCCAGGTCGACGTCAAGGTCGACGACGGCGTGATCGCCGAGTTCGGGTCGAACCTGCCGCAGAACTCGCACAAGGTCATCGACGGCACCGGTCTCGTGCTCGCGCCGGGGTTCGTCGATCCGCACGTCCACCTGCGGACCCCGGGCCGCGAGGACGAGGAGACGATCTCGACCGGGACGCGGGCCGCGGCTGCGGGCGGCTACTGCGCGATCCTCGCGATGCCGAACACGGAGCCGGTCGTCGACACGGCCGCGGTGCTCGGCGCGCTCGTCGAGCAGGCGCGCGCCGACGCCGAGGTGCAGGTCGGCTTCCTGGCCGCGATCTCCAAGGGGCAGGAAGGCTCGGAGCTGACCGAGATGGGCGAGCTCGCCGACGAGGGCGCGGTCGGGTTCACCGACGACGGGCATCCCGTGGTCGCGACGGCGCTCATGTGGCGCGCGCTCCAGTACGCGTCGATCACCGACCGGCCGCTCGCGGTGCACTGCGAGGACCCGACGCTCTCGCGCGGCGGGCACATGCGCGAAGGAGTCGTCTCCGCGGAGCTCGGGATCGGCGGGTGGCCGTCGATCGCCGAGAGCGTGATGGTCGAGCGCGACCTCGCGCTGGCGCTGTACGAGAACCGGACGCTCCACCTGATGCACCTCTCCGCGCGGGCCTCGGTCGAGGCGCTCCGGCGAGCCCACGCCGAGGGAGTCCGCGCGACGGCCGAGGTGACGCCGCACCATCTCGTGCTCACCGACGAGGCGGTGCGCACCCTCGATCCGAACGTGAAGATGAACCCGCCGCTCGGAGCCGAGGACGACCGCAAGGCGCTGGTCGAGGCGCTGCGCGAGGGGACGATCTCCTGCGTCGCGACCGATCACGCCCCGCACGCGCGGCACGAGAAGGAGGTGCCGTTCGAGGAGGCGCCGTTCGGGGTGACCGGGCTCGAGACGGCGTTCGCGTCGCTCTACACGCACCTCGTCGAGCCGGGGCTGATCTCGCTCGAGACGCTGCTCGAGCGGATGTCCGCCGGCCCGGCCCGCGCGTACGGGCTCGACGCGCCGCGGATCGCGGTCGGCGCGCCCGCGAACGCCGTCCTGCTCGACACGCAGGCGAGCTGGCAGGTGGCCGAGGACGGGTTCAAGAGCCGCTCCAAGAACTCGTGGCTGATCGGCGAGAAGCTGCGCGGCCGGGTGCGGGCGACGATCGCCGCCGGAAGGCTGGTGCACGAGTCGTGAACGGCTTCCTGCTGCTCGAGGACGGGACGGTCTTCCAGGGCGAGTCGGTCGGCGCCGAGGGCTACGCGTTCGGCGAAGCCGTCTTCACGACGGCGATGACCGGCTACCAGGAGGTCGTCACCGATCCCAGCTACGCCGACCAGATCGTGTGCTTCACGGCGGCGATGGTCGGGAACTACGGCGTCGCGCCGACGCGCTCGGAGTCCGGGCGCGCCCACGCCCGCGCGGTCGTCATGCGCGAGGCGCGCGGCCCCGCGTGGACGGACTGGCTGCACGACGAGGGCGTCGTTGCGCTGACCGGCATCGACACGCGCTCGCTCGTCCTGCACCTGCGCCAGGCCGGCGCGATGCGGGCGATGGCGATGGGCGGCGAGGCCTCGGTCGACGAGGCGCTGAACGCGGTTCGCGCGCAGCCGGAGATGGCCGGCCGGGCGTTGGCGCCCAAGGTCTCGACACGCGACCCGTTCGTCTTCTCCGACGCGGGGTGGGCGCGGATCGCGGTCGTCGACTACGGCTGCAAGCGCTCGATCCTGAACCGGCTCGCCTGGTCGGGGGCCGCGGTCACGGTCTACCCGCACGACGTGGACGCGGACGAGCTCGCCCGGTACGACGGCGTGCTGCTCTCGAACGGGCCCGGCGATCCCGAGCCGCTCAAGGACGAGCAAGTAACACTGTGCAACTTGATCGGACGGGTGCCGATCCTCGGGATCTGCCTCGGCCACCAGCTGCTGGCGATCGCGACCGGGCGCAAGACGTACAAGCTCCCGTTCGGCCACCGCGGCGCGAACCATCCGGTGCTCGAGCGCAACACGAACGGCGTCCTCGTCACGTCGCAGAACCACGGTTTCGCGGTCGCGCCGACCCAGTCGCGCGAGGAGACGCACATCTCGCTCTACGACGGCACCGTCGAGGGGCTCGAGCTGCGCAGCGAACGCGCCCGCTCCGTCCAGTTCCATCCGGAAGCGGGGCCCGGGCCGCACGACGCCTGGGGGATCCTCGAGTCGTGGGTCGAGGAGGTGAGCGGCCTTGCCAAGGCGGCGTGACATCGAGTCGATCTGCCTGATCGGCTCCGGGCCGATCGTGATCGGGCAGGCGTGCGAGTTCGACTACGCCGGCTGCCAGGCGCTGAAGGTGCTGCGGGCGGACGGGTTCCGGACGATCGTCGTCAACTCGAACCCGGCGACGATCATGACCGACCCCGGGTTCGCCGACCGCACGTATCTCGAGCCGCTCGACCTCGAGGGCGTCGCGGGCGTGCTGGAGCGCGAGCGACCGGACGCGCTGCTGCCGACGATGGGCGGCCAGACCGCGCTGAACCTCGCCGTCGCGCTCGCGGAGGAGGGCGTGCTCGAAGATCTCGGCGTCGAGTTGATCGGAGCACCGGTCGACGTCATCAAGCGCGCCGAGGACCGGGATCTGTTCCGCGAGACGGTGCGTGCGGCGGGCCTCCAGGTGCCGACGTCCCAAATCGTCACGTCCCTGGACCAGGTCCCGAGACATGTCTCGCTGCCGGTCATCCTGCGGCCCGCGTTCACGCTCGGCGGGCACGGCGGCGGCACGGCGCGGACGCCCGAAGAGCTCGAGCGGCTGCTCGAGCGCGCGCTCGCCGAGAGCCCGGTCGGCCAGGTGCTCGTCGAGGAGTCGCTCCTCGGCTGGGACGAGTTCGAGCTCGAGCTGATGCGCGACCACGCCGACAACGCCGTCGTCGTCTGCTCGATCGAGAACATCGACCCGATGGGCGTGCACACCGGCGACTCGGTGACCGTCGCGCCGCAGATGACGCTGGCCGACGAGGCGTACCAGGAGCTGCGCGACGCGGCGATCGCGGTCATCCGCGCCGTCGGTGTCGACTGCGGCGGCTCGAACATCCAGTTCGCGCGCGAGCGGCGAGACCGGCGAGCTGCGCGTGATCGAGATGAACCCGCGCGTGTCGCGCTCGTCCGCGCTGGCGTCGAAGGCGACCGGCTATCCGATCGCGAAGGTCGCCGCGAAGCTCGCCGTCGGCTACACGCTCGACGAGATCCCGAACGACCTGACCGGGACGACACCGGCCAGCTTCGAGCCGACGCTCGACTACGTGGTCGTCAAGTTCCCGCGCTTCGCCTTCGAGAAGTTCCCGGGCGCGGACACGACGCTCGGCACGCAGATGAAGTCGGTCGGCGAGGCGATGGGGATCGGGCGCACCTTCGGCGAGGCGTTCCTGAAGGCGCGCCGCTCCCGCGAGGTCGACGGGCCCGACGCCTGGGACCTGCCCGAGGGCGCGCATCCGTGGTTCCGCGCCGAGCTGGAGCGGCTCGAAGCCCCGGCCGCGCACCTCGACGACCTCGTGGCCGACGACTGGGTGCGGCTCAAGCGGCTGGGCCTCTCGGACGCGGCGATCGCGGCCGGTTGCGGAGCGACCGAGGAGCTGGCACGGGCGAAGCGCCGCGGCTGGGGCGTCCGCCCCGCGTACCGGCGCGTCGATTCCTGCGCGGCCGAGGTCGAGGCGCGCTCGAACTACTTCTACTCCACGTGGGGCGAAGCGGACGAGGCCCGGCCGGACGGCTCGAAGCCGCGCGTCGTGATCCTCGGCTCCGGCCCGAACCGGATCGGCCAGGGAATCGAGTTCGACTACTGCTGCGTCCACGCGGCGCAGGCGTTCCGGGCGCTCGGCTACGAGGCGGTGATGGTCAACTGCAACCCGGAGACGGTCTCGACCGACTACGACACGTCCGACCGCCTCTACTTCGAGCCGCTCGGCGCCGAGGAGGTGCTCGAGATCTGCGCCCGCGAGCTCCCCGACGGCGTCGTCATCCAGTTCGGGGGTCAGACCCCGCTGAAACTTGCGCGCGAAATCGAAACAGAAGGCTGGCGGATCCTGGGGACGCCCTTCGAGGCGGTCGACCTCGCGGAGGATCGCGAGCGGTTCGCGGCTCTCTGCGAGGAGCTCGCGATCGACGTGCCCTCGTGGTCGATGGCCGAGGGCGCCGGCGAGGCGGCCTACGTCGCCGAGGCGATCGGGTACCCGGTGCTCGTGCGGCCGTCGTACGTGCTCGGCGGGCGGAACATGCAGGTCTGCTACGACGACGAGTCGGTCGCGGCGGCCGCCGAGATCGGTGGACGCGTGCTGATCGACCGCTTCCTCGAGGGCGCGATCGAGATCGACGTCGACGCGCTCTGCGACGGTCGCGAGACCTTCGTCGCCGCGGTCATGGAGCACGTCGAAGAGGCCGGGATCCATTCGGGCGACTCGTCCTGCGTGCTGCCGGCTCCGTCGCTCGACGACGAGACGCTCGCTCTGATCGAGGAGACGGTGGAGAAGCTGGCGCCGGCTCTCGGAGTGGTCGGCCTCGTCAACGTCCAGCTCGCCGTCCAGGACGGAGACGTGTTCGTGCTCGAGGCGAACCCGCGCGCCTCGCGAACCGTGCCGTTCGCCAGCAAGGCGATCGGGCTGAACCTCGTCGAAGCCGCGTGCCGCCTCGCCGCCGGCGCGCGCCTGTCGGAGCTGGACCTGCCCCGGGACCGGTCCCGGGACGTGGCCCTTCGGGACAGGTCTCGGTCAAGGCGGCCGTGCTTCCGTTCGCGCGCTTCCCGGGCGCCGACCCGGTGCTCGGCCCGGAGATGCGCTCGACGGGCGAGGTGATGGCGAGCGCCGCCGACCTGCCGACCGCCCTGGCCAAGGCCGAGCGGGCCGCGGGCCGGCCGCTGCCGATGGAAGGGACCGCCTTCCTCTCCGTCCGCGACGCGGACAAGCCCGCGCTCGTCGAGGTCGCCGAGTCGCTGTCGAAGCTCGGGTTCCGCCTCGTCGCCACCGCGGGCACGGCGCATGCGCTGGCCAACGCGCGAATCGCCGTCGAGCACGTGCGCAAGGTGACCGAGCCGGGGGAGGGGGCGACCGTCGTCGACCTCGTCCGGCGCGGGCACTGCGACCTCGTGGTGAACACGCCCTTCGGCGACCCCGGCGCGCGCTCGGACGGCTACCTGATCCGCGAGGCCGCGCTCGCCGCCCGCGTCCCGTGCATCACGACGATGGCAGGCGCAAGGGCGGCGGTGCGCGCGATCGCCGACGCCCAGGGCGACCTCGCGGTCTCGCTCCAGGAACGCATCAGTGCGCAGAAGAGAAGCGCTTAGCGTCGTCGCCAACGAGCCGGTCGGCCCGTACTCGTTGCTCCGGCTGAAGCGGGGCGGGCTCGAGCCGGGAGTTCCAGGGCAGTTCTTCATGCTCGAGGCGCCTGGACGGCTCCTGCCGCGCCCGATGAGCCTCTGCCAGGCGCCGCCCGGCGAGCTGAGCTTCCTGCTGGAGGCGGTCGGCCCCGGAACGCGCGCGCTGGCCGCGGTCGAGCCGGGAGACGAGCTCCACGTCTTCGGCCCGCTCGGCAACGGCTACCGGCTCGACGTCCAGAAACCGCTCCTCGTCGGCGGCGGGATCGGCGTCGCGCCGTTCCCGTACCTCTCGGAGCAGCTCGGCAACCCGCCCGCGCTCCTCGGCTTCCGCAGCGACTGGCACGCCGAAGCAGCCGCCCTCGTCCCGAACGCCGAAGTCGTCGTCGAGCCAACGCTCGTCACAGAGCCCCTAACCGGACCTAGTAACACAGTGTTACAAGGTGTTCGCGTGCGGGCCCGAACCGATGCTCGAGGCCGTGCGCGACCTCGTGCCGGATGCGCAGCTCGCCTGGGAGGCGCCCATGGCCTGCGGCTACGGCGCGTGCTACGGCTGCTCGGTCGAGATCGACGGCGTGCTCCAACGGCTCTGCGTCGCCGGGCCCGGTCCTGGAGGCGCGCGTGATCCTGAACGCCTCCGGCTGCCTGGACGCCCTCGAGGCGCCCGAGGTCGCCCGCGCGTTGGACGTGTTCGTGACGAAGACGGTCACGCCCCAGCCGCGCGAGGGCAACCGCCCGGTCCGGATCGCCGAGACCGAGGCGGGCATGCTCAACTCGATCGGGCTCGAGAACCCCGGCATCGACGGCCTGCTCCGCGAGAAGCTGCCGCTCCTGGCCGAGCTCGGAGTCCCGCTCTGGGTCTCGGTCGGCGGCTTCGCGGCCTCCGACTACGCCGAGCTCTGCGCCGCGCTCGACGACCGCACGGAGGTGGCCGCGATCGAGCTCAACCTCTCTTGCCCGAACGTCGAGGAAGCGCCCGAGAGCGCCGCCGAGCTCGTCGCCGCGGCCCGTCCGCAGACCCAGAAGCCGCTCTACGCGAAGCTCTCGCCGGCCGCCACCGACCTTCCCGAGACCGCCCGCGCCGTCCAGGCCGCGGGCGCCGACGGGCTCTCGCTCGTGAACACGATCCGCGGCCTGGCGCTCGACGACCGGACGCTCCAGCCCAGGCTCGGGCACGTGCTCGGCGGCTACTCCGGGCCGGCCCTGAAGCCGATCGCGCTCGGAGCCGTCTACCAGTGCTACCGCGCGACCGGGCTGCCGATCGTGGGCATGGGCGGGATCGCGACCGGCCGTGACGCGCTCGATTTCCTCGCCGCCGGAGCGAGCTCGATCGCGCTCGGAACGGTCCTGTTCCGCGACCCCGAAGCACCCGGCCGGGTGCGACGCGAGCTGGCCGACGAGCTCGCTGCCCGCGGCCTCTCGCGGGCCGAAGACGCGACCGGGCTCGCACACGGCTCGCGCCCGGCCACTGTTGCCTGATCGGACAATAGACGGGTTTTGCGGGCAAAACACAGCGTTTGCACGTCGACTCCGCGCTGCACTAGTATCACGCGCCGTGGCGGCAACCAAGACTCAGGCGAAGGCACCCGCCAGGTCTCGCGACCAGCGCATGGAGGCTCTCAAGCGCGCGAACGACATCCGGGTCAAGCGAGCGCAGCTGAAGAAGGACCTGAAAGTGGGGCGCGTACGGATCGACAAGATCCTCAACAACCCACCCGAGTACGTCGCAACCGCCAAGGTGTTCGACATGCTCATGGCCGTGCCGAAGTTCGGGCGGGTGAAGGCGGCGCGATTCTTGAACCAGGCCCGGATCAGCCAGTCGAAGACGGTCGGTGGCCTCTCCGACCGCCAGCGGACTGAGCTCATTGGGCTCTTCCACAAGTAGAAGCTCCACGACTCCCGTTTTCGTCGTCACGGGGACCTCGGGAGCCGGCAAGGGCACCCTCGAGAAGGCGCTGTTGGGAGAGATGCCGGATCTCGAGCTCGCCGTCTCGGCGACGACGCGCGGGCGCCGCGCCGGCGAGGAGGACGGGCGCGAGTACTGGTTCATCTCGAACGCGGAGTTCGACGAAAAGCTCGGCGCGGGTGACTTTCTCGAGTACGTCGAGTTCCCCTGGGGCCAGCGCTCGGGGACCCTCCGTTCCGAGATCGACCGCATCAAGGCCCGGGGAAGGATCCCGCTGCTCGACCTCGAGCCTCAGGGCGCGCTCGACGTCAAGCGAACGGTGCCGGGAGCGGTGACGATCTTCGTCGAGGCGCCGAGCTTCGCGGAGAACGAGCGGCGTCTGCGCGAGCGGGCGACGGAGAGCGAGGGCGAGATCGAGGAACGGCTCGACCTGGCCC
Source organism: uncultured Actinomycetes bacterium (assembly GCA_963742635.1). Taxonomy (GTDB): domain Bacteria; phylum Actinomycetota; class Thermoleophilia; order Gaiellales; family Gaiellaceae; genus VAXT01. Next base: position 155,309 of record CAVUMW010000009.1, read on the forward strand.
GCGAGCAGCTCAGCCAGGCGGGCGAGTTCGACTACCTGGTCGTCAACGACGACGTCGACCGCGCGCTCACCGAGCTCGAGAAAATAGTCAACAAGGAACTCTCCGCTAGCATGTCGCGACCGTGATTCACCCACGCATCGACACACTGCTCGCCAACGTCCCGGAGCGATACGCGCTCGTGATCGTCGCCGCCAAGCGCGCGCGGCAGATCAACAATTACCACCACCAGCTCGGCGAAGGCACCTTCGACGACAACCCGCCGCCGCTCGTGGAGTCGCGCTCCAAGAACTACTTGACGATGGCCCTCGAGGAAGTCGCCGAGGGCAAGATCAAGTATTCCTACAAGGGCTAGCGCCTAGCGGGGCCTGGAGTACGCGGCCGCTTCCCGGCGGTTGCGGGATCCACGCGCCCACGCCGAGGCCGACGAGCGTCAGGAGGGCCAGCGAGAGCAGGCCCAGGGGCACGAGGAGCCAGGTCGCGTTCAACTGGGCGACGTTGCCGTTCGGGTCGGGCGGGGCGCTGACGTACGGCCCGTTCGCGTTTCCGGACGATCCGGAGGTCGAGTAGTGGAACGCCAGGTAGATCAGCGGCAGCCGACGACGGCGGTCGAGGCCGCGATCGCGACGCGCCTACGACGGCGCGGTGAGTCCAGCACGTTGCCGAGCACGTTCATTGCGACGAGCGCCGCTGGTGCCGGTTTGACCGCAAAGGGCAAAATGTGTCCCATGGCCAAGGTGCTTCTCGGAGTCACCGGCGGGATCGCCGCCTACAAGGCGTGCGAGCTCACGCGCCTGCTCGTCAAAGCCGGGCACGACGTGGTTCCGCTGGTCACGCGTGGGGCGGACCGCTTCGTCCGCCGCGAGACGTTCGCGGCACTCGCGCGGAGGCCTGCGCAGGAGGATCTCTATCCGCACCTGGCCCGCGCCGATCTGCTCGTGATCGCGCCGCTGACGGCGAACACGATGGCGAAGCTCGCCTACGGGCTCGCGGACGACGTTCTCACCGAGGCCGCGCTGGCCCATCGCGGGCCGACCCTCGTCGCTCCGGCGATGAACCCGCGCATGTGGTCGCATCCGGCCACGAAGGCGAACGCTACGACGTTGCGCGAGCGCGGAGTCGAGCTGATCGGGCCCGACGAGGGCGAGACGGCCGAGGGCGAGCTGGGAGTGGGGCGGATGGCCGAGCCGGAGAAAATCTTCGATCGGGCCCAGGAACTGCTCCAAGCGGCCATGTCCCGGGACCAGGTCCAGGGGCATGGCTGGAAGGGACCTTTGCGCGGGAAGCGCGTGCTCGTGACGGCAGGTGGAACCCGGGAGCCGCTCGACGCGGTGCGCTTCGTCGGCAACCGATCCTCCGGGCGCATGGGCGTCGCGCTCGCCGAGGAGGCCCAACGCCGCGGCGCCGAGGTGACCTTGATCGCGTCCAACCTCACGGTCGCGCCGCCGGACGGCATCGAGCTCGTCCAGGCGCCGACCGCAGCCGACGTCGAGCGCGCCACGACCGCGCACGCAGGCGCCGACGTCGTCCTGATGGCCGCCGCGGTCTCCGACTACCGCCCGGCGCAAACCGACGAGGCGAAGCGGCCGAAGGACGAGCAGACGTGGCAGATCGAGCTCGAGCCGACCGCAGACGTGCTCCGAGGCCTCGGTGAGGGTCGCGTGAACGGCCAGGTGCTCGTGGGCTTCGCGGCCGAGACCGCGGCCAACGGTCTCGAGCGGGCGCGCAAGAAGCTCGCCGACAAGCAGGTCGATCTCATCGTCTACAACGATGTGTCCCGTGACGACGTGGGCTTCGACGCGACGGAGAACGAGGTCGTGATCGTCTCCGCGCAGAGCGAGCGCCGCGTGGAGAAGGCCCCGAAGGAAGCGATCGCCGCCGCGATCCTGGACGAGGTCGAGCACCTGATCTGATGCAGGAGCCGACCACCTCGACCGAGCACTCGGCCGACGTCATCCGTCGCCTTGCGGAGAACCTGAACAAGGTCATCCACGCGCCCCTCGAGACGCTCCGGCTGTGCGTCCTCTCCCTCGTCAGTGAGGGCCACCTGATCATCGAGGACTTCCCGGGCGTGGGGAAGACGATGCTGGCGAAGGCGATGGCGCGCTCGCTCGACTGCTCCTTCTCGCGCCTCCAGTTCACGCCCGACCTGCTCCCGTCCGACGTCACGGGCGTCAACGTCTTCAACCAGCGCTCGAACGAGTTCGAGTTCCGGCCCGGCCCGATCTTCGCGAACCTCCTCCTCGTCGACGAGATCAACCGCGCCCCACCGAAGACGCAGGCGGCGCTCCTCGAGTGCATGCAGGAGAACCAGGTCACGATCGACGGCGTCAGCTACGCGCTCGGCCGGCCGTTCATGGTCATGGCGACCCAGAACCCGATCGAGTACGAGGGCACCTACCCGCTGCCCGAGGCTCAGCTGGACCGCTTCACGATGCGGCTCGACATCGGCTACCCGCAGCCGGACCAGGAGGCCCGGATGCTGTCGGAGCAGACGAGCGACCCGCCGCTCGACGCGCTCGAGCCGGTCACGAACGCGACCGGGATCACGGACGTGATCGACGAGGCGACGCGCATCTTCGTCGAGCCGAGCCTCAACCGGTACGTCGTCGACCTCGTCGGGCAGACGCGGAGCGACCAGCGGCTCTACCTGGGTGCGAGCCCGCGCGCGGGGATCTCGCTCCTGCGCGTGTCGAAGGCGCGGGCACTCGCCGACGGGCGCGACTACGTGCTGCCGGACGACGTGCAGGCGGTCGCGACGGCCGTCCTCGCTCACAGGCTGATCCTCGGGCCCGAGGCGCGCGCGAACGGGACGCCGGCTCAGCAGCTCGTCCGAGAAGCCGTCGAACGGACCCCGGTTCCCGCGTGACATGAGGGGGCTGACCGAACGCGGTCGGCTCGCGCTGCTGCTCGCAGGCGGCATCTATCTCGTCGCCTGGGGCTTCGGCTCGAGGTCGCTGTACCCGATCGCCACGGGCCTCGCGCTCGCGGTCGTCGGCGCGCGGATCTGGGTCGAGATCCTTCGTCAGCCGGTCTCCCTCCGACGTCATCTCGGCGCGCGGGAATACGTCGAGGGCGACGACGTGACGATCGGCCTCGAGGCGAGCGCGCACCGGAATCCGGGGCCGCGCACGCTCGAGGTCTACGAGCAGATCAGCAAGCTCGGCGAGCGCCGCGTGGAGCTGAACCGGCGCGGGCGGGAGCTCCACGTGCGCTACGTCCTTCCGCACATGCCGCGCGGCCGTTACCGGTTCGACGCGGTCCGGGCCGTGTTCGAGGATCCGTTCGGCCTCGCGCGCGCGGAGCAGAGCCTCGGCGCCGAGTCGACGCTCCTCGTCTATCCGCGTCTGGTCGAGCTCGAGCGCGTCTTCTCGGAGCTCGGCGCGACGCTGGCCGGCGGTCACGTCGTGCTGCGGCGCACGGCCGGGTTCGACCTGCACAGCGTCCGGGAGTACCAGCAGGGCGAGTCGCTGCGCAAGGTGCACTGGCGAACGACCGCGAAGCGCGGCGAGCTGATGGTGAAGGAGCTCGAGGACATGCCGCACGACGAGATCGCGGTGCTGCTGGACGCGGACAGCCGGGCGGTCGTCGGCGAGTCGTTCGACGTCCAGGTCCGCGCGGCCGGATCGATCCTGCGCGCGAACGCGCTCCGCGGACGCCGTGCGCTCCTCAGCATCACTTCCTCGCCGCCCGAGACCTGTCAGGTCGGGTCGATCGACAGCGAGTGGCGGTCCGCGCTCGAGCTGCTCGCGTCCGCGGAGCCGACCGGCAAGGACTCGCTGGCGCGCTTCCTCCAGCGGGATGCCTCGCCGGCCATGCACGCGGTCGAGCTCGTCGTCGTGACGGCAGCCCTCGAGCCGCAGCTGGTCGATGCGCTCCTCGACCGGGCCTTCGCACGCCGGCCGGCGTCGCTCGTGCTCGTCGACGCGTCGAGCTTCAACGGCCGCGAGCCAGTTCCGCTGCGCGACCCTGCGCTCCTGCGGCTCCAGGCGGGCGGCGTCCCGGTCGTCACAGTGCAGCGCGGCGACGATCTCGCGGCGAAGCTGAGCGGGCTCCAGGAGGCATACGCGGCCAGTGGCTAAGACGGCGGTCTTCTCGCTCCTGCTCGGGCTCCTGATCGCCTGGAACTGGGGGCGGCTGGAAACGCGTCACTCCGGAGCGGGGCTCGCGCTCATGGTCCTGCTCGGGGTCGCTCCGGCACTCCTGCCCTCGCTGCGTCTCAGGCTCGCCGGAGCGAGCGTCGCGCTGATCGCGGCGTGGTCGATCGCGCTCGACGTCCGGCCGTACGCGCTGGGGACCGTGCTCAGCCGCACCGGCCGCGGCTTCCTCGACTTCTACGACGTGCTCGTGCCCTTCGACCGCATCGGACCACCGCCTGATGCACGGAGTCGTGCTGCTCGCGGTCTTCGTCTTCACGGCGCTGGCCTCGCTCGCGGTCGCGGCGCGCCGTCCGTTCCTCGCGAGCCTCGCGCTCGTCGCCGGAGCGGGGTGGCCCGCGACGATCTTCCCCGGGCACGACGATCTCGGGCGGGGCGTGCTGCTGCTCCTGATGGCGCTGGCCCTCGTCGCGCGGCTCGGGCCGACCACTCGCCGCGGCGGGCCGCAGGTGCTCGTCGGGACGGCGCTCGCGGTCACTGCGCTGATCGCCTCGAGCTGGAACGGCGTGGCGAAGGCGCAGTTCCTCGACTGGCAGAAGTGGGATCTCTCGGCGAAAGCCGGGCCCTCGGTCAGCGTCGAGTACGTCTGGAAGGCGAACTACCACGGGGTCAACTTCCCGAAGAAGCGGACGCGCGTGTTCACCGTCAAGACCGACGATCAGCGCGCCGTCTACTGGCGGGCGACGACGCTCGACACGTTCAAAGACAACGCCTGGCAGGAAGCGTTGATCCCCACGACGATGGTTATCGGAGACGAGGGCCGGGCGAGGCTCACGGCCGATCCTCTCCTGCCCAAGCGTGCGCGCGATCCCCGCAGATGGAAGGCGGCGACCGTGCACATCGACGCGTTCCGCGACCATCACCTGATCACCGCGAGCGGTCCGGTCGCGTACGAGTCGGTGAACGGAATCGAGTTCTACCGAGGAGGCGTGGCCATGGTCTCGGGGCAGGCGCCGAGCCGCGGGGCGCAGTACGAAAGCTGGTCCTGGGAGCCGCAGCCGACGCCTGCCGCGCTCGCCAAGTCACCGCCTCGCTACCCGAGCGAGATCCTCGACGACGGGTATCTCGAGGTCGGAGTCGGGCGATCGGTGCCGCCGTTCGGGACCCAGAAGCGCCTGGACTGGCTGCGCCACGCATTCGACAACCCGCAGCTCCGTCCGTATCTGCCTCTCTACCGGGCGGCCGAGGACATCGGCGGCGACACGAACCCGTACGCGGCGGCCGTCGCGATCGAGGCCTGGCTGCGGTCGAGCGGAGGCTTCACCTACGACGAGCATCCACCGCAAGAGCCCGGGATGCCGCCGCTCGTCGGGTTCGTGACCCGCACGAAGAGCGGCTACTGCCAGCACTTCGCCGGCGCGATGGCCCTCATGCTCCGCTACCTCGGGATTCCCGCGCGGGTCGCCGCCGGCTTCACGAGCGGCGCCTACGACGCGGACCGCGGGACGTGGCGCGTCAACGATCGGAACGCGCACACCTGGGTCGAGGTCTGGTTCGACGGGTACGGCTGGCTCCCGTTCGACCCGACCCCGGGGCGCGGGAACCTCGGCGGGACGTACACGACCTCGTCGATCTCGGTCAATGTCTCCGGGGTCGCGAACGTGCTCAGAAAGAGCGTGGGCGCGCAGCTGGCGGGCAGTCTGCTCCGCTACCAGCTCGGCAACCCCGGCAAGCGGCTCGGAGGCGCCGCCGGGGCCTCGAGCGGCGACATCGCCAAGGCACGCGGGGGAGGATCGTCCGCGCGAGGCTTCCCGGTCGCGCAGGTCGTCGTCGCGCGGCCTGGCCGCGCTCGTGCTCCTGCTCGTGGCCGCGAAGCTCCTGTTCAGGCGGAGCCGCTTCCTGACGGGCGACCCGCGCGCGATCGCGACCGCCTGCCGGCGTGAGCTCGTCGCCTACCTGCTCGACGTCGGGATCACGATTCCGCGCAACCTCGGTGTCGCAGAGCTGGGCGAGGTCGTGCTCAAACGCACCGGCGTCGACTCCGGCCGGCTCGTCCAGCACATGGGACTGGCCCGCTTCGGGCCGCCCGCGGCGAGCGCGGACGCGGCGCGTGCGGCGAAGTCGGAGCTGCGGACGGTTCGGCGGGGGCTGCGGCGCGCGATCCCGTTCGGCCGCCGGGCACGCGGGCTCTTCTCGGTGCGCTCGCTCTTCGCCTCCTGACTTTTTCTATCTTGGAGTCGTGACCGAGAGCGAGACCTACGACCTGTTCCAGAAGGGGCGCGCGCACCTGAAGCGGGGCATGGCCGCCCAGGCGACGGTCTCCCTCGAGAAGGCGAAGCGCCGCGAGCCGGCGAAGGCGTCGATCCGCGAGGCGCTCGGGATCGCGTACTTCCGCCTGCGCCGCTACCAGGAGGCCGAGTCCGAGTTTCGCGCGCTCGTCGACCTCTCGCCGGCGGACGACTACGCGCACTACGGGCTCGCCCGCGCCCTCGAGAAGCTCGGGCGGACGAGCGAGGCTCGCGGCCACCTGAAGCTCGCCCGCTCGTTGCGCCCGGGCAGCGAGCACTACGCGGCGCGCCTGCGCGCGCTCGAGTAGCCGTTGCGGGCCGTCGTCCAGCGCGTCGCCGAGGCGCGCGTGCGCGTCGAAGACGAGGTGGTGGGGGAGATCGGCCCCGGCCTGTGCGTCCTGCTAGGCGTGGCGCAGGGCGACGACGAGGAGTCATCGGAGCGCCTGGCCGGCCGCGTCGGCGCGCCTGCGTGTCTTCGAGAACGACCAGGGCAAGTTCGACCGCAGCCTGCTCGATACGGGCGGCGCAGCGCTCGTCGTCAGCCAGTTCACGCTGATCGCCGATACACGAGCCAAGGGGAACCAGGCCGAGCTTCTCCGGACGCAGCGCCGCCGGAGCAGGCCGAGCCGCTCTACGAGAGCGTTCTGCGACGGCGCTACGGAGCTCCGGCGTCCCGGTCGAGACCGGCGTCTTCGGCGCTCGCATGCGCGTCGAGCTCGCGAACGACGGGCCGGTGACGATCGTGCTCGACACGTAGTCCGGCTCGACATTCGAGAGAGTCGTTCGCCTCAGCCGTCCAGAGGCGCCTCTTGCCGGTCGCTAGCGCGGTTCGTGGACGACGACCACCGGCCTCTTCGACCGGCGGACGACGTCGGCCGACACGCTTCCGAGAAGCGAGCCCGCGAGGCCACCGTGGCCCCGGGTCCCGACGACGACGAGGTCGGCGTCCCGGCTCTCGGCGATCATCGCGATCTCCTCGGCTGCGTCACCTTCGAAGATCTCGAACTCGGCCTCGACTCCGGCCTCCTGGGACATCGTCCTCGCGGCGTCCAGGGCTGCACGGGCTCGGTCCTGGTGCTCGCTGTGCTTGTGCTGGTAGACGGAGCCACCCAGGAGGTCGGATGTGTGCGCAGCGACGGCTACGACCAGCACCTTCGCGCCCAACCGCTTGGCGAGGTCGAAGCCCTCCGAGAGGGCCGCCTCGGAGCCCTTGGACCCGTCCGTTCCGACGACGATCGTTGCCATCGGTCCCTCCTTCCGTTCGCCTGACCAGGACGTTCCGGGCCGAACCGCGCACACCCTACAGCGACGAATAACCCGGGACAGGGGCTCGGCGACCTCGCTACTTCATCCCATTAGGGCGATGTCCTCATGCCGCTAACAAGCTGGACTCCGCGGGAGGAGCGCACGACACGGAAGGAGGACGGTTCGTGCTGAAGCTGATCGGAATCATTGTCGCGATCGCCATCGGCGCAATGGCGCTCTGGCTGATCGTCGACAGGGCCTTGTATCGATTTGGCGCCATAGGAGGGTTGATCTTCGCCTTCTTGCTCGTCTACTTGCTCTTCTATCTCGCGGATCGTCGGAAGATCAAGGAAGCCGAGGATTTGATAGCTGAGCGAAAGGCCTTCGACTCGAACCCGAACGTAAGAGGCTAGGCCGCCTTCCAGGGAGGTTCGACCCCCCGCCGCCCCTACAAGAACCACGATCCGGGAACGATCGCGGCTCAGTCGCAGGCCAGAACTCGATCCGCCGACACACGCCCCGGCCCAGCTTCTCGGCGTTACGCCGACGGCCCGAGATCCGGCTTTAAATCCCGACGGTTCGCGCGGGGAGCCTTGCTATCCTGGGATCACCACATTTCAGGCAGTTCGAAATGGGCGCGCCGCGCCCGTTTTTTTTGAGAGGGCAACGTGACGGATCTCTACGAAAAGGAACGGACTCTGTACCGCGAGGTCTCCTCGCGCGTCGAGCGCAGCCTGCCCGGAGTCGAGGTCCTCGCGCTCGAGCTCTCCGGCCCGGAGCGGATGACGGTCTTCGTCGACCATCCGCAGGGCGTCGACCACGAGCTCTGTGAGCGCGTCACCGAGACCCTCCGCGACTATCTGAGCAAGTACGCGATCGACGTCTCGTCTCCGGGCACGGAGCCACCGTTGAGGCGTCGTCCGCACTTCGAGCGCGTCGTCGGCCGAACGGTGTCCGTTCGCACGGCCGACCGCAAGCGGGTTCGTGGCCAGCTCGTCGGCGCGGGTGAGCAGACGCTCCGTGTCGACCCCGGCAAGGGCGACCCCGTCGAGATCCCGTACGACTCGATCGTGCGAGGAAACCTGATCGAGGAGGGAGCGAGATGACCAGAGAGATCATCGAGGCGGTTCGCGTCATCGAGAAAGAGAAGGGGATCGACGGCGAGACGCTGATCCACGCGCTCGAGGACGCGCTCCTGGCCGCGTACAAGAAGACCCCCGGCGCCACGCGCCACGCCACGGTCGAGCTCGACAACGAGGGCGATTTCCGCGTCTACTCGATCGAGCTGCCCTCCGACATCGAGGAGCGCCTGATCGAGGAGGCGCGCGAGCGTGCGCTCACCGAGCTCGAGGCGCTCGAGGCCGAGAACGGCGAGCGCTCGCACACGCTGCTCAACGACGAGGATCTGGACATCGACTGGTCCGAGGTTCCCGCGGACCAGGTCAAGCGCGAGGACGTGACCCCGCACGACTTCGGACGCATCGCCGCGCAGACCGCGAAGCAGGTGATCCTGCAGCGCATCCGCGAGGCCGAGCGCGAGATGATGTACGACGAGTACGTCGATCGCGTGACCGAGGTCGTGACCGGGATCGTCCAGCAGGCGGGCGACCGCAACAACGTGCTCGTCGACCTCGGCAAGGTCGAGGCGCTGCTCCCGCGCTCCGAGCAGGTGGACGGCGAGCGCTACGAGCAGGGCAGCCGCATCAAGGCCGTCATCACCGAGGTCCGCTCCGGGACGAAGGGCCCGCAGGTGATCCTGTCGCGGCGCGATCCGGAGCTGATCCGCACGCTGTTCGAGATCGAGGTGCCGGAGATCGCCGACGGCCTGGTCGAGATCCGCGGCGTGGCGCGTGAGCCCGGCTACCGCTCGAAGATCGCCGTCGAGTCGCACGCCCAGGGCGTCGACCCGGTCGGCGCGTGCGTCGGGCCGCGAGGTTCTCGCGTGCGCATGGTCGTCTCCGAGCTGCGCGGCGAGAAGATCGACATCATCCCGTGGAACACCGAGCCCGCGCGCTTCATCGCGAAGGCGCTCTCGCCGGCGCGCGTGCGCGAGGTGCTCGTCGACGACGAGACGAAAGAGGCGACGGTGATCGTCCCCGAGGACCAGCTCGCGCTGGCGATCGGCAAGGAAGGCCTGAACGCCCGTCTGGCCGCGCGCCTGACGGGGTGGAAGGTGGACATCCAGTCCGACGCCGAGTTCGCCCAGGCCGAGGCCGAGGCCGCGTTCGCAGGCGGCGATTCGGGCGAGGAGTTCTCCGGCCGCTGTGTCGCGATCCTCGCCAACGGCAAGCGCTGCCCGAACACCGCGCTGCCGGGCTCGCGCTTCTGCGGGATCCCCGCGCACCGCGAGCTCGCCGACCGCGAGGCCGCCGGCGAGGAGCTGGAGGCGTCGCAGGTCGTCGGCGGAGTCAGCGACGAGCCCGAGGAAGTGGAAGAGGCTCCGGCCGAGGACGCTCCGGTCGAGGCGGAGGTCGCGGCCGCGGCGCTGCCCGAGACGAGGAGGAGCCCGTCACCGAGGCGACGTCGGAGGCCGAGGAGCCTGAGCCGCAGGAGGCTCCCGTCGAGGCCGAGGTGCCCGTCGCCGTCGAGGAGACGGTCTCCGAAGGAGACGAGCCTTCGACCGCGTGATGTCGGCGCCGATCCGGACCTGCACGGGGTGCGGCCGGAAGGCGCCGAAGACAGAGCTGATCCGCTTCGTCGCCCGGGACGGGGCGCTGACTCCGGGCCGGCAGGCACCGGGGCGAGGCGTCTACACGTGCCGACGGCTCCAGTGCTTCGAGCGCGCCGCCGCGAACCGTGGATTCGCCCGCACGCTGCGAACACCAGTCCGGGTCGATGAAAATCTGGCTCGCCTCTACACTAGTGAGGACGGAAATGGCTGATTCAAAGGGAAACTCGAAGGGGAACCGGCCGAACAGGCCCGTCCGCCCGCGCCAGGCGCCCGGCGGTCGCAAGCGCCGCGTCGTCATCGACAGCGGCGCCGCCAGGCCGCGCCAGGACTCACGGCAGGCCCGCGAGCGCACCGAGCCGCGGCCGAAGTCGCAGCCGGGCCCACAGCCGACCGGCCCGGTCACGGTCCCCTCAGGCGTCTCCGTCAAGGATCTGTCCCAGGCGCTCGGCGTTGCAGCGGCCCAGATCATCAAGATCATGATGGGCCTCGGCGAGATGGTCACGATCACGCAGTCGCTGTCCGACGAGGCCGTGCAGCTGATCGCGACCGAGGTCAAGCGCGACGTGACGATCAAGCACGTCGCCGAGGAGGAAGAGCTCCCGGAGGTCTTCGAGGACGCTCCGGAGGACCTCGTCGACCGGCCGCCCGTGGTCACGATCATGGGCCACGTCGACCACGGCAAGACGACGCTCCTCGATGCGATCCGCGAGTCGTCGGTCGTCGAGACCGAGGCCGGCGGGATCACGCAGCACATCGGCGCGTACCAGGTCGAGCACAACGGACGCAAGATCACGTTCCTCGACACGCCGGGCCACGAAGCGTTCACCGCGATGCGCGCGCGCGGCGCCAAGGTGACGGACATCGCCGTGCTCGTCGTCGCCGCCGACGACGGCGTCAAGCCGCAGACACAGGAGTCGATCGCCCATGCGCGGGCCGCCGAGGTTCCGATCGTCGTCGCCGTGAACAAGGTCGACAAGCCCGACGCGGACCCGCAGCGCGTCCGCCAGGAGCTCGTCAACGAAGACCTCCAGCCCGAGGAGTGGGGAGGCTCGACGCAGTTCTCGGACGTCTCCGCCCGTGAGAAGCAGAACCTCGACGACCTGCTCGAGAAGGTGCTGCTCGTCGCGGACGCGGAGCTCGAGCTGAAGGCGAACCCGAAGGCCGAGGCCTCCGGGCCGATCATCGAGTCGCGCCTCGACGTGGGCCGCGGCCCGGTGGCGACGATGCTCGTTCAGCGCGGCACGCTCAACGTCGGCGATCCGATCGTGGCCGGCGACGCCTGGGGCAAGGTGCGCGCGCTGCACACGTACCGCGGCGAGAAGGCCGGCGCGGCGGGCCCGGGCGATCCGGTCGAGATCATCGGCTTCGACCAGCCGCCGGCGGCAGGCGAGTACGCGCACGTGGTCGAGAACGACCGCCAGGCGCGGCATCTCGCGCAGGTGCGCGGCGAGCGCGTGCGGCGCGAGCAGCTGGCCCAGCGCCGCCCGTCCGGGGTCTCGCTGGACACGCTCTTCTCGCAGATGCAGGAGGGCGCCGTCCAGGACCTGAACCTCGTGATCAAGGCGGACGTGGACGGGTCGGTCGAGGCCGCCGTCTCCGAGCTCCAGAAGATTCAGCACCCGGAGGTGCGCGTGAACGTCATCCACACGGGCGTGGGCGGCATCTCCGAGAACGACGTCATGCTCGCGACCGCGTCGAACGCGATGATCGTCGGCTTCAACGTGCGGCCGAACGCCGAGGCGCGGGCGCTGGCCGAGCGCGAGGGCGTCGAGATCCGCACGTACAACGTCATCTACCGGCTGACCGAGGACATCGAGCAGGCGCTCGTGGGAATGCTGAAGCCGGTCACGACCGAGGAGACGCTCGGCGAGGCCGAGGTGCGGGCGCTCTTCCGCGTCTCGCGGCTGGGGACGATCGCGGGCTCGATGGTCACGAGCGGCGTCGTGCGCCGGAACGGGAAGGTGCGCGTCGTCCGCGACGGGACGGTCATCTACGACACGACGATCTCGCAGCTGAAGCGCTTCAAGGACGACGTCCGCGAGGTGGAGGAGGGCTTCGAGTGCGGGATCCTTCTCGACGGCTTCAACGACGTGAAGGAAGGCGACGTGCTCGAGGTCTACGAGGTGCGCCAGGTGGAGCGCACCGACCTGAGCGCCGCGCCGGAACCGACTCCCGCAGCGACCTGAGCACCGGCTTCGTCGGGATCCTCACCGTCGAGCTCCATTTCCCGGAGGCGGGGTCGCTGAAGGGCAAGCGCAAGTACGTGAAGTCCGCGAAGGCGCAGCTGCAGAATCGCTTCGGCGCCTCGGTGGCGGAGGTCGACCACCACGAGAAGTGGCAGCGGGCGCGGCTGACCGTCGCCTGCGTGGCGCGGGACCACGACGAGGCGGAGCGCCTGCTCGAGGAGGCGGTCCGCTATCTCAACGGCCAGGAGTACGAGCTCGTTTCGACCGAGCGCGAGGTGGTCACGCTCGAGGCCTGATCAACTTAGGAGATTGATCCTGACCGACGCGGCCCTGACGATCGTAGGCGACGAGCTTCGAATGCAGGTCCGCGGCGACGTAGAAGGAGAAGACGTTGTCGGTCAGCGGAACTTTCTGGGTCGACCCGTCCTCGTAGAAGATCTCGATCCGGCGACGCCATCGGACGGCGAGCCCGACGTAGTGGGGGAAGTCCGACGAGCGGGGCGAGGTCCCATGTAGTGCAAGCCGAGATGATGAGGCTGGCTCGACCGCATCCACGGTCGTTCCTTGAACCGGGGACGGTCGGCCACAACCAGGCAGTGCAGAACCAGCGCCCGTTCTCCTGCCAGTCGGGATCTGCGCCGTACGCAACGCCAGCCGGAACGACGAGTTCGGGTCGGGCGCGAGCATCCTCGAGTAGAGGATCGCGGTCGGGAAAGGGTACGGCCACGCGAATGGCTCACCACGGGGCTCGCCGCGCTCTAGCCAACCGATCGAGCCGCGTCCGGAGTCGGCGTCTCTGACGCGATCGGGACCGGGCAGGTCTTCGCGTCTCGGAGCGACCGGAAGGTCCACCCAAGTCGCGTCCGAACCGGAACATCGACGACGCCATCGGCGCCATGTGCGCGGATCAAGACCGGCGGAACCTCTCCGGAGGATCGTTCGGCGAACGGGCCTCGTCCGGGGAATGAGGCGAAGAACGCGTTGTTGCTCGACTTCGGCTCGCCCAGAAGACGGCTGCCGTCGAGGACGTCGATGCTGTCGACGCTGTCTGCCGCGAGCCCGTAGACGATTGTGGCCGGAGCCGTTCTCCAGCGGCCTCCGAACGTGCCGCACCGACAGTCGCCACGGGCGTCCCGAGTCGAGTCAGCAGGGTCTGAGGGACGCACTCGGGAGCCGCGCGACCGAAGACGGAGGGGACGAACCGCAGGCAGAGGTTCGCGCCGTCGCGGAATCCGAGGAGTTGATGCGAATGGCCGTCGCTGTCGAAGCTCAGGAGACGCCCGACGCGCGTTCCGCTCGGGAAGTGCGCATAGGAGGCAGCGTTCTCCCGTCGAAGGCGGCTTGCTGCTCGGGTGCGGGTTGTCCGGGCTGATCTCCGACCCACGCGCTCAGCCGGTCGAGGGTGCCGTTCAGCAGCGCCCTCCGCGAGCGCACCGGCGACGACGCCCACGGTGAGAAGCATCGCGACCGCGACGACGGCGAGCTTCCAGCCGGAAGCGCTGGCCCGGTTCCGGCTCGACGAACGACGTCGTCCCACGAGGGGATGTCGTGCGACCTGTGGCGCGAGCCGCGTCAGAGCGGACTGGACGTAGGCGTCGGTCATCGGAGGGCCTCCTGGAGCGTCTTGCGCAGGTTGTCGTGGGCGGCGCTCAGCGAGGCGGCCACGGTGCCGCCCTTGACGCCGAGCGCCTCGGCGATCGAGGCGTAGTCGAGATCCGCGTAGTAGCGGAGGAAGATCGCGAGCCGCTGCCGTTCCGGAAGTGCGGCGACCGCTGCGGCGAGGCGAGCGTCCTCGTGTGTCGTGCTGCCGTTCGACGACAGCAACACCGGGACCGGCCCGCGCCGCGCGGCACGCAGCTCGTCTCTGGCTTCGTTCACGACCAGCCGCCAGAGCCATGCTTCGAGCGAGCCCTCGCCGCGAAAGGACTTCCGCTTGCGGAGCGCCCTTCCGAACGCTTCCTGGACTGCGTCGCTTCCGCGCTCGACGTCGCCGACGATCGCGGCGGCCACGCGCCGGAAATCGACGAGGCGAGCGCGGTAGATCGCCTCGATCTCGGCCGGGTCGGCGCCTTTCATCACACCCATTCGACGTTCGCGCGGGGCTGTTTCTTTAGCCCCTCGGGAACAATGGTCCCATGACCGAGCGCATGCGACGGGTGAACGAGGCGATCCGGGAGACGCTCGCGGAGGCGATCGGCGAGCTCAAGGACCCGCGGATCGGGTTCGTGACCGTGACCGGGGTCGAGACGTCGCCCGACCTCCGCCACGCCAAGGTCTTCGTGAGCGTCCTCGGCAACGAGCGCAAGCGCGAGAAGACGCTGCAGGGGCTTAGGTCCGCGCACGGAGTGCTCCAGTTGCGGCTGGCGACCCAGCTCAGGATGAAGCGGACTCCGCTCCTGACCTTCGAATACGATCCCACGGTCGCGGAAGGCGTCCGCATGTCGCAGTTGATAGACGAGCTGGCTCCGGAGGGGCGAAATGAAGACGAAGGGTAAGAGACATCACTTCGATCGGGCCGGTCGGCGACGGCAGACGGACGCCGGGCTGAGCCCGTCGTCCTGAAGGTCGGCACCGCAAGCGGTGCCTCAGATGAGCTCGCCCCAGACGACAGCGAATGACTTGAGCGCGGTCGCCGAGGCGATCCGCTCGCACGACCGCTTTCTCGTCACGACGCACGAGAACCCGGACGGCGACGCACTCGGATCGCTTCTGGCGGCCAAGCTGGCGCTCGACGCGCTCGGCAAGGACGCGGTCATGTACCTCGCCGGCGAGGCGCCGCTGCCGCGCGAGTACTCGTGGATGCCGCTCGACGACCTGCGCCGGTCGCTTCCCGAAGATGCCGCGACGCGCGTCCTGCTCGCGCTCGACTGCGCGAACGAGAGCCGGCTCGGGCCCGATCCCGAGGTGCTGCACAGCGCGCCGCTCGTCGTCAACGTCGACCATCATCACGACAACTCGCGCTTCGGCGCGGTCAACCTCGTCGTCGCGGACGCGTCGTCGACCGGGGAGATCGTCCGCGACCTGCTGCGCGAGCTCGACGTCGAGCTGACCCCGGACATCGCCGAGGCGCTCTACATCGCGCTCGTCACCGATACGGGGCGGTTCCAGTACACGAACACGACGCCGAAGGCCCTACGCCTCGCCGCGGAGCTCGTCGAGGCCGGCGCGGACGTGCACAAGATCTTCCAGGACGTGTACGAGAGCGTGCAGTTCGCGAAGCTGAAGCTGCTGGCGCGGGCGCTCGAGCGGGCCGAGGTCTACGAGGGCGGCCGGCTCGTGATCTCGTATCTCCTGCGCGACGACTTCGCCGAGGTGGGCGCAGCGGAGCCGTACTCCGAGGGGATCATCGACTACCTGCGCATGGTCGAGGGCGCGGACATGGCGGCGCTGATCCGCGAGCCGCCGCGCGGTGACGGGCCCGCTCGTCGCGTCAGCCTGCGCGCTTCCACGGACGAGCTCGACGTCTCGAAGATCGCGCGCGCGTCCGGAGCGGGGGGTGGGCATCGTCAGGCGGCCGGGTTCTCGAGCAACGACTCGATCGAGGAGATCACGGAGTTCATCCGCCGGGAGTTCGCCGCGGCGCGGAATGGGTCGTAAGGGCGCGGCGACCCCGGCTGGGCTCGTCCTCTACGACAAGCCCGCCGGGCCGTCGTCGTTCGCGATCGTTCGGCAGCTGCGCGAGCAGACGGGCGCGCGGGCCGGCCATGCGGGGACGCTCGACCCGTTCGCGACCGGGCTCCTGCTCGTCCTGCTCGGGAGCTTCACGAAGGAGGCGCAGCGCTTCGTCGGGCTCACGAAGCGGTACGAGACGGCGGTCGACCTGTCGCGGACGACGTCCACGGGCGATCCGGAGGGTGACGTGGTCGACGAGCACGAGCCCCCGTCCCTGCTCGAGTTGGAGGCTCGCTTGGACGCACTCCGCGGCGACGTCGACCTGAAGATCCCGACGGCCTCGGCGGTGAAGATCGGCGGCGAGCGCGCGTACAAGCTGCATCGA
The DNA here is from genome assembly GCA_963742635.1 of uncultured Actinomycetes bacterium. Lineage (GTDB taxonomy): Bacteria > Actinomycetota > Thermoleophilia > Gaiellales > Gaiellaceae > VAXT01. Next base: position 171,790 of record CAVUMW010000009.1, read on the forward strand.
CGCGGCGTCGCGGTCGAGATGCCGATGCGCCGGACGACGGTCTACGAGCTGGAGCTCGAGGAATACGACGAGCCGGTCGCGCAGCTTTCGATGCTCCTCAGCTCGGGCGGCTACGTGCGGGCGATCGCCGAGGCGCTCGGCGGCCACTGCATCAGCCTGCGCAGGACGAGCGTCGGTCCCGTTCGACGTCGCCGACGCAGATCCCGAGCGGATCATCGACCCGGCCGACGCCCTGGCAGCGCTTCCGTGAAGGTCGCGCGCAGGCCCGGCGAGCTCGATGCGGGGCCTCGGGCGGTCGCGCTCGGGACCTTCGACGGCGTTCATCTCGGGCACCGGCGCGTCATCGAGACGCTCCTCGACGCCGGGCCCGAGCCGACGGTCCTGACGTTCGACCCGCATCCGCGCACGGCCCTCGGAAACAGGGTCGAGCTGCTGATGCCCCTGGAGCGCCGGCTGGAGCTGCTGGCCGAGCTGGGAGTCGCCGAGGCACTCGTCGTCGAGTTCACCCTCGATGTCGCCCGTCTGGATCCGCGCGAGTTCGCCGACCAGTTCCTGCGACCGATCGGCGCCGAGACCGTCGTCGCGGGCGAGGACTTTCGGTTCGGCCACAAGCGGCAGGGCGACCTCGCCCTCCTCGACAGCCTCGGGTTCGCCACGCGACCCGTCCCTCTCGTCGAGGGCATCTCCTCGAGCCGGATCCGCGAGCTCGCGGGCGCAGGTGACGTCGAGGGCGCCGCGGCGCTGCTCGGCCGTCCGATCGAGGTCGAGGGCATCGTCGTCAGCGGAGACGCGCGAGGCGGGACGCTCGGCTTTCCGACTGCGAACCTCGACGTCCGGCCCGAGCTGCTCGTGCCGCAGAACGGGATCTACGCCGGCGCTGCGGGGGACAACCGCGCCGCCGTGTCGATCGGGACGAACCCGCACTACGGCGGCAGCGAGCGCCGCGTCGAGGCGTTCCTGCTCGACTTCGAAGGCGACCTCTACGGCCAGCGGCTGATCGTCGAGCTCTGGAAACGCCTGCGGGACGAGCAGTCGTTCGACAGCGAGCAGGCGCTGATCGACCAGATCGCACGCGACGTCGAGCGAACCCGCGCCGCAACGCGCCCCTGACTCAGACGATCCGGGCGGCGCCGCTTCTGCGCGGGTCGCCGGCAGCGCCCGTCCGCGTGACGACGCTGACCCCGCCGAAGTAGTGGTGCCGCGAGTCCCAGCTCCGAACCTCGAAGCCGGCCGACTCGAGCGCGGCGACCGTCGCCGGGCCGAAGCCGGCCTCGAGGTGCACGAGCGCCCCGGCCGGGTGGACGCGCGGCCGGTCGACCGCCGCCTGCGGGTCGAGCCCCTCGTCGAGGACTCCCGCGACGACCTGCAGCAACGCGCTCCGCAGCCTCGTCCCGCCCGCGGCGCCGGCCGCCAACACGACGCCCTCACCGTCCAGCGCCAGCGTCGGCGCCATCATGCTCCCCATCCGGTCGCCGGGCTCCAGGCCCTCGGTCAACAGGTCGGCCTCGCCCAGCATGCTGTTCAGGTGCAGGTCGTAGCCCGGCACGAAGTCGCCCGAGCCGAGCCCGAGGCTCGTCGTCAGGACGCAGGCGTTCCCGTCGTCGTCGAGGACGGAGACGTTCGTCGTGCCCTGCTGCGCGGGAACGTCGTCGAGTAGCGCACCCATGAAGGCCAGCACGCGCTCCGGCTCCTCGAGCCCGCGCACCTCCGGCAGCCGCTCGACGGCGGCCGGAAAGTCGGACAGCCCAGCTCGCGTGCGCAGGCCGCAGCCCCGGAAGTCCAGCCCGACGGGATCGCTCCAGCGGGCCTCGTACTCCGTGAGGTCGTTCGCGGTCACGAGCCCGCCCTGCTCCTTCATCAGCTCCAGCAGCGCTCTCCCGATCGTTCCCTCGTAGACGCCTCGCGGCCCGTCCTCGGCGAGCGATTCGAGGGCGGGCACGAGCCCCGGCTGGCGCAGGGGATCGCCCTCGCCGAGGAGCGTGCCTCCCGGCGAGTAGATCTCCGCGCCCTCGTTCATCGTCATCACGGACTCGAGCATCCGCAGGCAGGACGCATGGGCGGCGGGCATCGGCACCGCGCCGCGCGCAAGCCGTAGCGCGGGCTCGACCAGGCGCGGCCACGGAAGGGTTCCGTACTCGGTCCAGAGCGCATCGAGCCCGCTGGGAACGCCGGGCACGCCGCACGAGCCGATGCCGACCGCGTAGTGGACGAGCTCCGTGCCGAACGGAATGTCCAGCTCCAGCAGGGCCACCTCGCGGCGCTCGGCCCCGAGCCCGGGAACGGCGACGAAACAGTCGAGGTTCCGCGCCCGGCCCCTGGTCGCGTCGAAGTAGATGCCGTGCCCGCCGCCGAGGAGGCCCGTCATCACCGTCTCAGCGACGCAGGAGGCGAGCGTCGCTGCGACGACAGCGTCAGCGGCGCTGCCGCCTTCCTCCAGGATCTCCGCACCGGCGTCCGCGGTAGCCGGGTGACCGGCGGCGATGGCGGCTCCCATGAGTGGAGGGTAATCGGGCCGCGCCCACGAGAAAGGGGCCGCCTGCGGCAACGGCCCCGCACTACTAGCTACCCAGCGAGCGGCGAACCAAGACGTTGACGCCGTGTTTTTTCGTCTCGCTTCCAGGCCCGGAGCCCAAATCCGGTCCCTATCCTGGCTGCATGCGTGCTGCGATCGTCGCCGGGGCACTGCTCGTGGTGCTCACTTCCGGCTGCGGAGGCTCGAAGAAGAAATCCGTGCTCGACACCCGCTGTCCGGCGCCTCCCTCAACGGTCTCGGCAGGCGCTGCCCAGATCTCCGCGCAGGCGACGGGCGGCCGTTACTCGAAGCTCGTCATCGTCCATGCGAAGGACAAAGCGAACGGCGCCCCGATCAAAGGCGGCAAGATCACGCTGCACGCGGAAATGAGCTGCCCGATGTTCATGCGGCTGTTCACGAAGAACATGCAGGAGACTTCGCCGGGCACGTACAAAGCCGGCTATTCGCTCGTCATGCCCGGCCAGTGGGCTTTCTACTTCGTTCTCCGCGACAAGAAGGGCGACGCGACGACTTCGGCTTATCCCCTCACGGTGAAGGCCCCCGGTACCTAGTTGCTACCCTAGTGGCCGACCGCAGTCTCGGCTGTGCGCGGTGCTTCCCGCGGCGGACTTGGATTGCGGACTACGCATAAAGGAGACGGATTGACCCTCACCAAGGAAGCAAAGCTGGAGATCATCGGGCGCCACGGGCGCTCGCAGGAAGACACGGGCTCGCCCCAGGTCCAGATCGCGCTCCTCACGCAGCGCATCAACGAGCTCACGGAGCACCTCCGGGCGCATCCGAAGGACCACTACTCGCGGCGCGGACTGCTCAAGCTGGTCGGCCGCCGCCGCCGATTTCTGAACTATCTCCAGCGCAAGGACGTGGAGGGATACCGCGAATTGATCAAGGAGCTGGGCCTCAGGCGATAGCTCTGCAAGAGGAGAGTCGGAGTTTGAGCGAGCTTCGTGGCCGCGAAGCTGACTCAAACCTCGACTCTCCACGAGGAAGTGGAGGCATAGATGAGCACCATGACCGAAAGCCTCACCACGGTCGCAGTGACCGTGGGCGAGCAAGAGATGACCTTCGAGACGGGCAAGCTGGCCAAGCAGGCCGACGGCGCCGTCGTCGTCCGCGCAGGCGAGACGATGGTCCTCGCGACCGCGCAGGGAAAGATGGAGGGCCGCGAAGGCGCCGACTTCTTCCCGCTCACGGTCGACGTCGAGGAGCGCATGTACGCCGCCGGGAAGATCCCCGGCGGTTTCTTCAAGCGCGAGGGACGGCCCACCGAACGGGCGATCCTCACCGCCCGCATGATCGACCGCCCGATCCGGCCGCTCTGGCCGAAGGGCTACAAGAACGAGGTGCACGTGGTCTGCACGACGCTGTCGGCCGACCTCGTCACCGCGCACGACATCCTCTGCATCAACGGCGCCTCGGCGGCGCTGATGGTCTCGCCGCTGCCCTTCCTGGGCCCGGTGGGCGCGGTCCGCATCGGACGCGTCGAGGGCAACCTCGTCGTCAACCCGACGCTGCCCGTGGTGGAAGAGGAGAGCACGCTCGACCTGATCGTCGTCGGCACGAAGGACGCGCTGACGATGATCGAGGCCGGAGCCGACGAGATCCCCGAGGACGAGATCCTCGAGGCCTTCGAGCTCGCGCACGCCGAGATCGTGAAGATCTGCGACGCGCAGGAGGAGCTGCGCAGCCGGGCCGGCAAGCCGAAGTACCTCGACCCCGAGCTCACCGCCGAGCTCGAGGCGGAGCACTCCGGCCGGGTCCGCGAGCGCATCGAGGCCGACGGCCTGCGCGAGGCGGCAGCCGCCGTCGAGGAGCTGACGACCGAGCTCGCACCGGAGCTTGGCATGGACTCGGGCGAGGAGGACATCCTGCGCCAGATCCAGGTCCGCTCCTCGCTGGACGCGATCCTCGAGAAGACGCGCCTCGCAGTCGTCGAGGGCCACGTCCGCGACCAGTTCGAGAACGATCTTCGCGCCCTGACGGAAGCCGAGCAGGACTCGAAGGAGCTCAAGTCGGCAAAGCGCCAGCTGCTCTTCGACCGGATCATCGAGACCGTCGAGCTGCCGTTCCCGGTCGGGCCGGCGACGGTCGAGGGCGAGGCGCCTGCCGTCAAGGACTCGCTGACCAAGCAGTACGTCAAGAAGGCGGCCGAGTCGATCTACAAGCAGCTCGTCCGGCAGAAGATCGCGATCGACAAGCGCCGCCCGGACGGCCGCGGCGCAGAGGATGTCCGCGAGGTCAACACCGAGGTCGGCGTCGCGCCGCGCACGCACGGCTCGGCGCTCTTCACGCGCGGCCAGACGCAGATCATGTCGCTCCTCACGCTCGGCACCGCCAAGGAGGGCCAGCGGATCGACGACCTCTCGCTCGAGACCGACCGCCGGTACATGCACCACTACAACTTCCCGCCGTACTCGGTCGGTGAGACCGGGTTCATGCGCGGCCCGAAGCGTCGCGACATCGGCCACGGGGCGCTCGCCCAGCGGGCGCTCGAGCCGATGATCCCGTCGCTCGAGGACTTCCCCTACACGATCCGGATCGTCTCCGAGACCCTCGAGTCGAACGGCTCGTCGTCGATGGGCTCGGTCTGCGGGTCGACGCTCTCGCTGATGGACGCCGGTGTGCCGATCAAGGCGCCGGTGGGCGGGATCGCGATGGGCCTCGTCAAGGAGGGCGACGACTACGTGATCCTGACCGACATCCAGGGCGCCGAGGATCACCTCGGTGACATGGACTTCAAGGTCGCCGGCTCACGCGACGGCATCACCGCGCTGCAGATGGACATCAAGATCACCGGCGTCACGCAGGAGATCATGCGAAACGCGCTCGAGCAGGCGAAGCGGGCGCGCGAGTTCATCCTCGACAAGATGGCCGAGGCGATCTCCGAGACGCGGACCGAGCTGGCCGACCACGCCCCGAGGATCTCGACGGTCAAGATCGACCCGGAGCAGATCGGGATGATCATCGGCAAGGGCGGCGAGACGATCCGCGGGCTCGAGGCCGACTACGAGGTGCAGATCGACATCGAGGAGGACGGGACGATCCTCATCTACGCCACCGACGGCACGAAGGCGAGAGACGCGATCGAAGCGATCGAGTCGATCACCAAGGAGCCCGAGGTGGGGGACACCTACACGGGCAAGGTCGTGAAGACCACCGACTTCGGCGCCTTCGTCGAGCTGAAGAAGGGCACGGACGGGCTCCTGCACGTCTCGAACGTCGGCCCCGGGCGGGTCGGGCACATCGAGGACGTGATCAGCCGCGGCGACATCCTCGACGTGGTCGTTCAGGAAGTGGACAAGGAGCGCGGCCGGATCGGGCTCAAGCTCGTCGCGAAGCACGAGAACGGCTCGCTCGTCCAGCCCGATGAGTTGATCGAGCGCGCGAAGGACGCACCGCCACGCGAGCGCTCGGAGCGACCTCCGAGGCGTGACGGCGGCGGCGGACGCGGCCGGAGCCGTGGCCCACGCAGGGACGGTTAGCAACAAGGTACTCCTGGCCATCGGCGCCGTCCTCGCGACGGCGCTGCTGGCCGGGTGCGGTGGCTCGAAGGAGAAGGTCTACTCGATCGGCCCCACCGAGCAGTGCCTGCACGAGAAGGGTGAACGGGCTGTTCGGAACCCGAACGACCCGTCCGTGCTCACGCTTCAGTGGGCCTTCCTCCGGTTCCACCCGGATGTGAAGGCGGCGAAGGACTTCGACGTCTCGACCCTCAGCACGAACTTCGGCGGCTACCAGTACCACCGTCTGCGCAGAGGGAACGTGTCGCTCGTCTGGGCGACCGGGGGCGCGAGAGACGTCGCCGGGCCGAACCCGGCCGACGTGAAGACGGTCGAGCGCTGCCTCCGGGCCTAGCGCCGCGCAGATGCTCACGACCCGCGGTTGCGAGAGATGTCGGGCGGGTCACCGCGGACCCGCCCGACCTTCGTATCAACCTTCTAGCCGCAGTCCGACGCCGAGTTGAAGTTCTCGATCGTGGTCACGAGCGTGGAGGCTGAGCCCGTCGAAAGCGCGGACGACAGCTGGATCTGGCCGCCGGAGAGCGTCACCGTGAGCGCAGAGCTCGCCGACGAGAGGGCGGACTGCTCGCCGAAGGACGCGCTCGAACCGCGCGCCATGTTCAGCTTCGCGGTGATCACCTGCTGCACGAGGTTGAGCAGCAGGTTGCTGGTGAACGTGACGTTGCCCGGCTGCCCCGGCGTGGCGTTCAGCACCGCCTGAGCCCGCGCGGCGGACAGGTTCGTCGAGCCGACCTGCACTGAGCCGTTCAGGCCGGCGATCACCGACGCCGTCACCCCCGAGTGGTTGCGATAGAAGCCCTTGGTGTACGTGCACACGCCGGGGGGAGGTGGTGGTGGCGGTGGTGGAGGCGGCGGCGGCGGTGGAGGCGGCGGTGGCGGTGGTGGAGGCGACCCGCACGTGAGGGTCACGATCCCCGGCAGCCCGGTGATCGCGGTCGCGTTCGTGACCGAGTACGAGTTCGCCTCGATCTGGTGCGGAGCGTTGTCGTTCGGCACCACGAACGAGAGCGTGTCCGTTCCCGTCGGCCCCGTGAAGTCGACGTTCTTCTCGGCCGCCACGACCCCGTCGACGAAGACCGTCTCGTGGACGCTTTGCGTGCCGCTCGGGAAGGTCGAGTAGTTGTAGGTCGCGTTGGTGCAGGTGACGTCTACGCCGCCGGAGTAGTTGGCGCTCGCAACTCCGACGAATGCGCTCGCAGCCATCGCTCCGACCACGCACGCGACCAGGAAGGTGCGTCTGATGAGTCGTGTCATGCGGTTCCTTTCTCCCCCAACCGGTTTGAGCAGGTTAGTGCAGCTTTGGACAGTTTCATCTGAGAGTAGCCAGGTTTGCTCACTTCGACCGCCTCTCGGCCTAGAACCTCCCCATGTGGCCAGTCTGGGGACCGCTCGCGCCATTCCGCACGTATGGCGACGACCAGCTTCACTCCACGCCTAGACAACTAGGATCCGCCCGTGCAGAAGTACGTCCTCAGCGAGCTCGATTCCGGGCAGCGCGTCATCACCGAGCGGATCCCGAGCGTGCGCTCCGTCGCCCTCGGGTTCTGGATCGGCGCCGGCTCGCGCGACGAGACGCCGTCCAAGGCCGGCATCACGCACTTCATCGAGCACCTGCTCTTCAAGGGCACGCGCTCCTATTCGGCGCAGGACATCGCCGAGATCTTCGACGCGCTGGGCGGGGAGCTGAACGCGGCCACCTCGCGGGAGCACACGCTCGTCTACGTGCGCGTCGCCGACCACCACCTGGAGAAGGCGCTCGACGTCATGAGCGACATGGTCTACGCGCCGCTCTTCGCGGATCTCGACTCCGAGCGGGAGGTCGTGCTCGAGGAGATCGCGATGTACGAGGACACGCCGCACGAGCTCGTGCACGACCTGATGAGCGAGGCCGTCTTCGGCGATCACCCGCTCGGGCGGCCCGTGATCGGGACGGCCGACGTGATCTCGTCCGTCGGCCGGCGCGCGCTGACGACCTACCACCAGACGATGTACCAGGCCGGCAACGTCGTGGTCGCCGCAGCGGGGAACCTCAAGCACGACGACCTCGTTGCGCGCCTCCAGAAGGCCGAGCGGAAGCAGGCGAAGGCGCCCGGCAAAGGCCCGCGCCTCCGCAGCCCGCTCGTGCGGCCGCCGCGCCCGAGCGTGCGCTTCCAGCGCAAGCGCACCGAGCAGTACCACGTCTGCATCGGCGCCCCCGGGATCGCGCGCTCGGATCGCCGCCGCTTCACCGCGTCCCTGCTCGACGCGCTCCTGGGCGGGTCGGCGTCGTCACGGCTCTTCCAGGAGATCCGCGAGAAGCGGGGCATGGCCTATTCCGTCTACACGTTCGCGTCCCAGTACACGGACAGCGGGCTGATCGGCTTCTACGTCGGCACGCGTGCCGAGAACCTCGGCGAGTGCCTGGAGATCGCGAACGAGCAGATCAACGAGGTCGCCGAGGGCAGGCTCCGGAACGGCGAGCTCGAGCGGGCCAAGGAGAACCTGAAGGGGCGGATCCTGCTCTCGATGGAGTCGACCTCGAACCGGATGAGCCGACTCGGGAAGTCGTTGATCTCGGACACGGAGCTCCTGTCGATCGACCGGATCGCGGCCGAGATCGACGCGGTCACGCCGGACGCGGTCGCCGAGCTCGCGGGGGTGCTGCTCGCGCCGGAGAAGCTGTCGGCCTCGGGCATCGGGCCGAGCGAGGAGCGGTTCCGGGACGCCGTGCGGCGGATCACGCCCGAGCTGCCCGCCCGCGCCGCGGCGTGAAGGTCAAGCTCTTCGGAGCCGGGGGGAAGGTCGGGTCGGTACTCGGGCCGGCGCTGGAGGCTGCGGGTCACGAGCTCGTCGAGCTGGACGAAGCCGACGCGATGGTCGACTTCACGGCGCCGGATGTGGTCGTCGGGAACATCACGGCAGCACTCGAGGCGGGCGTCCCGTGCGTCGTCGGCACGAGCGGCTGGGACACGGACGAGGTCGCCGGAAGGCGAGGAAGCCGGGTTGCCCGTCTTCTATGCGCCGAACTTCGCGATCGGCGCGGTGCTGATGATGCGCTTCGCGGCCGAGGCGGCGCAGCACATCCCGCGCGCGGAGATCGTCGAGCTGCACCACGAGACGAAGGTCGACGCGCCCTCGGGGACGGCGAAGGCGACCGCCGAGGCGATGGGTGGCGACGTGCCGATTCACTCGGTGCGTCTCCCGGGCATCGTGGCGCACCAGGAAATCCTCATCTCGCAGGCCGGAGAGCTGCTGACGATCCGCCACGACGCGTTCTCCCGTGAGGCCTACGTCCCAGGTGTTCTGCTGGCCCTCGAGCGGCTGGCGAGCCTTCGGCCGGGCCTGACCGTTGGCCTGGACGCCCTGCTCGACCGGTAAGATCGCACGCGGTGCTAGGCGAGGTTCTGACGGCAATCGTGACGCCGTTCGACAAGGACGGCGCCGTCGACTACGACCGGTTCCGCGCGCTCGCGCGGCACATCGTCGAGAACGGCGCGGACGGGCTCGTCGTCGCTGCCACGACCGGCGAGAGCCCGACGCTGACCGACGAGGAGAAGCTCCAGCTCTGGACCGCCGCCGTCGACGAGGTGGGGGAGAGGGCGACCGTGATCGCCAGCACCGGCACGTACTCGACGGCGCACTCGGTGCACCTCACCGAGCAGGCGCACGAGCTCGGAGTCGACGGCTTCCTCGTCGTCACGCCGTACTACAACAAGCCGTCCGCCGCGCGGCATCGTCGAGCACTTCAAGGCGATCGCCGCCGCCAGCGACCGGCCGATCATCGTCTACAACATCCCGCAGCGGGTCGTCGTCAACATCGAGCCGGAGACGATGATCGAGCTGGCCGGGATCCCGACCGTGAAAGCGGTCAAGCAGGCCACCGAGGAGCTCGACCAGGCACAGAGGATCGTCGACGAGACCGACCTCGACCTGTACGCGGGCAGCGACCACCTCGTGTACCCGTTCCTCGAGGTCGGAGGCGTGGGCGGGGTCGTCGTGCACGGAAATCTCGTCCCCGGGTCGCGTGAAGGAGATGATCGGCTTCTACAAGGAGGGCGACGTCGAATCCGCGCACGCGATCGACGAGGAGCTCGCGCCGCTCGTCGAGGCGCTCGGGGTGACGATCAACCCGGTCCCGGTCAAGGCGGCGCTGAACCTGCTCGGCCACGAGGTCGGCGGCCTGCGCCTGCCGCTCGTGGAAGCGACCGGCGAAGAGGTCGAGGTCGTCCGGTCGGCGCTCGAGGGCGTCGGGCTGACCGCTCCTGTGCGCGCCTAGAGACCGCGCACCGACTGTCGGCACGCGGTCTCGTCTAGCTAGGAACGTTCGCAGTGGTTGCTTAGGGCCACTTGATGGCGCTGGGCGCAATGCCAAGCAGACACGCCAGCAACCCGATCCTGTGAAGCCATTCATACCGCAGCAATGTGAGCTCCTTCGACGGATTCTTCTCGCCTCGGGGGACGAGGCTCGTCTTAGGATGAAGATCAGCCGCGGCCGCTCCCTCCCTCTGACGGGTGAATCATGCTCACCCTTTTGGCGGCCCGCAAGTGATACTTCAGGCCATGTCTGTACTGCGGATCATCCCGCTGGGCGGCCTCGGCGAGGTCGGCAAGAACATGATGGTGTACGAGCTGGGCGAGGAGCTCGTGGTCGTGGACGCCGGCCTGGCGTTCCCCCGGGACGAGCATCTCGGCGTCGATCTCGTCCTGCCGGACTTCTCGTATCTGCGCGAGCGGCGCATTCGTGCCGTGCTCCTGACACATGCGCACGAGGACCACGTCGGCGCGCTCCCGTACCTGATGCGCGAGGTGAAGGTGCCGGAGGTCTGGGGCACGAGGCTGACACTCGGGCTCCTCCAGCCGAAGCTCGACGAGCACGGGCTCCTGCACGCGACGGAGCTCAAGGAGGCAGTGCCCGGCGAGCCTCCCGTGGAGATCGGGCCGTTCCGGGCCGAGTTCGTGCGCATGGCGCACTCGGTGCCCGACACGGTCGCGATCGTCCTCGAGGTGGGGGGTCTGCGGATCGTGCACACCGGCGACTACAAGCTCGACCACACGCCCGTCGACGGCCTGCGGACCGACGTCGGCCTGCTGGCGGAGATCGGCAACCGCGGCGTCGACCTGATGCTCGGCGACTCGACGAACGCGGAGCGCCCCGGCGTGACCGGCTCCGAGCGGCTCGTCGGCGAGGCGTTCCGGCAGATCATCCCCGTGCGCGAGGGGCGCGTCCTCGTGGCGAGCTTCGCCTCGAACGTGCACCGCATGCAGCAGGCCGTCGACGTCGCGGTCGAGACCGGGCGCAAGGTCTGCGTGATCGGCCGCTCGATGCGCAAGAACCTGAACATCGCGCGCAACCTCGGGTATCTCGAGGCGCCCGACGACACGTTCATCCGCCCGCCCGAGCTCGATCAGCTCGCGCCGCACGAGGCGATGGTCCTCTGCACGGGCAGCCAGGGCGAGCCGATGTCGGCGCTGACGCGGATCGCGTACCGCGACCACCCTTCGGTCACCGTCGAGCGCGGCGACACGGTCATCCTGTCCGCGAAGCCGGTGCCCGGGAACGAGCTCCGCGTCCACGACACGATCAACCGGCTCGCGAAGGCCGGCGCCGAGGTGCTGCACCAGGAGATCGCTCCGGTCCATGTGTCCGGCCACGGCAACTCGGAGGAGATCCGGACGATCCTCGGCCTCGTCCGCCCGAAGGCCGTGATGCCGGTCCACGGCGAGTTCCGGATGCTCGCTGCGCACGCCCAGCTCGCCCGCGACTCCGGTGTGCCGGCGGGCTCGATCGTGCTGGCCGAGAACGGGAGCGTGGTCGAGCTGGACGAGAGCGGGCCGCGGATCGTGGACACGATCGAGACGGGCGTGACGTTCGTCGACGGGCTCGGAGTGGGGGACGTGCGCGACGTTGCGCTGCGGGACCGGCGGCACCTGTCCGAGCACGGCGTCCTGATCGTGGTCGCCACGGTCGGCGCGAGCGGGCCTCGACCGGATCCTGAGCTGATCACGCGCGGCTTCGGGGAGACCGAGCCGCTCGTCGCCGAGCTGCGGGGCGAGGCGGCGAAGGTGCTCGACGACTGCCTGGAGCAGGACATCACGGAGATCAAGCTCCTCCAGGAGCATCTCCACGACTCGCTCGCGCAGCTCGTGTACGACAGGACGGAGCGGCGGCCGATGATTCTCCCCGTCATCGTCGAGGTCTGAGCCGTCATAGTGAGGTCATGAGCACTTTGCGCGCAGAACCCGGTTGGGCCGACCTCTTGGTCGACTACGCACCGGAAGGCATGACCGCCCAGAGGCTGGTCGCGCAGCTGCGTGCGTGCCAGGTCTCCGCGCTCGCGTTCTGCCGATTGCTCGAGCGCTGGGCGCGCGGCGAGGCTTCTCCGTCGACGCCCGGGGCTCGGGAGGCTGCCCTGCGCCGGGCGGCCGAGCGTGCCGAGACAGCCTTGTCCGGGCTCGAGGGCCCTCTGGGGCGCTACCTGCTCGAGCTCGAGGCGGACCAGGCGGAGGGCCGCTCCTGGTACGGGGAGCCCGGTCGTGCGGAGCTCGTCGAGTGGCAGCCGGTGCTGAGCCGGGCAGGAGTCCACGCGTCGCCGGTGCGGGTCGCGCAGGTCTACCTCGAGCTGGCCGTGCTCGTGCGGGCGCTCGAGGGGCTCGGGACCGCGGCGCGGATGCGCTCGGCCCCGGATCCGTCCGACCTCTGGGCGGGCCTCTTCGACCTGCGCGAGAACCTGCTCAACGGCGCCCTCGAAGATCTAAGAGCCCTGGCCGCTTAGGCCACGCCCCGGGACCAGGTCCCGGGACATGTCCTGTTGGGCGCGTCGAAGGGGATCTGCCCCGCGCGTCGAAACGCGGCACATGGCGCGGCGACGCACGAAACGCGTGCTCAAGCCTCGCGCGCCCTCGCGCGTGAGGAAGGCGAAGCGCGCGAAGACGAAGAGGCCCCGGGGGCACCAGCATCCGGAACTGATCGGGCTCGCGCTCGTGGCGTTCGGGCTCTTCCTCGCCTCGGTGCTCTGGGCCGGCTGGAACGGCGGATACGTCGGCGGCTGGATCGGCGATGCGTTCGAGGCTCTCGTCGGGGGCCTGGCCTTCGTGCTGCCGCTCGCGCTCGTCGTCGTCGGCGGCCTGATGGTCGGCCGCAGCGACCTCGTCGACGTCCGCCCGTTCAGGACGGGACTGTTCGTGTTCGCCCTCGGCCTGCTGCTGACGCTCGGAAGCGAGGGCGGCTACCTCGGCTCGGCGCTCGGCGACGCGCTCGGCTTCGCACTGGGCGGCACCGGAGTCGCGATCGTCGGCGTCCTCTGCCTCCTCGCCGGCGCGCTCCTGCTGACCGGGGCATCCGCGGGCGCGCTCCTGCGCCGCGGGGCGACCGCAGCCCGCCGCCCGCTCGAGCGCCCGCAGCGCGAGCAAGCTCGAGCCGATCTCACCGGAGCTGATCTCCACCGCGCATGCCGCCGCGCCAGTCCCGCTCGTCGACGCCGCCTCCGACTACCCGGACGTGATCGGCCAGGCCGAGCCCGCGCCGCTGATCCCGTTCCCCGACCCGGACACCGCGGAGGCGCAGGCGCCCGAGCCCGACCACGAGAGCCTCTTCAACGCGTCCCCGGCGGTCGACGACTACAAGCTTCCGGACCGCAGCCTCCTGCGCAGCTCGGGCACGAACAACGCCGCACCGGCCGAGGCGAGCGGCCAGGTCGCCCACGCCCTCGTGCAGGCGCTCGCCGACTTCGGCGTCCAGGCCTCGATCCTCGGCCAGATCGTCGGCCCGCGCGTCACCCGCTACGAGCTCCAGCTCGCCCCGGGCACGAAGATGTCGAAGGTCTCCGCGCTCAAGGACGACCTCTCCTACGCGCTCGCGACGACCGAGATCCGCATCCTCGCGCCGATCCCGGGCAAGCAGGCCGTCGGCGTCGAGGTCCCGAACCTGACCCCGAACCTCGTCACGCTCGGCGACATCTACGACGACCTTCCGCAGACCGCGAGCCCGGTCGCCGTCTGGCTGGGCAAGGACATCTCCGGGAACGCCGTCTGGACCGACCTCGCGCGCATGCCGCACATCCTGATCGCAGGCACGACGGGCTCCGGCAAGTCCGGCTGCATCAACACGATCCTCACCTCGGTCCTGCTCCGCTCGACCCCCGACGAGGTGCGGATGATCCTCATCGACCCGAAGCGGATCGAGCTCAGCTACTACGAGCAGATCCCGCACCTCCTGGCACCGGTCGTCTCCAGCCCGAAGGAGGCGACGGCCGTGCTCGCGAACGTGATCGCCGAGATGGAGCGCCGCTACGAGCGCCTGAGCGTCGTCCGGGCGCGCAACCTGCCGGAGGCGAACCGCGCCTTCCGCGAGCGCGGCGAGCAGCAGCTCCCGTACCTGCTCGTCGTCATCGACGAGCTCGCCGACCTGATGATGATCTCCCCGCAGGCCGTCGAGGACGCGATCATCCGGCTCGCGCAGAAGTCGCGCGCCGTCGGCATCCACCTCGTGCTCGCCACGCAGCGCCCGTCGGTCGACGTGATCACGGGGATGATCAAGGCGAACGTCCCGTCGCGGATCGCGTTCGCGGTCTCCAGCCAGACGGACTCGCGCGTGATCATCGACCAGGGCGGCGCCGAGAGCCTCCTCGGCCAGGGCGACATGCTCTTCAAGCCGCTCGGCACGTCGCGCCTCCAGCGCGTCCAGGGCGCCTACGTCGGCGAGGAGGAGATCGCGCTGATCGTCGAGCAGTGCCGCGCCCAGCGCGAGCAGGAGCTCGACCCGTCGCTGCTCGAGGCCCCCGAGCCGCCGCCCGAGGAGGCCGACGGAGACGAGGAGTTCGACCCGGACGAGGACCCGCTGCTCGACCGGGCGATCGAGGTCGTCGTCCAGGCCCAGACCGCGTCGACGTCGCTCCTGCAGCGCCGTCTGCGCGTCGGCTACACGCGTGCCGGACGCCTGATCGACATGCTCGAGCGGCGCGGCATCATCTCCGGCTACGAGGGCTCCAAGCCGAGAAGGGTGCTCGTCGACGAGGCGCAGCTCGACCGGGTCGTCAGCTAGCGCTAGTCGTTTCCTCCGCGTCTCGTTTACGATCGCTCTCCCAGACCAAGACGGAGGGCAAGGAGGAACACTGGTGCGTAACAAATGGAGTTGGCCGCTCATAGCGGCCCTGTCGCTCGTAGTCGCGCTCGGTGCGGCGAGCTGCGGCGGCGGCGGCAAGACAACTCGAGCTCGAGCGGGAACACGACGAGCACGAGCAGCACGAGCAGCCACAGCGACGTCCTCGCTGCGCTCGTCAGCGACATCGGCAAGTTCAACGACCGGTCGTTCAACCAGTCCCAGCTCGAGGGCCTGAACAAGGCGAAGAGCGAGCTCGGCGTGAAGACGCTCCCACTGCAGTCGAACCAGGTGAGCGACTACATCCCGAACCTGACGAGCGCGGTTCGCCAGAACGCCGACATCATCATCTCGGCGGGCTTCCTGCTCGCGGACGCGACCAACAAGATCGCCAACAAGTTCCCCGACAAGCACTTCGCGATCACGGACTACTCGGTCACCGTCCCGCCGTTCAAGAAGAACCCGAACGTCGAGGGCCTGACGTACGCAGCGAACGAGTCCGGATGCCTCGTCGGCAATCTCGCCGCGAACATGGTCAAGAAGCAGGGCGGCAAGCAGGTGATCGGAGCGGTCGGCGGACTCCAGATCCCGCCGGTCGACATCTGGATCGCCGGCTACAAGTACTGCGCGAAGCTTGCGAACCCCAAGATCAAGGTCCTGGTTGGCTACTCGCAGGACTTCGTGGCGGCCGACAAGTGCAAGACGGTCGCCCAGAACCAGATCTCGCAGGGCGCCCAGGTGCTCTTCCAGGTCGCCGGCGGCTGCGGGCTCGGCACGCTGAGCGCCGCCGACCAGGCCGGGATCTGGGGCATCGGCGTCGACAAGGACCAGTACAACGACGCGAAGCGCGTCCTGACGAGCGGCGTCAAGCGGGTCGACACCGGTGTCTTCGACACCGTGAAGCAGGTCGCGGACGGCAAGTTCGCCGGCGGAACCGACCTCAACTTCAACCTCGCGAACGGCGGCATGGACGTCGGCAAGATCAATCCGGCCGTCCCGCAGGACCTGATCGACAAGATGAACGCGCTCAAGCAACAGATCATCGACGGGAAGGTGAAGCCACCGGCGAGCCTCGGGTAACGGCCGAACTTCCGCCTCGCGGCTCCCTAGAATCGCGCCAGTGGAGGCGGGACCTGTTCTCGAGATGCGGGGAATCACGAAGAGGTTCCCCGGCATCGTCGCCAACGATCGCGTGAACTTCGACCTCAGACGAGGCGAGGTTCACGCGATCCTCGGCGAGAACGGCGCGGGCAAGTCGACGCTGATGAACGTCCTCTACGGCCTGTACCAGCCGGACGAGGGCGAGATCAGGCTCAAGGGCAAGCCGGTCACGTTCACCTCCGCGAAGGATGCGATCCGCAGCGGGATCGGGATGGTGCACCAGCACTTCATGCTGATCCCGGTGATGACGGTCGCCGAGAACATCGTCCTCGCCAACGAGCCGACGCGCGAGGGAGTGTTCTTCGACCGCGAAGCCGCCGAGAAGCGCGTGGCGGAGCTCTCACGCTCGTACAAGCTCGCCATCGACCCCGAGGCAAAGGTGCAGAACATCGGCGTCGGCCAGGAGCAGCGGGTCGAGATCCTGAAGGCGCTCTACCGCGCGGCGGACGTGTTGATCCTCGACGAGCCGACGGCGGTCCTGACGCCACAGGAGGCGGGCGAGCTCTTCCAGATCCTGCGCAGCCTGGTCCAGGAGGGCATGTCCGTGATCTTCATCTCGCACAAGCTGAACGAGGTGCTCGAGATCGCCGACCGGATCACGGTTCTGCGGCGGGGCAAGACGATCGACACTGTCCCGCGCGAGGGCGCGACGGAAGCGGGGCTCGCGCGGATGATGGTCGGGCGGGACGTCCTCCTGCAGGTCGAGAAGACGCCCGCCGAGCCGGCCGGCGACGTGTTGCTCGAGGTGGACGACCTCCACGTGCTCGACGACCGCGGGCTCCCGGCGGTCAAGGGCGTCTCGCTCTCGGTGCGCGCTGGCGAGATCGTCGGCATCGCAGGCGTCGACGGCAACGGCCAGAGCGAGCTGATCGAGGCGCTCACGGGCCTGCGCAAGCGGGAGAGCGGTCGCGTCCTGATCGCCGGCCGGGAGGTCGAGCGGCCGAGTGCCCGCCGCATGCTCGACGCCGGCCTCGGGCACATCCCGGAGGACCGGCAGCGCCGCGGGCTCGTCCTCGAGTTCACGATCGCCGAGAACACGCAGCTCCACGACTACTCGAGGCCGCCGATGGCGCGCTACGGCTGGATCTTCCCGAGACGGTTCATCGAGCTGGCGCGGCGCCTGATCGAGGAGTTCGACGTCCGCGGCGGTGGACCGACCACGAAGGCGTCGGCGCTCTCCGGCGGGAACCAGCAGAAGGTCGTCGACCGCGCGCGAGATCTCCCGCGACCCGAAGGTGCTGATCGCCGCGCAGCCGACCCGCGGGCTCGACGTGGGCGCGATCGAGTACCTGCACCGCCGGCTCGTCGAGGAGCGCGACGAGGGACGCGGGATCCTGCTCGTGTCGCTCGAGCTCGAGGAGATCCTCTCGCTCTCGGACCGCATCCTCGTCATCTACGAAGGCGAGCTGGTCGGCGAGCACGGCGCACAGGCGAGCGAGGAGGAGATCGGGCTGGAGATGCTCGGCGCGAAACGGGAGGATGCGGCATGAGCGAGGGCCTCGCTCCTCCGCAGAAGCCGCCCGAGCCCGACACGCCTCCGACCACCGTCGCGGGCCGGCTCGACCTGCTGCACCGCGCGGGCGGGATCTCGGTCCCGGTCGCGACCGGGCTGCTCGCGTTCGCGATCGGCGGCCTCGTCGTCCTCGCCTCGGGCCACAACCCGTTCCTCGCCTACCGCGACATCCTGCAGGGCGCGGGGCTCAACTGGCTCGCGCACCCCTGGGACGTCAACACCGCGCACACGGCGCCGTACAACCTCTCCCAGACACTCCTCCAGACGACGACCCTGATCCTGACGGGGCTCGCCGTGGCGTTCGCCTTCCGCTGCGGGCTCTTCAACATCGGCGGCCAGGGCCAGTACTTCATGGGGCTCTTCGTCGCGAGCTGGGTCGGGACGAGCTTCGTCAACATGACCCGCCCGGCTCACATCCTGCTCGGGATCGGCGCGGCCGCCCTCGCCGGGGCCGCGTGGGCCGCGATCGCCGGCTTCCTCAAGGCCGCGGTCGGCGCCCACGAGGTGATCACGACGATCATGCTCAACTGGATCGCCTTCTGGATCGGGAGCTACCTCTTCCAGCAGGGCGGGCCGCTCCAGGGTGCGGCGAACAAGCCGCTCGACATCCCGATCTCGGGCGACATCGCGAAGAGCGCGAAGCTGCCCGTCTTCTGGGGCGACCCCGAGCTCCAGGGCCTGCACATCGGGTTCTTCGTCGCGATCGCGGCGCTGATCGTCTTCTGGGCGATCCTCAACCGGACGACGCTCGGCTATGAGGTGCGGGCGGTCGGATACAACCCCGACGCGGCCGCGTACGGCGGGATCAAGGTGCGCACGAACTACGTGCGCGCGATGGCCATCTCCGGGGCCTTTGCGGGACTCGCGGGCGGGCTCGACATGCTCGGCTACCTCTTCCACATCGGGACGTCGGACGTCCAGGCCTCCAGCATCGGGTTCCTCGGGATCGCGGTCGCGCTGCTCGGCCGGAACACCGCGGTCGGAGTCGGGCTCGCCGCGCTCCTCTTCGGCGCGCTCCTCTTCGGGACGACGCACGGCCTGCAGTCGAACGTGATCGACCCGAGCCTCGCCGGCCACCTGACCGAGCTCATCCAGGGGCTCGTCGTCCTGTTCGTCGGTGCGGACCTCCTCATCATCGCGGTCTGGCGCGCGGGCGGGCGGTTGCGCAAGCGGCCTCCGAAGCAGCCCGCGGCGGAGGCGGCGTCGTGAGCACGTACGTGGGACAGCTCGACGCGGCGCGCTTCGTGCGGCCGAAGGCGGTCGCCGGGTACGGATTCGCACTCGGGGTGGTCGCGTTCGTGGCCGTGATTCCCCCGATCACGGCCCGGTCACCGATCTGGCCCGCGCTCTTCGGGATCCTCGCCGCGTTTGCCGGTGTGTTCGCCGCGAGCCGGGGCGCCCGGCGCGCGGGCTGGGGCGCGGTCGTGGTCGGGCTCCTCGGGGTCGCCCTCGGCGTGCTCGCGACCCGCTCGAGCACCGCAGACCTGAATCAGGTCTTCACCGCGAGTCTGATCGCGTCGATGCTCGTCTTCGCCACGCCCCTGACCTACGCCGCGATCGGAGGCATGTTCTCCGAGCGCTCGGGGGTCGTGAACATCGGTCTCGAGGGCATGATGCTGATGGGGGCGTTCTGGGGCATCTGGGGCGCCGACAAGACGGGTAGCTGGGTCGGCGGGCTCGTGATCGGGATCATCTCCGGCGGCCTGCTCGCGCTCGTGCACGCGTTCTTCGCGATCCACCTGCGCGCCGATCAGATCGTGGGCGGCGTCGCCGTCAACTTCCTCGCGCTCGGGATCACGGGCTACTTCTTCGTCCAGCTCTACCACGGCAACAACGTCCCGCCGGGCGTCTCGCAGATCCCGGACGTGAATCTGACGAGCAACAGCAACCACGGGTTCTTCTCGGACGCCTTCGGGCACCTGAACCTGATGATCTGGGGTGCGATGGCGGTCGTCGTCGTCTCGTACTTCGTCATGTTCAAGACGCCGCTCGGACTGCGCATCCGGGCCTGCGGCGAGCACCCGCGCGCGGCCGACACGGTCGGCATCAACGTCTATCTGCTCCGCTACTTCTCGGTCATCCTCTCCGGGATGCTCGCCGCCGCCGGTGGTGCGTTCCTGACCGTCGGTTACCTGGGCACGTACAACGAGAACGTGACGGCGGGCCGCGGCTTCATCGCGCTCGCGGCGCTCATCTTCGGGAACTGGCGCCCATTCGGCGCGTTCGGAGCGGCGCTCCTCTTCGGGCTCTCGACGGCGATCGCCTACCGCCTGCCCGTCTACTCGGCGACCGCCGCGACGCTGTTCCAGGCGCTGCCGTACGTGATCACGCTGATCGCCGTCGCAGGCGTGATCGGCCGCTCGACTCCGCCCGCCGCCGTTGGCCGCCCCTACGTCAAGCAATAAGGCGCCGACTCGGCGGCGCCGACCAACGAGGCCGTGGCGGCTCGGCCGCCGCGGCCGTCCGAACTGACGCTCGAGATGGCACAGACGATCAACTCACGCACGCAATCTGGTAACGGGCCTCGGCCGCGCAACCGCGCGGCGGGCTTCTCGGTGCTCATCGGCCTGCTCGCCGTCGCTGCGATCCCGGTCGGGGTCCTGGTCACGAACTACCGCAACGACCTGCGCCTCATCCACGCCGGGTACGCGGTGCCCGTGGCGGCGATCCTCGGCATCGTCGCGATCCGGCTCGCGAGGCGGGCGCGCAGGAGGCTCGAGCGGACGGTCGGGCGCGCCGGCGGTGCACGTCCGGCTCGCCTGGGGCGTATCCTCGGCTGGCTCGGGCTGTATCTGGCGCTGATCGGAGCGATCGCGCTCGCCTTTTACTACGTCCAGTACCACGTCTTGTCGTAGACTCGGTTGCCGGTGTTCGAGATCGGCAACAGCCTCCGCGAGGCTCGTCTCCGGCAAGGGCTCGACTTCGTCGAGATCGAGCAGTCGACGAAGATCCGCGGCAAGTACCTGCGCGCCCTGGAGGACGAGCAGTTCGAAGTCCTGCCCGCCCAGACGTACGTCAAGGGCTTCCTCCGCTCGTACGCGGACCACCTCGGCCTGGACGGTCAGCTCTACGTCGACGAGTTCAACTCGCGCTACGTGCGAGGGGAGTTCGAAGAGGAGGAGGAACAGCGCCCGTTCAAGCCGCACGTCACGCGGCCGGGACGCGGCGGCGCGTTCCAGAACAAGGGCGTCATCATCACGCTCGCCGCGATCGCCGGCCTGACGGTCTTCGTGTTCGCAGCCTGGATCTGGGGCGGGTCCGGCAACCAGAACACGGCGCTGTCGGTCACCACGAAGACGAAGAAGAAGAAGGCGCACCCGAAGCCGATGGCCAACCTCGTCGCCTCGGGCGTCAAGGGCGGCGCGTACGTCGTCGTCTACCGCGGGCGGCGCACGGGGAAGCCGATCTACGAGGGGACGCTCGAGAGCGGCCGTCGCCACCGCTTCGTGGGACCGCACCTCTGGGTGTACGTGTTCGCGCCCGCGAACCTGAGGCTGAAGCTGAACGGCCGGTCGCGCGTCGTGCCGGGGCGGGCACCGGGTCTCGGCGCTGGCTCGAGGTGACGCCGCAGCGCGTCCAGCTCGCGGCCGCGCCCGCTTGAACCTCAGCGCCGAGGTGATGAGGCCTCGAACGCGTCGACCGGTCATTCCGACGCATGCACGGGCCAAGCCCACGCATGCTGAGACGGCGCCGCAAGCGGTCACAGCCGGGGTGGTGAGGCCTCGAACGCGTCGACCGGTCATTTCCGACGCATGCACGGGCCAAGCCCGCGCATGCTGAGGACGGCGCCGAAGCGGCGCCTAGGACCAAGGTCCTCGTCACCGGCAGCGAGCTGATCCGCGGAAGCCGGCGGGACTCGAACGGGCCGTTCCTGGCCGAGGAGCTGACGCGGCTCGGCCTGGAGCCGTCGTCGATCAGGATCGTCGGCGACGACCAGGCGGAGCTCGAGCCGGCGATTCGCGAGGGGCTCGACGCGGACCTGCTCGTCCTTTCGGGCGGCCTCGGGCCGACGCACGACGACCGCACCGTCGAGTTGCTGGCCCGCGCCGCGGGGCTCGAGGCGGTCGTGGTACCGGAGCTCGAGCAGCAGATCGAAGCCGTCTCGAGGCGGATCGCCGATCGGCTCGGCCGGCCGTACGCGGAGTTCGAGGAGGGAGTCCGCAAGCAGGCGACGGTTCCCGCCGGCGGACGCGTGATCGGGATCGCCGGGACCGCTCCGGGGCTCGTCGTCGAGACGGACGAAGCGGTCGCGGTCGTCCTCCCCGGGCCGCCGCCGGAGCTGCGCAGGCTCTGGAGGGACGCGCTCCAGGACGAGGCTGTCCGAGGGGTGCTCGAGCGGGCCCAGGCGCCTGAGCGGCGCGTCCTGCGCGTGTACGGGGTCAGCGAGTCGGCGGTCGCCCGGGCGCTCGCCGAGGCCGGAGGAGAGCCCGAGGGCGTGCAGGCGACGATCTGCGCGCACGCAGGCGAGATCTGGATCGAGCTGTTCGGCGCGGCCGAGGAGCTGGCGGAGAGCTTCCGCGGCGCGCTCGGTGGGTCGATCTTCGCGGAGGACGACCGGCCCGTGGAGGAGCTCGTGCTCGACCTGGCCCGGGCGCGGGGCCTGTCACTGGCGGCGGCAGAGTCCTGCACCGGCGGGCTCGTCGCCGCGCGGCTGACGTCGGTACCGGGGTCGAGCGACGTCTTCCGCGGCGGCGTCGTGGCGTACGACAACGGCGTCAAGCACGCTCGGCTCGGCGTGAGCGACGAGACGCTGGCGGCGCACGGGGCGGTCTCCGCCGAGACCGCGTCCGCGATGGCCCTCGGCGCGCGAGAGTCGCTCGGCGCGGACGTCGCCGTCTCCGTGACGGGCATCGCAGGCCCGGGAGGAGGAACGCCCGAGAAGCCGGTCGGGCTCGTCTACCTCCATGCGTCTGGCTCCGCGAACCGAGCTGGCCCGCGAGCTGAACCTGCCCGGAGACCGCGAGGCGGTGCGCCGCCGCGCGACCGCCGCCGCGCTCCACCTGCTGCGCGAGCTTCTGACACAGATCCGCCACAGTCCTGCATGAGCTCCTCCGGTACCGTCGGTGCCGATGAGCGTTCACGCCTCTTTCTCGGCTTCCGTCTGCCCGACGCGGCTGCGCAGGCCGTCGCCGTCTGGCAGCAGGAGCAGCTGGCCGTGGAGCGCGTCCGGCTCGTTCCCGTCGAGAACCTGCACGTCACGATCGCCTTTCTCGGCTCGCGGCCCGCTGGCGAGGTCGAGGCCATCGCGGGCGCTCTGCGGGGAGCCGTCGAGGGTGTCGCCAGGCCCGTCCTCACACCGATCAGGTACCGCGAGACGCGCTCGGTCGGGATGCTCGTGCTCGACGACGAGCAGGGGCGTGCGACCCGGATCGCCGAGGACGCGCATGGTCGGCTGGAACGCCTCGGCGTCTACGAGCCGGAGCAGCGGAGGTGGCTTCCGCATCTCACGGTCGTCCGCTTTCGCGAGCGTCCCCGGCTCGAGCCCTCGATCCCGGATCTGGGGGCGGTGACGATGTCCGACGCTGCTGTTTACATGTCCCGACTGCGGCCTGACGGGGCGCAGTACGAAGTCTTGGAGTCGGTTCCGCTAGGAGGTGGATGAGGGTGGATCGGGAGGAGTCACTCGACGTCGCACTCGGCCAGATCGAGCGCCAGTTCGGCAAGGGCTCGGTCATGCGCATGAACGACGCGGCGCACGTTTCGACCGGCGCGATCTCGACGGGATCGCTCACGCTCGACCTCGCCCTCGGAGTGGGCGGGCTGCCCCGCGGCCGCATCGTCGAGATCTTCGGCCCGGAATCGTCGGGGAAGACGACGCTCGTCTACCACGTGATCGCCGAGGCGCAGCGCCGCGGCGGGATCTGCGCCTTCATCGACGCCGAGCACGCGATGGACCCGCAGTACGCGCGCCGGATCGGGGTCAACATCGACGAGCTGCTCGTCTCGCAGCCGGACAACGGCGAGCAGGCGCTCGAGATCGCCGAGCTGCTGATCCGCTCGGGCGCGCTCGACGTCGTCGCCGTCGACTCGGTCGCGGCCCTGACGCCGAAGGCCGAGATCGAGGGCGAGATGGGCGACAGCCACGTCGGCCTCCAGGCGCGGCTCATGAGCCAGGCGCTGCGCAAGCTCGCCGGCACGCTCAACCGCACCGACACGATCTGCCTCTTCACGAACCAGCTGCGCGAGAAGATCGGCGTCATGTTCGGCTCGCCGGAGACGACTCCGGGCGGCCGCGCGCTGAAGTTCTACTCGTCGGTGCGGCTCGACATCCGCCGTATCGAGACGCTGAAGGAAGGGGTCGAGGCGATCGGCAACCGCGTTCGCGTGAAGGTCGTCAAGAACAAGGTCGCGCCGCCGTTCAAGCAGGCCGAGTTCGACATCATCTACGGCTCGGGCATCTCCTGGGAGGGCACGGTGCTCGAGGCCGGGATCGATCGCAAGGTCGTCCAGAAGTCGGGCTCGTACTTCAGCTTCGACGACGAGCGGCTCGGGCAGGGACGCCAGAACGCCGCGGCCTTCCTGCGCGAGCATCCGGACGCGGCCGAGAAGATCGTCCAGCGGATCCAGGCCGAGCTCGGCGAGGGCGGAATCGCCTCCGCGCGGCTGCTTCCGACCGTGGCCGCGGAGAACGGCGCCGCCGGCAAGAAGGAGGCCGAGGCTGTCGTCGAAGAGGTCTCCGCGAAGAGTTAGCGCGCTCTCCGCTGCCTCACGAGGGCGCGTCGAGGTCGCGCTCGACGGTGAGCCGTGGCGGACGCTGCCCGCTGAAGTCGTCCTCCGGGCCGGCCTCGACGTCGGAGTCGAGGTCGACCGGGAGCGCGCCCGCCGGGTGCGCAGGCGAGCTGAAGCGACACGAGGCGATGGAGCGGGCCGCTCGCGCGCTCCGGAGCCGTGACCTCTCGGCGGCAGAGCTCGATGCGCGCCTGGATCGTGCGAAGGTCGCGCCGGCGGCCCGGGCGGAGACGATCGCGCGCCTGACCGACGCGGGCGCTGTCGACGACGAGCGCTTCGCACGGTCTCGGGCACAGGCCCTCGCCGAGCGCGGCGCAGGCGACTTCCTCGTCCGGCACGACCTCGAGGCGCGCGGCATCTCCGCGGAGGCGGTCGAAGCGGCGATCGCGTCACTCGAGCCGGAGACCGTCCGCGCCGCCGGGATCTGCTCCCGGCGAGGAGCGGGGCCCAAGACCGCCCGCTACCTGGCCCGAAAGGGCTTCTCCGACGACGCAATCGAGAGCGCGTGCGCGGAAGACATTGCAGAGCACGACCCTCCGGTTGTACGATGAGAGAACAACAACACGACGTTTTGCCTGCACACGCGCAGTTTCCGAATCGTTCGACCTAGCAAGACCACGAGCAAAGCACCTTGATTCCGCGAAAAGACGCCGCTGAAAGGGGCTCCGCCGGGACCGGTTGAGCCCAGTTCGCCGCGGTCCGCTCGGGCCGCACCCATTCGGAGATTGAGCCGCGCGGGCTCCGACCCGAGGAGCACCCATGCTCGTTCTTGCGGCAGTTCTGATCAGCGTCTTGCTCACAGGCGTGGTCGTCGTGTTCGGGCTGCAGCTGTTCGGCGGCACGAGCGTCTCGGAGGCGCGCAAAGAGGCCGAGACGATCAGGCGGGAGGCGAAGATCGAGGCACGCGAGGACGCGGTTCGCGTCCGGGCCGAGGTCGAGCGCGAGGTCGCCGAGCAGCGCGCGCGCATCACGAAGATCGAGGAACGCGTCCTGGCGCGCGAGGACGAGGTGGAGCTTCGCCAGAAGGAGCTCTCACGCCGCGAGCAGGGCATCGCCGACCGCGAGGTGCACGCCAAGGAGCTTCAGGACGACCTCAAGCAGGCGAAGCAGCGTGAGCTCGAGGAGCTCGAGCGCGTCGCCGGCATGACCGTGAGCGAGGCGAAGGCGCGTCTCCTCGAGCAATCCGAGGAGCTGGTGCGCCACGACCTCGCGCGCCGGGTCCGCCAGCTCGACGAGGAGGCGCAGAGCGAGGCGAAGCGTCGTGCCCGGAACCTCGTGGCCGACGCGCTGCAGCGTGTGGCCGCAAGCCACGCCGCGGAGACGACCTCCTCGCTGATCGAGCTCCCGTCCGACGACATGAAGGGCCGGATCATCGGCCGCGAAGGCCGGAACATCCGCACGCTCGAGCATCTGACCGGGGTGGACGTGATCGTCGACGACACGCCGCAGGCGGTCGTGCTCTCGTCGTTCGACCCGATCCGCCGCGAGATCGCGAAGATCACGCTGCTCAAGCTCGTCGAGGACGGCCGGATCCAGCCGGCCCGCATCGAGGAGATGTACTACCAGTCGAAGGCCGAGATCGAGGAGCACATCGTCCAGGCGGGCGAGCAGGCGGTCTTCGAGGCCAACTGCGGCGAGTTTCACGAGGAGATCGTCAAGCTGCTCGGCCGCCTCAACTACCGGACGAGCTACGGGCAGAACGTCCTCAAGCACACGCTCGAGGTCGTGCACCTGGCCGGGCTGATGGCAACCGAGCTCGACGCGAACGTCAAGACGACGAAGCGCGCCGCGATCATGCACGACGTCGGCAAGGCGGTCACGCACGAGGTCGAGGGCTCGCACGCGCAGATCTCGACCCAATATGCGCGGCGCTACGGCGAGTCGCCCGGAGTCATCCACGCCGTCGAGGCGCACCACTACGAGGTGCAGCCGCAGACGGTCGAGGCGGTGCTCCTGATCGCAGCGGACGCGATCTCCGGCGCGCGCCCCGGAGCGCGTGGAGACAGCCTCGAGAACTACATCAAGCGCCTGGAGGCGCTCGAGGGCCTCGCCATGAAGCGAGACGGCGTCGAGAAGGTGTACGCGCTCCAGGCCGGGCGGGAGATCCGGGTCATCGTCAAGCCGGGCGAGATCGACGACGACCAGGCGGCGCTTCTGTCACACGAGATCGCACGCGAGATCGAGCACGAGCTCGAGTACCCGGGGCAAATCAAGGTGACGGTGATCCGCGAGTCGCGGGCCACCGAATTCGCAAAATAGCTCGCTAGGCTGTCCGGCGTGAAGCGCTACCACGTCACGACGTTCGGGTGCCAGATGAACGCCCACGACTCCGAGCGGATCAAGGGCATGCTCGAGGAGCTGGGACTGGGGGAGGCCGTCTCCCAGGAGGAGGCGGACGTGCTCGTCTTCAACACGTGCACGATCCGCGAGAAGCCGGACCAGCGCTTCGCCGCGCACCTCGGCAACGCGAAGATGCTCAAGCTCGCCGACCCGGAGAAGGTGATCGCCGTCGGCGGCTGCTACGCGGAGGCGCAGCGTGAGCGGCTCTTCGACCTCTACCCGTTCGTCGACGTCGCCTTCGGGCCGGGCACGATCCCGCATCTCGCGGAGTGGCTCGGCGCCGGCGGTCAGGCCGCGCGCGGGAGCTTCGGGATCGGAGAGGAGCGTGCGTTCGCAGGCACGCTGCCGATGCACCGCGAGCGCCGCTTCCAGGCCTGGGTCCAGGTCTCGATGGGCTGCAACTCGGTCTGCTCGTACTGCATCGTGCCCTCGGTGCGCGGCCGTGAGGTCAGCCGCCGGCCCGGCGAGATCCTGGCCGAGGTGACGCGCCTCGCCGGCGAGGGGGTCCGGGAGGTCACGCTGCTCGGGCAGAACGTCAACTCATACGGACGGGACCTCGGCAGCAGCTTCGCCGAGCTCCTGCGCGCAGTGGATGCGGTCGACGGCATCGACCGCATCCGGTTCACGAGCCCGCACCCCAAGGACTTCCGTCGCGACGTGATCGCCGCGATGGCGGACTGCGAGGCGGTGTGCGAGCACGCTCATCTCCCGCTCCAGTCGGGATCCACGCGCGTGCTGAAGGCGATGCGGCGGACCTACAGCCGCGAGCGCTACCTGCGGCTCGTCGACGACCTGCGCGTCGGAATCCCCGACCTCGCGCTGACGACGGACATCATCGTCGGATTCCCGGGCGAGACCGAGCACGACTTCGAGGAGACGCTCGACGTGGTCGAAAAGGTCGGCTACGACGGCGCCTTCACGTTCGTCTACTCGCCAAGGCAGGGGACGGAAGCAGCCATGTCCCCGCACCAGGTCCCGGGACATGTCAAGCAGGGACGCATCGAACGGCTCGTCGAGGTCGTCCAGCACGTGGCGCTCGTTCGGAACCGAGAACGCATCGGCCGTGTCGAAGAGGTGCTCGTCGAGGGCCCGAGCCGGACGGACGACTCGCTGCTGCGCGGGCGCACGCGACGCAACACGACCGTCGAACTTCGCCGGGACGAGCGCGCCCGGCACCCTCGTCGACGTCCGCATCGACGACGCCACCTCGACCACGCTCAAGGGCGAAGAGCGCGCAGCCGTTGCAGCGTAGTCGCGAGCTCCTCTGGGACGGACTGCTCAACGTCCGCGACCTCGGCGGCCATCCGACCGAGGACGGGGGCGAGACGAGTTACGGCTCGATCATCCGCGCCGACAGCGTCCGCCAGCTGAGCGACCGGGGTTGGGCCGCGCTCGTCGACTACGGCGTGCAGACGATCGTCGACCTGCGGACGAACGACGAGCTCGCAGCCGACCCGCCCGCCGAGCTGCCGGTCGAGGTCCTGCACATTCCGTTCTTCGAGACCGACACTGAGGACTGGAAAGAGATCGAGGCCCGGCTCGAGGCGATCACCCGGTCTGCCCCGGATGTGCAGTCGGCGACGCGCGAGGTCTACATGATCTTCCTCGAGCACTTCGAGCGGAACGTCGCGTCGGCGATCCGAGCGATCGCGAACGCGCCCGAGGGCGGAGTCGTCGTCCACTGCGCGGGCGGCAAGGACCGCACCGGACTGCTGACCGCCCTTCTCCTGCACGTGGCCGGCGTCGGCATCGACGAGATCGCCGCGGACTACGCCCTCAGCGAGGAGCGTCTGCGCCCACGGCACGAGCAGTGGTTCGCGGAGGCGGAGAGCGAGGAGGAGCTCGAGCGCCTGAAGCGGATGTCGCAGACTCCCGCCGAGTCGATCGAAGGGGTCTTCGAAGAGCTCGAGCGCCGCTACGGCAGCGTCGAGGGCTACCTGCGCCAGGCCGGCCTGACCGAGGACGAGCTCGACCGCGCCCGGGCGCGGCTGCGTGACTGACGTTCTCGCGATCTTCGGCCCCACGGCCTCAGGCAAGACGGCGGTCGCGACGGCGCTCGCAGAGCGCATTCCGGCCGAGCTGGTGTCCGCCGACTCGATGCAGGTCTACCGCGGCCTGCCGATCCTCACGAACCAGGCTCCGGCCCGCCTGGTCGGTATCTGGCCACTCGACCACGAGGCCTCGGTCGCCGAGTACCAGCGGCTGGCTCACGCTGCGATCGACGAGATCCTCGCGTCGGAGCGCACGCCGATCGTCGTCGGCGGGACGGGCCTCTATCTGCGGGCGGCCCTGTCGGACCTCTCGCTGCCACCTGCACCGGAGCCGGGCGAGCGCGAGCGCTGGGAACGGCTCTACGACGAAGAAGGCGCCGAGAGCGCGCCACGCGCGACTCGCCGAGCTCGATCCCGAGGCGGCCGCCGCCGTCCATCCAAACGACCGTCGCCGCGTCGTCCGCAGCCTCGAGCTCGCCGGACGAGACACGCGAGCGCAATCGGCTCTGGACCGACGACACGCGCCACCCGACGCTCGTCTTCGGGCTCGACGTCCCGAAGGAGGAGCTCGACCGGCGGATCGCCGAACGGACGCGAGCCATGTTCGACGCGGGCGTCCGCGCCGAGGCGGAGCGCGCGCTCGCAGGGCCGGTCTCCTCGACGGCCGCCTACGCGCACGGGCTCTCGGACATCGCGGAGCACCCCGACGACGAGGACGCGATCGAGGCGCTGACGGCCCGCACGAGACGCTACGCGGCGTACCAGCGCAAATGGATGCGACGGATACCCGGCCTTGTTAGCCTGCCTGCCGATCGCCCTCCGGGCGAGGTCGCGGATGCAGTTCTCGAAGTGGCACGGGCTCGGCAACGATTACCTGCTGGTCGAGCGGGCTGAGCTTGCCCTGCCGCTGACACCGGAGCGCGTGCAGAAGATCTGCGACTACCACTTCGGCGTCGGCTCGGACGGGATCGTCGAGGTGCTGTCGACGAACGGCGAGTCGGCCGAGGTCGTGATCTGGAACCCTGACGGCTCGACCGCGGAACTGTCCGGGAACGGAACGCGGATCGCAGCCCGCTGGCTCGCGCGCCGGAACGATCTCGACCGTGTCCGGATCAGCGTCGGGCCGCGCGAGGTCGTGGCCACGATGCGTGACGGGAAGCAGGTCGAGACCGAGATGGGCAAGGTCGACGTGGGGGAGAAGGAGCCGCTGGACGTCGACGGCGAGCAGTACGAGATGGTGCCCGTCGCGGTCGGCAATCCACACGCGGTCATCCGGCACGCGCCCGACCACGACGAGTTCCTCAGGCTCGGGCCGGCGGTCGAGAACCACGAGCGGTTCCCCGGGCGCACGAACGTCCAGTTCGCGCGCGTCGACGGCCCGCACGACATGACCGTCGCCGTCTGGGAGCGCGGAGCGGGGGAGACGCTCTCCTCCGGCACGAGCGCGGTCGCGGTTGCGAGCGCGGCCGTGCGCCACGGCTGGTGCGAGAGCCCGGTGACGGTGCATCTCCAGGGCGGCGACCTGCTCGTCGAGGTCGACGAGGGCTTCCATGCACGGCTGACCGGGCCGGCCGAGGAGATCTGCACGGTCGAGCTGTCGCAGGAGTTCGAGCTGTGAAGTTCGCGAAGCGCCTCGACGCCGTCCCGCCGTACCTCTTCGCCGAGCTCGAGCGCAAGGTCTCGGAGGCCGAGAAGGCCGGCGTCGACGTGATCAGCCTGGGCATCGGCGATCCCGATCTTCCGACACCGCCCGCGGTCATCGACGCGCTCGCCGAGGCGGCGCGCGACCCGCGGACGCACCAGTACCCGACGAACCACGGCACCGAGGAGCTCCGGGCCGCCGCGGCGAGCTTCTACCGCGACCGCTTCGGCGTCGACCTCGACACCGACGGCGAGGTCATCCCCGTGCTCGGCGGCAAGGAGGGCGTCGGCCACATCGCGCTCGCGTGCCTCGACCCGGGCGACGTCTGCCTGGCGCCCGACCCGGGGTACCCGCCGTACACATCGGGCCCGGTCTTCGCGGGAGCAACCGTCCACTACCTGCCGCTGCGCGAGGAGAACGGCTTCCTGCCCGACCTCGACGGCGCCCCGGACGCGAAGCTCCTCTACCTCAACTACCCGAACAATCCCACCGGCGCCACCGCCGAGCTCGACTTCTTCGAGCACGCGATCGAGGTCGCACGCGAGCGCGACCTGATCGTCGTGCACGACAACGCTTACTCCGAGGTCGCCTTCGACGGCTACCGTCCGCCGAGCTTCCTCGAGGCCGAGGGCGCGAAGGAGGTCGGCGTCGAGATCTTCTCGCTCTCCAAGGGTTGGAACATGACCGGTTGGCGCGCGGGGCTCGTCGCCGGCAACGCGGAGGTGGTCGAGCGCTACCGGCAGCTGAAGACGAACCTCGATTCGGGCATGTCCGAAGCCGTCCAGCACGCTGCCGCGGTCGCACTGACCGATGAACGCGAGTTCCCGCGGGAGATCTCGGAGGTCTACGCGCGGCGGCGTGACCTCCTCGCGAAGGGGCTCCGTGAGATCGGGCTCGAGGTGAACGTTCCCCGCGCGACGCCGTACTTCTGGGTCGCGGTGCCAGAGGGGCACACGTCGGCGTCGTTCACCGAGCTGATGCTCGAGCAGGCCTCCGTCCTCGTCTCGCCCGGGGATTCGTACGGCCCGAGCGGAGCGGGCTACGTCAGGCTCTCGTTGACCGTTCCGGATTCGCGCCTCGAGGAGGCCGTCGACCGGATCACGAGGGCGCTGGTCATAATTCCGTCGTGAGACAGCACCAGCCGGACCCTGCTCCGGGTGCCGATCCGGAGCGGGGATTCATCGTCGCCGTGCTGGGCTCGGACGTCGATCCCGACGAGGAGCTGGGCGAGTTCCGCGAGCTTTCCCGGACGGCCGGCGTCGACCCGGTGGCGGAGATCGTGCAGCGGCGCCCGCGGCCCGACGAGCGGACCTACGTCGGCAAGGGCAAGCTCGTCGAGCTGCAGCGCGCGTTCGGTGACTCGCGGGCCGAGTCGCTGCTCGTCGACGACGAGCTGAGCCCGGCCCAGCAGCGGCGGCTCGAGGACGCGCTCTCGACGCGGGTCATCGACCGTACGCAGCTGATCCTCGACATCTTCGCCCAGCACGCGATCAGCGCCGAGGGCAAGCTCCAGGTCGAGCTCGCACAGCTCGAGTACAACCTCCCGCGCATGCGGGGCATGTGGCAGCACCTCGAGCGGCTCGGCGGCGGCGTCGGGACGCGCGGACCGGGGGAGAGCCAGCTCGAGACCGACCGGCGGCTGGCGCGGAGGCGGGTCAGCCTGCTGCGCCGCCGGCTTCGCGACCTGAGCAAGCAGCGCGCGACGCGGCGGAAGTCGCGCACACGCTCGCAGACGCCCACGGTCGCCCTCGCCGGGTACACGAACGTCGGCAAGTCGACGTTGCTCAACGCGCTGACCGGGGCGGGCGCCTCGGTGGACGACCGGTTGTTCGAGACGCTCGATCCGACGACGCGCAGCTTCGACTACGACGGCAGGCGCTACCTCGTGACGGACACGGTCGGGTTCATCCGCCGGCTGCCGCACCAGCTCGTCGAGGGCTTCGCGGCGACGCTCGAGGAGACGCTCGCGGCCGACCTTGTCCTGCACGTGGTGG
This sequence comes from uncultured Actinomycetes bacterium, assembly GCA_963742635.1. GTDB lineage: Bacteria > Actinomycetota > Thermoleophilia > Gaiellales > Gaiellaceae > VAXT01. The sequence continues at coordinate 204,290 of CAVUMW010000009.1, forward strand.
ATGCGTCGGCCGACGACGAGCGGATGGACGAGATGGTCGCGGCGGTGGATGCGGTGCTGGCCGAGGTCGGAGCGGACGAGCTCCCGGCTGAGATCGTGCTCAACAAGATCGATCTCGTCGATCCGCTGAAGCGCCGGCGGCTGGCGAGCAGATTCCCCGGCGCGCCCCAGGTGTCAGCGCGGGCAGGTGAGGGGCTCGACGAGCTGCGTGCTGCCGTGGCCGGCCGCTTCGCCGAGCGGTTCGAAGCCGTCCGGCTGCTCATTCCGTACGACGCGGGCGACAGGCTCGCCGAGCTGTACGAGCTGGGCGCTCCTGTCGACGAGCGGATCGATCGGGAGGAGGGCGTCTTCGTTCGCGCACGGCTGAGCCATCCAGACCTGCGCCGGTTCGCGCAGTTCCTCGTGCTCGAGGAGGACGCGTCGCAGGAGGCGCACCGGTGACGGAGCTGCTTTTCCAGCGCCTGCACGAGGACGCGGTCGTGCCTGAGCGCGCTTACGCGGGGGATGCCGGGCTCGATCTCGTCGCGTGTGAGGGGGCGGAGATCGGGCCGGGAGAGCGGGCAATCGTCGGCACGGGGCTGGCGGTCGCGATCCCCGAGGGGCACGCCGGCTTCGTCCAGCCGCGCTCCGGGCTGGCGGCCGATCACGGCGTCACGGTGCTGAACACGCCCGGCCTGATCGACTCCGGCTACCGCGGTGAGGTGCGTGTGATCCTGCTCAACACCGATCCGGCCACGCCGTTCGTGGTCGAGCCCGGGATGCGGATCGCCCAACTCGTCGTCGTCCCGGTCGCGCCTGTCGACACGGCCGAGGTGGACGAGCTGCCGCCGACGGAGCGTGGAGTCCGCGGGTTCGGGTCCTCGAGCCGGGCGGAGGCCTGATGGGCGCCGAGCCGCGGATCCGGGTGTCGGCGATCCTGAGCTGGGGCGGGCGGATCCTCCTCTGCCGGCACGAGAAGGACGGCCGGGCGTACTGGCTGCTCCCCGGCGGGGGCGTGAACTCGGGCGAGAGCCTCGTGCGCGCGCTGCACCGAGAGCTGTTCGAGGAGGTCGGCCTGAACGACGAGATCCCCGTCGAGGGGCCGGTGGCCATCGTCGACTCGATCGCGCCCGTCCGCAGCTCGGCCACGAAGCACGTCGTCCACATCATCTTCTCCGGCGATCTGGAGGGCCGGTCGCTCGAGGCTGTGACATCGCAGGATGCGGCCGTTCGCGGGCACCGGCTGTTCGACGTGGGTGAGCTGAGCGAGATCGTGCTCCACCCGCCGATTCAGCGCTTCCTGGCCCGCTGGCGCCCGGGTGACCCCGTGGTGTACCTCGGGCCGCTCTGGGCGCCCTAGCGGCCGCTGAGGGCCTCTGGGAGGCGCCTCTCGGCACGGTTCCGGCACAGACACGCGCAAATTTCACCAATAGGATCGAAAGTGGCGGGTGGTCAGCGGTGGCCCACGCGCACGCGCGTGTACTAGAAACGACCGCCGCGGGCACGGGCTCGCGCGGCAGCGACGGCGTGGGCGCTCTCCTCCAGCTCGTCGGCCAGCGGCTCCAGCGTCCGTCGCTCACCGGTTCGGTGCTCCAGAGCGCGCTCGAGGACCCAGTCCGCCAGCCACGGGTTGCGCGGCAGCAAGGGGCCGTGGAGATACGTGCCGATCGCGTTCCCGACGCGAACTCCTTCGAGCCCGCTCTCGCCGTCGTTCCCGAATCCCGCGACCACGCGTCCCAGCGGCGAGGCGCCGGCGTCGAGCCGCGTCACGCCGGCGTGGTTCTCGAAGCCCGCCAGCGTCCGCCGCACGCCCGGCTCGAGCTCGCACTCCAGCAGGCAGTCGCCGATCAGCCGCCGGTCGCCCGCAACCGTCTCGAGCGGAAAGAGCCCGGCCCCGGGAAGCTCACCGCCGTCCCGGCCGCGATAGAACCGGCCCAGCAGCTGGTACCCGCCGCACACGGCCAGCACCGCCGCTCCGCCGCCGACCGCCTCTCGGATCGCCTCGCCTCGCGCCGCGAGATCCGGCGCGATCAGCGACTGCTCCCGATCCTGCCCCCCGCCGATGTAGAGCAGGTCGTGCTCGCCCGGACGCAGCTCGTCGCCCACGCTGACCGCCTCGACCTCGAACCCGATCCCGCGCCAGCGCGCGCGGCTCGAGAGGACCGCGATGTTGCCGCGATCCGCGTAGATGTTCAGGTACTCCGGGTAGAGATGCGCGACCCGGATCGTCACGCGGCCTGCTCCCAGTAGGGGCGGACGAACCCGCGATCGGCCACGATCCGGCGCAGCTCGAGCATCGCGGTGTACGTCGGCAGGATTACGAGCTCACCACCGTCGGGCGACAGTTCGAGCCCACGATCGAGCGCATCACCGAGATCGGGAACGACCTCGATCGCATCCACTCGGAACCCGGCGTACTTGCAGCGCAGCGCCATCTCGGCCGCGCGCTCGCCCGTCACGACGACCCGCGAGAGGCCCGCAAGCAGCGGTTCCCAGTCGACGTCCCAGATCCACGACACGTCGCGCCCGTCCGCGATCGCGTCGTTCAAAGCGAGCACGGCGAGCTTCGGCGCGCCGCCCGCGACCAGGGTGCGCACCGCCTCGTTCGCGCCAGCCGGGTTCTTCACGAGCAGCACGAGCAGCCGCTTGTCCTCGACGACGATCCGCTCGAAGCGCCCGAACGCGGCACCGAATCGCCCGAGGCCGGCGACCACGTCGTCCAGCGTCGATCCGAGAGCGAGCGCGAGCGAGGCGGCGCCCAGGGCGTTGTAGACGTTGTAGAGCCCCGGGACACCAAGCCGCACGGCCCGACTCTCGCCACCCGTCTCGAGCGAGAAGTCGACGCCGTCCAGCCCCCGCAACTCGATCCGGCGAGCCACGACGTCCAGCTCCGGACGCGCGTGGCCGCAGGCAGGGCACCGGTACGCGCCGAGATGCCCGACGTAGGCCGCCGAGTACTCGTAGGGCCGCCCGCAGCGCAGGCACCACTTGGAGTCGGCCGCGTGCAGGAGCTCCGGAACCGCGTGCCGCGGATCGTCGAGACCGAACACGATCGATCCCGCACGTTCTCGCGCGAGGTCGCCGACCTGCGGATCGTCCCCGTTCACCACGAGCACCGACTCCGCCGCCAGACCGCGCACGACCGAGCGCCAGCGCTCCGCGACGTGCTCCAGCTCTCCATATCGATCGAGCTGGTCACGGAACAGGTTCCCGAGACAGATCGCCCGCGGCCGCACGCGCTCTGCGATCTCGGGCAGCGCGGCCTCGTCCACCTCGAAGAGCCCCAGTTCGGCGCTCTTCGCAGACAGGAGGCTCGAGGTCACACCCGAGAGGAGATTCGCCCCGGACGCGTTGTGCGCCAGCCGCACGCGAGGCGCCAGGATCTGAGCGGCCATCGCGGCGGTCGTCGTCTTGCCGTTCGTGGCCGAAACGATCGCCGACCCGAGCGGCAGCCGCCGCGCCAGGCGGTCGAGCAGATCCGGATCGAGTGATGCCAGCACCTTCCCTGGCACCGTCGTGCCGCCCCCGGCGCCCACGAGACGCGAGAGCCCGGCGGCCATCCGGGCTCCGGCGATCCCAACCGTCAGGGGCACCCGGACTCTCACGGCAGGAGGGTACCCGGGCCGGGGGCCGTCACTGAGACGAGTGATCTTGCGGCCCTCACCCCAAAGGGTGATACGGCCCCGCGGGGCCGAACCTACGGTGAAACCAGTTTCATTGCGGACAACTGCGGCTTCGCGCTCCTGCCGGCGCGTGAAAGGGAAGAGGAATGTCAAGACATTGCGGCGGCGCTCCAGACGGGACTCGTTCGAGCGCCCTCTGGGGGACGGGGAATCGCGGAGGCGATTCGCGCGCCAACGCCCTGTGGGGCAAAGGCGGGCGAGGCCTGTTGGCGATCCTGACCGTCCTGTTCGTCACCACCATCCCGCTGGCGCAGGCCAGCCGGAATCCGGATCCGTCGACCTATCTCGATCCGCTGCTCGAGGCCAAGGCGCACACGACTCCGAACGCACTCGTCAACGTCATCATCCAGAGCAACGGCGGCATCTCGGACGCCGAGAACGCGTACCAGTCGGCCGGAAACGGCGATGCGTACGGCAACGGCGAGAGCATGAACAGAAGGCTCAGGCTCGTCGGCTCGGTGTCGGCGACCATGAAGGCCAAGCGCGTGCTCGTCCTGGCTCGCAAGCCCGGGCTGACGATCACGAGTGACGCACGGATCAAGCTCGACGCGACCCCGTCGTCGAACCAGGTATGGCCGACGGCCGAGGCGCTTCGCCCGTTCTGGCCGGACACCGAGCGCTATCGCTCCGCAACGCCGACGATCGCGATCGTCGACTCCGGAATCGACAAGAACCGCGTCGATTTCGACGGCGGCACACGCGTCGTCGCCGACCAGGTGATCACGCAGCTTGTCCCGAACTCCCCGGGCGACGGTCGCGGGCACGGCACGTTCGTGGCAGGCATCGCAGCCGGCAGCGGCGCGAACTACGCCGGCGCGGCTCCCGCGGCGAAGCTCGTCTCGCTCGACGTCATGGACGACAACGGCATGGCACGCACGAGCGACGTGATCGCCGCGGCCCAGTGGATCTACGAGCACAAGGACCAGTACAACATCCGTGTCGCGAACTTCTCGCTGCACGCCACGGTTCCGAGCAACTTCACGAAGGATCCGCTGGACCGGGCGGTCGAGAAGCTCTGGTTCGGCGGCGTGACCGTCGTCGCTGCAGCCGGAAATTACGGTCACCCCGACGGCCCGAGCGGCGTCCTGTTCGCCCCCGGGAACGATCCGTTCGTGATCACCGTCGGCGCGGTCGACCTGGACGGCAGCGTCCGCGTCTCGAACCACGACGTCCCGAACTGGTCGGCATACGGCTACACGTACGACGGCTTCCGGAAGCCGGAGATCTCCGCTGCCGGCCGCTACATGGTCGGCCCGATCCCCGCGAACGCGACCCTGCTCGCAGAGAAGCCCGAGAACGCGGTCGGGGCCGGCTACATGCGCCTGTCCGGGACGTCCTTCGCGGCTCCCGTCGTCGCGGGCGCCGCGGCCCAGATCCTGGCCAGGCACCCGAGCTGGACGCCGGATCAGGTGAAGGGCGCTCTCATGAAGGCGGCGCGGTACGTTCCCGACGCGCCTCCGGGCTCGGCCGGCGTGGGCGAGGTCAACGCCTACAGGGCCGCGAACGTGAACAGGGCGCCGAACCCGAACCTCGCACTGGACGCGTACCTCATGGCCGACCCGGCCGGAGGCGGCACCCCCGTCTTCGACGCGGCCAGCTGGAGCGACGCGGCCCAGACGAACCACAGCTGGGACACGGCCAGCTGGTCGGACGCCACCTGGAGCGACGTCTCCTGGACGGACGTGAGCTGGTCGGACGTGTCCTGGAGCGACGTCACCTGGTCGGACGTGACCTGGAGCGACGTGCTCGCCACGGCTGACGTCACCTGGGAGGACGCGGCCGACGGCGAGGTCGATCCACCGGCAGGAACGCCGACGGCCATGACGCCGGAGGAAGAGGCGGCGGCAGAGGCGGACCCGGACCTCGGGCTGACGCCCTAGAGCGCGAAACGTTGCGGAGAGGCCGGCCATTGCGCCGGCCTCTCCACTCACTCGGACGGGGGAGGCCGAGCCGCTTGACGGCCCTTAACTTGAGACACGGAGCCACCTTTCCTCTGCGGCTCCTGACCGGGATTAGGAGACTCGACATGCGGCACCGGCGACTGATCGTGAGCGCGGCGTGAGCGCCGTCCCCTCTGAAGTTCCCTTCGGCGAACACCCGGAGCGGAGCCCGAGCGGAAACCGGCGGCTCTCGGTCGCGGCCACCGCGTACCTGATCGCGATTGCGATCCTCGCCGGGCTCCTGGCGGCGCCGTTCGTCTCCCGGCTCCAGACGGAGGCGTACAGCACGCGCGTCTGGCTCACGTTCCTGGTCTTAGCGACCGGCGCCGCGCTCGCACAGGTCGCGCTGGTCAAGATCGGGCGCAACCAGTCGTACCACGCGACCAACGTCTTCCTGATCCCCGCGATCCTGCTCCTGCCCCCGGAGCTGATCATCGTCGTGGCGGTCGTCCAGCACATCCCGGCCTGGCTGAAGAACCGAACCGCCTGGTACCGGGAGTGCTTCAACATCTGCAACTACGTGATCGCGTCGATCGCGGCCTGGGCGACGGTGAGGCTGATCCTGCATTCCGACGGCCTCGTCTCGAGCACGGGCTTCCGCTTCGCCATGGCGGGCCTCGCCTGCTCGATCGTGCTCGTCGGCCTGAACCACGCGATGCTCGCGCCGATGCTGCTGCTCGGCCACGGGCACACCATCCGTGAGTCGGGCCTGTTCTCGTTCCACGGGCTCTCGACCGAGCTCGTGCTCGCGGGCCTCGGCGTGGTCGTGGCGACCTTCTGGTACGCGGACCCGTGGCTGATCCCGTTCGCCGTCGCGCCGGTCCTCCTCATCCACCGATCGCTCTCGGTTCCGCAGCTCGAGGCGGAGGCTCGCGTCGACCCGAAGACCGGGCTCTTCAACGCGCGCCACTTCGGGGCCGCGCTCAACGAGGAGATCGTGCGCTCGCAGCGCTTCGAGCGGCCCCTGGCGCTGATCATGGCCGACCTCGACCTCCTGCGCGACATCAACAACACGTACGGCCATCTCGCGGGCGACGCCGTGCTGAAGGGCATCGCCGAGGTGTTCCGAGCAAGTCTCAGGCACTACGACGTCCCGGCCCGCTTCGGCGGTGAGGAGTTCAGCATCCTGCTGCCCGAGACGAGCCCGGAGGAGGCGATGGAGATCGCCGAGCGGATTCGCCGCGAGGTCGCCGCTCGCACCTTCGACGTCGAAACCTCGAGCAAGCCGATCCGCGCGACGATCTCGGTCGGCGTGGCCGCCTACCCGCGTGACGGCCAGGATGCCAACGAGCTGATCCACCAGGCCGACCTCGCGGTCTACCGCGCGAAGCTCCAGGGCCGCAACCGCGCGCTCGACGCGAGCTCCGAGCCGCTGGCCGTGCCGAGCGACCGCAAGCCGCGCCTGGTCGCGGTTCCCGAGTCGGAAGACCACCTCGAGCCGCTGCCGCCCGCGGTCGAGCTGATCCCGCCCGAGGACCGCCGGCATCCCCGGACGCATGCGGTCCACGGGCCGCGCTTCCTCTCGCTCTCGCCGCGCCTCGCGCTCCTCGTCGGATTCGTCTCGGTGGTCGGAATCGGAGCGGGCGTGCTGGGGCTCCTGCTCGGCTCCAACCACGACGTCTTCGCGCTCATCGCTCTCGTCGTCCTCGTCGGCTTCGGCCAGGCCCTCGCGATCGAGGTGGACGACGGCGGCTCGATCTCGGTCAGCGCGGTCGGATCGCTCGCCGGCGCGGCCCTCTTCGGCCCGCGGGCGGCGCTCGTCCTCGCAGCGACGACCGCTGTCGTCGAGTGGAGCGCCCGCAGGTCCGAGATCCACCGGGTCCTCTTCAACATCGGCGCGCTCACGCTCTCCTCGCTCGCGGCGGCGTGCGTGTTCGCCGTCGGCTTCCAGAGCACGGTCGGAGAGTTCGTCACGGCCGCGGCCGGCCTCGTCGCCGGGCTCGCCTACTTCGCGGTCAACACCGGTCTCCTCAGCATCGCGATCTCGATGGAGGGTCACGAGCCCGTGCGGCGTGTCTGGCACGAGCGGTTCGCATGGCTCGCGACGCACTGGATCGTCTACGGCTTCGTCGGCGGCGTGATGGCGATCGCGTACCACGCCGCAGGGCTCTATGCGCTGGCCGTCTTCGCGGTCCCGCTGCTCCTCATGCGCAAGACCCAGGAGGCGTACCTCAAGCACACGCAGCGAAGCGCACAGAAGCTCCGTGCGGCCGCGGAGACGATCCAGAGCCAGAACGTGTCGCTCGAGAAGGCCAACCAGCTGCTGCGGGAGCGCTCGACGGCCGCGATGGAGAGCCTGTCGGCCACCGTCGACGCGCGCGACGCGTACACGGCCGGGCACTCGCGGCGCGTCCAGCAGCTCGCGCTGGCGATCGGCCGCGAGCTCGGGCTCTCGCAGACGGAGCTCGACCTGCTCGGGCACGCGGCGCTCTTCCACGACATCGGCAAGCTGGCCGTTCCCGACGCGATCCTGCTCAAGCCAGCCGTCCTCACGGACGAGGAGTGGACGCTGATGCAGCGGCACTCCGACGAAGGAGCGCGGATCATCGACCGTCTCGGCTTCCTGAACGACGCCGTTCCGTCGATCCGCCATCACCACGAGCGGTTCGACGGCGGCGGCTATCCGGACGGCCTGAAGGGGGAGGAGATCCCACTGGGCGCACGCATCATCCACGTCGCCGACGCGCTCGACTCGATGCTGACGACGCGTATCTATCGAGCGGCGCGGCCCGCGATGGACGCGATGGACGAGCTCCGGCGCGCCGCCGGGACGCAGTTCTGCCCACGCTGCGTGGGGGCGCTCGAGCGGGTGCTGCCGCCGGAGATCCTCGCCGACGAGGCCGCCAGGCACGACCTGCTCGCCGTTTCGTAGCGCGCTTCAGTTTCCTAGCGCGGGTTTGCAAGTTCTCTAGTCTGTTCTATTCTTCTTTGCATGCCCCGGAAACGCCGGGCCCCGCAGCCCGTGCGACGCATCGATCCGGCCGCCCTCGCAGAGTTCCAGGCCGGAATCCGCAAGCGCTACTCGAACGAGGAGATCCTCGAGCAGCTGCGCGCCTGCGCCAAGCGCCTGGGGCGCTCGCCGACGATGCGCGAGTTCGAAGCCGACCCCGAGACGACCGTGCATCCGCAGACGGTCATCCAGCACTTCAAGAGCTGGAACGAGGCCAAGCGTCAGGCCGGGCTCGTGCCGCGCCGGTTCGCGCAACCCGCCGACCTCATCCGTCAGCTACGGGAGCTTGGCGACGAGCTCGGGCGACCGCCGACCGCGAAGGACCTCGACGAGCACCGCGACTCGATGCCGTCCAAGTCTCTCTACTGGCACATGTTCGGCTCGCTGAAGAACGCGCTGCGAGAGGCCGGGTTCGACATCCCGGTGGGGGAGGAGAGGCTCGAGCGCGCGATCGACCAGGGCGCCGCGCTCGCACGAAAGCTGGGCCGGCTCCCGAAGTTCGCCGACTGGAAGCAGGCGCGCGGCACGGACCCGGAGCTCCTCAGCGAGTGGCAGATCTACCGAATGCTCGAGCCGCACAAAGGAGCATGGGCGGCGTTCCAGTACCTCGTGCGCGAGCGGCTGCTCGAGGACGGGGTGGAGGTGTCGCCCGAAGGACGGCTCAAACGGCCGCGATCGCCGCGAGGAGGCGCAGGCAGGTAACGCCTTCCTGGGGCGCTCGCACGGCCGGGAGCGGCGTCTCCTCGAAGGCGCTGTCCGGCCGGAAACGAATCGCCTTCTGCCGACGGCCCTCGACGAGCGGGACGAGGATCCCTTCGGGCAGCTCGCGCTTGCGAAGCGTCACGCCCAGATACTGCTCGACGACCTCGAGCGCCTTCTTCGTCGAGGCGAAGAACGCCTCGCTGAGGCCTTCTCCGAGCCAGAGCGGACGGCCGACGCCACGTGCGATGTACACGGTGTCGGGCTCGCGCTCGTCGAACCAGGCGGTCGCCATCGACCCGCGCAGCTCCTCCAGCACCTCGGGCGTGGGGCCGTACGCGTCGACGAGGGCGAAGATCGCCTCGCTGTCGACGGTCATCTCGGGCTCGTGCCGCTCGAAGCCGTACCGGGCGAAGATCTCCTCGTCGTTGACGATGATCCCGTTGTGGACGCCTTTGAGGGCGCCGTGCCGGACGGGATGGTTGTTGGCCTCGATCCGCGGATGGCCCTTCGTGTAGTCGCGCACGTGCAGAAGCGCCTGAGTCGCCTCCTGCGGAATTGCGACGCGGTCGAGGAGCGCGCTGGCTCCGGAGCGCTGCTTGTGGAAGGACAGGTCGCCGGCCGGGCCGCGGTACGCATAGCCCGCGGCGTCCGCCCCGCGCTCCGCGATGCCCGCGAGCAGGGCTTGAGCCGCGAGCGTTCTGTCGAAACGACTCGCGCGATGGAAGCTGTATCCGGCAATTCCGCACATTTCAGCGATTTCTGAACATTTCTCGATGCTAGAAGTCCGACAGGACGACCCCGTCCTCGATTCCAGATGTACCCGTTCTCCCCTTTTCGACGCACAACTGCCGTTTGAGTTAGGGAAGAACCTCCCTCGTTCGGGGGGATCCGGCTAAGCCACCCCCAGTCGAGTGACCGATACACGTCTCGATGGCGCGGCCTCTGCCTCAGCTACCCGCGGAAAACGACCCGGCCCCCGAGCCCAAGCTCGAGGTCGTTGCCGAGCCTGCACAGCTCGACGAACCTGTCGAGGTCGAGGAGAAGGACCCCTACGACGCGGTCGCGGCGATCACGCAGGATCCGCTGAAGCTCTACGTCCGCCAGATCGGCGACGGCCCACTGCTCACGCCGCAGGAGGAGCGCGAGCTGGCTCGTCTCAAGGACGCGGGCGACGAGGCTGCGAAGCGCCGCCTGATCGAGTGCAACCTCCGGCTCGTGATGTCGATCACGCGGAACTACACGAAGGCCGGCGTCCCGCTGCTCGATCTGATCCAGGAAGGCAACCTCGGGCTGATCCGCGCGGTCGAGAAGTTCGACTACAAGCTCGGCTTCAAGCTGTCGACGTACGCGACGTGGTGGATCCGCCAGGCCGTGACCCGCGCGCTCGCCGACCAGGGGAGGACGATTCGCCTCCCGGTGCACGTCGCGGAGCAGACGCGCAAGGTGCTGCGCGCGCGGCGCATCCTCGCTCAGAAGCTGAACCGCGACCCGGAGATCCCCGAGATCGCGAAGGAGGCGGGTTTCACGCCCGAGCGCGTCCAGGAGCTCCTGGAGCTGATCCAGGATCCCGTCAGCCTCGAGACACCGGTGGGGGACGGGGAGAGCGTGTACAGCGACCTGATCGAGGACACGAAGTCCGACCAGCCCGACACCGCGACCGCCAAGATGCTCCGTTCCCGCGAGCTCGCAGGTGCGCTGCGCCGCCTGAGCCCGCGCATGCGGCGTGTCCTCGCGCTCCGCTTCGGCCTCGACGGCGAGTCGCCGCAGACGCTGGAACAGGTCGGCCTCGGCCTCGGCATCACCCGCGAGCGAGTGCGCCAGCTCGAGTCCCGCGCGCTGAGAGAGCTACGCCAGGCCGCACCCGGCCTGCAGCTCTATCTCGAAACCGACTCGTAACTCCCCAAGTAACACAGTGTCACTTGGGCTTTCGGCCTTGTAACAGTCTGTTACTAGGTCGCGGAGGAACTTGGGCGGAGTCCGGAGATTGGTCGCCGCGGAGGCGGGCTTTGCCCGACTCCGCTCACGACCGCCAGGCACATGAGGTCACCTCGAGGAAAGTCGTCATGGCGCGCGCAGCGCGCCGGACTTTCCTCGATCTAGCCGGCGACTGACTCCATCTCTCGGAGCTTCGAGAGACGGCGCAGCGCGTGCACTTCGATCTGACGGACTCGCTCGCGGGTCAGGCCCAGGGTGCGGCCGATCTCCTCGAGCGTCTTCGGCTCCAGGTCGGCGAGGCCGTAGCGGAGGCAGATCACCTTGCGCTCGCGGTCTGACAGCGCGGCCAGCCCGCGGACGAGAGCCTGGCTGCGGAGCGTGACCTCGACCTCGTCCTCGGGTGACGGCCCGTCGCCGGCGACGAAGTCTCCGAAGACCGCGTCCTCCTGCTCGCCGACGGGCTGGTCAAGGCTCGTCGACGCACGCGCGGCGGCCTTCACCTCGCGCGCCTGCTCGAGCGGCAGGCTGGCTTCCTCCGCGATCTCCGCGAGCGTCGGCTCGCGACCGAGCTGCGTCCAGAGCATGCGCTCGGCCTTGTTCATCTTCTGGAGCCGCTCGACGATGTGGACCGGCATCCGGATCGTCCGGGCCTTGTCTGCGAGCGCACGGGCGACGGCCTGGCGGATCCACCAGGTCGCGTACGTCGAGAACTTGTAGCCGCGCCGCCAGTCGAACTTCTCGACCGCGCGGATCAGCCCGAGCGTCCCTTCCTGGATCAGGTCGAGGAACGGGAGGCCCTGGTTGCGGTAGTTCTTCGCGATCGAGACGACGAGGCGCAGGTTGGACTGGATCATGCGCTGCTTCGCGTCGAGGTCGCCGCGCTCGATCCGCTTCGAGAGCTCGACCTCCTGCGCCGCGGTCAGCAGCGCGTGCCGGCCGGCCTCGCGCAGGAACAGCTGGAGCGCGTCCGTCGTCGTCTCGTAGACGATCGGCTGCGGCGCAGGCTGCTGCTCTTCCTTGTCCTCGACGACGTCGATGCCGCGCTGCTCGCACTCGCGGTGGAGGGCTTCGGCCTCGAGCTCGCTCATCTCGTGCGTCTCGACGAGCTCGGTGAGCTCGGACGCGCGAATGGACCCGGCCTGCTCGGCCGTTTCGATTACTTCGCGTACGTCCTCTACCGCAAGGACGTGCTCGATCTCAACTGTCATGCAGCTCGAGTTCTCAATACCAGGGCGATTGAAAGATGAAACATCAAACTGGCGGCCGGAGCAAGGTTTCAGGTTTCTCCGGAGCCGACCGGCTCGAGGACTGTAGCCGGACTCGGCAAGTGCGTCCTGCTCGGTCTGAACTGCCACGCCGAGGTTCACGAGCGCTCGGGCGTCGTCTCGGTGCAGTAGGTCGAATGCACGATAACGCGTGTTATGTCAAGTCGACGAAGAAGACGGCTCCGTACGGCCCTTCCCCGCGCTGGCTAGGCTCCAGCCATGAGGAGCCTGGCGCTCGCTGTTGCGGTTGGGCTCGCAACGGCGGGCTCTGCCTCGGCGGAGCTTGCCGTTCCAAAGGTCCAGGACGGAATGCTCGCCGTCTCGGCGAGCGGAACGCCGTTCGTCGCGTACCTGCACGGAAACAGCGTCGAGATCGCGGTTCGCAGGAGCGGCTCGTGGACGCGGCAGCGCGCGGCGCACGTCACGCGCGGCTCGACGCTCGTCGCCTTCAAGGCCGGTCGACGAGGCCCGGTCGTGCTCGTCCGCGGCCCCGGCTCGCACTCCCTCGACCTGGTCCGCCGGACGAGAGCCGGGTGGCGGAGGATTCCGCTCGCGCGGGCTCCGACCGGCTCGAAGCTCGGCTGGCCGGGTCTCGTGGTCCAGCACGGGAACGCGATGGTCGCGTTCACCCGGTGGCGCCGCTCCACGCACAGGACGGCCCTCACGCTCGTGCGGATCGACCTTCGCGGCCGCGCGCACTCCGTGCAGATCACCGGGAGCGGGTTCCCGAAGAGCTTCGTCGCCCCGCCGGCGGTGCCGGTGCTCGCGGGCCGCACGGTTCGCGTGATCGAGTCGTACGGCATCGACGGAGCGGTCGGGACGATCGAGTGGCGTCTGCAGAACGGCACGTGGAAGGGCCAGTACATCGACGCGGGCAACGGCGACTTCCCGGTCGGGCCGCTCCTCGGTGCGGTCGGCGGCAACGCGGTGTACGCGGCGTGGACGCAGGCGCTCCTCGGCGCGGGCGAGCTGCCCGTGTCGCTCGCGAAACACGGGCGGTCGATCGAGAGCGACTTCGTCCTCGATCGCGCGATCATGACCGGCTTCGGGCTGACGCGAACCGGACCGGAGGTTGCGGCGAACGAGTGGGTGTCCGCGAGCGACCTCGGGCTCACGGGAGACGCCGTCGTCTGGGCCGGTGTGGTCGTGAACCGTCGCGTCGACTACGAGCTCGACGGCTGGCTCGCCGGCCTCTCCTCGGCCCCGCGCGGCACTCGCGACGTGCTTCTCGCCAGGCCGGACGGCCTCTCGTGGTACCGGTTGCGGCATGCCCCGTCGGTCCGCATCGATCTCGATGCGACCGAGCAGCTGAACGGGAGCGTGCTCGTGACGGGAGACGTCCGCGGCGCGTCCGGGACGGTCAGGCTCTACCGCGAACGACCCGGCTCCCCTCGCGAGCTCGCAGGGTCCGCCCCGCTCGCCGCAGACGGATCGTTCACCTTCATGGACACGCCCAGCATCGGTCCGTTCGTCTACCGCGCCGTCTACGCGGACCGCGCCACGGGACTCCCGTACGCCACCTTGCTCCATGACCCTGTCGGGTCTTCCCCAGACTTGTCCACAGACGCGCAGCTCTGGTGTGGAAAATGTTGAAAACTGAACTTTTTGCAAATTGCGGACGACGCGTTCGGACAGGTCTTGCACGGAGGCCTTGACAGCTCTAGTGTCCCGTTTGCGCCGAGCACGGAGCGCGAGTAGGTCGAAGCCCAGCCGGGCGGCCGTAGGCGGAAGCCGAAAGTTGGTCGGAAGGGCGGACGAAAGCGAAACCGGCTCGGCGAATTTTTATGGTCCCTTTCGGGCGGCCAAGAATTGTGAGGGCCGCCGCAGGCGGCTCCGAACCTCACGCGTCGGGTGTCGTCGCCCCCGGTTACACTCGCGCCGTGTCCTTCCACCTGCGCCCACCGAGCGTCGACAAGGGCGTCTCGGCCTTCTTCTGGGCCTTCGGCTTCTTCCTCTACATCTGGATCGGACAGCTCGCGCTCGGCATCGGCAAGGGCAGCGCGTTCGTCCTGTCCGCGGTCGCGGGCGGCGCGATCTTCCTCTTCATCCGCCTCTTCGGCGAGGGCGGCGCGCGACGCGCGCGGCGCTAGACGGCAGCGCCCAGGCCAGCCCGGCGGTGATCGCCGGACAGCGCGCTCAGGAGCAGCCGTGCGAGCTCTTCTCCGATCGCGTACCGCAGCCTTGCGACGCCGGTCGGCTGACCCTCGTCCTCGAGCCGAGCGCAGTCGCGGAGGATTCTCGTCAGCGCACGGGTTTGCGGCTCGGCGGCGGTCATGGCCCGAATATCGGCCTGCGCACCGGGCCCGGGGATCCCTCCCGGGAGTGAGCACGGGCGGCGCCGATCCTGCCGCGGACTAACGGAACCTAACTATTTCTGCACCGGCTCGACCGGCTCAGTCGTGGGCTGCGCCTCGGATGCTTCCTCGTCGCCGAGACGAACCTGCCGGTCCTCCTCCGGTCGTCCGTTGCCGTCGGCAGCCGGACCGGGACGTGGCTGCGCGCCGGCGGCCGGGACGGGCTTGAACTTGCGCGGGATGCGCGGTCCGGTCGTGTCGAACGTGAGCCCGAAGACGAGCCCGATCCCGAACGCGATCGCCGGAAGCATCAACCCGAGCGCATTGACCAGGCCGTCGATCCCGATGTCGCCCGACCAGCTGCGAACGTGCCGCCCGAGCCAGTAGTTCGCCGGCTCGTGCGCGGCCAGCATCCAGCCGCCGACGACGAGCGTCGGCAGGAACGCGACCAGGAACACGTGGCTCGAGACCCGGGGCCAGCCCCACTTCGTCCAGCCACCGAGCAGCTGGGACAGAGCCATCACGAGCCCGCCCAGGGCGACCAGCCCGAACGCGGCCCAGTAGCCGCCCAGCGAAGCATCGGAGACGTTCGCCGGCAGGGCAGTCGTCGCAAGCCAGAGCAGCGCGCCGGCGGCGGCCGCTCCGATCAAGGTCAGCGTTGCTCTCGTCAGGCCATACATGGGCACCACCTCCGCCCCGGTCCTGCCCGTTTCGGCGGGAATTCAGTCCAGGTCGAGGCGCCGGGCGTCGAACAGCCCCGAATCGAGCTCGTCGCGGAACTCCTCGATCATCTCCGCGGCATCGCCGGCGAGCACGTGCTGCAGGACGCCGATCTCGCGATCGTTGTGGAACGGGAGATCCACGTGCTCCGGCGTCACGAGATTGACCGAGACGTGCTCGCAGGCCGGGCAGCGAACGGCGAGCCCGACCGAGCCGTCGCCGGGAGCGATCAGGAAGAACGACGACGGGAAGACGGGCCTCGGCCGCCGCTCCGGGTAGCAGTAGAAGCTCCAGGGCCACTCCCCCGCGAGGATCCGCCGCACCGCGAGGTCGGCCAGCTCCTCCTCGGTCGACTCGAACCGATCGGTCATCAGGTTGAGGAAGCGCTCCGAGCTGTGCCCGAGCGGCGCCCAGTCGAGCTCGACGTCCGAAACGAGCGCCGGGTGCTCGCACCCGCAGGGGCAGTCGAACACGACCTGGAACACCGCCGGGTGGCCGGCGCCCGGGAGACGGTCGAGGGCCCGGAACGCCGACAGGCGCACGCGCGTCTCACCCCTGGCCGGGCACGGGAACGTGTAGCGCGTCGTGAGCGCGTCGTACATGACGATCTGGAACTTGTAATCGGCACGCCGGACGGGAATGAGCGCCCCGTCCTCAAGGCGGATTCGACAGGCCTAGGGACGTTCCAACAGACCGCACGTGCTCGACTGGACAGTGAGACGGGCCCCGCCGGTACTCAGGAGTTGGGTCTCGGTCCGACCGTCGACGCGGTACTCGACTTGCAAGGCTCGATTGTCGCTTTCGGCGACCCGCCGAGGCGCACGAGTGCAATCGACCCAGCGGAAGTGCAGGATCACGCTGGCGCTGCGATGCGGCCCGACAGTCAATTCCTGCAGCGGCCCTAGCTCACGAAAAGGACGCGCCAGGCCAAGAGAAGGCGCCGGACAGCTTCCGGGGCAAGGACGAATCGTGAACGGAACGACCATGACGCCGACGAGCCGTACGAACCGTTGCCCGGCTTTTGTTCCGGAGATCCCCGTGATGGTCACCGGCCGGTCGCTGCGATTCTTGATTGTGAATGCGACCCCGAAGTAGTCGCCCGGCATGTAGTCGACCATCGTGGTCCTGCGACGCACTTCTCGGACTTCTCGCGGGTTAGTAGTGCAAGAGTGAGAAGACGTCGTAGTCCGAGATCTTCTCGAGGCCCTTGAGAAAGTCGAGCTCGATGATGAACTGGAGCCCGACGACCTCGCCCGCCGAGCTGCTCGACGAGCTCTGCCAGCGCTCTCGCGGTGCCGCCTGTCGCGAGAACGTCGTCGTGGATCACCACCCGCGCGCCGTCACCGATCGCGTCAGCCTGCAGCTCGAGCGTGTTCTTGCCGTACTCGAGCGCGTACTCGGCGGCGATCGTCTCCAGCGGCAGCTTCCCCGGCCGCCGGGCCGGGACGAAGCCGCAGCCGAGCTTGTAGGCGATCGCCGAGCCGATGAAGAAGCCGCGAGCCTCCGCGCCGACGACGATGTCAGGACTCCGCTCCGCGGCCCAGTCGCCGAGGACGTCGATCGTTTCTTGCAGGGCAGCGGCGTTCCCGAGCAGCGGCATGATGTCCTTGAAGACGACGCCCGGCTCCGGCCAGTCCGGGACGTCGCGGATCAGGGACTTCAACCGCTCGACGTCCGCGACGGCCATCAGGCGGATGCGAGGTGTCGAAGGGCGCGCCACGAGAGCAGCTGCGACAGCTCCTGCGCCAGCTCGGCGAGGGCACGCAGGTCGTCGAGCGCCGCCTCCCGGCGCTCGGGGTTGCGCGTCCGCAGGGAGCCGCCGACGAGCTGTCCCAGCAGGGACGCCTCCCGGTCGGCGGCCGTGCGGAAAGCGCGGAGGTTTCGCGGGCCGATCCCGTACGACGCGAGCTGCGCGCAGACCGCTGCGATCTCGGCGTCGCCCGCCGAGTACCGCTTCTCTCCCCCGCTCCCGCGCGCTTCGAGCAGCCCGTACTCCTCGAGCTCGCGCACGAGCTGAGGCGTCGCGCCCGAGCGTTCCTCGATCTCGGCCGCGCTCAGCTCCTCCTCCGGCCCGGCGAGACCCGCAGCAAGCCGACGGCGGCGCGCCTTGTTCGCCTCGGGCGACGCGAGCTCCTGCCGGATCACGCGCAGCGGGAGGAACTCGTCGCGCTGCAGCCGGAGAATCGTCCGCAGGCGCTCGACGGCGTCGTCGTCGAAGAGCCGGTACCCGCCTCGCGTCCGCTTCGGGTGGATCAGGCCCTGATCCTCGAGGTAGCGGATCTTCGAGATCGAGACGTCCGGAAACTCGTCGTGCAGCCGGTTGCACACGGCGCCGATGTGGAGCAGGCCGTCACGGCTGGATGTCTGGGCTGCCGCGCTCACTGCGAGAGGAAGGTCAGCTTGTACTTGCCGATCTGGACCTCGTCCCCGTCCTCCAGCCGGCCCGACTCGATCCTGCGCCTGTTCAGGAACGTCCCGTTCAGGCTGCCGCGGTCCTCGATGAAGAACCCGCCCTCGCGGCGCACGACCAGCGCGTGGCGGCGCGAGACGGTGACGTCGTCGAGGAAGACGTCGCAGTCCGGCGAGCGGCCGACCGTCGTCTCCTCCTGCTCGAGCAGGAAGTGCTCTCCGGCCCGTCCTCCGCCGGACCGGACGACGAGCGCGGGCCCCTCGGCCTTGATCTCATCGAGGACGGCGCCGGATTCGTCGTCGCCCTCCTCGGGCGTGTAGCTCATGGTCGTGTCGGAGCCGCCCTCGTCCTGGACGAGGAGCGCCCCGCACTTCGCGCAGTAGTTCGACGCCTCCGGATTCTGGAATCCGCACTCCTGGCAGTACACATGGCTCAAGCGCTTTCCTCCGAAGGCGGCGAGGCCTTGCCGGCGAGGATTTGCGCGAGCCGGTCGAGGTCGACGTCCTCGAGCGGGCTCTTTCCCTGCTCCTGCTCGTTGTGGAGCCGTGCGACGAGCTCCGTCCGCAGCATGTCGATTCGTCCGTGCAGGAGCCGCCGGCGGTACGACACCTCCTGCTCCTCTTCGGTGAGCTTCTCGATCTCGGCCTTGAGATCTTTGTCGGACATGGAGGCGAGATTCGGAAACGGTTCCACGCGATCAGCCTTTCGTTGGGAGGAGGGCGGCGCCGCTGGCAAGTAAAGCAGCCGCGCCCACAAGGTTCAACCTCAACTTGAGATATCGGCCTCTTGCTGCAGGACATCCTCGACGAGCTGCCTCAGCTCTTCCTCGAGCTCGTTCGACGTTCGCTCGTCGCGCCCCTCGGCGTAGATGTGCACGAGCGGCTCGTCCGGATCGGGCAGCACCTGCGCCCAGCCGCGACGGTCGTTGACCTTGATCCCGTCGAGCAGGTCGAGGTCGCGGCCCTTCAGGCGTTCGGTCAGAACCCGCATCACGGTCCCCTTCTGGCCCCAGGGGCACGGCAGCTGCCGATGGACGAGGGTCGAGACGGGCAGCTCCGCCACGAGCGCGGAGAGCGGCCGCTCGACCGGAGCCAGGAGCTCCAGGAGCTTGCAGAGGCTCGCCATCGCGTCGTACGCGGGCAGGAAGTCCGGGAAGACGTACCCGCCGCCGATCGCGCCGGCGAAGATGACCCCGTCCTGCGCGGCCGCCTTCGTCAGCTCGCTGAGCGAGGCCGGCGTGCGGATCACCTCGAGGCCGCTTCCCTTCAGGATGCGGTCGACCTGGCCGGTGACGGTGACCGGGAACGCGAGCTTCCCGCGGCGCCCGTTCGAGCCGATCAGCTTCAGGAACAGGAGCAGGGCCTGCTCGACCGGGATCTCGCGGCCGCTCTCGTCGATCAGGTACAGGCGCTCGGCGGCACGGTCGAAGACGACGCCGAAGTCCGCGCCGACGGCGTTGACGAGCTTCTTCGTCTGACCGATGAGGCTGCGCAGGTTCGCCCTCGCGCCGATGTCCTCGCTCGGCGAGAACGCGTGCGCCGCGACGACCTCGACGCCGAGCGGGCCGAGGACGAGCGGGAGGACGAGCGACGCGGCCGAGTAGCCGTAGTCGACGACGATCCGGAACTCCCGCTCGCGGATCGCGTCCTGGTCGAGGGTCTCGAGCAGCTCCTCCGCGTAGATCTCGCGCGGCCGCACCGGATAGTCGACGTTGCCGACGCTGTCGCCCGCCGCACGCCGGAGCTCGCCGCGGTTGAAGTGCTTCTCGACCTCCTTCTGGAGCTCGGTCGTCAGCTGGATGCCAGGCTCCTCGTAGAACCGGATCGCGACCACCTCGGCGTCGACCGCGGAGAAGCCGACGTGGAAGCCGGCCGCGTAGTCGTGCGTCTTCAGCAGGTGCCGCCCGACCGCGCTCGGCAGCACGCGGAGGTCCGAGACGCCGACGCCCGTCGAGTTGAGCCCGGCGATCATCGCACGCTCGATCATCCGGCACGCGGCAGGCGCCTCGCGGCTGGACACGATCCGCGCGCCCCTGGGAAGCGCCGTTCCCAGCGCGACCGCGAGCTTCGTCACGACCTCGGGCGTCAGGTCGACGTTGACGAGGCCCGAGACGCTGTCGCGCTCGAAGAGCCGCGACGAGACACGGGACTCCCAGATCAGGTTCTCGTAGATCTGCGCGCCGCTCTCGACCTCCTTGTACGGGTAGATGCGCACGCCGGGCATGAGGACGCTCTCTTCGCCGACCTTGACCTCGTCGCCGAGCGCCACGCCCTCCTGCAGGCGCGCGTGGGCGCGGATGTCGCACGAACGGCCGATGATCGAGCCCTCGACGACGGCCCCGCGGCCGATGTGCGTCGAGGTGTCGACCACCGAGCGCGTGGTGCGCGCCCGCTCGAGGAGCGTGACGCTCGCGGACAGGACCGAGTACGCGCCGACCTGGGCGTCCGGCGCGATGCGGCAGTAGTTCGAGATCAGCGCCGGCCCTTCCACCTGGTCGAGGTCGTCGAGCTCCACGCCCTCCCCCAGCCAGACGTTGCCGCGGAGACGGATTCCCGGCATCCCGAGCACGACCTGTTCGTCGAGCGCGTCGAAGTTCGCCTGCCTGTACTGGTCGAGGTTGCCGATGTCCTGCCAGTAGCCGTCCATGACCAGCCCGTAGAGCGGGCGCCCCATCTCGAGCAGAAGCGGGAACAGCTCCTTCGAAAAGTCGTACGGCCGGTCGGCCGGGACGTGCTGGAGCACCTCGGGCTCGAGCACGTAGACGCCCGTGTTGATCGTGTCCGAGAAGACCTGGCCCCACGAGGGCTTCTCGAGGAAGCGCTCGACCCGGCCGTCGTCGTCGGTGACCACGATTCCGAACTCGAGCGGGTTCTCGACGGACTTCAGACCGATCGTGACCGCCGCGCCGCGCTCCTTGTGGAACTCGACGAGGCGCGTGAGATCGAAGTCGCAGAGCGCGTCGCCGGAGATGACGAGGAACGTCTCGTCCAGCTTGTCGGACGCGAGGCCGACGGATCCGGCCGTGCCCGCGGGCGATTCCTCGACGGAGTACTCCATGTTCACGCCCAGCCCCTCACCGTCGCCGAAATAGCTTCGGATCGCCTGCGGGAGGAACGCGACCGTGACGATCACGTCTTCGAAGCCGTGGCCGCGGAGGAGCTCGACGATGTGCTCCATGCACGGCTTGCCGACGATCGGGACCATCGGCTTCGGCTGGTTCGAGGTGAGCGGCCTGAGGCGTGTGCCCTCGCCGCCGGCCATGACGACCGCCTTCATTCGCTCGTTCCTCTCACGACCGAGTAGGCGTACTGGGCTCCGGCGGCGAGTGCGAGCACGAGGCCGATCCAGAAGCACCAGAGCGGCCACTGCGTCCCCTCGTGGGTGATCATCACGAAGACGAGGGACGCGTACAGCACCCAGGTCGCGAGCTTGCCCAGAAAGTTGACGTTGAGCTCGTAGCCGTCGGGCACGAGCAGCCTGTACCCGCCGATGAGGAGCGCGTCTCGGGCGACGATCAGCACGAGGGCGACCCACGGGAGGCGGTGGTGGACCGCGACCAGGATGATCACGGCCGCGTCGATCATCAGACGGTCGGCGAGCGGGTCGGCGACCTTGCCGAACGCCGACTCGACGTGCCAGCGCCGGGCGAGCCAGCCGTCGACCTGGTCGGTGATCCCCGCGATGCCGAAGACGATCGCGGCCGGCCAGCTGTAGCCCCCGTCGGCCGGAATGAGCAGCGCGGCGAAGAGCGGGATCAGGAAGAGCCGCAGGATCGTCAGCGCGTTCGGAACGCGCGCCAGCGGAGCGGAGACCGCGGGTGCGGACATCGTCGTCAAGGATAGAGCGCTGGGGATCGATTGCTCCTGATTTGCTCGCGTTTCGTGACAGACACGTGCGCCTTTCCTCGATACGATCGCATCGGGGAGGAGGTCGGGGGTACCGGCTAAAGAAGGCGGCGCGAGATTGATAGCGTCGCCACGTGGCGAACCGGCTGACGATCCCCGGCTTCGTCAACGCGCACAGCCACGCCTTCCAGCGCGCGCTCCGCGGCCGCACCGAGGGCGGCGACTTCTGGACCTGGCGCGACGCGATGCTCGAGCTCGCGGACCGCGCAGACGTCCGCGCGCGTCCGGATCGACTACGAGCGGGTGTACGGCGAAATGCGCGGCGCGGGGTACACCGCGGTCGGCGAGTTCCACTACCTCGGGTTCGAGCAGGCGCTCGCGGCCGCCGAGGCCGCGGGAGCCGCCGGGATCACGTTCGTCCTGCTCTACGCCGCCTACGCGAGGGGCGGCCTCGCCCGCTTCCGCCAGACCTCGCCGGCCGAGTACCTGAACCAGGTCGAGAACCTGCGGGAACGCGGGATCCGGGTCGGACTCGCCCCCCACTCCGTCCGCGCCTGCCCACCCCCATGGCTCGCGCAGATCGGACGCTACGCCGCCGAGCACGAGCTCCCGCTGCACGTCCACGCAGACGAGCAGCCGCGCGAGATCGAGGAATGCATCGAGGAGCACGGCATCCGGCCCATCGAGCTGCTCGCGAAGAACGGCTGCCTCGGCCCGCGGACGACGGTCGTCCACGCGACGCACGCCGACGACGCGGAGCTCGATCTCCTCGCTCAGAGCGGCTCGCGCATCTGCGTCTGCCCCACGACCGAGGCGAATCTCGGCGACGGCTACTTCCCGGTCGAGCGCGTCCTCGAGCGCGGCATCGCGATCTGCATCGGCTCGGACTCGAACGTGCGCATCGATCCGCTCGAGGAGCTCCGGGAGCTGGAGGGAATCGCGCGCCGGTCCGCGTTGCGCCGGAACGTCATCGCACCCGACACGTTGCTCCGGATCGGCGCCGACGAAGGAGCTGCGGCACTCGGCCTCGACGCGTGGCCGGACGTCGAGGTCGACCTCGATCACCCGTCACTCGTCGGGCTCGACGAGTCGGACATCCGCGCAGCGCTCGTCTTCGGCTGCTCGGCGGACGTCTTCGCTCTAGAGGATCTTCACGCCGAACGCGCTGGCCGCCAGCTCGACGGCCAGCCCGGCCGTCGTGTTCTCGTGGTCGTGGATCGGATTGACCTCGACGAGGTCGAGCCCGTCGAGCACGCCGGCCTCCGCGACGAGCTCCAGGGCGAGATGCACCTCGCGGTACGAGAGGCCGCCGCGCACCGGATCGCCGACACCCGGGCGCCACCTCTGGATCGACGACGTCCAGGTCGACCGAGACGTGGACGAACGACCCGCCGGCAACGCGCTCGAGCGCCTCGGCGATCACCGGCTCCATTCCGCGCCGGTCGAGGTCGCTGATCGTGTAGACGGCGACGCCGAGGTCACGGACGAGCTCCTGTTCCCCGGGATCGAGCGAGCGGACGCCGACCAGGGCCACGCGCTGCGGCTCGACCGCGGGCAGTCGCAGGCCGTCGCGCGAGAAGCCGTCACAGAGCCCGAGCGCGGCCGCGAGCGGCATCCCGTGGACGTTCCCCGACGGCGTCGTCTCGGGCGTGTTCAGGTCGCCGTGCGCGTCCAGCCACAGCACGCCGCCCGGTCCCGCCGCGGCCAGGCCGCTCAGCGAGCCCATCGCGATCGAATGGTCGCCGCCCAGCACGAGCGGCAGCAGGCCGTCGCCACGGGCCGCCTCGACCTCGGCGGCGACCCGCGTGCACGTCTCGAGGATCTCGTCGAGGAAGCGGGCATTGTCCGTGCCGGTCTCCCGCGTCTCCGCGAGCGCCGCCTGGACGTTTCCGCGATCCTCGACCTCGATTCCGGCGCGCTCGAGCCGCTCGCTGAGGCCGGCGTAGCGGATAGCCGACGGCCCCATGTCGACGCCGCGGCGGCCCGCGCCGAGATCGAGCGCAGCTCCGATGATCGCTACGCGAGTCGCCGGCACGGGCGAAGCCTACGGCCGTTGTGACAGCTACGTCGCTACGTCTGGATCGACTTCGTCCGCACGGCGGCGGGCTTCTTCGGCCTGCGCCCGCTCCTGCTCGGCCTGCTCGGCCTGTTCCTTGGCGAGTGACGCACGCTGGCCGGCCTGGGAAGCCTGCTGGTCGGCCTGAGTCCGAAGCTCACCGGCTTCCTGTCGCTTGTTCTCGAGTTGTCGCTCCCGCGCACGGCGGCCGCCGACGATGATGATCGCGGCGACGACGAGCACGGCGACGATGATCAGGATGATCCACCACATGGGTCCTCCTCTCTCTCGGAGGGCAAGTATGCCCCTCCCGAGGAGAGACCAAACGAGCTGCTGGAGGAACCGGCCGTCAGCGGGCCGAGTAGGGCCACCTGTGAAGGCATCCGGGTTCCGTGTTCGGGTAGGGAGGGTTCCTAAGTAGAGCCCGGGCCCACATACAGGTGGCCGCCGAAAAGTGTAGCTAGCTGATGGAGGCCTACGGCGAGCCCAGAGGCTTCACAAACTCCTAACAGCCTCCCGGTTACGACGAGTGTCGAAGACGGGTACTGAGCCAAGGGGCCATGCGCGACGCGGGGTTTGCTGCATGGCCCCTTCGACTTCGAAGCACCCTCCTCGGACAGGGAAACGGGGAGGGCTCTGGAAACAACGGGGATGCTCACGGTCTTCCTGTTCGACGAGCGAGAGTCCGAGCAAGTCGAGGACTGGCGTGCCGCGCTCGAGAAGCTCGCCGACGACCAGCTGCTCTGGCTCGCCCTGCGAGACCCGACCGAGGTCGAGGTGGCGGCTCTGCAGGAGGCGCTGGAACTCGACGAGGAGAACGCACAGAGGCTGCTCGAGCAGCCCGGCCGAGCGTCTCTCGTGGACGCGGGCGAGCGGATGCATGTGACGCTGTACGCCGCCGGCGTCGAAGACGGTGAGCCCGTCCTCACTCCTCTCGAATGTGCGCTCGGCCGGAACTGGGTCGTCACCGCTCATCACGGGGAGATCGCGGTGCTCGAGGAGTTTCGCGAGCGCGCCGAGGGCGGAGGTGAAGCTGGTGCGCTCGATGCGCCTTCGTTTGTCGCGGCGATCTTCGAATGGATCGTTGCCGGCTACTTCCGCGCCTTCGAGGCCGTTGAGAGCGAACTGGAGGAGCTGGACGCGAAGGTCATGTCCGGCACCCCGCATGACGTCTCCGACGATCTCGCCCGGCTGGTCGAGCTCCGCCGCTCGATCGGGACGCTGCGACGGGCGCTCGCCCCGCACCGCGAGGTCGTCGTCGCGCTGGCGCATCCGGAGCTCGATGCGCTCTCGACCGAGCGCTCGGCGGAGAAGTTCTCCACCCTGGAGAGTCGCCTGACTCAGGCGCTGGAGGCCGCCCGCGAATCGAAGGAATCGACCTTCGGCTCGTTCGACCTTCTCGTCGCGCGCATCGGCCAGCGGACGAACGACATCATGAAGGTGCTCACGCTGGTCACGGTCGTTCTCTTGCCCTCGACGGTGCTCGCCGGGATCATGGGCATGAACTTCCAGGTCGGCCTCTTCAACACCGTCTGGCTGTTCTGGGTGGTGCTCGCCGCGATGTTCGGCATCGCCCTGCTCGTACTTTCCCTCGCTCGCAGTCGCCGCTGGATCTAGGCGCGGAGGCGCGCGAGTGACCTCACTCGCTGCGGAACGTCATGCCCTGCCCGTCAAGCGCCTGCTTCCGCTCACGCGGCACGGGCGTGTGGAACCGGGCAGGGATGTACCAGCGGAGCGCTCGACCGATAGCGGAGCGCTGACAGACACACTCGGTGGGCAGCCGCAGCGGAGGCTCTTCGGGTTGTGGAGTCTGCCGACGATGCTCATGTACCGAGACGTTCGGGTACTATCCGGTCCTGCGAAATGGAGCATTTCAATCGGGGCGCCGAGATTTGAACTCGGGACCTCTAGTCTCCCCAGAGTAAATCAGCGGTTAGGCGTCCTGGGGTACGGGGTGGCGGGAAGCGGCCAACCTGCAGGAGCTCTCCAGGGTCTCGCGCTCAGGCGCTCCTGTGACGTCGGGCGGGCGGCGGGGAACGGGGCAGTCCGGCGGCCACGGCCAGCCGCCGAGAGCTCCTAGCGACCCCGACCGGGACCGGACACCCTAGGCTTCGGAGTTCGCCATTAGCCGGTCGATGCCCTGCACCGTGCCGTCGGACGACGGCTGAAACTCGGCATCGCAGGAACATCCGGGCGACGAGTCGAGACGCCGGTTCGTGGGGAAGCTGCTCGGAATCATTGTCGCGGCCGTGATCGGCGGACTCGTGCTGTGGCTCCTCATCGACAGGGCCTTGCTTTCGATTCGGCGCGATCGGAGCGTTGATCTTCGCCATCGTGCTCGTCTTCTTGGTGATCTATCTCATGGACCGTCGGAAGGTCAAGGAATACGAGGACTTCGTAGCCGAGCGTGAGCGCTTCGACTAGAAGGCGATCTGACCTGAGGATCCGAACCCCTCAGAGAAATAGACCGCCCTATCCCAAGGAGGTACTTCCGGGCTGCCCGGTTGGGCGCGGAAATCTGGCCTCGGTGTCGGCCCCTTCACGCGCGATCCAGCGTTGTAGTTTGGCCGAAGCCAGCGCCGGAACTGGGGGCCGGCGACGGGGTCGAACTCCCGGACGCCTCGGGCGCCTCCCCGCCACTCGCAGGCCATGCGCGCGCGCCGAGGTTCAGACGAAAACGGCGTCGGCGGGCTCGCTAGTGGCCGTTCGGGACGTGACCTCCACCACCTGTGCCTCGCGCAAGACTCTCGCTAACGGAGGCTCGTCGGCACGGCCAGACATGTTTCCGCGGCATGTCGCCCTGGGCGGAGGGAAGGCCATCCGCCCTCCCTCGTCTAGCGCGCGTCCGCTACGCAGGCCTTCGACTCCTTCGCGCCATCGTCGTCCATGCTGATGCTGGGCGTCGGTGTCGCCACCGTCGTCCGCGTTGGAGAACTGGTTGGCAAAACCATCGACCGCGTAGATCAGTCCGCCGCCGACTCGAAGCGGCCCGGTTTTAGCCCATGTCGCGATCTCGCCCGCCCCCTCCTCAACGTCGATCTCCGCGGAGATGAAGTAGACCTGCTTGAAATCGTCCGACTTGACCGCGCGAGCGTCCTTGAGCGTTCGCGCTACTGAGACGCTCAGCCCCTCCTCAATAGTTTTGACCAGCCTCTGCGGGACGTTTTCGCAGCGACTGGACTCTGTCGCCTCCGTCGTTGTGGGAGGAGTCTCAGCCTTGGTCTCTGTTGTCGTGGCGGGGGTTCCTGGCTCGGCGTTCTCGTCCCCGCCATCGCTACCCCCACACGCGCTTCCCAACGCGAGCAATAGCGCAGCAGCCAGAGTCCCGAGGGCTGCTGAATGTTTCACACCGCCAAGCCTACGCCCTTACGGACTCCTCGACCACCAGCGCGGAGTCGTCGTCCAGCCTCGCGCTTGCTGGGCTACCGGCGCAGAACCGGCCGGCCCGGATTCGCGGACGATGGGAAGGCTCGGCCTTCGAACCGCGCGCCCTCGTTCTGGCAGCTGCAGCCACGAACGCCGATTTCGCAGCCACGCGCCTGTCGGACGCTCCTCGCCGGTCACGAGAAAACCCGCCGTCTGCAGGGCGTTTATCGCATCGGGGCGCCGAGATTTGAACTCGGGACCTCTAGTCCCCCAGACTAGCGCGCTAACCAGGCTGCGCCACGCCCCGTGGGGCTCAGGTTAGCCGTTCTCGCCTGACCGTCTCGCCCTAGAAGTCACGATCCATTACCTCCTGCGCCGTGATAGTCGGTGCTCGCGCGCGCGCAGGAGTCTTGCTTCGGCCCTCGGCGACTCGCTCGCGCTCGCGTCGCATGTGCGAGGTTCGACTCGATGGCTCGCGCTCGGCCGCTCTGGCTCGCGGACGAGAGCAAGCTCTCCAGTCGGGCGATCTCTCGGTCGAGATCAGTCAGGCTCGTCGGCCTCGGCTTCGATAGCCCGCGTGAACTCGGGCCACTCGACAAGCGCGCGATCCGCTGCTCTTCCGGTGCGGCGCCACACTCCTCAGTTTACAGCTTCCGCTGCAAATAGGCACGTTTCTGCGCCACGCCCCGTGGACGACTAGATTGGCGCGATGCCGACAGATCAGTACCACGAGCCGCCCGAAGAGCTCGGCGACGACGCGCGCTCGTTCGCCCGCGTGATCGCTTCCCTCCAGGAGGAGGCCGAGGCGATCGGCTGGTACGAGCAGCGCATGGCGGTCGAGACCGACGAGCAGGCCCGCCGGATCATGGAGCACGCCCAGCGCGAGGAGTTCCTCCACTTCTCGATGGACCTCGAGTTCCTCGCACGCCGCAAGGAGAAGTGGCGCGTGGCGCTCCAGAAGATCCTCTTCAAGGAGGGCGACATCGTCGACCTCGCCGAGCAGGCCGAGGACGCGGTCGAAGACTAGGGCGGGCCCTAGTTCTTCTCGGCGAGCCGCTTGTAGAGCCGGTCGATCAGGGCGGGCATCTCCTCGAGCCGCTCCGTGATCACGCGGATCCGGTACTCGCGGAAGTGCTCGGGCTCGACGTCGAGCGCTCCGGCCAGCGAGCGGACGATCTCGTTCGACGGCACCGGCCTGTTCCCGTGCACGAGGTGGTTCAGGTAGCCGGCGGAGAGCTTCGTCTTCGCGGCCAGCCCGCGGTACGTGACGCCGTTCTCCGTCATCAGGCGCTCGAGGGTCTCGCCGAACGGGTCGTCGCTGAAGCGGCGCCTACGAGCCATCAGCGCAGGCTACCGAGTTCTTCGATCGGCACTCGCCGTTCCTCGCCCGTTTCCCGCGAGCGGACGTCGACGGCGCCGTCCTCGAGCGTCTTCTTGCCGACCGTGACACGGACGGGCAACGCCGATCAGGTCGGCGTCCGCGAACTTCTCGCCGGCGCGCTGATCGCGGTCGTCCAGGAGCACGGCGTCACCGGCCTCGTCGAGCTTCGCGGCGACCTCTGCCGCGCGCTCCTCGAGCCCCGGCAGCGCGACGACATGGACGTCGTACGGCGCGACGGACCGCGGCCATTGGATCCCGTGCTCGTCGTGGTGCTGCTCGACGATCGCCGCCATCGTGCGCGCGGGGCCGATCCCGTAGCTGCCCATGATCAGCAGCTTCTCCTTGCCGTCCTCGTCGAGGAAGGTCGCCTCGAGCGGCTCGGTGTAGCGCGTCTCGAGCTTGAAGATGTGGCCCACCTCGATCGCGGTCTGGAGGCTCAGCTTGCCGCCGCACTTCGGGCACGTGTCCCCCTCGCGCACCTCGCGGATGTTCGCGAAGCGCGCCTCGAAGTCGCGTCCCGCCTGCACGCCGCGCAGGTGGTGGCCCGTGCGATTCGCGCCCGCGACGAACTGACCCTCCCGCAGCGCCTCGTCGGCGACGACGTCGACGGCGACCCCGACAGGGCCGATCGAGCCCGGATCCGCACCGAACGTCTCGCGGATCTCGTCCTCGGTCGCCGGCCGGACCGCCTCACCGAGCGCCTCGACCATCTTCACCTCGTCCAGCCGGTCGTCGCCGCGCACCAGTGCGAGCACGACGCGCCCGTCTGCGACGACTGGCATCGCCTTCGACGTCGCCGCGTCGTCGATCCCGAGCATCTTCGCCAGGTCCTCGATCGTCGTCGCGCCGGGCGTCTCGACGTCCTCCGGCGCGTCCAGCGCGTCCGGGAACTCGGGAGCGCGCGGAATCCCACGCGCGATCTCCAGGTCGGCCGCGTAGTCGCCGCGCTCGCAGGTGACCAGCGTGTTCTCGCCGGCGGCCGCGGGTGCGAGGTAGTCCATGCTCGCGCTCCCGCCCATCATCCCCGACTCGGCCTGGACGGGATAGACCTCGAGCCCGCAGCGCTCGAAGATCCGGTCGTACGCCCCCTTGTGCAGCTGGAAGCTCTTCTCGAGCCCCTCCGCGTCCCGGTCGAACGAGTACGAGTCCTTCATGATGAACTCGCGGACGCGGATCAGGCCGGCGCGCGGCCGCGGCTCGTCGCGCTCCTTCGTCTGGAAGTGGTAGAGCATCTGCGGCAGGTCGCGGTACGACTGGATCTCGCGCGCGTGGAAGGTGATCGTCTCCTCGTGCGTCATCGGGAGGACGAACTCCCGGTCGTTGCGGTCGCGCAGCTTGAACACCTCCGGGATGTCGTAGCGCCCGGTCGCCTTCCAGAGCTCGGACGGGGTCAGGACGGGCATGAGGAGCTCCTGCGCCCCGATCGCGTCCATCTCCTCGCGGATGATCCCGACCACCTTCTCGTGGACGCGCCAGCCGAGCGGCAGGAACGTCCAGACGCCCGCGCTGACCTGGCGGATGAAGGCCGCCGCGGACGAGCAGCTTGTGGCTGATCGCCTCTGCCTCGGCCGGGGCCTCGCGCAGGGTCGGCAGGAAGAGCTGGGACGCTCGCCGGATCATGCTCGAACCCTAGTCGAGGGGAATTTCGGAGGCCTCGGCCATGGCCAGCGCCGCCGGCTTCGCCATCTTCAGCCGCTTCGGCCGGCGCATCCCGGC
Source organism: uncultured Actinomycetes bacterium (assembly GCA_963742635.1). Lineage (GTDB taxonomy): Bacteria > Actinomycetota > Thermoleophilia > Gaiellales > Gaiellaceae > VAXT01. The sequence continues at coordinate 234,531 of CAVUMW010000009.1, forward strand.
TTCGATCCAGCCGTCGATCTCGTGGAAGAGCTCGTCGACGAGGATGTCGGACGAGACCTTCTTCAGCACGCGGCCGTGGGCGTAGATGAAGCCCACGTCCCGGCCGCCCGCGATTCCGAAGTCGGCGTCCCCGGCCTCGCCGGGGCCGTTGACGGCGCAGCCCATGACCGCGACCTCGAACGCCTGCGGGTAGCCCTTGAGGCGCCCCTCGACCTCGACCGCGAGATTCTCGACGCCGACGTTGTCACGGCCGCACGACGGGCACGCGATCATCACCGGGCCGCGCTCGCGCAGGCCGAGCGCCTTGAGGATCTCCCAGGCGACGTCGATCTCCTTGACGGGGTCGGCGGTCAGCGAGACGCGCAGGGTGTCGCCGATGCCGTCGGCCAGGAGCGCGCCGATCCCGACCGCGCTCTTGATCGAGCCCGCGAACGTCGTCCCGGCCTCGGTCACGCCCAGGTGGAGCGGGTACGGGACGCGTTCGGAGAGCATCCGGTACGCGCGGATCATCGTCGGCACGTGGGTCGACTTGACCGAGATCTTGAAGTCGTGGTACTCGAGCCGCTCGAGCAGGTGCACCTCCTCGAGCGCTGCGGCGACGAGCGCCTCGGCCTGGTCTCGCTGCGCGAGCTCGTGCAGGTGCTTGGGCAGCGAGCCGGAGTTGGCGCCGATGCGCATCGGGATGCCCGCCGCGCGCGCAGCGTTCACGACCTGCTCGACCCGGTCCGGGCCCGCCGATGTTCCCGGGGTTGATCCGGACGGCGGCCACTCCCGCGTCGATCGCGCGCAGCGCGAGGCTCGCGTTGAAGTGGATGTCCGCGATCACCGGGATCGGGGACAGGCGGACGATCTTCCTGAGCGCGTCCGCGTCCTCGATCTTCGGCACCGCGCAGCGAACGACCTCGCAGCCCGCCGAGGCGAGCGCCGCGATCTGAGCGGTCGTCGCGGGGACGTCGTGCGTCGGCGTCAGCGTCATCGACTGCACGACGACGGGCGCCCCGCCGCCGATCGTCACGTTGCCGACCCTGATCGAGCGTTCGCTCGCCATCAGTTTCCGAGGTTGCCGATGTCGTTCGAGAGCCCGATGAAGAAGAGCAGCAGCACGACCGCGATCCCGATCGCAGACGCGCGCTCGTAGACCTCACGGCCGACTGCGCGCCCGCGGATGCCCTCGATCAGCGAGAACACGATGTGGCCGCCGTCGAGCGGCAGGAACGGGAGCAGGTTGAGCAGCGCGAGCGACAGGCTGAGGAGGCCGAGCACCCAGAGGTACGTCTGCGCGCCCTGTGCGAGCGCCTCCGAGGAGCCCTCGCACGATGCCGACCGGGCTCGAGATCTCCTTCCGGTTGCCGCGCACGAGCCGAGAGAGCGACGCCCCGATCTCCTTCGTGATCACTCCGGTCAGCTTCACCGACTCCCAGGTCGCCTGCGGGGCCGAGAGACGCGGCTCCCTGCGCGGCCGGACCGGCCGGAGGCGCGATCGGCCCGGCGTTGCCCTTGCGGTCGGACGATGAGCGTGACCTCGCCGCCCTTCGACTGCTGGATCAGGTCCGGGACCTGCGGACACGTCCTGGACCGCCTGGCCGTTGATCCTCGAGGATCCGGTCGCCCGGGACGGAGCCCGATCTGCGCAGCGGGATGATCCGCCCGCACGTCGTGCACGATCGGCGCGTTCGTCTCCATCGAGAAGCCGAGCCGGTAGCCGCCGCTACCGACCACGAAGAGCGTCGCGAAGAGGATGATCGCGAAGAGCAGGTTCGTCCCCGGGCCCGGCGAAGATGACGAGCACCTTCTTCCAGGTCCGCTGGCGCCAGTACGCGTCCGACGCCGAGGCCGTCAGCGAGCTCGTTCAGCCCCTTGTCCGCGCTGCGCCGCGCCATCCGGCTGACGTCGACGTGCTGCAGCGCCTCGGCGAGCGCCGGCAGCTGAGCGCGCGCGCCTTCCATGTCGCCCTCGTCGAGCTCGCGCTTGACCCGGTCGATCGGCGCCACCAGCTGCGGCGCCTCTTCGAGCGCGGGCCCGAAGAAGCGTGCTCAGGTCTGACGGCGCGGGCCTGTGCATCCCCGGAATCTTCACGTAGCCGCCGAGCGGGATCGCGCCGATGCCGTACTCGATGCCCTTCCGCTTGACCTTCGACGAGCGCCGGCGGGAAGCCGATGTAGAACTTCCGCGGGCTCATGCCGACCGCCCGCGCGGTGAAGAAGTGGCCCGCCTCGTGGACGAGGACGAGCAGGCGAGGCCGATGATCGCGATGAAGATGTTCACGCGCACCGGCGCTCCGACGGCTTCTTCCGCGAGGCGACGCGCTTCGCGCGTCGGCCTCGACGAGCTCGTCGAGGTCTCGTGCCGGCGCGCCGTCGACCGCGGCGAGGACGTCCTCGACCACGCCCGCGATCCCCAGGAACGGCAGGCGGCCGGCCAGGAACGCGGCCACGGCGACCTCGTTCGCCGCGTTGTAGGCGCAGGGATGGGTTCCGCCGGACTCTCCGGCCCGGCGCGCGAGGGCGAGCATGCGGGAAGGTCTCGACATCGGGCGCCTCGAACTCGAGCGTCAGCCCGTCCGCGAAGTCGAGCCGCGTCGACCGGCGTCGCCGCGCGCTCGGGGTAGGTGAGCGCGTACGAGATCGGGACGCGCATGTCGGGGTACCCGAGGTGCGCGAGCGAGGCGCCGTCGCGGAAGCGCACGATCGCGTGGACGATCGAGGTCGGATGGACGACGACCTCGATCCGCTCGTACGGGAGCCCGAAGAGGAAGTGCGCCTCGATCAGCTCGAGCCCCTTGTTCGCGAGCGTGGCCGAGTCGACGGTGATCTTCGGGCCCATGCGCCACGTCGGGTGCGCGAGCGCGTCGGCGCGGGTCACGTTCGCCAGCTCGTCGCGCGACCGGCCGCGGAACGGGCCGCCCGACGCGGTGAGGACGATCGAGTCGACCGACTCCAGGTCGCGTCCCTCCAGGCACTGGAAGACCGCGGAGTGCTCGCTGTCGACCGGGAGCAGGAGGCCTCCGCCCCGCTCCCGAGCGCGCGAGCGCGAGCTCGCCGGCGGCAACGAGGCTCTCCTTGTTCGCGAGCGCGAGCGTCACGCCGCGCTCGAGCGCCCAGAGCGTCGCTGGGAGGCCCGCGAAGCCGACGACGGCGTTCAGGACGATGTCCGGCTCGGCCAGGTCGAGCAGCGACGTGAGATCGCCGCCGACCTGGACATGGCGCACTCCGCGCTCGGCGGCCAGCCCGTCGAGTCGGTCGAGCCGGATGCGAGCGCGCACACGTCGAGCTCGTCGTTGCGCGTCGATGATCTCGAGCGCCTGGCGCCCGATCGAGCCCGTGGCGCCGAGGACCGCGATTCGCTTCATCGCCCGAAATTGTAGGTGGCTTACAGCTGGCCGAAGGCGGCGACCACGTAGTACGCCGCCACGCCAGGCGAAGAGGAGCGCGTCGATCGCGGTCGAGCACGCCGCCGTGCCCCGCCGAGCAGGCGTCCCGAGTCCTTCACGTCCGCGTCGCGCTTGAGCGCGGACTCGAACAGGTCGCCGAGCGGCGCCGCGATCGCGATCGCCAGCGCCGAGAACGAGCGATTCCGGGATCGAGAGGAAGCCCTGCTTGTAGAGCGCGACGAACGTGACGGCGATCGTCGCCACGGTGCCGGCGACGAGCCCCTCCCACGTCTTGCCCGGCGAGACGGTCGGCGCGAGCTTGTGGCGGCCGAAGAGCGAGCCCGAAGAAGTAGGCGGCCGCGTCTCCGGCCCAGACCGCGAGCACGACCGTGTACAGCGCGAGCACCCCGTGCTCGTCGATGTCCCGCAGCAGGAGCGCGTAGGCGAAGCCGAGCCCGACCCACCCCACTCCGAGCACCGTCACCGCCGACCGACGACGGCTCCGGCGGCGCCCTTGAAGGCGAAGGCGAGCGCGAGCGCCGCGAACACGCCGCCCAGAGCCCAGTTCGTGCCGCCGAGCTCGGCCCCGAGCAAGGTGGCGATCGCGCCGAGATACCCGGCGAGCACGACCGGGCGTAGCGTCCGCGTCATCCAGTACAGCTCGTGCAGCGCGATCAGCGCGGCGACGAGGGCGAGCCCGAACAGCGGCCAGCCGCCCAGGTACATCAGCCACAGGACGAGCGGGATCCCCGCCGCCGAGATCAGGATCCGCGACCAGAACGAGCTCATCGCCGGCCGAACCGCCGCTGCCTGCCCGCGTACGCGACCACCGCCTGCCGCAGCTCGCTCCTCGCCGAAGTCGGGCCAGAGGGTGTCCACGAAGAAGAACTCCGAGTACGCGAGTTGCCAGAGCAGGAAGTTGGACATCCGCAGCTCCCCGGAGGTCCTGATCACCAGATCGGGATCGGGCATGTCCGGGGCGTACAAGTAAACCGCGAACACGTCCTCGTCGACCTCTTCTGGCGCGCAGGCCCGCCTCGATCATCGCGCGGGCCGCATCCGCGAGCTCGGCCCGTCCGCCGTAGTCGAACGCGATCCACAGCTGGAGCACGTCGCGGCCCGCGGTCTCGAGCTCGAGCGCCGCCATCCGCTCCTGGAGCGACTCCGGCGCGCGATCGCGCCGCCCGATGAAGCGCGTGCGCACGCCCTGCGCGGCCAGATCGGGCAGCTCGCGGTCGATCGTCTCGTGGAAGATCTCCATCAGCGAGTCGACCTCCGGCGGCGGGCGCAGCCAGTTCTCGGTCGAGAAGGCGTACACCGTGAGCGACTCGATGCCGAGGTCGATCGCCGCCTCGACGGTCCGGCGGAGCGCCCGCGTCCCCTCGCGGTGCCCGGCCTCCACGGGCAGCCCGCGTGCCTCGGCCCAGCGGCCGTTCCCGTCCAGGATGATCGCGACGGAACGCGGAACGTCGCCCGGCGAGACCGCTGGCGGGCGACGAAAAGCGCCGCGGATCCGCTCGAGCAGTGTCAGACCTCGGTGATCTCGGCTTCCTTGCGCTTCAGGAGGTCGTCGATCCGGCTCGTGTGGTCGTCGGTGAGCTTCTGGACGCGCTCCTCCGGCGCGGCGCTCGTCGTCCTCGCCGACCTCGCCCTTCGTCTTCAGCTCCTTCAGGTGCTTGTCGGCGTCACGGCGCACGTTGCGAACGGCGACCTTCCCGTCCTCCGCGATCTGGCGGACGATCTTGACGAGCTCCTGGCGCCGCTCCTCGGTCAGCTGCGGAATCGGCAGGCGGATCACCTTGCCGTCGTTCGACGGCGTCAGGCCGAGCTCGGACTCCTGGATCGCACGCTCGATCTCCTTGATCGAGCTGGGGTCGAACGGCTGCACGGTCAGCATGCGCGGCTCGGGGACGTTGATCGTCGCGAGCTGCTTGAGCGGCGTCTGCTGACCGTAGTAGTCGACGCCGATCCGGTCGAGCAGCGCGGCCGACGCGCGGCCCGTGCGGACGGTGTTGAACTCGACCTGGGTCGACTCCACGGACTTGTCCATGCGCCGCTCGGCGTCCTGCACGAGATCGTCGATGCCGTTCACGTGGGTCCTACTCCTTCCCGGGGGTGCGGATGATTGTGCCGACCTTCTCACCTGTGAGCACGCGCTTGATGTTCCCGTCGACGAGCCCGAAGACGTGGATCGGGAGCTTGTTCTCCATGCACAGCGAGAGTGCGGTCACGTCCATCACCTCGAGGCCGCGCTCGATCGCCTCCAGGTGCGTGAGCTCGGGCAGGAGCTCGGCTGTCGGGTCGACGTGCGGATCTGCGTCGTAGACGCCGTCGACGCCGTGCTTGGCCATCAGGATCGTGTCGGCGCCGATCTCGAGCGCGCGCAGGGCCGCCGCCGTGTCCGTCGTGAAGAACGGGTTGCCGGTGCCGGCGGCGAAGATCACGATCCGCCCCTTCTCGAGGTGGCGGATGCCACGGCGCCGGATGTACGGCTCGGCCACTTCGGCCACGCCGATCGCGGACAGGATGCGCGTGTTCGCGCCGAGCCGCTCGAGCACGTCCTGGAGCGCGAGCGCGTTGAGGAGCGTCGCGAGCATCCCGGCGTAGTCGGCGGTCGCGCGGTCCATGCCCTCGGCCGCGGCGGACATCCCGCGGTAGATGTTCCCCGCGCCGACGACGATCGCGATCTCGACGCCGGTCTTCTGGCACTCGACGATCTCCTCGGCGATCGCCTCGATGCGCGGGAGCTCGAGGCCGAACTCCTTGTCGCCCATCAGCGCCTCGCCGGAGAGCTTGAGCAGGATGCGGTCGAACGCGGCCTTGCCCTCGACCGGAGTGACGGGGCTCTCCTCCTCGCGGACGGTCACTCGGCGAGGGCGTAGCGCTCGAACTCGAGCACCTTCAGCCCTTCCTCCTCGAGCGCCTGCGCGACCGTCTTCTTCGGCTCGTGGATCCACGCCTGCTCGGCGAGCACGTTCTCGGCGAAGAACCGCTTGCCGAGCATGCCCTCGACGATCTTCGGACGCGCCTGCTCCGGCTTGGACTCGACCTCGGGGAGCTTCTCGTAGATCTCGCGCTCCTTGGCGATCTCCTCCTCGGGCACCTCGTCGCGCGTCGCGAAGCGCGGTGCGGCGAACGCGATGTGCATCGCGAGCCTGCGCGCCGCCTCGGGCGAGCCCTCCGCCTTGACGAGAACGCCGATCTTGTTCGCCGGCGGATGGACGTAGGCGGCGATCGCCTCGCCGTTGCCCGTCTCGAACCGCGCGGCGCCGCGGACGAGGATGTTCTCGCCGATCTTGCCGATGAGCTCCTTGCGCTCGTCCTCGAGCGATTCGACGGCGTCCGGCCCGCTCTCCTCGACCGTGTCGAGCACCCTCTCGGCGAACGCCCGGAACTCGTCGTTCTTGGAGACGGGCTCGGTCTCGGAGCCGATCGCGACGATCGTGCCCTTCGAGTCGTCGAGGCGGGTCAGGACGATGCCCTCGGGCGTCTCGTTGCCGGCGCGCTTGCCGGCCGAGGCCATGCCCCGCTCGCGCAGGAGCTGCTTCGCGGCCTCGAGGTCGCCGTCGGCGTCCACGAGGGCACGCTTGGTGTCCATCATCGGCGCGCCGGTCATCTCGCGCAGTTCCCTGACCATGTCTGCCGTGACCTCGGTCATTCGGCCGGCACCTCCTCCGCGGGAGCGGGAGCGGGCTCCTCGGCAGGAGCGGGAGCGGGCTCCTCAGCCGCCGGAGCTCCCTCCGCAGCCGGCTCTGGCGCGGGCTCGGGCTCTTCGGGAGCGGGCTCCGGCTCTCCGGCAGCAGGCTCCGCAGCGGGAGCCGCCTGCCCGTTGAACTCCTCCGGCTTCACCTTCTGCTTGCCCGCCTCGATCGCGTCCGCGATCGTGCGGATCACGAGGTCGCACGACTTGATCGCGTCGTCGTTGCCCGGAACGACGTAGTCGGCCTCGTCCGGGTCGCAGTTCGTGTCCACGAGCGCGACGACCGGCAGGCCGAGGCGGCGCGCCTCACGCACCGCGATCGCCTCCTTGCGCAGGTCGACGACGAGCATCGCGTCCGGCTGGCGTTTCATGTCGGCCACGCCTCCGAGATGGCTCTCGAGGCGCTCGAGCTCGGCGAGCATCGAGAGCCGCTCCTTCGGCGGGAGCAGGTCGAGCTGGCCCTCTTCCTTCAGCCGGCGCGACTCGTGCAGGCGGTCGATCCGCCCCGAGATCGTGCGCCAGTTGGTGAGCAGGCCGCCCAGCCAGCGATGGTTGACGTACGGCATCCCGACCCGCTTCGCATGCTCCTCGATCGAGTCCTGGGCCTGCTTCTTCGTGCCGACGAAGAGCACCGTGCCGCCCCGCTCGGCGAGGTTCCGCGTGAACGCGGCCGCCTCCTCCAGAAGCTGGAGCGTCTGCTCGAGATTGATGATGTAGATCCCACCGCGCTCGCCGAAGATGAAGCGGCGCATCTTGGGATCCCAGCGACGCGTCTGGTGCCCGAAGTGCACTCCGGACTCCAGCAGCTCTCGCATGGTGACGACTGCCACGACTTGCCTCCTGTGGTTGTTTTTGGTTGCAGCCGGCGGCGGCGGATGGAACCACTGCTACAGCGGCACCACCATCCACCCTCCCGCCGGGACGGGTTACAGAGCGCGTGAAGTCTAGCCGGTAGTCCTCAATCGGCCGAGATACGCGGCCAGATCGTCCGGCAGCGGCGATTCGACGTCGATCCTCTCGCCCGTCAACGGATGCTCGAACGCGAGCCGGCTCGCGTGCAGGAACTGTCGATCGAGCGCCTTGTCCGGCACGCCGTAGACGCGGTCTCCGACGACCGGGAGGTCGATCGCGGCCAGGTGGACGCGGATCTGGTGCGTGCGGCCCGTCTCCAGCCGCACGTTCAGGAGCGCATGGGCGCCGAGTAGTTCCTCGACCTCGAAGTGCGTGACCGCCTCGCGCGGCGAGTCGGTGTCCAGGGAGCGGCGCGTCGGATCGTCCCGGTCGCGCCCGATCGGTGCGTCGATCCGCCCACGCCACGAGCGCGGGTGCCCGCGGACGAGCGCGACGTAGCGCCGCTCGAGCTCACGGCGCCGAACGAGCTCCTGGAGCTGCTCGTACGCTTCGTCGGACCGGGCTACGACGAGCAGCCCGGAGGTGTCGCGGTCGAGCCGGTGGACGATTCCCGGCCGGTCCTCCTCCCCGCCGGCGGTGCGCCCTGCGAGCCCGTGGACGAGCGTGCCGGTCGCATGCCCCGCACCTGGATGGACGACCACGCCCGCCGGCTTGTCCACGACCAGCAGGTGCTCGTCCTCGTAGGCGATACCGGAGCTCGACGTCCTCGCGCACGATCTCGCGCGCGGGCTCCGGCGGCAGCTCGACCTCGAGCTCCTCCCCGCCCTCGAGGCGGTAGCTCTTCGGCCGTGCACGGCCGTCCACGCGGACGTTGCCGCCTTCGACGAGCCGCTCGGCCGCGGAGCGCGATCCGATCTCGGGCACCGCGGCGAGAAAGCGGTCGAGCCGCGCTCCGGCGGCTTCCTCGGGAACCCTAAGCGTGGGCGTCGGGAACCGGGCGCGGCCGGTCCGGCGCGCGTTGCGGGAGCAGCAGCGCAGCCAGCAGGACGAGCACGCCGAGGACGATGAAGCTGTCCGCCAGGTTGAACGCGGGCCAGAAGCGCAGGTCGATGAAGTCGGTCACGTGCCCGAGCCTGATCCGGTCGAGGAGGTTGGACGCGCTGCCGCCGATCAGCAGTCCGAGCGCGACGGGGAGGATCGGGTGGCGCGAGCCCGAGCGGGCGAAGAAGACCAGCATCCAGGCGACCGCGAGGGCGGTGAGGATGGTCACGATCGGCGTGGCCCGCGCGAAGAGGCCGAATGCGATTCCGGAGTTCTGGACGTGGTGGATCGACAGCGGACCGGCGACGTGGCGCTCGCCATCGAGGGTCAGGTGGCTCACCACGATGTGCTTCGTCAACTGGTCGCCGGCCAGCGCCGCAAGGGCGATCGCGAGCAGGCCGATCCACTGCTGCGTCCGCGCGTGCAACGAGCGGCGAGCGCCCGCCACCGGGGTCAGCGCATCGGTCGACGAACCGACCCGGACGTCGACTCTACGCTGCGCCGGCTCGCTCAACCGCGCTCCTCCAGCCGCTTGCAGTCGATGCAGTGCGTCGCCCACGGGATCGCGGCGAGCCGGTCCTCGGTGATCGCCTGGCCGCAGTTGAGACACGTCCCGTACGTCCCCTCCTGGATGCGCTCCAACGCGCCGTCGATCGACGAGAGGACGTTCTCCGAGTTCTCCTCGAGCGTGTAGTCGATCTCGCGGTCGACCGTCACCGTCGCGGTCTCGGCGATGTGGTTGTCGGTCGTCTCGTCGTCCGTTTCGTCCTCGATCGAGCCCGGATTCTCCTTGTGCAGGTACTCGATCGCGTCGATCACGCGCTGCCGCTCCTCCTGCAGGAGGTCACGGAACCGGTCGACGTCGACGGCCACGAACGAAGTCTAGTCTCCTGTCAGGCCGGTCCGTCTGAGCTGACCGGCGTGGCAACTCACCGACTGGACCGACCGATGTCAAGCCGCCTCCGCGGCCTCGTCGTCGCCGTTCTGCTCGTCCGTCACGTCCAGCGCGGAGCGCAGCAATGCTCGGATTCGGCTCGACTCCGCGCGCAGGTGGTCACGCTCGGCGAGCGCTCCCTGCGTGATCTTGCGAGCTTCCACACGAGCCTCCGCGAGCACGACGTCCGCCTCTCGGCGGGCGTGCTCCCGGAGCTCCTCGGCGCTTCGCTCGGCAGTCACGAGCGTCTTCCGCAGCAGCGTCTCGAGGTCGCGGTACCGGGCGATGTCCGACTCCAGGCGCTCGTTCTGGTCCTGGAGCTCGGCCCGCTCGCGCCAGACCTCCTCGAAGCTGTCCACGATCTCCTCGAGCAGGCGATCGGTCGCCGACCTCCGGTAGCCCAGGAAACCGCGTCCGAGCCTGACATGGCGGATTTCGACAGGTGAGAGAGCCATTTCGTTCACCTCCTCTCTAGTGCAGCCGGCCAAGGATCGAGTTGATGACGCGATTCAGGAGCACAAGCGCCAGGACGGCGACGATCGGCGAGAAGTCGAACGCCCCGAAAGACGGCAGGAGCCGGCGGAAGATCCGCAGGTAGGGCTCGCAGACGTCGTACAGGAAGCGCTGGACCCGGTTCAGCCAGGGCGAGTAGGGCAGCCGGACCCAGGACAGGATGATGTACGCGAAGATGATCAGCACGTACACCGAGATGAAGACGTTGACGAAGTTCTGGATCGACGAGATCGCGTCGACCATCAGGAGCCATCCGCCCATGCGGCGGATTTCGGCTCAGGAAGGCCGCTTCCTCTAGTTCTCAGGCCTGGTTGAAGAAGCCGCCGCGCTCGAGGAGCCTTGCGCGCTCCTCGGCCGACACCTCGACGTTTCGCGGCGTGAGCAGGAAGACCTTGTCCGCGACCCGCTGCATGCCGCCGTCGAGCGCATACGTGAGCCCGCTGCCGAAGTCGATCAGCCGCTTCGAGAGGTCTGCGTCCGAGCCCTGGAGGTTGAGGATGACCGGCGTCCCTTCCTTGAACTTGTCCGCGATCTGCTGGGCGTCGTTGAAGCTCCTCGGGACGACGAGGTGTACGCGCACGGATGCTTCGCCGGGCGCGGCCTCGACCACTCGCGGGCGCGGGCGCATGACTGCAGTCCGCGAGCCGCCCTCGGGCTCGGGGTCGGTCCAGTCCTCGAACTCGTTGCGACGGCGGCGCGGTGACAGCCTGCGGACGTTCGGCCGCTCGCTGTAGGAGCGCTCCAGCTCCTCGTTCGTGACGTAGCCGTCCTCGTCCCAGTCCTCGTCCTCCTCGGCGATGCCGAAGTAGACGAGCGTACGGTTCCAGACGTCTGCGAAGCCCATGGCAGCGGGAATGTTAACCCCGATACAGCACCGATCCTATTCGGATCATGGTCGCGCCTTCCTCCGCGGCCACGGGGTAATCCTGGCTCGTGCCCATCGACAGTTGGGTCAGCCCGTGTTCTTCGGCCAATTCACGCAATTTGCGGAAGTACGGGCGCGACGCTTCGGGGGTCTCGGCGGCCGGCGGCATCGTCGAGAGACCGAGCACGTTCGGGTAGAGCTCGAGCAGCTCCGGGAGCTCGTCCGGCGTCACGCCGGACTTCGACGCCTCGCCCGCGAGGTTGACCTGGACGAGCGCCGGGATTTCGAGCCGGCGCGCGGCCGACTCGGAGTCGAGGGAGTGGACGAGCTCGCAGATGCGGTTCACGACCTTCGTCTTGCGGCTCTGCAGGTGGCCGATGAAGTGCCAGCGGAAGGTGTCGCCGTGGGCGGCATGCTTCGCTTCGAGGTCCTGCGCGCGGTTCTCGCCGACGATGTCGATTCCGGCCTCGACGAGCGTGGCCATGTCCTCGACGGAGACGTATTTCGTGGCCGCGACGATCGTGATGTCCGGGCCCGACCTCGTCGCGGATGCGCGCGAGCCGCGCCGCGATCTGGTCAGCGGACAAGGCCGAGGACCCCCTGGGTGCCGCGCGGCCGGCCCGTTCGGCGCTCGGAGAAGAAGAGATCCGCTCGGCAGCGGGTGCAGAGGTCGAGGCGGTCCACGGTGCTCGCGCCGGCATCGAGGGCGGCCCGCTCGGCTGCCGTCCAGAGGTCGAGCTTGCGGTCGCTGACGATGTCGGCCCCGAACCGGGCTTCGAAGCGGCTCGCGACGTCGTCGCCCACTTCGTAGCAGCACGGGCCGATGGTCGGCCCGACGATCGCGGCGAAGCCGGAGCCGAGGATCGCCGCGGCGGACTCGACGATCCCGTCGATCAGCCCGCGCCAGCCAGCGTGCACGACCGCCAGCGCGGGCTCGGAACCGTTCGTGCGGGCCAACGCCATAAGAGCGCAGTCGGCCCCGAGTGCAAGCATCGGGATCCCGGCCTCGTCGGTCCAGAGCCCGTCCCCCGGGGCGCCTCGGGAACCGGCCTCGACGCGGTTGACGACCGTGGAGTGCGTCTGGAAGCCGAGCGTCAGGTCCTGCTCGTCCGCGCCGACCTCGGCGCACACGCGGCGGCGGTTCTCGTCGACGCGCTCGACGTCGTCGCCCGTCCGGCGCCCGAGGTTCAGCGACTCGAACGGCCCTTCGCTGATGCCGCCGGCGCGCGTCGTGAAGACGACGTCGTACGGGCCCGGAACCTCCCAGCGGAGCAGCGGAATGCTCACGACTGCGCGACCAGCTCGCGCGCGGCCTCGAGCTCCGCCTCGCGCCCGCCCAGCTCGCCGTTCAGCTTGCGGCGCCGCACTTCCGCCAGGATCTCCCCCACTCGCGGCGACTCGCCGAGCCCCAGCCGAGCAAGGTCGGCGCCGTCGATCTCGAGCTCGATCGCCTCGAGGCGCCCGAAGAAGTCGCGCAACTGCGGCCGGTCGGCGAGCGCGAGCGCAAAGAGCGGCGCGTCGGGGGCGCGCGGCTCGGCGAGCGCGACGACGTCGGCCGGGGTCAGCGAGTCCTGCTCCGAGCTGCTCGGCGATGCGCGGCCCGTCCTCGATCGCGGCGGCGATCAGCTCGGCGTCGCGGCGGCGGACCTTGAGGCCGTGGAGCCACGGGCCGATCTCCTCGTGCGGAAGCTTGCGGGCAAGCGCCTCGAGCCCGAGGCGCCAGGCGGGAACCGCGAGGCCGTATTCCCTGTTCAGCTCGCGGAGGCGGTCGAAGAGCTGTACGGCCTCCTCGTCCGCGACGACGTGCTGATGGATCTCCTTCTCTGCGCCGAGCTCGGCCAGGCGGGGGATCGCGTGGCTGACGTCGCCCTCTTCGAGCAGCGCGATCAACTCGTCCCGGAGGCGCGCGCCGGAGAGGTCGCCGACGTGGCCGGTCGCGATGCACTCGCGGGCGAGCCGGACGGTGTCGTCGTCCATGCGGAAGCCGTAGCGATCCTCGTAGCGGATCGCGCGGAGGATCCGAGTCGGGTCGTCGACGAACGAGCGGTCGTGCAGGATCCGGATGCGCTTCGCCTCGAGGTCGGCGCGGCCGCCGAACGGGTCGACGAGCTCGCCGACCGCGTCGCCTTTCAGGGACACCGCCAGTGCGTTGATCGTGAAGTCGCGGCGGTGCAGGTCCTGGTCGATCGTCCCTGGCTCGACCGCGGGGAGCACAGCGGGCGCGTGGTACGACTCGCTGCGGGCCGTGACGACGTCGACCCGTCCGTCGTCGCCGTAGAGGACGACGGCGGTGCCGAACGTGCGGTGCGCCCGGACGCGCCCGTCGAGCTTCTTGGCGAGCTCGTGCGCCAGGGCGATCGCGTCGCCCTCGACGACGACGTCGAGGTCAAAGCTCGGCTCGCCGAGCAGGATGTCCCGAACCGTGCCGCCGACGAGGTAGACGCCGTGATACGGGTCGCTGACGGCCGCGACGGCGCCCAGCACCGGCGCGAGGCTCTCGGGAAGCTCGAGGGTCGCCACGGGCGCATTCTGCCTCGGCCCCGGGCCCGGACCGGCACGGATTCGCCGCATTTGCGTGACAGACATGCGCGAACTTCCTCGATACGATCGCATCGGGGAGGAGGTCATGGGTACCAGCGGCCAGGGCTGAGAGGGCCGTGGCCGAAAGAGTCAGACCAGGGCGATCGCCTCGATCTCGACGAGCGCGCCGGACGGGAGGCCCGAGATCTCGATCGTCGACCGCGCCGGCGGCGTGGCGCCGACCCGCTCCGCATAGACGGAGTTCATCCCCTGGAAGTCGTCGAGCGACATCAGGAAGACCGTCGTCTTCACGATCCGATCGAGCCCGCTTCCGGCCGCGGTGAGAATCGCCTCGAGGTTGTCGAAGATCTGCCGCGTCTGCTCCTCGATCGTGTCGCCCGCCAGCTCCGAGTGCCCGGGCGTCAAACCGAGCTGTCCCGAGACGAACACGAAGCCGTTCGCCGTGATCGCCTGCGAGTAGGGCGCTCCCTGGAATGGCGCCGGCGCGCTCTCGGTCCGAACCGCGGTCTTGTCCATCTCACTCCCTCCGTTTCCGCGGCCGGCCGGCCTGTGCGAGCGCCACGCCGAGCGCCTTGAAGATCGCCTCGAGCACGTGCTGCGGGTCGTCGCCGTCGATCAGGCGGACGTGCAGCGTAAACCCTCCGCCCTCGGCGAGCTCGTGCAGGAAGCTCGCAACCAGGTCGGTTCCGAGACCGCCGACCCGTGCCTCGGAGAGATCGACGTTCGAGACGACGAGCGGCCGCCCGGAAGCCTCGAGCACGATGTGGGCGAGCGCGTCGTCTGCGGCAGCGACAGCCGATCCGTGACCGCGCACGTCGTCGGAGGAGAGCGGTTCCCGGAGCGCCTGCCCGAGCGCCCGGCCCGCCGAGGCGACCTCGGCCTCCGGCTCCTCGGGCGCCAGCTGCAGCTCCAGATCGAGCGAGCCGTAGCGCGCCAGGAGCCCGAGCAGATGATCGAGCACGGGCAAGCCGCTGCTGACGTTGCTCGCGCCCTCACCGTCGAGCGAGATGCGAACACGTGCGTGCTCCTCCTGGCTCAGCCGGTCCGGAGACGCCATCCCTCGACTCAGGGTACCGCACCCGAACAGCGCAGCCGACCTCAGCAAGCAGGCCCTTCCCGCTCCCCGTGCCGCCCGGATGCGCTCTCGAGCCCGCACTTCACCCCGTCTGCCCGCACTGCTGGTCGCAGCGCTGGCCGCTGCGGCGATCCTCGCGCCAAACGGGTCGACGAGCCGACCGGCTACCACCCGCGCGGTCGTCGGCTTCCACACGAACCGCCAGCTCGCCCAAGCGCTGAGCCGGTTCCCGGGCGCGAAGATCGTCAGGCGCCTTCCGCACATGAAGACGGTCGAAGTCGAGCTGCCCGGCCGCGCCGGCGACCTCCAGGGCGTCCCGGGAATCGCGTTCTCGCAGGCGCCGCTCCCGCGGACGACGAAGGTCGAGCCGGCCTTGGCCGCTGTCCTGCGGCCCGGCATCCCGTACGAGTGGGAGTACGTCGCGACGCGGGAGAACGAGGTGCCCCCGGACGTGCTGCGCGCGGCGAGCTCGATCAAGATCGGCATCGTCGACACGGGCGCCGACGTCACGCACCCGGACCTCGCGGCCAAGTCACCCGAGACCTGGGACGTCGTCCACCGTCGGACGAGCGTCGCGGACAAGGACGGCCACGGGACCTTCGTCGCGGCCCTCGCCGCGGGATCGGTCACGAACGACGAGGGGATCGCAGGCTTCGGCGGCGACGCGCAGCTCCTGCTGGTGAGGGCGGTCGGACCGTCGGACACCTTCAGCGACGTCGACGAGGCGGCCGCGATCGTCTACGCCGTCGACCACGGCGCGAGGATCGTCAACCTGAGCCTCGGTGGTGTGGGCGCGTCGCCTCTCGAGCAGCGCGCGATCGAGTACGCGGTCAGCCACGACGTCCTGCTGGTGGCGGCCGCCGGAAACGAGTACGCCTCCGGCAACCCCATCGAGTATCCGGCCGCGGCGCTCCAACCCCCCGGCTCGAACGGCCAGGGTGGACTCGGGCTGGCGGTTGCGGCCAGCACGATGGCCGGCAAGCGCGCGAGCTTCTCGAACACCGGCTCCCACATCTCGCTCGCCGCACCCGGAGAGAACGTGTTCGGCGCGATCGCGGCCGGGTCGTCGCGAATGTGGTGGCCGCGCTCCAGGCTCGCCGGCTCCCACGCGGGCCTCTACGGCTGGTCGAGCGGCACGTCGTTCTCGACGCCCGAGGTCGCCGGCGCGGCCGCGCTCGTCTGGGCCGCGAACCCCGCGCTGACCGCGCAGCAGGTCGCCGCGATCCTCAAGGCGAGCGCATCCGGCAACGGCGGCTGGAATCCGCGGCTCGGCTTCGGCGTGATCGACGTCGCGGCCGCGGTCGGAGCCGCACGCGGCCAGCCGATCGCTCCTCGCCTGAAGGCGGGCGCGTGGCTGAGCCTCCGGCGACTCGGCAGCCGCCGGCTGCGTTCGTCACGCCGTGCTCGGCCCAGGCCGCTCAGGGCGCTCCGCCTCGCCGTGCACCTGCGCACGAGCGCGCCGGTCGTCACGCCCGACTACCGGACGATCACGCTCCAGGTTCGCCGCGACGGCCGCTGGCACCGCCTCGCCCGCACGACGACCCGCCGCGGCGGCGAGATCCGCTGGACGTTCGGGCTGCGACCGGGCCGCTACGTGCTCCGCGCGGTCTACCGCGGCCGCTGGGACCTCCACGCCGCGATCCGGCTCCGGCCGGTGCGCGTTCGCTAAGCCGGGACGCGCTCGATGCGGGCGCCGAGCGCGCGCAGCCGTTCGTCGATGCGCTCGTAGCCCTTGTCGATCTGGTACACGGCCCCGATCGTCGAGTCGCCCTCGGCGCAGAGGCTCGCGAGCAGCATCGACATCCCGGCGCGGATGTCCGGGCTCTCCATCCGCTGGCCGCGAAGCCTCGTCGGCCCGGTGACGACCGCGCGGTGCGGGTCGCAGAGGATGATCCGTGCGCCCATCGACACGAGCTTGTCCGTGAAGAACAGGCGGTTCTCGAACATCTTCTCGAACAGGAGCACCGTGCCCGCGCGCCTGCGTCGCGACCGTCAGCGCGATCGACGTGCAGTCCGACGGGAAGGCCGGCCACGGGCCGTCCTCGATCTTCGGGATGTACCCGCCGATGTCGTCCTCGATGTAGAGCTCCTGGCCGGGCGGCACGCGAACCGTCCCGTCCCCGATCTCGACGCGCACGCCGAGCCGCGCGAACGTCGGCAGGATCGAGATCAGGTCGTCGTTCTTGACCCCGTCGATCGTCACGTCGCCGCCGGTGACCGCCGCGAGCCCGATGAAGCTCGCGACCTCGACGTGATCCGGCCCGATCGTCCACTCGCCGCCGCGCAGGCTCTCGACCCCGCTCACGCGCAGGACGTTCGACTCGATGCCCTGGATGTCCGCGCCGAGCGAGCCGAGGAAGCGACAGAGGTCCTGCACGTGCGGCTCGCAGGCCGCGTTGCCGATCGTGGTCTCGCCCTCCGCGAGCGCCGCGGCCATGACGATGTTCTCCGTCGCCATCACGCTCGCCTCGTCGAGGAAGACGTTGGCGCCCCGGATGCCGTCGGCGCGCATGTCGTACGCGTCGCCTGCCTCGACCTCGACGCCCAGCTTCGTGAAGCCGTGAATGTGCGGATCGAGCCGGCGCCGGCCGATGACGTCGCCTCCGGGCGGCGCGACGATCGCGGTCCCCGCGCGCACGAGCAGCGGCCCGGCGAGCAGGAAGGACGCGCGCATCTGCGAGCAGAGGTCGCGGTCGAGCTCCGTCTTGCGCACGTCGGCGGCGTGAATGCGCACGTCGTTCGGGCCGATCCACTCGACGTCGGCCCCGAGGTCGGCGATCAGGGCGAGCATCGTGTCCACGTCCCGGATGCGGGGCACGTTGTGCAGGACGACCGGCTCGCTCGTCATGACGCACGCGGCCAGGATGGGCAGCACGCCGTTCTTGTTGCCCGCGGCGGTCACGCGGCCGTGGAGGGGCTGGCCCCCTTCGATCACGAATGACTCTGTCACTGCACTGGCGACGACCGTTTCGGTCATGGGCGAGGGGCTATGGTACCCAGCGCCTTGGAGGTCACTCGCGACCGCGCCTGGGAGACCCTGACCCGCTACACGAAGAGCGAGGCGCTGCTGCGCCATGCGCTGGCCGTCGAGGCCTCGGTGCGGGCGTACGCGCGGAAGTTCGGCGAGGACGAGGAGCTCTGGGGCGTGACCGCGCTGCTCCACGACTTCGACTACGAGATCCACCCCACTCTCGACAAGCACCCGCAGGACGGCGCGCCGATCCTGCGCGAGGAGGGCTACCCCGAGGTGGTGATCGAAGGCGTCCTCTCGCACGCGGAGCACCTGGCGATGCCGCGCGACACGCCGCTCAAGAAGACGCTCTTCGCCTGCGACGAGCTGTCCGGGTTCATCCACGCGTGCGGGCTCGTGCGTCCGGACGGGATCGAGACCCTGGAGCCGAAGTCGGTCAAGAAGAAGCTGAAGCAGCCGTCGTTCGCCGCCGGCGTGCACCGTGACGAGGTCTACCGTGGCGCGGAGGAGCTCGGTGTCGAGCTCGACGACCACATCCGCTTCGTCGTCGAAGCAATGCGCCCGATCGCCGGCGAGCTCGGGCTACGGCAGTCCGCCGAGCAGCCGCTCTAGGTCTTCGTCGCTCGTCCAGTAGCCGCAGGAGACCCGGATCAGGTTGCGGCCGGGCAGCTCGCGGACGATCACGCCTTCGCCGCGCAGCTTGGCGACGAGCTCGGTCGGGTCGGTCGTCGGGCGGAAGGTGACGAGGCCGGCCTGGGTCGCTTTCGTGATCACCTCGAATCGCTCCTCGAGCGCGGTGCGACACTTCGCGGCCATCTCGGCCACGCGCTCGAAGCGCCAGTCCGGCGCGACGTCGAGAGCGGCCGAGAGACCGGTCAGTGACGGCGTTCCGATCCAGCCGCTGTCGAAGCGCTCCGCACCCTCCCGGACGACGTACGAGCCGTCGGGCTCGTGCTCGGTCTGCGCGAAGTAGCTCGGGAGCGCTACGGGGAGCGCACCCGGGTCGGCGACGACGAGCGCGCCGGTCACGTCCGGCCCGCAGAGCCACTTCTGGCACGAGACCGCGTAGTAGTCGATCGCATCCACCTCCACGGGGATCGCGCCCGCGGACTGCGCACCGTCGACGAGGATCGGCAGCCCGCTTTCAGACTTGACCCGCGCGGGGTCGAGCGAGTTCCCGGTCACCCAGGAGACGTGCGAGATCGCGATCAGCCGCGTGCGGTCCGTGACGGCGTCGAGGATTCCGTCCTCGGGCGCGGTCACGATGCGGGCGCCCGACGCGTGGAGCGGCCCGATCAGCCCGAAGTGCTCGACGTCGCTCGTCACGACCTCGTCCTCGGGGCCGACGTCGAGGCCCGCGAGCACGATGTTGCAACCGTCCGTCGTCGACCTCGTCAGCGCGACCTGCGCCGCCTCGACGCCGAACAGCGCCGCGAGCCTGGCTCGCACCTCGTCGCGCATGCCCAGGGCGCGCGAGAAGTACGGCTCTCCCCCGCGCCCCTCGGCGAGGTCGACGAGCTGCTCCGCGATCATCGCCTCGGCCGCGGCACGCGGAAGCGGGCCGTTCGTGCCCGCGTTCAGGTACGCGTACCGCTCGAGGACGGGGAAGGCGGCGCGAACCTCCTCGAAGCTGGGCACGGCCTAGTCTAGGCCGGAATGCTGCGCGTCCTGCTCGCAGACCCTCCGGCCTTTACGCCGCCGTACGACCACGCGCTCGCGTCGGCTCTCGCACGCGCAGGCGCCGAGGTGGAGCTCGTGACGTCGCCGTTCCGCTTCGGCGATGCGCCCGCGCCGGACGGCTATCGGCGCTCCGAGCTCTTCTACCCGGTCAGCTCGCGGGTCTTCCGGCGATCGAGGCTGCGCATCCCCGTAAAGCTGCTGGAGCATCCGGTCGGTCTCGCGCGCCTCAGGCGCCGCAAGGCCGACGTCGTCCATCTCCAGTGGCTCGCCGCGCCGGAGCTGGACGACAGGCTCCTGCGCGTCGACGCACCGCTCGTGTTCACGGCGCACGACATCCTTCCGCGCCGCACCGCGGGCAAGCGCGACCTCTGGCGGCGTCTGTTCGGCCGGTTCGCCGGCGTCGTCGTCCACAGCGAGCGCGCCCGCGATCAGCTCGCGGAGCTCGTCGACCCCGCGCGCCTGCGCGTGATCCCGCACCCTGTCTTCCCGAGCGAACCGGAGCGGAACGACGACGGCCGCACGCTGCTCGCGCTCGGGATCATCCGCGAGTACAAGGGCCTCGGCGACGCGATCGAGGCGACGAAGCGGATCGACGGGGCACGGCTGCTCGTCGCGGGCGATCCACTCGAGAGCGTCGACGGCTACCGGGCCGCGGCCGGCGACCGAGCGGAGTGGCGCCTCGGCTTCCTGTCCGAAGACGAGGTCGACCGGGCGCTCGGAGAATCGACGGTCGCGCTCTTTCCGTACCGGCCCGAGATCGACCAGAGCGGGGCGCTCCTGAGGGCGCTCGGCGCCGGGGTTCCGGTGGTGGCCTACGACGTGGGCGGGATCGGCGAGCCGGTGCGCCGCTTCGAGGCGGGTCGTGTCGTGCCGCCGGGCGACCTCGACGCGTTCACCGAGGCCACGCGCGAGCTGCTCGACGATCCGGCGGCGCTCGAGAACGCCCGGGCCGGAGCCGAGCGCGCACGGCGCGAGCTGACCTGGGACGCCGCCGCGGAGGCGCACCTCGAGCTCTACCGGGAGCTGCTCTGAGCTTCGAGGACCTGATCCGGAGACAGCTCGACCTCTTCGAGGAGGAATGCGCCGACCTGATCGCCGAGTGCGACGCGGCCGAGCGGGCGTACGACGCCGCCGACCGCGACGAGGCCGAGGAGAAATACGGCGACTACCTCGATCTCGTCGAGACCGGTACGGACCGTCTCGCGGAGTTGCGTGACGGCTTCGCCTCGACGATGGAGGAGGACGCTGCCGAAGCGTACGAGGCGGAGTTCAACCTGTCGGTCCAGGCCCGGCTACCGCGGTTCGCGCTCGGGATCGAGAACGCCTAGTCGGACGACGACGACGAGACGAACGGCTTGCAGGCCTGCTCGCCGGCCATCGCCTTGTTCAGGTCGCCGACGTCGTACTTGTTCTCCAGGTTGGAGAAGTGCTGGCCCGTCGACGTCAGCTCGCTCTGGATCTGCGTCCCGAGCGACGTGAGGCCGGTCGCCAGGGCCGCCGAGTCGTTCGTCGGGAGCTTCTTCGCCTTGGCGACCGCACGCTTGAAGCTGTTCTGCGCCTGGGTGAGCCCGTTCTCGAGGTCGCTCTGGATCGCTGGGCCGTCCTTGACCGCAGGAGCTCCGGCGGCCTTCACGTCCTGAACCATCTTCTGCGGTGCTCTGCTCGGCGTTCTCGAGGAACGCGACGAGCTTCTGCTTGACCGACTTGAGATCGCTGCTCTTTCTGAGATCGGCGCTCAGGTTCTGGCTCCCGGTCTTCAGGTCGTCCGACCACGTCTGGAGGGCTCCGCAGACCGATGCGGACCACGTCTCCGGCTTCGTTCCCGAGGCGCTCGAACCGCCGCCACCGCCGCAGCCGGCCGCCGCGAACGCGAGCACGGCAATCGAGAGGAGAAGCGCGAGAGGGCGGGCGGGCCGCATGCGGCGATCCTAGCGGTGCCCGAAGTGGTGCGCTTCCGGCAGAGCCGAGACGACGTCGGGCGCCCCCGAGAGTGTGCGCGCGAGCGGCGCGAGGGTCTCGAGCTCGCGGACGACGACGTTCTGGTTCCGCTCCACGCGCTCGAAGACGCCGCGCGCGAGGATCAGCGGCTCGCCGCGGACGATCGCCCGGTGCCGCTCGTAGACCTGCGGCGGGACGATCAGGTTGACCTGGCCGAACTCGTCCTCGAGGAGCATGAAGACGACGCCCTTCGCGGTGGACGGGCGCTGCCGGGCCACGGCCATTCCGGCCACGGCGACACGAGACCTGTCCGGTGCCAGGCACAGGTCATGGCTCGAAAGGACACCTTCGGGGAGATGCGGGCGGATCAGCTCCATCGGGTGCACGTCGACCGAGAGGCTCGTGCGGCGGTAGTTGGCGAGCATCTCCTCCCATTCGGTCGGCTCGGCCAGCTCGGGCGTCTCGGCGGTCGGATCGAGCGGGAGCGCGAGCTGGCGCTCGACGCCGCCCGACCCGGGGACGCTCTGCGAGCGCGGGACGAGGCCGAGCTCCCAGAGCAGCGCCCGGCGCGACGAGCCCAGCCCGTCGCACGCACCCGATGCGATGAGAGCTTTCGAGCGCCTCTCCTCGCGCCGATCGCGGTCCGCTGCGCGAGCTCGACGACGCTCTCGAACGGCGCCGCCGCCGCGACCGTCTGCGCATCGTCCGCACCGAGTGACGTCACGTACTCGAGCCCCACCCGAACCGCACCTTGTAACACAGTGTTACTTGGCTCGATGGTGCATTTCGCCTGGCTCCTGTTGACGTTCGGCGACCGCACCTCCACCCCACGCCGCTGCGCGTCGCGGACGAGGCTCGCGGGCGGGTAGAAGCCCATCGGCTGCGCGTTCAGGAGCGCGCAGAGGAACTCGGCCGGATGGTGGTGCCGCAGCCAGGCCGACTGGTACGCGAGCAGCCCGAACGCGGCCGCGTGCGACTTCGGGAAGCCGAATCCGGAGAAGCCGACGAGCTTGTCGTAGACCTCGTCCGCGAGCTTCGGCTCGACGCCCTTGGCGACCGCGCCCTCGACGAACCGCTCGCGGAACGCCTCGATCGCCTCCTCGCTCCGCTTGCGGCTCATCGCGCGCCGCAGCCCCTCGGCCTCCCCCACGCTGAACCCCGCCAGCGCGATCGCGACCTCGAGCACCTGATCCTGGAAGACGACGACGCCGAGGGTCTCGCGCAGCGGCTCGGCCAGCAGCGGATGGTCGACCGGCGGCACGAAGCTCGGGTCCTCGCGCAGTCGCCGCCGGTGCTCGATGTACGGATGGACGGCCTTGCCCTGGATCGGCCCCGGGCGGACGAGCGCGACCTGGATCGTCAGGTCGTCGAGGTTCTCCGGGAGGGTCCTGAGCAGGCTCTGCATCTGCGCGCGGCTCTCGATCTGGAAGTCCCCGATCGTGTCCGCCCGCTGGATCTCGTCGTAGACGTCCGGGTCGTCGAGCGGGATCCGCGACAGGTCGACCGTCTTGCCCTTGGTCTCGGCAATCTGGACGACGCAGTCCTCGACCGCGGACAGCATGCCGAGCCCGAGCAGGTCGATCTTCAGGAAGCCAGCGTCGGCGCAGGAGTCCTTGTCCCACTGGCAGATCTGCCGGCCTTCCATCGCGGCCGGCTGCACCGGAACGAGCTCGACGAGCGGCCGGCTGGAGATGACCATCCCGCCCGGGGTGCTGCGAGATGTGCCTCGGGAGGCCGGCGATCTCTCGGGCGAGCGCGCCGAGCGCCCGCCAGCGGCGGGAGCGGAGCTTCGCCTCTCCGTCGGGGAGCCTGGCGATCTCCTCCTCGACGCGTTTCGGACTGCCCTCGGTGATGCGAGCGAGCCGTTCCAGCTCGGCGAACGGGAGGCCGAGCGCTTTCCCGAGATCGCGGATCGCTCCGCGCGAGCGATAGGTCGAGAAGCTCGCGACGAGGGCTGCGTGCTCGTGCCCGTAGCGCTCGGTGAGCGCGACGATCAGCTTCTCGCGGATGTCGCGCGGGAAGTCGAGGTCGATGTCGGGCACCGAGTCGAGCTCCCGGTTCAGGAAACGCCCGAGCGACAGGTTCGCGGCCACGGGATCGACGTGCGAGAGGCCCGTCAGGTAGCAGACGAGCGAGCCGACCGAGCTTCCGCGCCCGCGCCCCGGGGGCAGCGAGTGCCGTGGCGTGTCGCGTCCGCGCACCTCGCGCGCTACGTCTGCGGCGAGCTCCAGCACCTCCCAGTGGAGCAGGAAGAACCCGGCCAGCCCGAGGTCGGCGATCAGCGCGAGCTCTTCGTCGAGCCGCGCCCTCGCCTGGCCTTGTAACACAGTGTTACTTGGGTAGCGGGCCTCGAATGCGCGGTTGCAGACGCGGGTCAGCTCCGCGATCGCCGGCTCGTCGCGGTCGGAGAAGTCCGGGTAGCGGTAGCCGAGCTCCTGGGTGAGGTCGAACTCGAGCCGCGCCGCAAGCTCGGCGGTGCGGTCGACTGCGTCGAGGTCGTCCGGAAAGCGCTCCGCCATCGCGTCGGGTGCGAGCAGCACGCACTCGTGGTTTCCGCGCCGCTCGCGTTCCGCGCCCTCGAGCGACGTTCGGTGCCGGATCGCGACCATCGCGTCCTGGAGCAGCGCGCGCCTGCGGTTGTGCGCGTGGACGTTCCCCGTGACGACGGTCTGCACGCCGATCGTCTCCGCGAGCTGCCGCAGCCTCGCGTTGCGCTGCGCGTCGCCCCGCTCGTAGGGACGCTGGAGCTCGACGAAGAACCGGTCGCGGCCGAAGATCGACGCCAGCTCGGCCGCCCCGTTGCCGTTGCGTACCGCGAGCCCGTCCCGCGCGCAGCCGGACAGGCAGACGAGGCCCTCGTTGTGCGCGGCGAAGAAGTGGCGATCGAGGCTCGGCGGGGTCGGCTCCGTGACCTTGACACGGGTTCCCGCATGCGCCGCGGTCAGCAGCCGGCAGAGGTTCGCGTACCCGCGCGGCGACTCGACGAGCAGCGTGACGTGCGAGCCGTCGGAAAGCGTGACCTCTGCGCCGGTGATCGGCCGCACCCCGAACGCCTTCGCCGCGTGCGCGAACTCGAGCGATCCGTACACGCCGTCGTGATCCGTGAGCGCGAGCGCCTCGTAGCCGAGCTCCGCCGCGCGCGCCGCGAGCTCTTCGGGATGCGAGGAACCGTCGAGAAACGAATAGGCTGAGTGGCAGTGGAGCTCGACGAACGACACGCGATCCTCCTAGGCCCCGGCGAGGGCGAGGAGCTCGAGGGTCGGCGGCGTGAGATCCGCGTCCGGTACGAGGGTGACGAGGCCGAGATCCTCGAGTTCTGGTGCGAGCCGGGCTTCGGCCCCATCGAGCCGCACGTCCACGACGACCACACCGATTCGTTCTACGTCCTCGAGGGCGAGCTCGAGCTGACGATCGGCGACGAGACGGTCCGCGCAGGCCCGGGCATGTTCTTCGCGGCTCCGCCCGGAGTCCGTCACGGGTTCGCGATCCCGGGGCCCGAGCCCGGCCAGGTTCCTCAACATCCACGCGCCCGGAACCGGCTTCATCGACGGCGTTCGCAGACAAAGCCGCTAGCCGTCAAACCCCGCGCTGGCTGAACCAGCCGCCGGCCTCTTCGTCCCGGTAGACGACCGCGCGCTCTCCTCCGTCGAGCACGACGTCGAAGTAGCGCCGGTGAATCGGCTCCTCGGTCCACCAGCGGTCGACGACGCGCCACTCCTCGCGAACGAGCGCGACCGACCGGCGGTTCACCCTCCGAGGAACTCCATCGAGCCCGGGCTCGACGAACGCCTCCCGAGGGGCGTTCAGTCGTCCCGCGCGACGAGGAGCGCCCGCTGCTCCGGAATCCGCGACCAGGGCGCCACCTCCACAACCGTGCACACACCGCCTTCGCCCGTGCTCGCCTTCACCTGGCGCAGCCCGTCGCGGAGCATTCCCTGGAGCTCGTCGCCCTCGGGACGCACGAGCATCAGCTGCTGGCCGGTCGACTCGGTCAGCTCGAGCGCCTCGAGCTTCAGCTTCAGGACCGGGCCCGGGATCTCGGCGAGCTTCGGCCCGAGCGCGGTGCGCAGCCGGTCCGCCTCGGCGAACGGCTCGCGCAACGTGAGCTGCCTGCGCCAGGAGCCGCCGCCGACAAGCGTCGCCGACAGCGCGACCTTGCGCAGGAACCGCTCGCCGCGCTCCGCTCGCCCGAGGAGGCGCTCGACGAGTACCGCGAGCGCGCGCCGAAGCGTGAGCTCGTTCCCGATCGCCTCGGGAAACTCGAGCGTCTCGATGAGCTCGGCAGGGGCCCGTCTTCCCCGCACGCGCCCGCGGTCTCGTCCTCTCGCCAGGCTCCAGGCACGCCGCCCGTCCGGCCCCAGTCGTTCGGCTACGGCGCCGCCCGGAAGCCCAGCAAGCTCGCCGACGTTGCGCACGCCGAGCTCCTCGAGCTCGCGTCGCCGCTGCTCAGCGAGAGGGAGCAGGGCGAGCGGAAGAGGCGCGAGGAACTCACGCGTGCGCTCGTCGGCAACGATCAACACCTGCCCGGGGCGCGCCACGTTCGCCGCAGCGAGGGCGGCGAACCGGCGCCCCGCAGCGCCGGCGCGTGGATCCCAGGCAGAGCCGACGGCGGCGAGGGCGCGCTCGAGCGCAGCCTCAGCACCGCCGTAAAGCCGTTCGACGCCGCGAGTCTCGAAGTAGACGCAGCCGAGATCGCCGGAGTCGACCTCGAAGCCCGCGTCCTCGAGCCGCCGCAGGATCTCCTCCCAGGCCTGCTCGGCCGCGGACGGGTCCTGCTCGACGAGGACGAGGTCGGGACAGGTGGCGAGCGCCTCCCCCATGCGCATGCCCGGCTTGACGCCCTGCGCCTCGGCCGCGGCGGTCACCGGGCCGACCAGCGGCTCCTCGCCCTCGGCGGGCGCGAGCGCGGCCGGTCGCAGCGCGAGCGAGGGCCGAGCGCGCAGTGCCGCGCGCAGCTCGAAGCCGGGGATGAGGACGCATGCCACCATACGAACGTATGTTCTACACGAACACGTGTTCGCTGTCAAATCGCCCTACGTGCGCGACGAAACGGGCTCCGCAGCCGGCGGAACCTCGGGCGCCAGCTCGACGGAATCGCGGAGCGGGAGCGCCGGAATCAGCCACGTGAGCGCGAACGCGATCAGCGAGACCCCCGCCGCGGTCAGGAAGACCGGATGCAGCGCGGCCGCGAACGCCTGCTCGAACAGCGAGCGCACCTCGGGTGGAAGCGCACGGATCGCCGCCGGGTTGCCGGCTTGCGGCGCGTGAGCTCCCGGTGGGAAGTGCGAGGCGACCTCCACGTGCAGCCGGTTCGCGAAGATCGCGCCGAAGATCGAGACGCCGATCGAGCCTCCGATCTGGCGAAACAGCGTCGACCCGGAGGTCGCGACGCCCATCTGCCGCGGGTCGACGGCGTTCTGCACCGCGAGCACGAGCACCTGCATCACCCCGCCGAGGCCGAGACCGAGGACGACCCCCGCGATCAGCGCGTGCCAGGTCGGCGTCCCGGCCTCGAGCCGCGAGAGCAGGTACAGGCCGATCGCCATCACGGCCGTCCCGACGATCGGAAACGGCCGGTACTTGCCCCAGCGCGTGATCAGGTTGCCGCTCACGATCGACGTCACGAGGAGCCCGCCCATCAGCGGCGTCAGCTCGAGACCGGATCGCGTCGGGCTCGACCCCTTCGTCACCTGGAGGTAGAGCGGCAGGAAGGTGACCGCTCCGAAGAGCGCGAAGCCGACGATGAAGCCGACGGCGCTCGTCGTCGCGAACGTCCTGTTCCGGAACAGCGTCAGCGGCAGGATCGGCTCCTCGGCCCTGCTCTCGACGAAGACGAAGGCAGGCAGCAGCACGATGCTCAGGACGATCAGCCCGATGATCTGCGGCGACCCCCACGCCCAGGTCGTCCCGCCGAGGCTCGTGAAGAGCACGATCGACGTCAGCGTCCCCGCGAGCAGGGCGGCGCCGAGATAGTCCATCGCGTGCCGGCGGACCTCCGTCGGCGCGTGGAACGCGACCGCGATCACCGACAGCGCGAGGATCCCGACCGGCAGGTTGACGTAGAAGATCCAGCGCCAGCTCAGGCTGTCGACGAAGAACCCGCCGAGCAGCGGCCCGATGATCGTCGCGAGCCCGAAGACCGCGCCGAAGTAGCCCTGGTACTTGCCCCGCTCGCGCGGCGGGATGATGTCGCCGACGACTGCGAGCGTGACCACGATCAGGCCGCCGGCGCCGAGACCCTGCAGCGCACGGAAGCCGATCAGCTGGCCCATGCTCTGGGAGAGGCCGCAGAGCGCGGAGCCGACGAGGAAGATCACGATCGCGGCCTGGAGCACGATCTTGCGGCCGAAGAGGTCCCCGAGCTTGCCGTAGAGCGGCCCGGAGACGGTCGCGGTCAGGAGGTACGCGGTGACGACCCACGAGAGGTGGTCGAGGCCGCCGAGGTCGCCGACGATCGTCGGCAGCGCCGTCGAGACGATCGTCTGGTCGAGCGCGGCGAGCAGGAGGACGAGCAGGAGCGCGCCGAAGATGAGCCGCACTCGCCGTTGCGACTCGGTCATGGGCTCGGCTGCGTTCGCGCGGTCGTCCTACAGCTCTCCCGGCATCGCATACCGGTAGAAGAACCGGCCCAGCCCGCCCTCGCTGATCGCGGTCATCAGACCGAGGTGCTCCTCGAGCATTCGCGCGCTGCCGAGACCGCCGGCCGAGACCGGGTGGAAGCCGGCGTCGCGGATCAGCAGCTCGGTGACCCCGATTGCGCCGTTCTCGGCCGCGTAGAGGCAGCAAGGCGCAATGCGCTGAGAGTCGATCTCGTCGTAGAGGGCGGCGTAATTGCAGTTGAACGCTTTTGCTACAGGACCGTTCACGTGCGACTTGACCTGGTGCGCGAGCGAGTCGAAGCCCTCGTCGCGACCGGTGAACGCATTCGTCGCGTCGATCACGACCGCGTCCTCGATCCCGGCCACCTTGGTGAACGCGTTCTCGATCGCGTTCGACGGAATCGCGACGAGCACCGCGTCCGAGCCCGTGGCGTTGCCCCCCTCGCTGCCGAACTCGGTCACGTCGTGCCCCGTCGCGCGCCAGCGCTTCGCGAGCCCGCCGCCGATGTTCCCCCTGCCGATCGTCGCGATCTTCATGTGTCTCCTTTCCGAGTCAGGTCCGTGGCTGGAAGAGCTCGATCGGATTGCCCGCCGGGTCGTCGACCAGGATCTGCGAGCCGCCCGGGCCCTTGACGATGTCGTTGCGGAACGAGAGCCCGGCCTCACGCAGGCGCTCCACCTCGGCCGCGATGTCGTCGACCAGCAGATGGATGCGGTTCCAGCCCCCGGGCCCGGGCTGTCGTCCGTCCGGCATCGGGCGAGCCGCCGAGCTCTGCGGCCCGCTGAGGAGCAGCCGGAGATTGCCGCGTTGCACGTCGGCGAACGCAGGCGCCTGGTCGGTCAGCAGCTCGAAGCCGAAATGCGTCGTGTAGAAGGCGATCGCCGCCTCCACGTCGTCGACCATGTACCGGACGTGAACGGTCTCCCCGGGCACAGACTGGACGTTACCGAGCAGCCGGCAGGCGTTCGCGCAGTAGTCGATGAAGAAAATGACTCACTCGAACCGTCATACCCCTTGAATGCACGGCGCTAGCCTCGAGGCGATCGAGGGCGTCTACCGACAACGATTGCCCGAGTTCCGGCGGGTCGCCGCCGCGATGCTCGGAGATCGGGAGGCAGCTCGTGACGCGGTTCAGGACGGCTTTGCGATCGCGGTGCGAAAGCGACGGAGCTTTCGCGGCGACGGCCCGCTCGAGGGCTGGCTGTGGCGCATTGTCGTCAACGCCGCCCACGAGCATGCGCGGCGCCACGCGGATGTACTCGATCCGGACGCGGTCGGGCGCGCGAGCGGGAACGGCTCGCTGCCGGACGAGCCGGACGCCCGCGTGCGAGCGGCGCTCGCGCTGCTCCCCGAGCGGCAGCGTCTCGCACTCTTCCTGCGCTACTACGCCGATCTCGACTACCGGACGATCGCCGAGACGCTTGGGATCGCGGTCGGGACCGTGGGCGTGACGTTGAGCAACGCGCAGGCGAAGCTTCGGGAACTGCTCGAGGAGGTTGCTCGGTGAAGGACCTCCTCGATCCGCTCGTCGAGCCGTTCGACGACGACCCCGGCGACTGGCCCGACGTGGTTGCACGAGCCGGAGCTCACGGCTCTCGACTCGTCCGTCGCAGCCTGGTCGCGGCCGCATTCGTCCTCGCCGCGTTGGCGTTGACTGTTCCCCTCGGGTTGGCCGGGCACATCGTCGGCCTCTTCCACGCCGAGGGAAAGCCTGTGCCCTTCGCCAGTCTCAGCCCGCTCGACCACGACGCTCTCGTGTCCATGTGCCGCAAGGTCCAGCTAGTGACTCCGCGTGGCAAGCCGCCAGAGTCCCGCTGCAGCGAAGGGGAGCCGAAGATCGAGGAGATCGCTCGTAACGACACGCGTGTCTACTGGAAGGTGACCTACCGGAAGCAGTTCGCGTGCGTCGCCTCCGGACCCGTGCACCCCAGGCGCGATTCGTTGATCTCCGCGGCGCCGTCGACCATTCGGCTCAGGCGCGGGACGACGTCGAGGACGCTCACCTGCGCGCAGAACGCGATGTCCTCCTCCAGGCCGGGCGGGCCGTACGTGCGGGCGAGGAGGCCCTCGTGGGCGTCCGGCCACGCGCGGCCGATCGCGTCCGCGGCCTTCGCCGCGTCGGACGGCTCGGCTCCGAGCAGCTGGACGATCCGGCCGGCGCAGTAGGCGTCGTCGAGCGCGAACTCGCCCTGGAAGCCCGCGCAGACGATCAGCACGTCCTCCCCACGCTCGCGGGCCGCGCCGGCGACGGCGTCCAGGTTGAGCAGGCTCCCGAGCAGGACCTCGTCGGCCCGCGAAGCCGTCTCGAGGATCGCGCGCGTCCCGTTCGTCGTCGAGAAGATCACCGCCGGGGCTCGCGGCTCACCGAGGAACTCGCGCGGCGACGCGCCGACGTCGAAGCCCTCGATCCGGACCGCGTCCCGCTCGCCCCCGAGCAGGCCCTCTCCCAGCTCGTCCCTGAGCGCCTTCGCCTCCTCGACCTCGCGGCAGCAGTAGACGCGCTCGTATCCGGAGGCGAGCGCCTGCGCGATCGTCGACGTGGCGCGCAGAACGTCGACGACGATCCCGACAGGTGCGCTCGTCACCTCCCCGGGCGTAAAGGCGACGTGGACGCGCATCCCCCCACTACGCTACCTCTGTGGCCATCGAGCAGACCAAGATGTACTGCTACCGGCACCCGAACCGGGAGACCGGCGTCTCTTGCTCCGAGTGCGGACGCGGCATCTGCCCGGACTGCATGGTCTTCGCCCCGGTCGGAATCAGGTGCCCGGAGCACGCGGGTCGCGTCCAGGGCGCCGCGCGGGTGACCCAGGGCGTGCGGCGCGTCTCCTACGAGGGCCAGGGCGCGCTCGTGACCAAGATCCTGATCGGGATCAACGTCCTCGTGTTCCTGATCAACCTCGCGCAGGGCTCGACGCTGGGCCAGGTGTCCGGGACCCTGTTCGAGAAGGGCGCACTGTTCGTCCCGGGTGGGCTCGACCAGGGAGAGTGGTGGCGCCTGATCACCGCCGCGTTCCTCCACGCGAGCCTGATCCACCTCGGGATGAACATGCTCGTCCTCTGGTTCATCGGCGCGCCGGTCGAGCAGGCGATCGGGCGCGGGCGGTTCCTCGCGATCTACATGGTCTCCGGTCTCGCCGGCTCGGCGGGCGCGATCATCTTCAGCCCGAACGCGGTCACTGTGGGCGCATCGGGCGCGATCTTCGGGATCCTCGGCGCGGCGCTCGTGCTCGAGCTGCAGGGGAGCAAGGTCCTCGGCGGCCAGGCGTTCGGCCTGATCGCGATCAACCTCGTGTTCACGTTCGCGATCCCGAACATCTCGGTCGGCGGCCACGTCGGCGGGCTGATCGGCGGTGCGCTGAGCATGCTCGCGTTCTCGCGCCTCGGCCGCACGCACGGGATCTACGGGCGCCCGGGCGTGCTCGGAATCGCCGGGGTGATCGCCGTCGGGGTGGCCAGCCTCCTGGTCGCCTACTTCAGAGTGCAGGGCCTCGCGGCCTAGCCGCCGGACGCGACCGCCTCGATCCCGGACTCCTTGAGCGCCGCCTGGGCCGCAGCGAGGCGCGCCAGCGGGACGCGGTACGGCGAGCAGGACACGTACTCGAGGCCGAGCTCGTGGCAGAACCCGACCGACTTCGGCTCGCCGCCGTGCTCTCCGCAGATGCCCATCTTCAGGTCGTCCTTGACGCTGCGCCCGCGCTCGACGGCCAGGCGCATCAGCTCGCCGACCCCGCCCTGGTCGATCGTCTCGAACGGGTTCCGCTCGAGCACGCCGTCCTCGAGGTAGCGCGTCAGGAACTTGCCCTCCGCGTCGTCGCGCGAGAAGCCGAGCGCCGTCTGGGTGAGGTCGTTCGTCCCGAACGAGAAGAAGTCGGCGTGCTCGGCGATCTCGTCCGCTCGCACGCACGCGCGCGGGAGCTCGATCATCGTCCCGACGCGGTACTCGAGCTCGCCCTCCTCGTCTGCCGTCGCGATCGTGAGCGCCCGCAGCCGCCTCAGCTCCTCGCCGAAGCCGACGAGCGGGTGCATGATCTCGACGAGCGGCGCGTCACCGGTGCGCTCCTGCACCGCCAGCGCGGCGCGCACGATCGCGCGCACCTGCATCTCGTAGATCTCGGGGAACATCAGCCCGAGACGGCAGCCACGCGTGCCGAGCATCGGGTTCGCTTCCTGCAGCGCCCGGATCCGCTCTCGCATCTTGTCGTCCGTCGCCTCCTCGAGCGGCGGCAGGAACTCGTGCAGCGGCGGGTCGAGCAGCCGGATCGTGACCGGCAGCCCCGCCATCGCCTCGAAGATGCCCTCGAAGTCCGCCTGCTGGTGCGGGAGCAGCTTGTCGAGGGCGCGGCGCCGCTCGTCCTCGCTCGAGGCCATGATCATCTCGCGGACGACCGGGAGCCGGTCCTCGGCCATGAACATGTGCTCGGTGCGGCAGAGCCCGATGCCCTGCGCCCCGAACTCGCGCGCCTTGGCGGCGTCCTCGGGCGTGTCCGCGTTCGCGCGCACCTTCAGGCGTCGCATGCCGTCGGCCCAGCCGAGGATCGTCTCGAAGTCCTCGTTGATCTGCGGCGGGACGAGGTCGACCGGCCCGAGGATGACGCGTCCCGTGCCGCCGTCGATCGTGATCACGTCGCCCTCGGCGAGCTCGTGGCCGTCGAGCGCACGCGGTCCGGGCCGCCGCGTCGACCGTGAGCGCCTCGCAGCCGGCCACGCACGGCTTGCCCATCCCGCGCGCGACGACCGCCGCGTGCGAGGTCATGCCTCCGTGCGCGGTCAGGATCCCCTTCGCCGCGATCATCCCGTGGATGTCGTCCGGCGTCGTCTCCCAGCGGACGAGGATCACGCTGTCGCCGTTCTTCCCGCGCTCGGCCGCGGTGTCGGCGTCGAAGACGATCTTCCCGGAGGCCGCGCCCGGCGAGGCGTTCAGCCCCTGCGCGACGACCTCGACGCTCGCCGCGGGATCGATCATCGGGTGCAGGAGCTGGTCGAGCTGCCCGGGGTCGATGCGGACGACTGCGTCCTCGCGTGAGATCAGACCCTCCTCGACCATGTCGACCGCGGAGCGGAGCGCCGCCGCGGCCGTCCGCTTCGCGCTGCGGGTCTGCAGCAGGTAGAGCCTCCCGTCCTCGACCGTGAACTCGATGTCCTGCACGTCCTGGTAGTGCTCCTCGAGGCGCCGCATCGTCGCGGTCAGCTGCTCGAAGGCGTCCGGCATGCTCGCCTGCATGCGTCCGAGCGGCTCGGGCGTCCGAATCCCCGCGACGACGTCCTCGCCCTGCGCGTCGGCCAGGAACTCGCCGTACAGCCTGGCCTCCCCGGTCGAAGGGTCACGCGTGAAGGCGACGCCTGTCCCCGACTGGTCGCCCTTGTTGCCGAAGACCATCTGGACGACGTTGACGGCCGTCCCCAGCTCGTCGGAGATGTGGTGCGCTCGCCGGTAGACCTGCGCGCGCGGGCTGTCCCAGGACTCGAACACGGCGCGCACGGCGCGCGAGAGCTGCTCGCGCGCGTCCTGCGGGAAGCCACTGCCCGCCTCGCTCTCGTAGATGGCCTTGAAGGTCTCGACCAGCCCGGCCATGTCCTCCGCGGACAGGTCGACGTCGAGCGCGGCGCCGCGCTCGTCCTTCAGCTTCGAGAGGGCCTCCTCGAACAGGTGCCCGTCGACTCCGTCGACGACCTCGCCGTACATCTGGATCAGGCGCCGATACGAGTCGTTGGCGAAGCGCGGGTTCCCGGTCCGCTCCGCGAGCCCGCGCACGGCGTCGTCGTTCAGCCCGAGGTTGAGAATCGTGTCCATCATCCCCGGCATCGAGACCGCCGCGCCCGAGCGCACCGAGACGAGGAGCGGGTCGTCCGCATCGCCGAAGCGCTTGCCGGTCTTCTCCTCGAGCGAGGTCAGGTGGCGCTCGACCTCGGCCTCGAGGCCGTCAGGGAACTGTCCGCCGCTCTCCGTGTACGCGCGGCAGGCGTCGGTCGCGATCGTGAAGCCGGCCGGAACGGGCACGCCGAGCTGGGTCATCTCCGCGAGCCCGACGCCTTTGCCGCCGAGCAGGTCGCGACCTCCCTCGGAGGGCTCGTCGAAGTCGTAGACGTAGCGGTTCGGGGCCACGCTCTCCAAATCTTCCCACAGGTGCCGCGACTTAAGGCAGCGCCGTCCGTGACGTCCGGTCGGCAAGCCACGCGAGAGCGCGCAACCCTAGCCAAATGGGTGTGAGCAGGACGTAGAAGACGAAGACGGCGGCACCGAGCACCGAGAGCCAGACTGCCCAGCGCCAGGCGGGGACGGGTGGCTTCGGCGTGGGCACGGTTTCCAGTATCCCGTGCCGGGAACGGGAAACGCATGAGGAGCGCGGTCGTCCTGGCAGCCTGCCTCGTCGCCGCAGCAGTCGCGTCGCCGGGCAGCCCTTCGCCTGCGTCGTGCCCGTACCAGGCGCAGGTGTTGGTGTACGGCCAGAACGGCTGGGAGACGCTCACCTCCGCGCTGGCCGCGAACCAGACGCCGTGCGCGAACTACTACGTCGTCGTGACCGCGATCGGTGACAAGACGAAGCCTCGCGGGCAGGCTGCCGTGGCCGCGATCCACGCGAAGGGCCCGAACTTCCACGCACTCGCCGAGTTCAACATGGGCGCCTGGGCGAAGGTGAAGCCGGCGAGCTGGTCGGCGAAGGGGCGGCTCTTCCGTCAGCGCATGGCGGCAGCCGGATACGACCCGGCCCGCGACACGTGGGCGATCAACGAGCTCTCGAGCGCGGTCCGCACGAAGCCGGTCTCGCAGGCGAGAGCCCGCGATGCGATGAGGGGCCTCTACACCGGGCCGCGTGGCGCGCCGCCGCAGCAGGGCGCCGTCTTCGTCGTCGGTCTCGGGCAGCAGCTCGTCAACTTCGGCCCCTACAAGGGACAGCTCGAAGCCTGGCTCGGCAACGCGGCCTGGTGGACGGCAGTGTCGCCGTACGTGGCCTGGTGGGCGCAGGAGGCGTACCCGAGCTGCTCACGCGTCTGCGTCGCAGGCTCGAAGGTCGGGGCTCGCTCGACCCGGCTCAACGAGTTCACGGAGCACCCGGCCCGGCTCGCGTTCGCGGGACCGCCTCAGACCGCGCCCGCACGCGCCCTCTTCGACCGCGCCTACCTCCCGCTCGTGACGGCCTACTGGCGCGATGCGAAGGGCTACGGGAACAACCGCGTCTCGCTCGCCCAGATGGAGACGCTCGCGAGCCTCGAGGTCTACGCGGCGCGAGCCTGGGCGATCCGGAACCCGTACCCGGACGGGCGCATCGGCTTCGCGTGGAACGAGCATCCGCCGGGCGCGACGCCTGCTCAGGTGCAGGCTCTGGCGACTCGCGTCGCGCAGTCGATCTCCGCGCGCCTACGGAGACGGCGGGACCGCGACGAGGGCCTGCAGCCCGACCGGCTCGTACGCGTGGTGCAAGGCCGTCCTCGGCGGCGCCAGGTTCAACCCGGGCTGGGCGACGTTCGCCAGCTGGTGAGCGCGCGCCGTAGAAGCCAAATCGGAGTCCAGAGGACCGCAGTCACGAGCAGCCAGTCGGCGATGAAGCGCCAGCCGCTGCCGTCGGAAGAAGGGTGCTCCCACGGGTTGAACAGGTAGGTCTGCGGATAATCCTGCGCGTGCCAGAGCGCGGCTTCGTCGACCCAGACGAAGCTGAGCGGATACCCGAAGCCCAGGTGGGCAGCCTCGTCACGGCTGTTTGCGGTGCTCGGGAGGGCAAGCGTCGCGACGACGATCCCGAGCGCGACGACCGCAAACAGCAGAAAGACGAGCCGCCAGGCGAGCGAGCCCTCGGTGAGGCCTCCTGTCGGCCAGGCGAATCCCGGGTCGCGCTCGCGAAGGTAGTCCCGCGCGCGACTGCCCGGAATCAAGCTTTGACCTCTGCCTGGCGCTGCTCGACGAGGCGGATCACCCGCGCGGCGGTCTCCTCGATCGAGAGCTCCGTCGTGTCGATCACCGGGCACCCGAGCTTTCGCTGCACGGCGGCCGCACTGTCGAGCTCCTCGTAGATCTCGAGCAGCTTCGAGTAGCGGTGGTTCGAGCCGCCCATCCGCCGGGAGCGGTTCTTCCGGATCTCCGCGAGCCGCTTGGCGTCGATCTTGAGGCCGACGACCTTCGTGGGGTCGAGGTCGAAGAGCTCCTTCGGCGGGTCGATCCCCTTGACGATCGGGACGTTCGCCGCGCGGTAGCCGAGGTAGCCGAGGTAGATCGAGAGCGGCGTCTTCGACGTCCGCGACACGCCGACGAGCACGATGTCCGCGTCGTTCAGGCCGCCCGCGATCCCGTCGTCGTACTTGACCGCGAACTCGATCGCCTCCATGCGGCGGAAGTACGTCTCGTCCAGCGGGTGCCGACCGCCCGCCTGCATCCGGCGGCCTGGCCGGAGACCTTGGCGACGGCCTCGATCGGCTGGCCGAGCAGGTCGCAGTAGTGGAGCCTGCGCCCGGCGGCAGAGCGTTCGCATCTCGGCGCGCAGCTCCGGCTCGACGAGCGTGTAGACGACGACCGCCGGCCGGCCCCGCGCGCGCCGCACGACATCGGCGAGGTCGTCGACGCTCTCCACCATCGGATGCCGGATCTCCTCGAACGGCTGCTCGGGGAACTGCGCCTCGAGCGCGTGGACGAGGCGGGTCGCCGTCTCGCCCGTCGAGTCGGAGACCACGTGCAGCTCGACCGCCTGCGGAGCCATGGTCTCAGCGTATCGCCGTGCCGGGCCGGACGCCCTCTGCGGCCTATCTAGGTAGACGCCCGGGCCGGCTACGACGTTCGCCGAGGAGCTCGGCGGTGGAGACGACTGCGGCCGGTCGTCCCCGGAAGCGTGCGGCAACTCTTGGCCCAGAGGCGGCGAGACGCCGCAGCGCCTCCCGGGTAGTACCGGCATTCGAGGCGGTTTCCTCCATGCCTTACTCGGGTGGGCGTACGCGAGTTCCCTCGAACGGGGGCCTAGCGGGGGATCTGGGAGAGCTCGCCGAGGCGGCCGAGCGTGTCGCGCACGTTCAGGAGGAGGCGCAGGCGGTTCGCGCGGACGGCTCGGTCGTCGGCCAGGACGAGCACGTCCTCGAAGAACCGGTCGAGGAGCGGGCCGAGCTCGGCGCCCGCTTCGACCGCCGCGTTGAAGTCGCCCGCGTCGAGCGCCGCCGCGATCTCCGGGTCGACGCGCTCGAGCGCCGCGGCGACCTTGGCCTCGGCGCCTTCGACGAGCAGCGCGGGCTCGAGCTCCGCGGCCGCGCCCTGCTCCTTCTCGGCGAGCCGGCTCGCGCGCGTGTACGCCGTGTGGATCGGGCCGAGCCGCTCGTCCGGGAGCGCCGCGAGGGCCTCCGCCAGCCGGGCCACGCCGCCGAGGTCGCGCACCGGAGCGCGGCGGGCGGCGCGCACGTACTCGACCGGCGCCGCGAGCAGGCCCTCGAAGCGCTCCTCGACGAACTCCGCGACCTCCTGGTCCATCAGCTCGCGGGGGATCGAGAGGTTGCCCTCGGTCGCGAGCCGGCCGAGGCCGATCGCCGCGCGCCGCAGCCCGTAGGGATCGCGCGAGCCCGTCGGCCGCTGCCCGAGGCCGAAGGAGACGTTGAGCGTGTCGATCTTGTCCGCCGCCGAGAGCACGCGGCCCGTCTCCGTCGTCGGCAAGGGCGCGTCGGCAGCGTCGGGCAGGTACTGCTCGTCGATCGCGGCGCAAACCGCTTCCGGGTAGCCCGCGAGCCGGGCGTACTCGGCGCCCACGTGGCCCTCGAGCTCCGGAAACTCCCGCACGAGCTCCGACGCCTGGTCGGCCTTGGCGAGCCGCGCTGCCTCGAGCGCCGCCTCACCGCCGCCGAGCGCCTCGACGAGCTTCGCCAGGCGTCCCGTCTTGTCCGCGAACGAGCCCGCGCCCTGGAAGAACGTGATCGCGCCGAGCCGTTCCGCGAGCGCGTCGATCCCGACCTTGACGTCGCGCTCGAACGTGAACGAGGCGTCTTCCAGCCGCCCTCCGACGACGTTCTCGACGCCGCCGCGGACGGTGTCCGGGTCGCCGCCGTTCGCAACGAAGGCGAATCGGTTCCCTCCGAGCGGGAAGGCGCGGATGTGGTGCTGGATCGTCGTCTCGACGACGCGGCTCGGCAGCTGCAGGTAGCGCTCGTCGAAGCTGCAGTCGAGGACGACTGGCGACTCGACGAGGTACACGACCTCGGCCAGGACGCCGTGCGGGTCCGTCCAGCCGCCGAGCCCGTCGAGCGCCGCCGACGATCTGCTTGCGGCGCTCCTCGCTGTCCGGCTCGACGTGCGCGGCCCGCAGCGCGTCCGCGTACCCGGCGGCGTCCGCGATCTCGATCGGCCCGGACGAGAAGCGATGCCCGTACGAGCGCTCGCCGACGATCCGCGTCGCGTTCAGCATCGCCAGCCTCCAGCGCGCAGGCCGCGGGAAGCGCAGGCCGCTCTCGTCCCAGCGCATCGTCTTCGAGAACGCGAGCCCACGCACGAGCTCGTCGACCTGGCCGGGCAGCACCTCGGCGAGCGGCTTCCCCGCGACCGCCACGCCCAGGAAGCCGTCGCGCTCCTCGAGCTCCTCGACCGCGACGCCGTGTCGCTTGGCGAAGCCGGCTGCGGCCTTGTCCCTCATCGCGACCGGAGGCCCCTTCACCCACTGGTCGGCCGTCTGCTCCGGGACGTCCTCGACGAGCACGGCGAGCCGGCGAGCGGTCACGAGCACC
This sequence comes from uncultured Actinomycetes bacterium, assembly GCA_963742635.1. Taxonomy (GTDB): domain Bacteria; phylum Actinomycetota; class Thermoleophilia; order Gaiellales; family Gaiellaceae; genus VAXT01. The sequence continues at coordinate 273,297 of CAVUMW010000009.1, forward strand.
CGGCTCGGCTCGATCCCGAGCACGCCGCGGGCGAGCTCCGGCAGCTGCCGCTCCGCCTCGCGGCACGCCGCCGCGGGCAGCTCCTCGCAGCCGAGCTCAATCAGGAGCGTCGCCATCGGCTCCCACGTAGAGCTGGGCGAAGCGGCGCGCGAGCGTGCGGACGCGCCCGATGTAGGCGGCCCGCTCGGTCACCGACACGGCGCCGCGGGCGTCGAGCAGGTTGAACGCGTGCGACGACTTCAGAACCTGGTCGTAGGCCGGGAGCGGCAGGTTCTTGTCGAGCAGCTCCTCGGCCTCGGCCTCGTGCTCGTCGAAGCGCCGCTGGAGGATGTCGACCGGCGCCTCCTCGTAGTTGTACTGCGACCACTGGCGCTCGTTCTCGCGGTACACGTCCCCCCAGGTCACGCCCGGCGCCCACTCGAGGTCGAGCACGGTCGTCTTCTCCTGGAGGAAGAGCCCGAGCCGTTCGAGCCCGTACGTCATCTCCGCGGGGATCACCTGGAGGTCGATCCCGCCGAGCTGCTGGAAGTACGTGAACTGGGTCACCTCCATCGCGTCGCACCAGACCTCCCAGCCGAGGCCCCACGCGCCGAGCGTCGGCTGTTCCCAGTCGTCCTCGACGAGCCGGATGTCGTGCTTCAGGAGGTCGATCCCGAGCGCTTCGAGCGAGCCGAAGTACTGGTCGAGGACGTCCTCCGGGGCCGGCTTGAGGATCACCTGGTACTGGAAGTAGTGCTGGAAGCGGTACGGGTTCTCGCCGTAGCGCCCGTCGGCCGGCCGGATCACCGGCTCGACGTAGGCCGCGCGCCACTCCGGATGCGTCGGGTCGAGGACGCGCAGGAACGTGGCCGGATTGGACGTGCCCGCGCCGAGCTCGGTGTGGTACGGCTGCATGATCACGGCGCCGCGCTCGCCCCAGTACGCGTTCAGCGTGCCGATCATGTCCTGGAAGTTCACGCGGCGAAGACTACGGATCCTGCTCGACGGGAATCGTCTCGGCGACCTTCTCGCGGCCGGTCATACTGCTGAGCATCTTCCGACTAGTTCTCGTGTTGGCAGCTGCAGTAGTGCTGGTCGCGACGATCGCCTTCGCGGGCTCTCGGCTCGCGGGCGGTGGATCGTCTGACAGGGAGACCATCGACGTCGAGGCCCTCTCTCCCTCGCACGTCCCGCAGTGGGCTAGCGACGCGAGCTTCCCCGACGATCCCAAGGCGGTTGCCGGCGCTCGGATCTTCGCGCAGGTCGGCTGCCTGAACTGCCATACGTATCTGGGCACGGGCTCGGCGGCCCTGGGCGCACCCGACCTCTCTGCGATCGGGAAGGACTCTCACCGAGGCGCCGAGGGCTTCGCCGCGTACGTGGCCGATCCGTCGAAGTTCGGTGACAACGTCATGCCGCACTTCCAGGATCTGGGCCGTACTCGTCTGCTCGAGCTGGGCACCTTCCTCGAAGCCTCCAAAGGACGCCGCTAGCCCTGACTTCGGTCGCGGTAACCTCCTTCGATTCCCAGGGGATTCACACACCGGATGCGGGACTTCACGGCGACCGCAGTCAAGGAGCACCTCCGATCGCAAATCGAGGACAGCGACGGCCCACCTGAGCTGACGGACAAGGAGATCGAGCTCGTCCGCTTCATCTGCGCAGGGCAGTTCGACTGGGACGCCTACCTGGCCGAGCGCTCTAACAACGCCGGCTGACCGGAGTCAGGCCCTGGCCGCGAGCGTTCGCAGCCGGAAGCCGCCGTGGTACTCGTACGACGACGTGATCACGCGCAGGGCCTCGCGTGCGCCTCGCTTCGAGATCGCCGCGTCGGCGAGAGGCGTTCCGAGCAGGCCTTCGATCCCCGCGATGCCCTCGCCCGAGAGCGGAAGCGAATCCGCGCCACAGCTCTCGCAGACCGCTCCGCCTGCGCGCGGCGAGTAGCCGACGAGCGGCCCCTCCGCCCCGCACTCGGCGCAGCTCGTCAGATGCGGCAGGTAGCCCGAGAGCCAGAGCAGCTTCAGCTGGAACGAGAGGACGAGCGGGTCGAGCGCCGGCTCCGTCTGCCGCACCTGCGCGTCGTCGAGCACGTCAAGGAACCGCGTCAGCGCCTCGAACGCCTTCGGGTTCCGCTCCTGCTCGGTGAACAGGCGCAGCATCGCCTCGAGCCCCACGAGCCCCACGGACAGCCGGTACGGCTCCTCGCGGGCGCCGCGGTGCGCCCGCACGAGCGACGCGCCGGTCACCGTCCCCAGCTCGCCGCTCCCCTGGTGGAGCATCAGCTCGACGTGGCTCAGCGGCTCGAGCCGTCCGCCGAACCGGGACTTCGTGCGCCGGATTCCCTTGGCGACCGCGCCGACGCGGCCGCGCTCCAGTGTGTACAGGTGGAGTACGCGGTCGGCCTCGCCGAACCGGAGCGAGCGCAGGACGACGGCCTCAGTCTTGTAGCCCCGTCCCGCCATCGGCTCCAGTGTAGAGCCGGGTCGTGTCGGAACCGGACGCGCTCAGGCGGCGCGCGGCGACTCTTCGACCTCGTCGAGCTCTTCCACTTCTTCGACGGGGATCAAGAAGGACGGCGTCTTCCACTCGGCGGCGCCGGCTGCGAGGACGTAGATCTCGTTGTCCAGCATGAACCGGATCGCGTACAGCGACTCCTCGCGAATCCAGTCCTGCACGTTCCGCAAGAGGGTCGCGAGATCGCCGGGCTCGGACGAGACCGCGGCCGCGACGACGAACGGCTCACCGCCGAGCAGCCCTGCCGTCCACGTCTGGCCGAGCCGCTCGGTGAGGCGAACGGCCGCCGAGTAGTCGATGACTTCGAAATGCACTTGGTCGAGGAACATGGCCTTAGACTCGCCAACCGGCGCCTCGCCCGCCTGACCCAGCTAGGTCAATTGCGCTAGCGGATGCTGACAGGGGTCCCCAGCGGCATCAGCCGGAAGAGCCGCAGGATCGACGGGTTCCGCATCCGGACGCAGCCGTGCGAGACGCGCCCGGGCAGGATCTGCGGCGCGTTCGTACCGTGGATCCCGACGAAGCCGCCGCCGGGCCAGTCCGTGAGGGTCGTCGACCTCGCGTTCAGGCCGAAGGCGCGCGGGCCGTACGCCGGCGCGTAGTAGCCGGACAGCTTCTCGCGCACGTAGAACTCGCCCCGCGGCGTCGGCGTGTGCGCCTGCCCGACGCCGATCCGCGCCGAGAAGACGGGCCGGCCGCGCCTGTAGAGCGTGGCTCTCAGCGCCCGCTGCACGATCACCATTCGCGTGTGCACCTTCTGGAAGGCGGCCAGGGCACCGCGCGGCACCCAGCCGGTCGTACCGTTCGGCAGGACTGCGAGTCGGATCCGCACCCACGTCTTCCCGCCCTTGTACGTCACCTGGTCGAGCACCTGGATCGCGTTGCGGTAGAGCTCGGGCGTCCGGAACGTGACCGGCGTGATCGCGGGAGCCGAGCGCGACGGGCCGGAGCGGGCAACGGTGCGGTGCCTGACAAACGCCCAGCCGTATGACTCCGAGCTCCGATCGCTGAGCAGCGACTGCTGCGGGTAGACGCCTGACGGATTCGATTGCCCGGGCGGCGGCCTGTTCGCGCGCCCGACCCGGATCACGAGCGTGCGTGTCGCGCTGCCTGCGCCCGAGCTCACGGTGAACGTCACCCGGTGCACGCCGACCTGAGACCTCGTCGGCTTCCAGGTGTACGTCGCACTCGCCGGATTCCCATCCGCGTGGCGGAGCACCGCGCCCTGCGGCGAGCCTCCCGAATCCCGGATCGCGAGCATCGCCTCCGAGCCGTCCGAGGTCGCACCCAGGCGGAACGAGAGCGTCGTCTTCGCCGACACGCCGAGGACGGCGTCCTCACCGGGGGTCGGGCTCGTCCACGAGACGACGTCGTCCTTGGCGGGGGTCGCCGCGGACGGGACGAGCACGGCCGCCCCCGCAACCGCGAGCGCTATCGCTAGTAGACGCCGCAGAGTGTGCATCCCGGAATCATCGGTCTATGTACCCCCGAGCCTGAGCCGGGAGCATCCTAACCGGGACGTCAGAGGATGGTGACGGGCGTGCCGAGCGGCATCAGCCGCGCCAGCCGCTCGATCGCCGCATTCGGCATGCGAATGCACCCGTGCGACACGCGCCCGGGGAGGATCTCCGGCTGGTTCGTGCCGTGGATCCCGATGAAGCCACCGCCCGGCCAGTCGGTCAGCACGTTCGAGCGGGCGTTCGTGCCGAAGGCGATCGGCCCGTAGATCTGATCCGAGAAGCCGGTGATCCGCTCGCGCACATAGAACTCGCCTGCGGGCGTCGGCCAGTACGGCTCCCCCACCCCGACCCGCGTTGTGAAGATCGCGCGGCCCTTGCGGTAGAGCGTGGCCGTGAACAGCTTCCGGTCGATGACGAGGTGCGTCCAGATCTCGTTGTACGGCCCGAGCGTCTGGCGCGGAACCCAGCCGGTGCGCCCGTTCGGGAGCATCGGGAGCCGCACGCGGACCCAATACTCACCGTTCAGGTTGACCATGCCGCCCAGCGCCTGGACGACGTTCGCCGTCCCTTCGGGCGTGTACTGCCTGAGCCGGATCAAGCCCTTCGCGCGGCTGCTCGGGCGCGAGCGCGCCGACACGTCGGCGTAGACCTCGGCGTACCTCGACATGCCGTTCACCCCGCCCAGCGGGAACTCGTCGTGCGGGCCCGCCGGGGTCGCCGGCAGGACGTAGACGAGGAAGCTTCGCGGTCGCGCGTAGCGCGTCCCGTTCTGGGCGGCGAACGTGAGCATGTGCTCGCCGACCTGGGTCGCCGACGGCGTCCAGTCGACCTTCGCCTGCCCGGACGATGCGGCGACGGAGACGCGTGCGGGAAGCCGCCGGCTCCGGATCACGGACCCGGGCGCGGCCAGCTGGAAGCTCAGCGGCTCGCCGGCCTTCACCGAGAACGCGGCTCCGTCACGAGGCGTCGGCGCCTGCCAGCGCACCGTCAGCTCCGGGCCGTGAGCGCGCGACGTTCCCGCTCCCGCGCCGACGACGGCCGTCAGAGCCGCGAGGGCCGCGAGGGCGATCGTCGTACGCCTGAGTGTCTTCGTCATCGGTGTGATCTCGTGTGGTGGTTGTTTTGCGGGGCGGCCCGGGAGCCGCCCCGCAAACCGTTGTGCTCTAGCCGGTGAACGGCGGGCGGTGGAACCTCACACCCTTCGCCTTCTTCACCCGCTTGCAGACGCCCTTGACACGGTGCGTGCCCTTGCGGCACTTGTGCTTGGGCTTCCGGTACTGATCCTGCGCGGCCGACTGCTTCAGCGTGGCCACGGCATGGACGTGCATGACGCGCTTCGCCGAGTGGACGGCCTGGTTGGCCCCCGTCGCGGCGTAGCCGAGACCCCCGACGGAGGCGAGCGCGGTCAACAGACCCGCGGCAAGCGCTCCGGCGAAGGCGACTCGGAACGAACCGGCCCGCCTGTCGCGGCCGTGTGTTCGGACACGCATCTCGAGCCGGTCGACGAGCTCGGGGCTCGGCTCGGGCCTCGATGCCCTGAGCTCGGCCTCGAGGCCGCTGTCCGGATTTCTTCGCCAAGATCGCATTCCTTGAGTCCTCCTGTCGTGATACTTCCTTGCACCTACTACTACCGACTTGCCTCCGATTTCCTTACAGGGGCTTCGGAATCGTCTTCCAGGTGGGATCTCAGGCGAGCGAGCGCGCGGTGGAGAGCGACCTCGACCGCGTTCGTCTTCGAGCCCTGGAGCTCTGCGATCTGGCGCGCGGTGAGATCCGCGCCGTAGCGGAGCGCGATCAGCTCGCGATCGCGGTCCTCGAGGTGATCGACGGCTCCGGAGAGCACGATCTTGCGGAGCGTCTCGTCCTCGAGGTTTCGGTGATCAGCCGTTTCCAGTTGCTCGGCGGAGACCTCGAACTGGGGCGGCGGCCGGCCCTCGATGCAGCGCCGCGCGATCCCGATCAGCCACGCGATCGGCTCGCCCTTCGACGAGTCGTAGCTCTTCTTGTAGCGAAGCGCCCGCTCGAAGGTCTCGCTCGTCAGATCCTCCGCGTCCGGCCCGTCGCCGACCCGGTACGCGACGTACGCGTAGACGCGCTTGATCAGCGGCTCCGGGTTCGCGAGCGGGTCAACCCGAAACATTGCCCTCCTCGAAGTCCGACCGCGCATACCGGTTGAGCTCGACCGCCCTCGCGAGGGCCCGGCTCGACTCCGGCCCGGTCGTGACCGTCGAGAGGTCGTACCAGAGCTCCCAGTTCCGGTCGTCCTTCGAGAGCGCCTTCAGGTAGTAGCCGCGGGCGGCGGCGTCGTCTCCCTGCTCGCTGGCGATGTCTCCGAGCTGCTGCCACGGCTGCGGCGACCAGCGCCACCAGCGGGCGGCCTTCCTCGCCTGGGAGGCCGCGTCCGTGTAGCTGCCCTTGGCCAGCTCGCGGTCGCTCGCTGCGAGCGCGCTCGCGCCGACGACGCCGACGAAGGCGACGACTGCGAGCAGGAGCGCTGTGATCGTGCCGGCAGCGCGCGTCCTCGGCGAGAGGAGCGTCGCGTTTCGGTCGTCGGCGGAGGCGAGGAGCGCGGCGGCGCACGCGAGGGCTGTGAGCGTCACCGCGGGCATCTCCCAGTCCCAGTCCACGGCTGCGTGGGCGAGGAAGGCGGCGAAGGCCGCGAGCGTGAGCGGGACGAGCGGGTGGCGTCGTGCGCGGACTGCGGCGACGACCGGAGCTCCGAGCGCCAGGACGAGCAGGAGGAGCCCGACTGGGCCGAGCTCGGCGAGCACCTCGAGGTAGAGGCTGTGCGCGTCGCGGACCTTGTGCTGGATCGTGCGGTGCTGGTTCCAGTACTCCTCGTACGACCCGGGCCCGGACCCGAGCACCGGATGGGACGTGTAGTCGTGCCACGCGGCGCGCCACAGCTCGGACCGGTGGCTGCCCGAGAACGAGAACAGCCGCTGGTTCAGGTTCGGCGTGGGCTCGTTCGTCGTCGTCGTGAAGGAGTCGTAGCCCTTCCTCGCCAGCTCGACCGGCCCGCCGTACCGGACGAACACGGCCAGCACCGCTACGAGCGCGACGGCCGTGACGGCTCCGGCGAACGCGAGCCTGAGCTGTGCGGGGCGGCACGACGCGACGCTCGGCGAGCCAGAGCCCCGCTCCCGCGAGCCCGGACAGGACTGCGAGCAGAACGATCCACACCGCGAGGCGATGCCCGTCGTGCGAGGCGGCCGCCAGCGGCGTGTCGAGCCTCGTCAGCGCCTTCTCGTGCGAGGAGATCAGGACGGCGATCGCCGAGGGCACGGCGAGGACGAGGGCGTTCACGAGCAGCTGGAGCCGGCGCGGGTCGACGGCGACGGCGACGGCCAGGCCGACGGCACCCGCGATCCAGCCGCCGCGGCTGTACGTGAAGTAGAGCGTCGAGAAGAGAATCGGCAGCGTCGCGGCCGGAAGTGCGCGGGCGACGACGCTCTGCGAACGGGCGGCGAAGCCGAGGGCCAGCAGAGCGCCCATCGCCGCGAAGACGCCCAGCGCGTTCCAGTACGTCAGCGGCTCCTCGAGGCGGTAGGCCGCGACCGGGTCGAACACGCCGAGGCGCTCCGGGAACAGCCTCGTGATGAGGCCGTAGCCCGATGCGAGCACGATCGCGGTCAGCGTCGCCGCGAGCAGGAGCGGCACATACGCGCGGCGCAGGACGGCGATCAGCGCGGCGAGGACCGACGCGTAGAAGAGCACGCGGAGCCCCTCGAGGACGGTCGCCGCGGGGTTGCTGCTCCAGAGGAGCGCCAGCCACGTCCAGACGCCGAAGCCCGTCAGGCCGCCGAGCGAGACGAGCGCGAGCCGGCTGGGACGGACGACGTTGCCCAGGACGAGCGCCGCCGCGACGAACGACGAGGGCGAGCAGCGCGCCCCACGCCCACGCGGTCGGGAAGTAGCCGCCGCTGGCGAACGAGATCAGCAGGAGGCCGAGCGCCGCGCCGACGCAGACGCCGAGCGCACCGGCGTGACGGCGCGCACGCGGCGCGGTTGCGGTCAACTCAGCCAGGTCCGCACCTCGGTCAGAGCGTAGTCGGGTTTGCGGCTGGCGAGCGCCGGCTGCTCAGACCTGGCATTGCGGGCAGTACCAGGTTCCGCGACCGCCGGCGCGAGTCTTCTCGATCGCGTGGCCGCATCGGAAGCACGGCTCGCCGTCGCGCCCGTAGACCCGGAACTCGGTCTGCATCTCTCCGGCGGCGCCGTCGGCGTTGCGGTAGTCGCGCAGCGTCGCGCCCTGGCGGGCGATCCCGCGCCGGAGGGCGCGCTTGATCCCGCGCACGAGCGCCTCGAGCTCCTTCGGAGTGAGCTCGCACGCCGGACGCAGCGGGTGCAGCCGCGCCCACCACAGCGCCTCGTCCGCGTAGATGTTCCCGACTCCCGCGAAGACGCGCTGGTCGAGAACCACCGCCTTCAGGGGCGCTCGCCGGCGCGAGAGGCGGTCGGCGAGCGATCGCGCGGTGAGGGCGCTTCCCAGTGGCTCGACGCCGACTCTGGTTGCGAGGTACGGCTCGAGGCCGCCCGGCTCGAGCAGGAGCCAGGTGCCGAAGCGCCGGACGTCTCGGTAGGCGACGTCCGATCCGTTGTCTAGATTGACGACAGCTCTGCGGTACGGGTCGTCGTCGTCCTCGTCCCGCAGCAGGCGCAGGCTCCCCGTCATCCGGAGGTGAATCAGGAGCACCCGACCCGTTTCGAACCGAACAACCAAATACTTGCCGCGACGCTCCAGGGCGGAGACTCGTTCCCCTTCGAGCTCGGCCGCGACCTCACGCGGATCGTGCGGCCGGGTCAGCCGGTGGTCCGAGATCTCCACTCGATCGAAGGTGCGGCCGACGAGGCTCGGCTCGAGCCCGGCGCGGATGGTCTCCACCTCTGGCAGCTCGGGCACGCCGCCAGCGTAGCGACGAGGCTGCGGGCCTAGGTCAGCGTCTCCAGCACGATCGGGCGCGGAGGTCCCGACTCCTCCGAGATCTCGATCAGCGGCCGGATCTGGTCGGCTGCCTGCTCTGCGCTCGCGTCATCGCGAGCGTGGATCTCGGCGAGCGGCTGACCCGGCTCGACGGGGTCGCCCCGCTTCGCGAAGCAGAGGATCCCGACGGCGTGGTCGATCGAGTCCGCTTTCGTCCGGCGTCCCGCGCCGAGCTCGAGTGCGACCCGACCGACGCCGAGCGCGGAGACGGCTCCGACGAACCCGGATCGGTCGGCGGTGAGCTCCCTGCGGACCGGCGCGTCCGGGAGCACGTCCAGCGAAGGGTCGCCTCCCTGGGCCTCGATCCAGCGCTCGTACGCGGCGAGCGCGGAGCCGTCCTCGATCGCGCGCTCCGCTCGTCGGGCTCCCTCCTCGGCGTCGACGCCGAGATCCGACAGCGAGACGAGGCGTCCGGCCGCCTGGACCGCGAGCGAGAACAGGTCCGGAGGCGAGTCCTCGCCCGCGAGCAACGAGCGCGCCTCACGGATCTCGACGGCGTTCCCGATCGCCCAGCCCAGCGGCTGATCCATGTCGGTCAGGAGCGAGACGACCTCGCGGCCGGCTCCCCGTCCGAGCTCGATCATCGACTCGGCGAGCCTCCGCGCGTCCTCGAGCGACTTCATGAAGGCGCCGCCCCCGACCTTGACGTCGAGCACGATCGCGTCCGCGCCGGCGGCGATCTTCTTCGACATGATGCTGGCCGCGATCAGCGGGATGCTGTCCACGGTCCCGGTCACGTCGCGGAGCGCGTAGAGCTGCTTGTCGGCGGGGACGAGGTCGTCCGTCTGGCCGATGATCGCCAGGCCCACGTCGCGCACCTGCTCGACGAACTCCTCCTTCGAGAGCTCGACGCGGAACCCCGGGATCGACTCGAGCTTGTCGAGCGTGCCGCCGGTGTGCCCGAGGCCGCGCCCGCTCATCTTCCCGAACGGGACGCCGCAGGCCGCGACGATCGGGCCGACGACGATGGAGGTCTTGTCGCCGACGCCGCCGGTCGAGTGCTTGTCGACGACAGTGCGCCCGAGCGCGCCGTGCAGATCGAGCGTCGATCCGCTCTCGACGAAGGCGTTGGTGAGAGCGAGCGTCTCGTCGGCCGACAGGCCGCGGAAGTACACGGCCATGCAGAAGGCCGCGAGCTGGTAGTCGGGGATCTCGCCGCGCGCATGCCCGAGGACGAGTTCCCCGATCTCGGCCGGCGTCAGGCTCCCGCCGTCACGCTTGCGCTCGATCAGCTCCGCGGGTCGGATCACTCGCTACTTCTCGACGATCGCCTCACCGGGGACCCCGCGGCGCGGGGGCTTGCCGCCGAGCCATGCGTTCACCGTCGCGCCGACGTCCGCGAACTCCCCCTCGTGGATCCGGCCGGCCGCGTTCTTGCCCTCGACGTACGCGAGCAGCAGCGCGTGCTCGCGCGAGTGGTCGGTCGACGGAGTCGTCGGATCGCAGCCGTGGTCGGACGTGATGATCAGCAGGTCGCCGGGCCTGCAGCGCCGCGAGCAGGTCGGGCAGCCGGCGGTCGAAGTCCTGGAGACAGCGGTGGAAGTTCACGGGATCGTTGCGATGGCCCCAGAGCATGTCCGTCTCGACGAGGTTCGTGAAGACGAGGCCCTGGTCCAGTTCCTGGAGGAGCTTCTCCGGTCTGGTTGATGCCGTCGACGTTCGAGCGGGTCGGGTGGGACTCGTCGATGTCGACGCCGGCGAAGATGTCGCGGATCTTTCCGACCGCGTGCACCTTCATCCCGGCTTCCCGGATCAGCGTCAGGTAGTTCGGCGTCTTCGGCTCCAGTGACCAGTCGTGTCGATCGGGCGTTCGCACGTAGTTGCCCGGCTCGCCCTCGAAGGGTCGCGCGATGACGCGGCCGACCGCGTCCTTGCCGGTGAGGATCTCGCGGGCGATCTCGCAGCCACGGTAGAGCTCCTCCAGCGGGATCGTGTCCACGTGCGCGGCGATCTGGAAGACGGAGTCCGCGGACGTGTAGACGATCCATTTCCCGGTGCGCTGATGCTCCTCGCCGAGCTCCTCGATGATCTCGGTCCCGGATGCAGCCTTGTTGCCGAGCACGCCGCGGCCCGTGCGATGCATGAACGGATCGATGACCTCGAACGGGAACCCGTGCGGGTAGGTCGGCAGCGCCGTCGGCGTGACGATGCCCATCAGCTCCCAGTGGCCGGTCGTCGTGTCCTTTCCCTTCGAGCGCTCGACGAGACGGCCGGCGACCGCCGGCGCGCCGGGCTGCGGCGGGCAGCCCTCGAGCGGCTCGACGTTCCCGAGCCCGAAGGCCTCGAGGTTGGGCAGGTCCAGGCCCCCGACCGCCCGCGCGACATTGCCGAGCGTGTCGGATCCTTCGTCGCCGAATTCGGCTGCGTCGGGAAGCTCTCCCGCGCCCACCGCATCCAGCACGATGATGCATGCGCGGGACATGAGGCTATTCTAGGTCGGTCATGAGCACCGTCCTCGGCCTCCTCGGCCTCTTCCTCTTCGTCGTCGTGATCACCTCACTCGCGGCAGGCGTGACCTGGCTGGTCGTGAAGCTCTTCCCGCAGCACGAGAAGAAGCCGCAGCCCGAGAGCTCGTAACCGGTCAGACCGGCGACAGCGGTAGGACGTCCTCGAGCGGTGCGTAGTCGAGGTCGTGCGCTTCGGCGACGGCTTCGTACGTGATCTTGCCGTCGAGGACGTTGACGCCTCGCGCAAGTGCCGGGTCGCGCGCGACGGCTTCGGGCAGGCCATGGGTCGCGATCGCCTCGACGTACGGGAGCGTCGCGTTCGTCAGGGCCTTCGTCGCCGTGATCGGCACGGCGCCGGGCATGTTCGCGACGCAGTAGTGCGTCACGCCGTCGACGACGTACACGGGCTCCGAGTGCGTCGTCGGGCGCGCGGTCTCGAAGCAGCCGCCCTGGTCGATCGCGACGTCGGCGATCACCGACCCCTGTTTCATCCCGGCGACCATCGGCCTCGTGACGAGCTTCGGCGCGACCGCGCCGGGAATCAGCACGGCGCCGATGACGACGTCCGCCTGCGCGACCGACTCCTCGATCTGGAGGCTCGACGACATGAGCAGCGTGACCCGGCCGCCCAGCACCTCCTCGAGGTGCCGCATGCGGTCGATCGAGCGCTCGATGATCGTGACGTTCGCGCCCAGTCCGAGCGCGATGACGGCGGAGTTGTAGCCGACCATGCCGCCACCGATGACGACTACCTGTCCGGGCGCGACACCCGGCACTCCGCCGAGGAGGAGGCCGCGGCCGCCGAGCGGCTTCTCGAGGAAGTAGGCGCCGGCCTGGGCCGCGAGCCTGCCGGCGATCTCGCTCATGGGCGCGAGCAGGGGCAGCGCCCGGTTGCTCGTCTCCACCGTCTCGTACGCGACCGCCGAGATCCCGCTCTCGACGAGCGCGTTCGTCAGCCCTTTGTCCGCGGCGAGGTGCAGGTACGTGAAGAGGACGAGGCCGTCGCGGAGCCGGGAGTACTCGAGCGTCGATCGGCTCCTTGACCTTGAGCAGTAGCTCGGCGTCTCCCCAGACGTCGTCGACCGAGACGATCTGCGCGCCGACCGCCTCGTACGCGTCGTCGGGGAAGGCGCTGCCCTCGCCCGCGCTCTGCTCGACGAGGACGTCGTGGCCCGCGTCCGCGAGCTCACGCGCCCCGGCCGGGGTCAGCGCGACGCGGTATTCGTCGGACTTGATCTCTTTGGCGACGCCGATCTTCATCGCGAGCCGGGCAACCTTATCTTCCACACTCTCGGCGCACTCTCGCTCCAGACACGTGTGATTTTCGCGGATAGGATCGAATCGGTGGGTGGCCCGCGGCCGGCCCCCGGGGTGTGATGTCCGGAAGGGTCAGGTCTGGGCGAGCCGTTCGACGAGCCTGCGCTCGTCGGGGCCGAGCCAGGGTGGAGTGCCTGCGGCCGCGTTCTCGCGCGCGTGCTCAGGGTCGCGGGTCGCGGGGATCACGGCGGAGACCCGCTCGTCGGAGAGCGCCCACTTGAGGAGCGCCTGCGGCCACGTCTCGATGCCGAACTCCCGCAGCGGGGCGAGCTCCTCCGCCGGCGGCGGATTCGGCAGCCGCGACTTGTCGCCGAGCGGGCGCATGACGATCACCGCGACGCCCAGTTCCTCCGCGAGTGGCAGCAACTCGCGCGCGGACTCCTGCTCGAGCGGGTTGTACGGCACCTGGAGCACCGAGAACCGGCCCGTCCTCAGCGCACGGGCGAGCTCGGGGAACGCGGACGCCTGCCAGTGCGTGACCCCGATCCGGTCGATCCGTCCGGCGTCTCGTTCCTCCTCGAGCCACGGAAGATGCTCCTCCCAGTTGACGAGGTTGTGCACCTGCTCGATCTCGACGCGGCCGAACGAGCGCAGCTGGTTCTCGAACTGCGCCCGCCCCTCCTCGACCGACTCCGTCCAGATCTTCGTCGCCAGCACGGCCTCGCCGCGGCGCGGCTCGAGCGCGACACCGAGCGCCTCCTCCGAGCCGTACATCGGCGAGGTGTCGTACAGCCGGTAGCCCACCTCGCTCGCGGCATCGACCACGCGCCGGGCCAGCTGGACGTCGGCGTCGAACGTCCTCGACGTCCCGAGGCCGATCACCGGGCCGAGCGCGCGCTCCTCCATCACCCCAGTTTGCCGCGCGCCAGCCTGCCCGCGGCGAAGGCGGATGCGAAGAACCACGGATCGTCGTCGCGCCCGCGGCCCATGTGCTCGAGCGGCAGCCCCTCGCACGCCTCCTGCCAACCGGAGACATCGACGTCCTCGCGCTCGTCGAGCCACTCCGGCGCCTCGAGACCCGAGGGCCACGCGACCGTCACGTCGCCGATCGCGAGATCGAGGACGGCTCGGGTGTGATGCGAAACACCCCGGTGGCGCTCACGCGGGTCGCCGTGCGAGACACGGACCGCCATCACCGGAGCGCCGCCGAGCGCACTGGCCGCATTGGCCGCCTCCGCCGCGGCAAGCCCTCCGTGTCCGAGCGGCGAGCCGGTGCCGACGATGCCCGGGCCGATCGAGCAGATCGCGACCTCGAAGCCCCGCGCCGCGGCCCAGGCGAGCGCCGAAGCGACCCCGACGGCCTGCGCGTCACCGCCGACGGATGCCCCCGCCGCGATCGCCGTCTCGACGAGCCCCCGTTCCTTGAGCGCGCGCAGCGAGTCCGAGAGCGAGACCGGCAGCGCCCCACCGGCGAGCTGAACGTACGCGACCCGCACACCCTCGCCCACGCCCGCCGCGGCGGGCACGACCTGCGAGTGGAGCGAGCAGCAGACGACGGGCATGCCGTCGAGGCTCGTCTGCGAGCTCACCGTCTTCCTCGACGAATCGCACGGCCGCCTGCACGGGTGTGTACGGCAGCGTCATCACGTGCGCGTCCGGCGCGGCCTGGAGACCGAGCCCGCGGGTGAGGTTCGCGTGCAGCACGTCGAACCCGCCCGAGCCGAGCCCGAGCTCGCGCGCCTGCACGTTCACGAGCACGTCGTCGCCGACCTCGACCGGGCCGGTCAGCCGCGGATACGCGACGCACGCCTCGCCGTCGACCTCGATCCGCGCGAGCCCGTCCAGCTCCTCCACGATCGCGGTCACGGTGCCGCGCCGCAGGCTAAGCGGCATCCGCCTCGCGCGCCACGTCCACGAGCGCGAGCGTGACGTCGACCATCCGTTCGAGGTCGGTCACCGCGATGTGCTCGTCCGGCGTGTGGATCTCGGCCATCCCGTTCGCGAGGTTGACGCAGGCGAGGCCGCGCTCGTTGAAGACGTTGGCGTCCGCTCCGCCCCCGCTCAGCTTGAACGACGGCATGAACCCGGCCCGCTCGAGCCCCGCGCTCGCGATCCGGACGGCCTCGTCGTCCCGCTTGAATCGATAGCCGTTGTAGCTCTTGTGCACCTTGGTCTCGACCTGGCAGTCCTCGAGGCTCGCCGCGAACGTGACCGACTCGAGCATCTCGCGGACGAGGTCGGCGAGCTTCTGCGGATCGTGCGAGCGCACGTCGGCGAGGAACGTGCACCACTCGGGGACGATGTTGCCGGCGGTTCCCCCGTTGATCACACCGACGTTCGCGGTCGACTCCTCGTCGACGCGACCGAGCTTGAAGTCCGCGATCGCCTTCGCCGCGGCCGCGATCGCGGAGCGGCCCTCCTCCGGGTACATGCCCGCGTGCGCGGCCCGTCCGTGGAGCTTCACTTCCATCGAATGCGAGTACGGCGCGCCGAGGATGACCTCCCCGATCGGCGCCGCCTGGTCGTACACGTACCCGATCCGCGCGTGCAGCCGCTCCTGGTCGAACGCGGCGGCGCCGTGCAGGCCTGTCTCCTCCATCGGCGTGAAGAGCAGCTCGAGCCCGCCGTGCGGCCGGTTCTCCGACAGGATCCGGCGCGTCGCCTCGAGCATGACCGCGACGGCGGACTTGTTGTCGGCGCCGAGGATCGTCCCCGCCGAGTTTCGGATCACGCCGTCCTCGAGCACCGGGTCGATGCCCGCTTCCGGCGGAACGGTGTCGAGGTGAGCGCAGAGGAAGAGCGGCGTCCCCCCGTCCGTCGCCTCGATGCGCGCGTAGAGGTTCCCCGCATTGGAGCCGATCCGCGAGCCGGCGTCGTCCTCGCGACGTCGAGGCCGAGATCGCGCATGTACGCGGCGACGCGATCGGCCACGGCGCGCTCGTCACCGGGCGGGCTCGGCAGCGCGGCGAGCTCGGTGAAGAGCGAGACGAGGTCGTCGTGCGCCACGCCGCGATCTTAGGTCGGACTACGCGCTCGTGACGGCTTGCACGGCGGTTCGGTCCGAAGCGCGCACCGCGGCCGCTCCGACGAACTCGCGGAAGAGCGGAGCCGGCCGCGTGGGCCGGGACTTGAACTCCGGGTGGAACTGGCTCGCCACGAACCACGGGTGGTCGGGCAGCTCGATGATCTCGACGAGGCGCCCGCCCTGGAACGTGCCCGAGATGACGAGCCCGGCCTTGACGAGTTTGTCCCGGAAGTCGTTGTTGACCTCGTAGCGGTGCCGGTGCCGCTCGAGCACGATCGCCTGGCCCCCGTACGTCTCGCGCGTCCGCGTCCCGTCGGCGAGCTCGACCGCCTGGGCGCCGAGGCGCATCGTGCCGCCGAGATCCTCGATCTCCTTCTGCTCGGGTAGGAGGTCGATCACCGGGAACGGCGTCTCGGGATCCATCTCCGTCGAGTTGGCGCCGTCGAGGCCGACGACGTGGCGCGCGAACTCGGAGATCGCGACGTGCATCCCGAGGCAGATGCCGAGGTACGGAATCCCGCGCTCGCGGGCGACGCGGCAGGCGAGGATCTTCCCCTCCCAGCCGCGCGACCCGAAGCCGCCGGGAACGAGCACGCCGTCCACGCCCTCGAGCTCGGCGTCGGCCTCCTCGAGCGACATGCCCTCGGCGTCGATCCAGCTGACGCGGATGCCGCAGCCGTGATGGATGCCCGCGTGCTTGAGCGCCTCGTGCACGGACAGGTACGCGTCGTGCAGCTTCACGTACTTCCCGACGAGACCGATGTTGACCTCGCCGCGGCGCTCGGCGATGCGCTCGGTGAGCTCGGCCCACTCGCCGAGCTCGGCCGGCTTCGTCACGAGCCCGAGCTTCTCGCACACCATCTCGTCGAGCCCTTCGGCCTGCAGCTCCTGCGGGACGAGGTAGACGTCCGGCACGTCGCGGTTGACGATCGACCGCCTGAGGCTCGAGGTCGGCGAACATCGCGATCTTGTCGCGCAGGTCGGTCGCGAGCTCGTCCTTCGTGCGGCAGACGACGATGTCCGGGTGGATGCCGATGCGGCGAAGCTCGTTGACGGAGTGCTGCGTCGGCTTCGTCTTCAGCTCACCGGCCGAGTCGACGAACGGCACGTAGGTCACGTGCAGGTAGAGCACGTTCTCGGGGCCGGCCTCGCGCCTGAACTGGCGGATCGCCTCGAGGAACGGCAGCGACTCGATGTCGCCGACGGTCCCGCCCACCTCGCTGATCACGACGTCGGTCGGCGTCGCGTCCGACGCGCGGCGGATCCGCTCCTTGATCTCGTTCGTGATGTGCGGGATCACCTGGACGGTCGAGCCGAGGTACTCGCCCTTTCGCTCCTTGCGCAGCACCGCGTACCAGATCGAGCCCGACGTGTGGTTCGCGTTGCGCGAGAGGTTCTCGTCGATGAAGCGCTCGTAGTGGCCGATGTCGAGATCGGTCTCGGCGCCGTCCTCGGTCACGAACACCTCGCCGTGCTGGAACGGGCTCATCGTCCCGGGGTCGACGTTGATGTACGGATCGAACTTCTGCACCTGCACGCTCAGGCCGCGCGACTTGAGCAGGCGGCCGAGCGACGCCGCGGTGATGCCCTTCCCGAGAGACGAGACGACCCCGCCGGTGACGAAGACGTACTTCGTCGGCGTCACGCGGGCCGCCCGAGGCGGTCGAGCGTGCGCAGGCCCGGCGTGCGCTCGATCAGCGCACCGAGAGAGCGACGTTCACCGAGGAGGGTCAGCCCGGCCAGCGCCCCGATCGCCAGCCAGCGGCTTCGTCCCGTGAGTCGACTCACGGAACTCAAGCCTAGCATCGCGCCCAGCGCGTTCGATCCGGCATCTCCGAGCATCACCCTCTCGCGGAGATCGTATGGCAGCAGGAAGACGGCGCTTCGGGCCGGCGCTCCGACGAGCAGCGCGCCGGCGAGGTAGGCCTTCAGCGCACGGCCCGGGCGCGTGTCGAGCTGGTTCACGAAGTTGGCGCTGAGCCCGACGAGGAGCGCGCCCGAGAGCCTGCGCGTGGCGAGCAGACCGACCAGCGGGATGCCGACGAGCTTGAGGACGCCGGTCGTGCGTCCCGCCCGCACGTGGCGCCGGAATCCTCGCTCCGGGCCCGACCAGAGGTCGTCCGCGAGGCCGATCGCGGCGACCGCGGCAACCGCGGGATCGCGGCGGAGTGCGAGCGTCCAACCGACCACGGGTAGGCGCAGGCCCCGGTGGTTGACCGCGAGCGGACCGACGGCGAGGACGGTGTCGACGAGCTGGCGTCCTCGGTGGACGAAGCCGCGGACGTCCCGCCCGGTCTCGTGATGGCGAGAGCGGGAGCTCGAGCTCCGAGACGCGGAGGCCCGCACGCGCGGCGTCGATCGTCATGCGCACCTCGCAACCGAAGCCGGCCGCGACGGGGAAGGCCCGTTCTCGCGCCGCGGTGCTCAGGTGGCGCTGCCCGGACAGCGGCTCGCGGGCCGCGAAGCCGGAACGCACGCGGATCAGCTCGCGCGCCAGGGCCTTTGCGATTCCGAAGCCGCCGCCACGGCGCTCGGCGAACGCGGCCACGGTCAGGTCGTCGCCGGCGCCTGCGAGCGGGCCGAGATCTCCGACGAGGTCGGCGTCGGCGAGCACGAGCGAGCCGGGCGGGGCGGCCTGCTCTCCGAGGGTGAGGGCCTGTCCCTTCCCGCGCCTGGGCAGCCTCAGGACGCGCGCGCCCGCTCGTTCCGCCTCCTCGGCGGTTGCGTCGCGCGAGCCGTCGTCGGCGACGATCACCTCGGCCGTCGGGAACTGCTCCCTGAGCGCCGCCACCGCCTGCGCGATCGTGGCCTCCTCGTCGCGTGCGGCGACGAGGACCGCGGCCGGGTCAGCCACCCGGTTGCGCCTCGATCGGCGGGACGATCCCGTCGTCGGCGCGGGCCTTGAGGCCGTAGTTCCCGGCCGAGCCGCCGGCGAGGAGCAACGCGAGTGCGAGTCGTCCCGCCGGCGCTTCGATGTCGTCCACGGTCGACATCCCGTTCTCGCTCCACGTGGGAACGGCCGACCGGCTGACGCCTGAGGGCTCGACCCCGACCGCCGGGACCGCGGCGTCGCCCAGGCCCGCGTAGAGCCCCGAGAGGAACGTCGCCGTCGGGCCGCTCTGCGGCTTCACCGTCCGTGCGACGATGACTCCGTCCACCGGCCTGCGGAAGCTCCCGGCCTTCTCCTCGACGAGCTGCGACGTGAGCGCGTCCCAGGCGGGCGTGTCGCCGCCGTGCACGAGCTCGTGCGCAAACTCGCGGCCGAGGTCGTCGAGCCCCGCCGTCTTGTACTGGGCCAGATCTCCGTCGAGGTGCCCGTCGAGATTCGTCGGGTCGATCGGGACCTTGAGCGCGCGAAGCCGCATCGGCGCAGCCCCGCCGGCGTCCGAGACCGCCTGCTCGATCTGCTGCCTGACCCCGGCGTCGACCGGGCCGACGAACAGAACCGCGACGCGCTTCCCGTGGAGCCGGTCCGCGATCAGCATCGGATACGCGTTCTTGATGAACGCGCGCAGGGCCGTGTGCTCGCGCGAGACCTTGGCGCGGCCCTCGCTCGCCGCGTTGAGCTGGGCCTCGAGCCGGTTCACGTCGCTCTTCAGAGCGTGCTTCTCGGCGTCGTCGACTTTGCCGCTCATGGCGACGCCGACGAGGATGCCGATCACGAGCGCGACGAAGACGGCAGCGAGAGATGCAACGTGGTAGCGGAGGTCGAACATGGGCGTCTACAGAGTTGCAGCAGTCTGGCAAAGGGCGTGCAGTCGGGCGAGAGCCTGGCGGGGGAGTGGTCGCAGGCCCTCGAGTATTGCGCGCGCGCCGGGGCTGTCGATGGTCAGGGTCGCGCGTGTCATGCCGTCCGCGGCGGGCTCGAGCACGAGCTCGGCGGTGAAGCGCTGCTGGACGTCGTGCCACGCGAGGCGCCGTTCGGGGTCGACGCCCGTGATGACGACGGTGCCCTGCGACTCGGGCCGGCGGAGCAGGCCGATCGAGCCGCCGCGAACGACCTGCCAGCGTGCCCCCTCCGCGACGCCGCGGCGGTCGGGACGGATCGACGCGTAGGCGGGCCACCAGTCGGCGAGGTGCTGGGGCTCGGCGAGCAGCGCCCAGACCTCTGTGCGGGTCGCCAGGAGCTCGGTCTGGGCCTCGATGCGCACGCCCCGGTGATTGTCACGATTCCGGCGCGATCCGGGCACTGACGTGTGTGCATTTCCTCGATAGGCTCGTCGTGGGGAGGAGGTCGGGGGTACCTAGGGAGCGGTCGACTCAGCGCAGGCCGACGAGCTCGAGGAGCCGCGTTCCCAGCAGGTCGATCAGCTCTCGGAGGTCCGGCGACGCGAGCACGGCGACCACGATCGCGCCCAGGCCCGCGGCGATGAACGCCACCAGCGGCCAGACACCGACCTGGCGGCTCACGAGCCGCGAGACGCCCTTCGCGTCGACGAGCAGCTCCCCCACTCTGAGCCGGGTCAGGAACGTCGACGACATGCCGGCCCGGTTCCGCTCGAGGAACTCGATCATGTTGAAGTGCGTGCCGACGGCGACGATCAGCTCGGCGCCCTTCTCGTAGGCGAGCAGCAGCGCCACGTCCTCGCTGATTCCGGCCGCGGGAACGACCTCGTACTTCACGCCGAGCCGTTCGGCGCGCTCGGAGCCCGGCGCATCGCCCGCCTCGTAGGCGTGGATCAGAAGCTCGGCCCCGCTCCGGAGCGCGCCGTCGGAGACCGAGTCCATGTCGCCGACGATCACGTCCGGCCGGTACCCGGCCTCGAGCAGCGCGTCCGCGCCGCCGTCGACCGCGATCAGAACAGGCTTGAAGTCCCGGATGTACGGGCGCACGATCCTCAGGTCGCGCTTGTGCCCCGGCCCGCGGGCGACGACGAGCGCGTGCCGGTCGCGAAAGCGCGTCCGCAGCGCCGGAAAATCGATTCCCTCCGAGAGGAACCGCCCTTCCTCGCGGAGGTAGCGCATCGTGTTGTCGGCGAACGACTCCAGCGCCTCGGTGACGCGGCTCTGCTGCTCCGCCAGCGCGGCTGCGAGCTCTTCGGCCTCCAGCGCCCGCCCGGAGACGACGCACGTGCCGTTGCGGTAGAGGCTGGAGCCGCGCACGGTCAGCAGCTCGCCCTCGCCCACGTCCTCGAACAACGGAGCACCCTGTGCGTCGATCAGGCGCACCCCGCCGCGCACGAGCAGCAGCGGTCCTGGATTCGGGAACCGTCCCGTCTGGGAGGGGGCGACGTTGACGACCACCCGCACGCCCGACTCGATCAGCTCCTCCGCCGAGACGCGGTCGAGATCGGTGTGGTCGATGATCGCGATGTCGTCGGGTTTCAGCCGTCGCGCGAGGTTCTTCGTCCGGCGGTCGAGCCGTGCCGGGCCCGTGTGTTCGACGAACGTTCGCAGCGTGGTCATCGCACCGTTTGCAGGAACTCCTGGCCCCCGAGCATACGGCGGACCTCCTCCTGCCTGCCGTCCTCGTCCAGCTGCTCGATGCGCGTGTGCGTCGGATCGCCCGGGATCTTCTGGACGCTGAAGTGGCGGTCGGCGACGGTCGCGATCTGCGGCAGGTGCGTGATCGTGATCACCTGCGCCCGCTCCGCCAGGCGCCGCAGCGTCTCGCCGACCGCGTGCGCCGTCTCGCCGCCGACTCCCGCGTCGATCTCGTCGAACACCATCGTCTCGCCCCCGCCGACGGCCGCGATCGCAAGCGCGATCCGCGAGAGCTCGCCGCCCGAAGCCGTCTCCGCGACCGGCGCGAACGGGAGCCCGGGGTTGGCCCGGATCAGGAACGAGACCTCGTCCGTCCCGGTCGCGCCCGGCTCGCGCTCACCGAGCTCTGCCCGGAACTCGCCCTCGCCGAGGCCGACGCCGTGCAGCTCGGCCTCGACCGCGGTCGCGAACGGGCCCGCGGCGGCGCGCCGGTTCTTCGCGAGCCGCTCGGCCAGCTTCGCGGTGCGCTTCTCGGCCGCCGCGAGCGCAGCGGCCGCCGCCTGCAACGGATCGGCGCCGTCCTCGAGCGCGGCCAGTTCGGCGCGCGCTTCGGCGGCGCGCCCGAGCAGCTCCGCGTAGGTCTCGCATCGGAAACGCCGCTTGGCGTCGGCGATCCGCTCGAGCTCGGACTCGACCTGCTCCAGCCGATCGGGCTCGGCCTGGAGGGAGTCGAGAAAACGCCGCAGCTCGAGCGTCGTCTCGTTGAGTCGGAGCTCGGTGTCGCGAAGCTCACCCGCTGCCACCTCGAGCTCCGGCGCGATCCCGGCGACCGCGGCGAGAGACCGCTCCGCTCCGCCGACGAGAGCCGACGCGCCCTCCCCCTCGTCCGGGGCGAGCGCCGCCACGGCCCGGCCTGCGGCCTCTGCGAGCTCCGTCACGTGCCGGAGCCGCTCCCGCTCCGCGCGCAGCGAGTCCTCGGCGTCGTCCGTCAGGCCGTCCGTGTCCTCCACGAGGGCGCGCAGCTCGGCGAGCCGCGACTCCTCGGCCGCGGCGCCGCTGCTCAGCTCGTCGTGCCGGCGGCGAGCCGCTCCGAGCTCGCGCCACGCCAGTCGCAGCTCCGCGCGCAGGCGCAGCTGCTCCTCGCCGACGAACGCATCGAGGACGTCCAGCTGGTACGAGGGGCGCGCGAGCCGCCGCTGCTCGAACTGCCCGGACATCGCGATCAGCCGCTCCGCTGCGGCGGCCAGGTCCTCCCGCGCCGCGCTCCGGCCCCACGCGTAGGCGCGCGTCCGGCCGTCGGCAAACACGCGCCGCGCGAGGACGAGCCCCTCCTCGTCCTCCGGCCTCAGCTCAGCGAGCGCCTCGAGCTCGTCCTCCTCGAGCAGCCCGTCCGGAACGTCGAACTCGGCCTCGACGTACGCCTCTTCCGCCCCGGGCCCGACGTAGGCCGCGTCGCCCTTCGCGCCGAGCAGGAGCCCGATCGCCTGGGCGAGGATCGTCTTCCCGGCGCCGGTCTCGCCCGTGATCGCGTTCAAACCCGTTCCCGGCTCGAGGTCGGCCTCGCGGATGAGGACGAGGTTCTCGATGCGGAGCCTACGAAGCACGCTACGCGTCCGAATTGGCCGAAGGGACACCCTGACCGGTCCGACACTGCTTCCGCACTAGCTGCGTGATGAATCTGGTCAAGACGCGAATGTTTCCCGGTACCTCCTGAAGAAGGTCGCCTCGGGCAGGTGTGCGAGCCGTGTCCGCTCGGCGCCGAGCCTGGCGACGACCCGCTCCCCGCCGGCGAGCTGCGTCACGGCTCGGCCGTCGACGAGCACCTGGGCCGACACGTCGCGGGTCCGGTTCTCGATCTCGACATCGCTCCCGCGGGGCACGACGAGCGGCCGGGCGTGCAGCGAGTGCGCCGCGATGAAGGTCACCGTCTGCGCGTCGATTCCCCAGACGAGGACCGGCCCGCCGTTCGAAAGGTTGTAACCGGTCGAGCCGGACGGGGTCGAGCAGATGACGCCGTCGCAGGGAAGGACGCCCAGATCCTCCCCGCCGATCGTCCAGCCGAGCTCGATCATGCGCCCGATCACCGAGGAGGCGATCACGACGTCGTTCACCGCGACATGCTCCTCGCCTCTCGCGTCTGCCTGGAGCGTCGGCAGCTCCGCGACGAGGTACTCGCCGCCGAATGCGCGCTCGAGCCCCGGCTCGAGGTCGCTCGCCGCCATCGACGTGAGGAAGCCGACCGTGCCGTAGTTGACGCCGATCACCGGTGGCCCCGACCCGAGCGTGCGCTTCAAGGCGCGCAGCATGGTGCCGTCGCCGCCGAGCACGACGACGAGGTCGGCCGCTCCGAGATCGCCGTCCGGCGGACGATCGTGCTTCTCGGCCTCGTCCTCCGGATAGACGAGCTCGACGCCGCACTTGCCCGCGACGCGCTCGAGGCGTTCGAGCGCCTCGCCGATCACCTCCGGGTAGCCGTGCGTGACGACCGCCGCAGTGCGAACGGGCTCAGCTGACGGCGTCTTCGATCCAGTCGTCGAGCTCATCGGGCAGCGAGGGGTCGTCGCGGTGGACGAGGTGCAGGAAGAACTCCCGGTTTCCCTTCGGGCCGGGCAGGCCCGAGTCTACGACGCCGAGCAGCTGGGCCGGCCACGCGAGGGCCGCTTCGGCGACGTCGCGGAGCACGCGCCGGTGCACCTCCGGGTCCCGGATCACGCCGCCGCGGCCGACGTCCTCGCGCCCGGCCTCGAACTGCGGCTTGACGAGGACGAGCGCCTCCCAACCGGGCTTCGCGAGCCTGAGCGCCGGCGGCAGCGCGGTGCGGACGCTGATGAACGAGACGTCGCAGGTCACGAGGTCGGGCGCGAACGGGAGCTCGGTCAGCTCGCGGGCATTCGTGCGCTCGAGCACGGTCACGCGCGGATCGTTGCGCAGCCGTTCGTGGAGCTGGCCGCGCCCGACGTCGAGCGCGATCACGCGCGCGGCGCCGCGCTGGAGCAGGACGTCCGTGAAGCCACCGGTCGAGGCACCGACGTCGAGCGCGTCCCGCCCGGCCGGGTCGACGCCGAGCTCGTCGAGGGCGTGCGCGAGCTTGTCGCCGCCGCGCGAGACGAACCTCGGCGGCCGTTCGACGACGAGCTCCGCCGCTTCGTCGACCTGCTGGCCGGCCTTCGCGTAGCCGTGGACGAGGCCGGCCATCACGAGCGCCTGCGCCTGCGCGCGGCTCTCGGCTAGCCCGCGCTCGACGAGAAGGACGTCCAGGCGCTTGCGCATCGCGCTCAGGCTAGCTTGCGGCCGCGCGCCTTTTTAGGCCCGAAAGGAGCTCGTCCAGGAGAGACGTGTCCGCAGGGATCGCGTCCAGCTGGGCGCGGGCCCGGCCCTCGAGCTCGTCAGCGAGATCATTTGCTCCTTCCCGCCCGAGCTCGGCCGCGAGGCCGTCGCCGTCGAGCACGTCGTCCACGACCTGGTAGAGGAGGCCGAACTCGGAGGCGAAGCTCCGCCAGGGAGCCCGCTCGGGCTCGGGCACCTCGGCGACCGCAAGAGCACTCCCGACAGCGGCCTCGAAGAGCCGTCCCGTCTTCAGCGAGTGGCGATGCGCGAGGTCGCCGTCGTCGCCGCGCACGTCGTCGAACTGCCCGCCGATCATCCCCAGGGTCGCGCGAGACAGCTCGTGCGCGACAGCCGTCGTCGGATACGAGAGCGCGAGCTCGAAGGCCTGGGCGAGCAGCGCGTCACCGTTGAGGATCGCCGTCGCCTCGTCGAACTGGACGTGCGAGGTCGCTCGCCCGCGGCGGAGGTCGTCGTCGTCGAGCGCGAGGCAGGTCGTCGTGGACCATGCCGAATGTGTGCACGAGCTCGACCGCCGCGGCCGCCGGCAGCAGCTCCTCCGGGCTCGCCCCGACGGCCTCCCCGGTCGCGAGGCAGAGCACCGGCCGGATCCGCTTGCCGCCGCCGTCGAGGCTGTAGCGCATCGCCTCCGTCAGCGCGCCCAGCTCGTCCGCGAACGGGAGCTTCGCAAGGTAGGCCTCGACCCGATCGCGCAGTACGTCGACGCTACTCGGCGGCATCGCGGCGCGCCTGCTCGAGCTCGGCCTCGACCTGCTTCGCGATGTCCGCGAGCTCGGCGAGGATGTCGATCGCCGCGTCGGGATCCTGCGTCGCCTCGAGCCGCTCTCGCGTCTTCTCGAGCCGCTCCAAAAGCTCCTCGGCGCGCTTGAGCGCCTCCTCGGCCGAGCTCACGCGACGTGCTCCCGCGCGATCCGCCCGAGGATCCCGTTCACGAGCCGGCCCGCCTCGTCGGAGGCATACCGCTTCGCCAGCGTGACCGCCTCGTCGATCGCCACCTCGACCGGCACCTGGCCGCGGTCGAGCTCGAAGATCCCGATCCGCAGGACGTTTCGCTCCAGCGCGCCGAGCCGGTCCGCGGGCCATCCTTCGGAGGCGGCGGAGAGCCTTGCGTCCAGCTCGTCCGCCTGCGCCGCGACAGCCTCGGCGAGCTCGCGCGCGAACGGATCGACCTCGCCCTCGTACAGCGACGCGAGCGGCTGCCCGGTCACGTCCCACTGGTAGAGCAGGAAGAGGGCAGTGCGCCGGGCTGCTCTGCGCCCAGCCATCAGCCGGCGAGCGCGGGCAAGCGGCGGCCCGCCTCCTCGAGGAAGCTCGTCGAGTACCGGCCCGTCGCGAACTCCTCGGTGCGGAGCACGTCGCGCGCGGCGGCCGCCGTCGTCGGCACGCCCACGACCTCGAGCTCGGCGAGCGCGCGCAGGGCGCGGTCGATCGCCGCTGGACGATCGGCGTCCCAGACGACCACCTTCGCGAGCAGCGAGTCGTAGTTCGGCGGGATCACGGCGCCGTCCTCGATGTGCGTGTCGACGCGGACGCCGGGCCCGAGCGGCGGCCGGAAGCGCTCGATCCGTCCCGGGACGGGCAAGAACTCGCGGGCCGGATCCTCCGCGTTGATCCGGATCTCGATCGCGTGGCCGTTCCGCTCCGCGCGGCCGGTCGCCGTCAGGCGTTCGCCGGCGGCCACCCGCAGCTGCTCGCGGACGAGGTCGATCCCGGTGACGAGCTCGCTGACCGGATGCTCGACCTGCAGACGGGCGTTCAGCTCGATGAAGTAGAAGGAGCGGTCCGCGCCGAGAGGAACTCGAACGTGCCTGCATTCTCGTACTCGACCGCGCGTGCCGCCCGCTCGGCCGCGTCCTCCATCTGCGCACGCGTCTTCTCGTCGAGCGCGGGCGACGGCGACTCCTCGATCAGCTTCTGATGGCGGCGCTGGATCGAGCATTCGCGCTCACCGAGCGTGAGCACGCCGCCGTGGCCGTCGGCGAGCACCTGGATCTCGACGTGCCGGGCAGGGACGATCGCCTTCTCGAGGTAGAGCCCCGGCTCGCCGAACGCGGCCTGGGCCTCGGCGGCGGCCGTCTGGAACGCGCCCTCGAGCTCGTCGGGATCGCGAACCGTGCGCATGCCTTTTCCGCCGCCACCCGCCACGGCCTTGAGCAGAACCGGGTACCCGGCCTCGTCCGCGGCTGAGCGCGCGTCCTCGAGCGTGGTCTCGCCTTCGGTTCCCGGCACGACCGGGACGCCGGCGGCGACCATCTCCTGCTTCGCGGCCGCCTTGTCGCCCATGCGCGCCATCGTCTCGGCCGTCGGCCCCACGAAGACGAGCTCGTTGTCGAGGCACGCCGCGGCAAAGGCCGGGTTCTCGGAGAGGAAGCCGTAGCCGGGATGGATCGCCTCGCAGCGCGTCGTCGTCGCCGCGGCGATCACGGAGGGGATGCGGAGGTAGCTCTCGTTGGGCGGGGCCGGGCCGATGCAGACCGCCCGGTCGGCGAGCCGTGTGTGCAGCGCGCCCTCGTCCGCGGTGGAGTAGACGGCGACGGCCTCGATGCCGAGCTCGTGGAGAGCGCGGATCACGCGAACCGCGATCTCCCCTCGATTGGCGATCAGGACGCGGTTGAACACTAGTGCCCCTTCCAGTGATGCCGCCGAGCTCCTGGGTCGCGAGCACCAAGCCAGAGGCCGCACTCGCTCGAAGCCAATACTGAATGAAGTATTGGTGAGAGCGAGGGTGGACTCTGGCGCCGTGTGATCGCGGGCCAGGGGCCGGCATGTATTGCTGGGAGGGGCACTTACAGAGCGTCGAGTGGTCGTGCAAGGACTGGTTCGAGGTCGAACAGGGCCTGGCCGAACTCGACGGGCTGCCCGTTCTGGACGTGGATCGTGCGGATGATGCCCTCGATGTCCGCCTTGACCTCGTTCATCAGCTTCATCGCCTCGAGGATGCAGAGCGTCTGGCCCGGCGCGACCGCGTCGCCTTCCTCGACGAACGGTGGGGCGCCCGGTTGCGAGGCGCGGTAGAAGACTCCGACCATCGGCGCCTCGACCCGGATCGCCCCGTCGTCAGGCGGCGCGTCGGCAGACGGCTCGACCGGGGCGGCCGGCGCACTCGCGGCGGGCTCGCTCGTCGGCGCTTCGACGGGGGCGGGCTCGTCGGTGCGGCGCACCGAGACCCGCGTACCCTCCTCCTCGACAGCGATCTCGGCGATGCCCGTCTCCTGGACGATCCGCACGACTTCGCGGATCCGCTCGGCCCGCGTCTGGTCGACTCCACCGCCGAGGAGCGACTCCTCGCCGCTCGAGCGGTCGCGAATCGCGCGCAGGAGCGGCTCGGCCTCGTCACCGAAGAGCGCGAGCAGGAGCAGCTCCTCCTCGCTCGCCGCAAGTCCCTTCGCATCGTCCCGCACATCGGCGAGGAGCAGGGGCTCGTCGTCGCGGTCCGCCTCCCCCGCGACGAGAGACACAGCCCGCTGCACGGTCGGGTCGATCTCGCCCGGCGGCGTCCCGAAGTGGCCCTGGAGCAGGTCGCGCAGCTCGTCGACGACCGTCTGGTAGCGCGTCACCGAGAGGACGTGGACGATCGCCTGAGACGCGATGATCTGGCCGATCGGGGCGGCCAATGGAGGCGAGCCTGCCTCGCCGCGGATGACAACGAGCTCGTCGAGCACTTCGTCCAACCGGTCGGTGGCGCCGTATGCGCGGAGCCGGGTGTCGATCGATGCGACGAGCCCGGCCGGAAGCTCGTGCTGCGCAGCACGGACCGCGATCCGCGGCGCGAGCGGCGTCATCGGGCCGTCGCCGAGGTACTCGTCGACCAGCTCCGCCGCCTGCCACATTCCGCCGATGTCGACTCCGGTCTCCATGCCCGCGCCCGAGAGCGCGCTCGCAAGCGCTTCGCCGGAGACGCGGTGGAGCATGAGCGCGATCGGATAGACGGCGCAGGCGACGAGGTCCGCGCCGGCCCGTGCCGCCTCGAGCGCCGCGGCGAGGCCGCTGCCCCCGGCGCCCTGGCAATAGAGCCCCACCGGGAGGCCGCTGCCTTCGGCGAGCGAGACGACCAGCTCGTTCGCTCGGTACGGCTCGAGCGCGCTGGAGGGATCGTGCAGGAGCACGCGCGCCGCTCCGAGCTCGGGCAGCTTCTTCGCCTGCTCGACCAGGTGCTGCGTCTCTCCGCCCTGGCCGGGGCTATAGATGAGCCCCGCGTCGAACTCGCGCTCGGCGGCAACGATCGCTTCGCCGGCTTCGCGCAGGTTCGAGACGTCGTTCAGCGGGTCCTCGAGCCGGAAGACGTCGATCCCGCTCTCCGCCGCGCTCGCGACGAACCGGCGCGCGAAGTCTCCACCGACGGGACGCGAGCCGACGAGGAACCTTCCGCGGAGCGCCATCCCGAGCGGCGTCTTCGTCCGCGCTTTGAGCGCGCGGATCCGTTCCCAGGGGCTCTCGACTCCGCCCCGCACGGCCGTGTCGAATACGCCACCGCCGGAGACCTCCAGGTACGCGAAACCCACGCCGTCGAGGAGCTCCGCCAGCCGGAGCAGGTCGGCGGTCGGCATCCGCCCGGCCAGCGGCTCCTGGCTGAGCAGGCGAATGGTCGTGTCGACGAGCGCGGGCACGACGAGAGGGTAACGCTCGAAGCTCGCCGTGGCGCTTCGGCTCGCCGCTTCGTCATTGGGTAGGGAGGTACGCCGGACCCCCTCCCGCATTCGAGCCTAGTCGGGAATTGGTGACACAGGGTCGACGCGAGTGCGTCGAATAAGTGTCAGCGCGGCCCTTGAGCGGCGCACGCTCGCGCGGCAGGCGGCATCCACTTTCGCCTGGCCGGATACGGGATACGGCTCCTTGTGCGATCGACCATCGAGCTCGAGCCCGCTGTGGTCGTACACCCCGGCCTCGACGAGGTCGATCGATTCATATCGACCTGCGCTGGGAGCGACGATCACCAGCCGATAGCAGGTTCCGCCTCGGGCGACGGGCATGTCGATGAACGCATAGGCGCCTGCGTAGCCCGTCTTCGTCGTCACCTGGACGGGACCGCCGGGGGGCGGCGAAAGCCCAGGCCCCGCCACCGTTTCGTATGTGACGGTTGCGCCCTCGATCGGCGTCATCGTGACCTGGACGCACGTCGTGGACGATTCCGGTCTCGGCAAACGTGCCGCGAGCGGTCTCCGCGACCTCGTACACGCCGTTCTCGCTGTCCGTCGATCCGCTGTCCCAGTATTCGCTCTTGAAGACGTGCGATTGGCCCGTGCGGCGACATCGGAACGGGCTTCGGCGGCGCAGGCCCGGGGCAATCGGCCTTGGGAGGAAGCTGCTCGCAAGAGAGCTCCCCGGTCGCAGTCGATTCGGTCGGTCTTGACCCCGCGTGCATGGCCGAGCGCTCGGTTCCACAGCCGGCGAACGCGAGCGCCGACAGGACGACGAGCCCGGCTACGCGCGTGAGATGTACCGCCCTTCTCTTGGGTCGACCTTGATCCGGTCGCCGGTGTTCACGAAGAGCGGCACCTGGACCGTCGCGCCCGTCTCGAGCTTGGCCGGCTTCGTCACGTTCGAGACGGTGTCACCCTTCACGCCCGGCTCCGTCTCGGCCACGGCGAGCTCGATCGACGACGGCAGCTGCAAGCCAGACGGCTTGCCGTCAACGGTCAGCACCTGAACCTGCGTCGACGGCGGGATGAACTGCAGGTCCTCGGCAACCGACGCCCGCGGCAGCGAGAACTGCTCGTACGTCTCGTCCTCCATGAAGACGACGTCGTCGCCCGAGTCGTAGAGGTACTGCGCGCTCTTCACCTCGGTGTGCATGCGCTGGAACTTCTCGCCGGCGCGGAACGTCCGGTCGACGACGGCTCCGCTGTCGAGGTTCTTCACCTTCGTGCGCACGAACGCGCCGCCCTTGCCCGGCTTCACGTGCTGGAACTCGACGATGCGCCAGACGCCGCCGTCGAGCTCGATGTGCATGCCGTTCTTGAACTGGTTCGTGTTGACGACTCTCGGCCACGACGGAAAATCTAGTCGAGAGTCCGCAGCTCCTTCGGAAACGTCGTCAGCACTTCCGGCTCGCCGTCCGTGACGATGACGAGATCCTCGATCCGGATCCCGCCCAGGCCGGACAGGTAGATGCCCGGTTCGACGGTGACGACGTTGCCCGCCTCGAGGACGCTCCTCGACTCCTGGGCGAGGCGCGGATCCTCGTGGACGACCAAGCCAACGCCGTGTCCCAGGCCGTGGCCGAACGCCTCCGCGAACCCGGCCGCGGCGATCCGGTCGCGCGCGGCCGAGTCGACTCCAGGCCCGGATGCGCCGGGGCGAACCGCCTCCGAGCGCGACAAGCTGGGCGTCGAGGCACACCTCGTATGCGCGCTTCAGCTCGTCCGGGAGGCTTCCGGTGGCGAAGGTCCGCGTGCAGTCGGAGCAGTAGCCGTCGACGATGCAGCCCGCGTCGACGAGCAGCGTCTCGCCGGGCTCGATGCGGCGATCGCTGAGCTCCGTGTGCGGCTTGGCCGCGTTCGCGCCGGACGCCATGGTCACGGGGAACGAGACGCCCTCCGCGTTCGCCTCGTGCAGAAACTGCTCGAAGCGCCAGGCAAGCTCGCGCTCGGTGCGGCCGACGACGTCGCCCTCGTCGGCGAAGCGCTCGAAGGCCGTGTTCGCGATCTCGGCCGCCCGCCGGATTGCTTCGAGCTCGTCCTCGTCCTTGACCGCGCGCAGCTCCTCGACGAGGCCGTAGCGCGGGACGGGCTCGATCCCGCCGGCGTGGAGACGCGAGTAGCGCTCGAAGCTGAGCGAGGTCGCCTCGAAGCCGATCTTCCCGGACAGCTGCTCGGACAGCGTCTGGTACAGGTCGCGCTTCGCGTCGACGAACTCGAAGCCGTCGATCGCGCGGGCCGTCTCCGCGTAGCGGAAGTCGGTGTAGAGGCGGACCCGCTCGGGCTCGACGACGAGCGCCGCGTTCGAGCTCGCGAGGCCGCACAGGTAGCGGACGTTCGCCGGGTTCGAGACGAGGAGCGGCTCCTCGAGGCGCTCGCGGAGCCTGTCGACGCGGCCGTTCACGTCGAGCCACCGAGGAACTCGAGCGCCTCGCGGTAGCCGTCGGGGCCGTGGCCGAGAATCCGCTTCGCCGCGAGCGGCGCGATCACCGACACGTGGCGCCACTCCTCGGGGCGCTCCTCCGGGTTCGAGAGGTGGACCTCGACGATCGGCCCTGAGTAGAGCTCGAGCGCATCGTGGATCGCGTAGCTGTAGTGGCTCCAGGCGCCCGGGTTGACGATCACGCCCTCGGCCCAGTCGAGCGAGTCGTGGCAGAACTTGACGTACTCGCCCTCGTTGTTCGTCTGGCGGCAGCGGACGGTATGGCCGAGCTCGTCTGCCCACGCCTCGATGCGCTGCTCGAGCTCGTGCAGCGAGAGGCCGCCGTAGATCGCGGCGTCGCGCCGTTCGAGGATGTCGAAGTTCACGCCGTTGAGGACGTCCACGCGCACGGCGGGAGCCTAGTCGGCGATCAGACTCGTCGAGCGCGCGCTTGACGTCGGCCTCGGGAACCTCGGTGACGAATCCGCCGTCGTCGCCCAGCAGCACGAGCCGGAATCTGCCCTTCTTGTCGCGGAGGAGCGCGTCCCAGGCCCGCTCGCGGTCGACGCGCACCGGCTCGGGTGCGAGCACCTCCTCGACGACGTCGGTCGGTCGTCCAGACAGACGTAGCGCTGCGAGCAGCCCGAGCGCGACCGCGTCGCCGTGCCGCAGCGTGTACCCGGAGCCCGCCTCGAGCGCGTGCGCGAACGTGTGGCCGAGGTTGAGGATCGCGCGCCGCCCCTCGCGCTCGTACGGGTCGGAGAGAACGACCGCGCTCTTGAACGCGGCGCAGTGCGCGGATCAGCTCCGCCTCCGGAAGCTCCCAGATCGCGCTTCCGGCCAGCAGTCCGGTCTTCACGACCTCCGACATGCCCGCTCGACGTTCCTCGGCGGGCAGCGTCGAGAGGAAGCTCGGCTCGATGAGCACCTGCTGCGGGAAATGGAACGCGCCGGCGAGGTTCTTTCCGTCCTCGGTGTTGATGCCCGTCTTGCCGCCGATCGCGGCGTCGACCATCCCGACGAGCGTCGTCGGCACGGCCACCCACCGCACGCCGCGAAGATGCGTTGCCGCGACGAAGCCCGCGACATCGGTCGTCGAGCCTCCGCCGAACCCCACGATCCAACCGTCGCGGCCGATCCCGAGCTCGCTCCACACACGATCGACCACCGCCAGCGTCTTCGCGTCCTCCCCACTCGGGACGACATGGGTCGTGGTCGGCGCGAGCTCCAGTTCGTGCAGCGCCGCGACTCGTTCGTCGACGATCAGCGCAGCGTCGTCGGGCAGCCGGATCGAGGGGCCGATCCCAAGCGACGCCAGGAGGAGCGACTGGACGTCTTCGCCTCGGCCTTCGGCGACACGGTCGTAGAGGCCCGCACGCTCGTCGTAGAGCCGCCCGAACTGCTCGCGGTCCCGAGCGAGCGGACGGCCGGATTCGCCGACGCGCGACCAGGCGGTGTCGACGTCGACCGGCACCCACGCCACGAACGCGGTCCGCGCGAGGCGCTCTTGGGTCTGTCTCGGAGAGAACGGCTCCGCCGCCGAGCGCGATCACCGACGTCGGGCCGGCGAGCGCCTCCGCGACGACCTGCTCTTCGATCCGGCGGAACTCGGGCTCGCCGCGCTCGAAGAGCTCGCCGATCGGGCCGAAGCGTTTTTCGATCTCCTCGTCGGTGTCGACAAACGGACGGTGCGTGAGGTGCGCGAGCTCGCGGCCGAGCGTCGACTTCCCCGCGCCCATGAAGCCGATCAGCGCGAGGTGCTTGTCTACCGCGCCGACCACGGGATGCGCTCGAGGTAGGCGCCGTGTGCTGCCACGAAGTCTCCGATCGCGTCGCCGCCGAACTTCTCGCGGGCCGCCCGGGCGAGCTCGAAGGCGACCGACGCTTCGGCCACGACTGACAGGGCTTCGACCGCCGCGACGTCGCTGCGCTCGACCAGCGCCTCGGCGGCCTCGCCGCTCTCCAGGTCGGCAGAGCGGAGCGGGCGCATCAGGGTCGGCAGCGGTTTCATCGCGGCGCGGACGACGATCTCCTCGCCGTTCGAGACGCCGCCCTCGACGCCGCCTGCCCGGTTCGTCTCGCGGTAGTAGCCCCGCTCGTCGCGAAAGATCTCGTCGTGGGCGGCCGAGCCGCGCTCGCGGGCCAGCGCGAAGCCGTCGCCGACCTCGACTCCCTTCACGGCCTGGATGCCCATCAGCGCCGCGGCGAGCCGAGTGTCGAGCCGGTCCTCCTTGGACGCGTACGAGCCGAGGCCCGGCGGCACTCCGCGCGCTCGCACCTCGACGACGCCGCCAACCGTGTCGCGGTCCGCCTTCGCAGCATCGACGTCGCCCATCTCGAGCATCGACCCGGCGACCTCGATGCCGATCTGCGCGAGCAGCGCCTTCGCGACGGCACCCGCCGCGACAGTGACCGCCGTCTGACGCGCGCTCGCCCGCTCGAGCGCATTCCGCGCGTCGTCGAGCCCGTACTTGAGCGTCCCCGCCAGATCGGCGTGCCCGGGACGAGGCAGCGTCACCGGCTTCGTCCCCTTTCCGGACGGCTCGCCCTCGGGCGGCCACGGGCTCATCCCCCACTCCCAGTTCGCGTGGTCGCGGTTCCGAACGAGGAACGCGAGCGGCGTGCCGAGCGTGCGGCCGTGACGCAGGCCGGCGATCATCTCGATGCGGTCCTGCTCGAGCTTCTGCCGAGGACTTCGTCCATAGCCCTGCTGGCGCCTGGCGAGATCGGCGTCGATCGCGTCGCGGTCGAGCTCGAGCCCGGCCGGCAAGCCGCTGAGGATCCCGACGAGCGCCGGGCCATGCGACTCGCCCGCCGTTGCCAGCCGAAGCGTCACGCGGACAAGCCTACGGCTCCTCGCATCATCTCGACCGGCGCCGGGACGCCCGTCCAGAGCTCGAACGAGGCCGCGCCTTGCGCGACGAGCACCTCGAGGCCCGTGATCACAGTTGCGCCCCCGGCCCGCGCCGCGACCGCCGTCGCAGTCTCCGGATACGGAAGATCGACGAGCGTCTGTCCCTCGCCGGGCTCGACGAGCACGTCGTCGCGCTCGGACGTCGCGTTGACGATCAGGTCGGCGTCGCCGATCTCGGGCGGCCAGTCCGACCTTGCGCGCGAACACTCGAGCCGTCAGGCAAGGCTGCACGAAACGCGAGCGCTGCGCCGCCGGCGCCGAGGATCACCGGGCGCTCTGCCTCGAGGCCCTCGAGCACAGCCGCGTCGGTCGAGTGCCCGACGATCCGGCCGTCCTCGAAGACGAGCGTGTTCACCGACGCGAGCTCGGTCTCGGCGAGCGCAGCGGCTGCCTCCTTGTGCGGCGTCGTCACGTTCGCGCCCGCAAAGCCGGCCGCGGCGAGCCTCGCACCGCGGTCTCGAACAGGTCCGGCGCCACGTCACAGGCGACGTACGCCCAGTCGAGCTCGCGCGCGGCGAAAGCCGACGTTCTGCATCCCGGCGACAGCGAATCCCGTACGGGGTGACCGAGCAGCGCTACGAGTCGCGTCGTGCCGGTGATCACCCGAAGCCGTGGCGTCCGCGTAGTCGTGGAACTCGGACGGCTGTTGCGTGAAGAAGTGATGCACCTTGTCCGGCTTGCGCACGAAGAAGAGGTAGTCGACCTTCGCCGGGTGCGCGGCCGCCTGCATCGACGCGAGCCCCGGGTTCGCGATCGGCGTCGGCGGCAGCCCGGGAAGTTTGCGGGTGTTGTACGGGTTCGGGCTCTTCAACTGCGAGTCGAGGAGCGGCTGGTCGGGGACGTTGCAGCCCGTAGCGAGTCGTCGCGTCGATCCCGAGCGTCATGCCCGTCGTGCAGCCGGTTGTAGATGACCGCAGCAACGAGTGGTCGCTCCTCCGGGGCGATCACCTCCTTCTCGATCATCGACGCGATGATCAGCACGTCGTAGGGCGTCAGGTTCTTCGACTTCGCGTACGAGAGATCGACGTGCGCCCAGTTCTCCCGAAACGCCTCGAGCTGCCTCTTCACCAGCTGACGCCGACGTCGTCTTCCGCACGAAGTCGTACGTCGACGGAAAGAGGAAGCCCTCGAGCTGCCGCCGCTTGCCGTCGCCGGCGAACTTGCCGGGGATCTTCGAGCTCGCAGTGACTGCGAGGTAGGCCCCGGGCGAGAGCTTCGGGTTGATCTTCCGCTTGCGGCGCGCGATCTGGTTCACGGCCTTGATCCGCTCCGCCATCTGCGCGCGGGTGAAGCCCTCCGGGAAGATGATCTTCAGCGTGGGCGGAGCGACGATCGGCGCGGGTTGCGTCTGCGGCCGGCTGCTGTCGCGAAACACACCTGCGACTGCGAACGCCACCCAGCCCACGAACGCGAGGCCGAGCGCGAGCAGGACCAGCGCGACGATGCGCCTCGCCACGATCCGGCCGCGCGACGGCCCCGGCGGGCGCTCGGGCGGCGCGGGCGCCGGCCTTACGGGCGCGTGCTGCTCGACCACGTCAGGTAGCTCGACAACAGGTGGGCCGCAGCCCGGGCGTCTTCGGGATGCGTTCCGCCGCTCTGCTCGGCCAGGTCGGTCGTGAACCGCTCGTCGAAGCTCTCCACGGGCACGCTGAGAGTTTCGCGGAGGCGTGAGACGAACTGCTCGGTCTCGGCCGCCTGCTCCCCGGCCTCGCCGCGCATCGTCAGCGGCTTGCCGACGACGACGCGCTCCGCGCCGTGCTCGCGGACGAGCTCGGCCAGCCGCGCGAGACCGTCGTCGCTCGCGGCGCCCTCGACGACTCCGACCGGGCGCGCGACCGTGCCCGTGGGATCAGAGACCGCCACTCCAGTGCGCGCAGAGCCGTAGTCGAGCGCCAGCACCTTCACGACCCGAGCGTAGACGCCAGCTCGCTCCGTCCGATCTCGTACGCCTCGGCGAGCCCGCCGGGGTTCTTGCCACCGGCTTCGGCGAGGTTCGGGCGCCCCCCGCCCCCGCCGCCGATCTTCTTCGCCGCCTCCTTGACGATCGCGACCGCGTCCGCGCCCTGCTCGACCTTCGACGCGGCGATGTTCACGACGAGGTAGGCGCGGCCGTCGTCGACCGAGCCCAGCAGCACGGCGTCAGCCTGCCTCGATTGCCGGATCTGGTCGGAGAGGTCGCGCAGCTCGGATCCCTTCAGCGACCGAACCTCGGCGGTGACGATCCCGTTCGACTCGTCGAGCACGGTCACGTCGGCGGAGCCCGCTGCCTTGGCCTCTTTCGCTCCATGCTTGCGGAGCTTCGCCGTCTCGGCGCGCAGCTCCTCCGCCTCGAGCGCCTTCCCGTGCAGGTACGCGAACGCCTCGCCGGCGGTCAGCGCCTCGATCCGGCGCGCGCCCGAGCCGACCGAGCTCTCCGACGTGATCACGAACGGGCCGATCTCGGCCGTCCACCGCACGTGCGTGCCGCCGCAGAGCTCGCGCGAGAAGCCGGGGATCTCCACGACGCGAACCTCGTCGCCGTACTTCTCGCCGAAGAGCATCATCGCGCCGAGCTTCTTCGCCTCGTCGATCGGCGTCACGAACGTGTGCACGGGCAGGTTCTCGAACACTCTTTCGTTGACCATGCGCTCGACCTGCTTGCGCTCGTCCGCGGTCAGCGCCTGCCCGTGCGTGAAGTCGAAGCGCAGCTTGTCCGGCCGGACCGCTGAGCCGGCCTGACGCACATGGTCGCCGAGCACGTCCTGGAGCGCCCTGTGCAGGAGGTGCGTCGCCGTGTGGTTCGCCATCGTCGGGAAACGCGCTCCCCAGTCGACGACCGCGCGCACCCGGTCTCCCTCGGCGAAGCCCTCGCCCTCGAAGGTCAGCACCTGGTCGTCGCCGAGCCGGTCCGCCGCGCGCAGCACCGCGCGCGCTCCCGTCTCCTCGTGCTCGATGAAGCCCTGGTCCGTGACCTGGCCGCCGCCCTCGACATAGAACGGCGACTCGAAGAGCTTTGCCTGGAACGTGCGCTCGTCGAGCTGCTTGTAGGCAGAGACCGCGGTCAGCGTCTCGACCTTCTCGTAGCCGACGAAGTCCGTCGGGTGCCCGCCGATGTCACCGACGGCGCGCGCCTCGGTCGACCGCGAGATCTCGCGGTGCTCGCCCATGCGGCGCGAAAACTCCTCCTCGTCGACCTCCAGGCCGCGGTCGACCGCGAGCTCGCGCGTCAGCTCGACCGGGAAGCCGTACGTCGCCGCGAGCGTGAACGCGTCGTCACCGCTGATCGCCCCTCGCGCGGCCACTTCCTCGAACACCTTGAGCCCGCGCTCGAGCGTCTGTGAGAAGCGCTCCTCCTCGGCCTTGACCGTCTCGCTGATGAGGGCGCGGTTCTCGACGAGCTCCGGGTACCACGTGCCCATCTGCTCGACGACGATGTCCGTGATCCGCCAGAGATCGGAGAGGCCGATCGTGCGCGCTTGCTGGACGGCTCGCCGGATGATGCGGCGCAGCACGTAGCCGCGGCCCTCGTTCGACGGCAGCACGCCGTCGCCGACGAGGAACGTCATTCCGCGGCCGTGGTCGGCCAGGATCCGGTGCGCCTTGGTCGCTGCGTCGGAATCTCCATGCGCCACCCCGCTCTCCCCGGCGATCCAGTCCATGAGCTCCTGGTAGCCGTCGGTGTCGTAGGTCGCGATCACCCCTTGCAGGATCGTCGCGGCCCGTTCGAGGCCCATGCCCGTGTCGACGTTCTGCTTCGGGAGCGGCGTGACGGTGCCGTCCTCGTGGAGCTCGTACTCCATGAAGACGAGGTTCCAGAACTCGAGGAAGCGCTCGCACTCGCAGCCGGGCGCACAGGTCGGGCGGCCGCACCCGATCTCCTCGCCGCGGTCGTAGAAGAGCTCGGTGTCCGGCCCGCAGGGGCCGGGGCCGCCGACCGACCAGAAGTTGTGCGAGCGGTCGAGGCGGATGATCCGCTCCGGGGGCAAGCCTTTCGCCTCCCAGAGACGGACAGCGTCTCCGTCCTCGCCGAGCCCGAGCTCCGGATCGCCGGCGAAGACCGTGACCCAGAACTTGTCCGGGTCGACCTTCATGTGGTCGAAGACGAACTCCCACGCGAAGTCGATC
Organism: uncultured Actinomycetes bacterium; assembly: GCA_963742635.1. GTDB lineage: Bacteria > Actinomycetota > Thermoleophilia > Gaiellales > Gaiellaceae > VAXT01. The sequence goes on from CAVUMW010000009.1 coordinate 311,809, forward strand.
GCCCCGTCCTTGAAGTACTCGCCGAACGAAAAGTTGCCGAGCATCTCGAAGAACGTGAGATGGAAGGTGTCGAGACCGACCTCGTCGATGTCGGGGGTGCGGAAGACCTTCTGGGCCGTGGTCAGCAGCGGCGCCGGAGGCGTTTCGCGGCCGAGGAAGTACGGCATCAGCGGCTGCATGCCGGCGCTGTTGAGCAAAGTCGAGCGATCCCAGTCGGGCGGGACGAGTGAGCCGGACGGGTGCCGCTTGTGCCCCTTCGACTCGAAGTACGAGAGGAAGCCCTCTCGGAGCTCGGCGCTCGTGCGCATGCGAGTGATTGTACGAGTCGCACTTTTGGCGCACTCGCGTCTCACACGCGCGCGAAGTTCCTGATTACGATCGCAGCGGGGAGGAGGTGGACGGTGCCTTACCCAAAGGCGCCGCTCAGCCGGCGGCGCGCTTCCTCGGTGCCGGCTCCGGCTCCTCGCCACCCGCGTCCCCGATCTCCTCGCGGATCCGCTCGAGGGCACGGCGAATCAGCCGCGACACGTGCATCTGCGAGATCCCGACCTGCTGCGCGATCTGCGACTGGGTCAGCCCGTCGAAGAACCGCATGTGGAGGATCAGCCGCTCGCGCTCGTCCAACGCCTGGAATCCCGGCGCGAGCATCGCGCGATCCTCGGACACCTCGTACTGCGGCTCCTCGGCCCCGAGCGACTCCAGCGGGTCGAGCTCGCCCTCCTCGTCCTGCCCGCCTCCGGTCGACAGGGAGACCGTGCTGTAGGCGCGCCCGCTCTCGATCGCCTCGACCACGAGCTCCTCCTCGACGCCCGCCACCTTGGCGAGCTCGGGGATCGTCGGTGAGCGCCCGAGCTGGACCGTCTGCTCCTCGATCAGCTTCGACAGCTTGACGTTCAGCTCCTGAAGCCCGCGAGGCACGCGCACGGACCAGCCCTTGTCGCGGAAGTGACGCTTGATCTCGCCGATGATGTTCGGCGTCGCGTACGTCGTCAGCTCGACACCGCGGTCGACGTCGAAGCGGTCGATCGCCTTGATCAGCCCGATGGCTCCGATCTGCACGAGATCGTCGAGCTGCTCGCCCCGGTACGAGTAGCGCCGAGCCAGCGACCGGACGAGCGACATGTACTGCTCGATCAGCTGATCGCGGGCTGCGAGGTCGCCTTCCTCGTGGTAGCGCCGCAGCAGTACTCGGTCGTCGACGTCGGTCAGGCCTCCGTCCTCCCCGCAGCCTTCGTCATCTTCAACCAGTCGCCACCGTTCTCCGCCTCGAGCTCGACGTGATCGACGAGCGCGTCGAGGATGCGGCGCAGGCCGACGTCATCTCCTCCGTCAGCGGCGAGCTCGGCTCGGACGCCGTCGTTCATCGGCCCGACGAGCGCCTCGATCTCGCCGTCCTTCACTCGGAGCGTGACCGTCACGGGATCGACCCGGACCCGGTCGAGGACGGCTTCGAGCGCCAGCTGCAGATCCTCGAGATGCTCGATCGTCAGGTTGAGCCGGATTCCAAGGCCGCCCAGCACGAGATGGGCGACGCCGTACAGCGCGCGGTCGCGGGGGATGGTGAGGGTGATTTCGTCAGGCGTCACGGAGCGCTTCCAGTGATATGCCCCGCACCGACGACAACGTCACCTTCGTAGAGAACGGCCGTCTGGCCCGCGGCGACACCGAAAGCGGGCTCGTCGAGCCGGAGGCGGAACCCGTCGTCGGTCGCCTCGACGTCGGCCGCGACGGCCGGAGAGCGGTAGCGCAGCTTGGCGTCGCCCCGGGTGACCGCTGCGAAGAGGCGCCCGGAGGCGCTCACCTCGCGCCGGGCAAGCGACGTCCAGGGGCCGATCACGACGGTGTTCGTCTCCGGATCGCTCCCGAGCGCGTACGCGGGCTCTCCGGTCGATACGCCGAGCCCCCGTCGCTGGCCCGGCGTGAAGCGCCAGAAGCCCCGGTGGGTCCCGAGCGTCTCTCCCGTCTCGTCGACGACGCGCCCCGCACGGCTGTTCAGGCCGTGCCGCTCGAGGAAGTGGCGGTAGTCCCCGCCGCCCAGGAAGCACGCCTCCTGGCTCTCCGCGCGGCGTGCGACGGCCAACCCGGCGCGCTCCGCCTCGGCGCGGGTCTCGTCCTTCGTCTGCTCGCCCAGCGGGAACCAGATCCGCTCGAGGTGACGCGGGTCGAGCCGCGCAAGCATGTACGACTGGTCCTTCTGCGGATCGACGGCGCGGGCCAGCAGCGAGCGGCCTCCGTGCTCGACGATCCGCGCGTAGTGGCCGGTCGCCAACCGCGCCGCACCTGCGCGGCGCGCGAACGCGAGTAGCTGCGCGAACCGAAAGCTCCCGTTGCAGCGCGTGCACGGATTGGGCGTCTCGCCGCGGGCGTAGGCGTCGACGAACGGCTGCACGATCGCGGCGCGGAACGCTTCGCGGGCGTCGAGGGTCACGTGCGGAAGACCAAGGCGGTGACAGGTCTCGCGCGCCGCGATCACGGCCTCCGGCGAGCAGCAGGCACGCTCCGACGCGGGCGCTTCGGGGTCGATCCAGAGCCGGAGCGTGACCCCGATCGCCGCGGGGCCGGCCCGCAGCAGGGCCACGGCGCTGTCCACGCCGCCGCTCATGGCGACGGCGATCCGCTCGGGATCTGCCGCGGCCGAGAAGACCGGGCCGATCGCGTTCGCGAGCGCGTCGACGACGAGTCGCTCGCCGGGGACGGCGGCCGCTTCGAGCAGCGTCAGCCCGACGAGCGGAGCGTCGAGCCCGTCCGCGTCGGCGTCCACGATCCGGTCTTCGTCGAGGACGAGGCGAACGACGGCCCAGTCGCCACCGCGGGTTGCGTCTCCGACCACTTCGAGCATCGAAGTCAGGCTATCCGAGCAGGGTTGTGCCCCACCCTGCCGATGTTGCCCCGCCGCGTTGCGAACCTGGACGAGCCAGGTGGGTGCCCTGCCACCCAGGCTTGACGCCTAGTTGGACTCGGGCTCCCTGTGCAGTGATGTTGGTTCAACTATTGCGACGAGGCCACGCACAGAGTCGAGCACGCCCTCACTATACGAACTAGCGCGCGTAGCTCCATTTCGCGGCGGTGAGCCGCGAAATGCGAGCGCCGCCGGCGCGAGCCGCCTGGAACCTCTCGGCCAACTAACGGGCGTAACTCCACCGAACCGTCACGGGCCGCTCGATGCCGAGGCTCCGCGCGAGCGCAGGCGTCAGCCCGAAGCGCGTGCCGGCGGGCCCCGGCCCGGTTGCGATCACCTGCGTCAGAACGTCCTCGTCTCCAAAGCCGACGTAGATCTTCGCGCCACACGGAAGCACGGGATCCGCGAGACCCATCGTCTGGCGGCCCGAGCTCGACGCCGCACGCCGTGGTCGTGCCCTCGAGGTCGGCCCTCAGGGGAGCGGCGCGTGCCTGGTACCAGTTACCGACCCGCGCCGGGAGCTTCGTGCCCGATGGCGAGTCCCGGAAACGCGAAGCGACGGCGAGCCCGACCAGACCCGCGAGCAGCAACACGGCCGCGACGGCGATCCCACGTTGTGCACTCGCGGAAGTGAGTTTCACGCTTCATTGTCGTCCTCGGCCGGCTCCTCACGCCGCTGGTGCGGGCCGAAGAGGATCCATTTGCGCCGTGGCCGAGGTTGCAGCGGGTCAAGGCGATACTCGACGCTCCGCTCATCCGCAGTCGCGGACGCCGTCGGTCCCGTGGGCTCGGCCGACGCAGGCTCTCCGGCGGCGGGAGCCTCATCCGCCTTCGGCTCCTCCACCTGAGCTTCGGCGGCAGGAGGTTCGACGACCGTGACCTCGTCCGGGGGCGGAGTGGGCGCAGGTGGTGCTGGCTGGTGGTGGTGGTGGCGGTGGCGGCGGCGCGCTCGTCGACGGCCACCTCGCTCACACTCACGCCGGCGACCGCGGGCTCGAAGCCGCGCATCATCGTCGACTGAGACTGCCGCCATGCGAAGTACTCGATGAGCGAGACGAGGAGCCAGCCAACGAGCATGACGAGGACGATCAGCAACGGGTCGAGATCGGCGAGCCCGACGACGACGGCGAGCAGCACGAGGAAGCCCGCTTCGAGCACGAATCGCGGCCCAAGTGCGGTCGGCATCGCCCGGAAGACTAATCCGCGGCGGTCGGCTTCGTCTCCGGCTTGAGCTGCATCCCGAGCTCGTCGAGCTGTTCGCTCGTCACCTCGCTCGGCGCGCCGCTCATCGGGTCGAAGCCGGCCTGATTCTTCGGGAACGCGACCGTGTCCCGCAGGTTCGGCTCGCGGGCAAGCACCATCAGCAGCCGATCGATGCCGAAGGCGATGCCGCCATGCGGCGGTGCGCCCATGTTCAGCGCGTCGAGCAGGAAGCCGAAGCGAGCCCTCTGCTCCTCGGGCGAGATGCGCAGGATGTCGAAGACCTTCGCCTGGAGCTCCGACTCGTGGATCCTGAGCGACCCACCGCCGAGCTCCTCCCCGTTGCCGATCAGGTCGTAGGCGACCGCGAGCGCCCGGCCGGGATCCTTGTCGAGCATGGGCTCCGACCCGGGGGCGGGCCGGGTGAACGGGTGGTGGGCCGCGGCCCAGCCGCTCTCCTCCTCCGACCAATGGAACATCGGGAAGTCGGTGACCCAGGTCCAGCGAAACGCCTCTTCGTCGATGAGCCCCAGCTCGTGCCCGAGGCGCGAGCGGAGCGCACCGAGCACACGCGCGACCTGGTCCGGCTCGTCGGCCCCGAAGAGCACGGTCGAGCCCGGCTCGGCGCGGAACGCCGCGAGCTCCTGCTCGGACAGGAACTTCGCGATCGGCGAGCGCGCCTCGCCGTCCTCTCCGTAGACGATGTACGCCAGCCCCTTCGCGCCCCACTCCTTCGCGAACTCCTCGAGCCGCTCGAGGTCGGCGCGCGAGTACTCCTGCGGGACGGTCAGGTACCGAACCGCGGGGGCGCCCGCGAAGACCTTGAACTGCGAGCTCCGCGTGAGCTCGGTCGCATCCTCGATCTCGAGCCCGAAGCGCAGGTCGGGCTTGTCGGTGCCGTACCGGAGCATCGCGTCGGCGTAGGTCAGCCGCTGGAACGGGATCTCGAGCTCGACGCCGATCGTCTCGCGCCAGATCGCCTGCACCATCTCCTCCATCAGGGCCATGATGAACTCGACGTCCGGGAAGGCCATCTCGACGTCGAGCTGCGTCAGCTCGTTGAACCGATCCGCGCGCAGGTCCTCGTCCCTGAAGCAGCGCGCGATCTGGTAGTAGCGCTCGAAGCCCGCGATCACGAGCAGCTGCTTGAGGATCTGCGGCGACTGCGGAAGCGCGAAGAACTTGCCCTTCTGGAGCCGGGACGGGACGAGGAAGTCGCGGGCGCCTTCGGGCGTCGGCTTGAACAGGATCGGCGTCTCGATGTCGAGGAAGCCGGCCCCCTCCATGACGCGCCGGATGATCGAGACCATCTGCGCGCGGAGCCGAATGTTCCGCTGCAGCCGCTCGCGCCGCAGGTCGAGCCAGCGGTAGCGGATGCGCAGCGTCTCGTCGACGTTCTCCTCGTCGAGCTGGAACGGAAGCGGCGGGCTCGTCGAGAGGATCTCCAGCTCGTCGACCTGGAGCTCGACCTCGCCGGTCGGGATGTTCGGGTTCACGTTCTCGGGTGCGCGGGCGGCCACCTCGCCGGTCGCGCGGAGGACGAACTCGTTGCGGATGTCGTGCGCGGCCCTGGCCGCCTCGGGGGAGCGCTCCGGGTTGACGACGAGCTGGCCGACGCCGGTCGAGTCGCGCAGGTCGACGAACACGAGCCCGCCGTGATCGCGTCGGCGCGCCACCCAGCCGGCGAGCGTGCGTCGTTCGCCAACGAGGTCGCGGCCGATCTCGCCCGCGCCGAGGTCGCGCCAGCTCACAGCGAGTCCACCGCCTCGGCGAGCGAGGAGAACTCGACGTCCTGCTCCTGCGGGCGGCGGAGCGTCGCGCCGTCGGAGCGCACGATCACCGTCGCCTTCGCGCCCACGCGTCCGGCCTGGGTGAGCTGACCCTTGAGCGACCGGCCCGCGTAGTCCGTCTCGGCCGCGCGTCCGGCACGGCGGAGCTCCGCCATCGACGCGAGCACGGTCGGCCGCGCAGCATCGTCCTCCACGGCGAAGAACACCTCGACCTCGGGCTGGGCGGGCTCGGCGCCCTGCTCGGCGAGCGACAGGACGAGCCGCTCGATGCCGCTCGCGATCCCGACGCCCGCCGTCGGCGGGCCGCCGATCTCCTCGATCAGGTAGTCGTAGCGCCCGCCGCCCGCGAGCGACAGCGCTGCACCGAGGGCGCTCGCCATGAACTCGAAGGTCGTGCGCGTGTAGTAGTCGAGCCCGCGGACGAGCGTCGGGACGAGCCGGTACTCGACCCCGGTCGCGTCCAGGTAGCCGAGCACGGCGTCGAAGTGGGCCTGGCATTCGGCGCAGAGCGACTCGCCGATCTTCGGCGCCTGCGGCGAGCGCCTGCTGGACCGCTTCGGGCTTCTGCGGCAGGTTGTCGAAGACGCGCAGCGGGCTCGTCTTCCGCTTCGCGAGCGTGTCCTCGTCGAGCTGGTCGGCGTGCTCCTCGAGCCACGCGTTCAGCTGCTCGAGATACGCGGGGCGGCAGTTCCGGTCGCCGATCGAGTTCAGCTCGAGCCACCAGCCGTCGATGCCGAGCCTCCGCAGCAGCTCCGCGTAGAGCTGGATCACCTCAGCGTCGAGCGCAGGATCGTCGGAGCCCATCGCTTCGACGTTGAGCTGCCAGAACTCCCGGAACTTCCCGCGCTGGGGCGCCGCATAGCGGTACATCGGCCCGATCAGGAACGTCTTCACCGGCTGCGGATCGCGATAGAGACCGTGCTCGACGTACGCGCGCGCCACCGAGGCCGTTCCTTCTGGACGGAGCGTCAGCGAGCGGTCGCCGCGGTCGGTGAACGTGTACATCTCCTTCTGGACGACGTCGGAGCCCGCGCCGGAGGTGCGGGTGAAGAGCTCGGTGTCCTCGAAGAGCGGCGTCGTGATCCGCCGGTAGCCGTACGTCGCGCAGACGTCCTCGGTCTCGCGGATCACGCGCTCCCAGAGCGGCTGCTGCGCGGGCAAGACGTCCTGTGTGCCTCTCGGCGCCTCGAACTTCATCGGCACTAAACGCGGAGCTCGTCCAGGAACGGGTTGCGCTCGAGCTCTGCACCGAGGGTCGTCTCGGGGCCGTGGCCGGAATAGACGATGGTCTCGGGCGGGAAGCGCTCGACCAGCCCGCGGATCGACTCGACGAGCGTGCCCCAGTCGGCGTGCGGAATGTCGGTGCGCCCGACCGAGCCGGCGAAGAGCACGTCACCGGAGAAGAGCGCGCCGTCCGCGTAGTACGCGACGTGGCCCGGCGAGTGCCCCGGAACGTTGAGCGTCTCCAAGGAGATCCCGGCGAGCTCGAGCGTCTCGCCGCCGTCGAGCAGGACGTCCGCGTTGTACGGCTGGAGCGGGATCTCGGGAAACCAGTTCTCCGGCTGCGCGAGGACGGGCGCCTCCAGGCGGGGCATGTACACCTGCGCGCCGGTGCGGGCCGCATAGGTCGCGACGCCGCCGAGGTGATCCCAGTGCGAGTGCGTGATCAGGATGCCCGCGCAGAGCTCGGGCAGATCGGGCGTGTCCGCGCCGGGATCGACGACGACCGCTTCCGCGGAGGCGTCCAGACGGACGACGTAGCAGTTCGTCCCGACCGGGCCCAGCTCGTGCCTTTCCACCAGGAGGCTCATGACGGCGAGTCTAACCGTGGCTCCAACCCGGTCCGGAGGCCGGATAGGATCGTCTCGTGCGCAGCTGGCGACTGCCGGAGATCGAGACGCCGGACGGAAGTCGATCGCCCGTCGTCCTCCATTCCTCCGACGAGGGCCGCGCCGTCCTGATCGGGCTGCTGCCCGGACAGAAGCTCGGAGATCACCAGGTCAAGGAGCACGCGTTCCTCGTCGTCGTCGACGGCACCGCGCAGATCGAGTCGGCCGGAGAGACGCTGGAAGCGGCCGCCGGAACGATGGTCGCCTTCGATCCCGACGAGCGGCGCACCGTCGGGAGCGACTCCGGGGCCAAGATCCTGTTGGTCCTGGCACCGTGGCCCGGCGAGGGCCACTACCGCGGCGATACCGTGCTCTAGCTCTTCCCCTGGGTGCGCCGCTGGAACGACCGGTAGAGGAACGAGTCCATCACGTAGCTGAACGGAAGGAACACGAGCAGGAGGAAGACCGTGCGGAACACCGTCGCTGCGAGCGGCTCGCCGTGCTCGAGGAGCCTGATCGTGATGAACATGAGCGGTGCGAAGATGAGCGCGCGCTTTCCGACGCGGTTCCACGACGGGGGCTCGACCCTGCGGCCGCTCCGCGTCCGGACCGGTCCTTTTCCGTTCTTGCTCTTCGAGGGGCCTCGGTCGGGCTCGTCGACGTCGACCTCGCGGCCTTCCTCGTCGACGTAGACGTACTCGTAGTCGTGGCGGCGCTCCTTGGCTCGCCGGCGGCGCTGTTTGCGGGTTGGCACGGGATCTAGCCTAGCGCCGCCACTCGAGACGTCCCGACCGTACGACAGCGCTCACGACCTCGCCGCCGACGTGGTAGGCGAGGTGTCGCCAGTCAGGCACCCCGAGCAGGACGAGATCCGCGTCGTAGCCGGGCGCGAGCCTTCCGATCCGGTCTGCGCGGCCGAGCACGTGAGCGGCGTTGACCGTCACCGCGCCGAGGGCCTCGCCCGGGGAGAGGCCGAGCTGCGTGCAGGCGAGCGAGGTGACGATCGGCAGGCTCTCGCAGAAGGCGCTGCCGGGATTGAAGTCGGTCGCCAGGGCCACCGCTGCGCCGGCGTCGACGAGCGCGCGGGCCGGGGGCATCGGCCGGCCGAGGACGAGCGCGGCGACGGGCAGGAACACGCCGACGACGTCGCTGCCCGCAAGCGCTCGAACGCCTTCGTCGTTGGTCGCCTCGAGGTGATCGACCGAGCGTGCGCCGAGCTCGACGGCGAGCGGGATCGCTCCCTGGTCGGAGAACTGATCGCCGTGGAGCCGAAGCGCCAATCCCGCGTCGCTGCACGCCTCGAGGTACCGCCTCGCCTGGTCACGATCGAAGGCGCCGCGCTCGAGAAAGACGTCTGCCGCCTCGGCAATCTGCGCGGCTTCCGGGAGGACCTCCGCGAGCGCGAAGTCGAGATATGCGTCGGCGTCGTCGTACTCCGGGGGCACGGCGTGGGCGCCAAGCCAGGTCGGGATGCCGCCCTCGGCCTTGATCGCGCGTAGGGATGCGAGCTCGGTCTCGCGATCGAGCCCGTAGCCCGACTTGGCCTCGAAGGTCGTCGTGCCGGCGTGGAGCATCCACGCGCGATGCCGGCGCACCGCCTCGCGGAGCCGGTCTTCACCAGCCGCGCGAGTCGCCTCGACCGTCGACAGGATGCCGCCGCCGGCCGCGTGCAGCTCCTCGTAGCTCGCTCCGCGTGCGCGCAGCTCGAACTCGCCGGCACGGTCGCCCGCGAAGCACGCATGCGTGTGGCAGTCGACGAGCCCCGGGAGCGCGCACAGCCCGCGCCCGTCGAGCTCCTCGACGTCCCCGTCGAGCGCACCGAGATCGGCCATCCGCCCCACTTCGACGATGCGGCCGCCCTCGCACAGGACGTACGCGTCCTCGAGGACATCGACCTGTCCGAGATCGGCACCGCGCAACGGCGCCTCGGCGCTCGCAGGCGTCACCGCCTGGGCGAGGTCGCGAACGAGCAGTCGCGACGAATGGTCCGCCGGGCTCACTCTCCGCGCGGTGGAGGCATCGGCGGCTCGAGGCCGTGCTCCGCGGCAGCCTCGACCGCCTCCTCGTATCCGGCGTCGAAGTGCCGCAGGACGCCCATCGCCGGATCGGTCGTCAGCACGCGCTCGAGGCGCTCCGCCATCTCGTCGGTGCCATCGGCCACGACGACCATGCCCGCGTGGATCGCGTTCCCGATCCCGACGCCGCCGCCGTGGTGCACGCTGACCCACGTCGCTCCCGCAGCTACGTTCACGAGCGCATTCAGGATCGGCCAGTCGGCGATCGCGTCGGAGCCGTCCTTCATCGCCTCGGTCTCGCGGTACGGCGAGGCGACGGAGCCGGCATCGAGGTGGTCGCGGCCGATGACGACCGGCGCTTTGACCCTGCCCGTCCGCACGAGCTCGTTGATCGCGAGCCCGGCGCGCGCACGGTCACCGAGCCCGAGCCAGCAGATCCGGGCGGGCAGGCCCTGGAAATGGACTCGCTCCGGCGCGAGCTCGAACCACCGCTGGAGGAGGTCGTCGTCCGGAAATAGCTCCTTCAGGCGGGCGTCGATCGTCGCGATGTCCTCTTCGTCGCCGGAGAGCGCGGCCCACCGGAACGGGCCGATGCCTCGGCAGAAGAGCGGCCGGATATAGGCCGGGACGAAGCCCGGGTATGAGAAGGCCTCCGTTACACCGGCTTCATACGCCTCCCCACGGAGATTGTTGCCATAATCGAAAACATAGCTGCCCGCTCGGACGTACTCGAGCAGTCCCTCGACGTGGCGCGCGATCGACTCACGAGCCCGGCGGAGGTACTCGTCGGGGTCACTGGAACGCAGCGCCGCGGCCTCGTCGACCGACAGCCCCACAGGCACATACCCCTCGAGCGGATCGTGCGCGGCCGTCTGATCGGTGACGAGGTCGAAGTGCTCGCCGCGGCCAGCGAGCTCGGGAATGACCTCGGCGGCGTTGCCGAGCAGGCCGACCGAGAGCGCACGCCCTTCGCGCGCCGCGTCGCGAACGAGGGACACGGCCTCGTCGAGCGAGTCCGTCGAGCGATCGAGGTACCCGGTCTCCAACCGCCGCTCGATCCGGGACGGGTCGACCTCGACGCAGAGGATCGCTCCCCCAGCCAGCGTCGCGGCGAGCGGCTGGGCGCCGCCCATTCCGCCGAGACCGGCCGTGAGGATTGTCCGGCCGCTGAGGTCGCCGGCGCCGAAGTGCTGCTCGCCGGCCGCGGCGAACGTCTGGTAGGTGCCCTGCAGGATCCCCTGCGTTCCGATGTAGATCCAGCTTCCGGCCGTCATCTGGCCGAACATCGTCAGGCCCTCGGCCTCGAGCCGCCGGAACTCGTCCCAGGTCGCCCAGCGCGGGACGAGCAGCGCGTTCGCGATCAGAACGCGCGGCGCTCCCGAGTGCGTCCGCAGCACGCCGACGGGCTTCCCGCTCTGCACGAGCAGCGTCTCCTCGTCGCCCAGCGTCAGCAGCGAGCGGACGATCGCACGGAGCGCGTCGTGGTTGCGCGCGGCCTTCCCCGAGCCGCCGTAGACGACGAGCTCACGGGGACGCTCGGCGACCTCGGGGTCGAGGTTGTTCAAGAGCATCCGCAACGGAGCCTCCGTCGACCACGACCTCGCGTTCAGCGAGGTGCCACGCGGCGCGCGGATGTTGCCCAGGTCGCCGCAGAGCGACTCGACGGTCCTGTCGAGCGTGTCGATCGCAGTCACGGGGACTCCTGCTCTTCTTCGAAGCCGCATCCGCTGCCTGAACTTCCACCACGCGTAGCCGGTCGCGATCAGGAAGCAGGCGAGCGCGACCGGGATCGCGACCATCACGTCGCCCCCGGTGAGCACGACGATGACGACGAACAGGATCGCGATCCCCGCATAGAAGAGCGCGCTGTCACGGAACGGCCGCTTCGGGATCGGGGTCTTGGGAAGCGTCAGCGCAGCTCGCCTGCCTCAACCTCGACGGCCGCGATTGCCGAACCGTCCCGGATCGCCGCGGCGATCACCTCGATGTCGTCGGACAGTGAACGGTCGTCGCCGAGCCTCGGTGACACCGACCGCACGAGCTCGCGCGCCGCACGCGGGCCGACTCCGGGCTCGAGCGGGGCATGGAACTCGACCGCCTGGGCACCCGCGAGCAGCTCGATCGCGACGACGCGCTCCACGTTCGCAAGTACCTGCCACGCCTTCAGCCCCGCAGCGTTGCCCATCGACACATGATCCTCCTGGCCGGCGCTCGTCGGGATCGTGTCCACGCTCGCAGGATGGCTGAGCGCCTTGTTCTCGCTGACGAGCGAGGCGGCGACGTACTGCGGGATCATGAACCCGGAGTTCAGGCCGCCGTTCGACGTGAGGAAGGCCGGCAGCCCGTCGGAGAGCGCGGGATTGACGAGCCGTTCGGTCCTGCGCTCCGAGATGCTCGCCAGCTCGCTGACCGCGATGGCCAGGACGTCGAGCGCGAACGCCACCGGCTGGCCGTGGAAGTTCCCGTTCGAGAGCACGACGCCGTCCTCGGGAAAGACGAGCGGGTTGTCCGTCGCGGCGTTGAGCTCGACGGAGGCGGTCCGGGCGACGTGATCGATCAGGTCGCGGGCGGCGCCGTGCACCTGAGCGGCGCAGCGGAGCGAGTACGCATCCTGGACCTGATCGCACCACCGGTGTGCCTCGCCGATCGCAGAGCCGTCGAGCAACGCAAGGATGTTCGCCGCGGCGGCGGCCTGGCCCTCGAGCGGCCGGAGCTCGTGGATGCGCGGCAGGAAGCTGTCGCGCGAGGCCTGCAGCGCATCGACAGACAGCGCACAGGCCACGTCGGCCGCTTTCGCGAGGCGCCTTGCACGCACGACCCCGAGCGCTGCGAACGCGCCCATGAACTGCGTGCCGTTGACGAGCGAGAGCCCCTCCTTCGCCTCGAGTCGGAGCGGCTCGAGCCCCGCCCGCGCCAGCGCGTCGCCGCCCGCGAGCAGCTCGCCGTCGAACCACGCTCGTCCCTCGCCGACGAGCGGGAGCGCGAGATGCGCCAGTGGAGCCAGGTCGCCGCTCGCGCCGACCGATCCGCGGCTCGGCACCTGCGGGACGACGTCCCGGCCCAGGCAGTCGAGCAGGAGCTCGGCGACCTCGACCCGTGTGCCGGAGTAGCCCTTCGCAAGCGTGTTCGCGCGCATGACCATCGCCGCCCGCACGATCTCCCGCGGATACGGCTCGCCGACCCCGCAGGCGTGGCTCCGCAGAAGGCGCAGCTGGAGCTCTTCGGCCAGCTCGCCGGGAATCCGGGTCGAGACGAAGCGCCCGAAGCCGGTCGTGACGCCGTAGGTCGGCTCGTCCTTGCGCAGCGCGTCTTCGACGACCGCGCGCGCGGCGGCGAGCTTCTCGCGCGCCGAATCGTCGAGCTCGGCGGCTCCGTCCTCGACCGCGACGTGCCAGACGTCGTCCGGGGTGAGGTCCTCCCCTGTCAGGCGGACCGCGGTCGTCCGAGCCATGGCGAGCCAGTCTAGCCCTCTCTCCACGCGGTAGAACACGCGCGTGAGCGAGCCCTCGACCGCGACTCCGGAGGAGCTGCTCCCGCGAGAGGCTGCTCGGCCGGAGCGGGCGTCCGCGCTCTTCCGGCGCCGCGACTTCCGGAGGACGTACGCGGCGGTCGCGGTCAGCGAGCTCGGCGACGCCTTCCAGTACATCGCGCTCATGTGGTTCGCGCTCGTCGCGGGCGGGCCGCTCGGGGTGATCGCGGTCCGGCTCGCTGACAGCGTGCCGGCCCTCCTGTTCGGCCTGCACGGCGGGGTCGTCGCCGATCGGTGGGATCGACGGCGCGTGATGATCTCGGCCGACCTCATCCGCGGTGTCGTGCTCGTGCCGGTCGCGATCGCCGGGCTGACCGGTCATCTTCCGCTCGCCGTTCTCGTCGTGGCCGCCTTCGTGCTCACTGCGGCGACGAGCTACTTCGATCCCGCGTACGGCGGACTGTTGCCTGAGCTCGTCGACCGCCGCAACGTGCAGCAGGCGAACGGGCTCGTGCGGGCGACCGCTGACGCGCTCTCGGTCGGCGGCTGGGCGCTCGCCGGCCTGCTGCTCGTCGTGTTGCCGATCAGCGCGTTCTTCGCGCTCAACGCGGCCTCGTTCTTCCTCTCGGCGGTGTTCCTGCTCGGCGTGCGTACGAAAGGCCGAGTCGGCGAGCCGGACGCGGAGCGGCCGAGAATCTCCGAGGGGTTCGCCGCGCTGCGGCCGCTGCCGGTGCTCGCCGCGGCGGTCGTCGTGCTCGGGCTCGCGGTCACGCTTTCGTCCGGGACGTGGATCGTCGGCGTGCCGGAGCTCGTGCGCTCGACTCTCGGACTCGGCGCCGGCAGCTTCTCGCTCGTCGCCGCGGCGTACGCGTTCGGGTCGATCTGCGCCGGCGCCGCGCTTGCGCGTTTCCCGGTGCGTCGCAAGGCCCGCGCGAGCATGCTGGCGTGGGCGCTCTACCTGCCCGCCTACGGACTGTTCGCCGTTGCCGGCTCGCTCCCGGTCGCGCTGGCCGCCGGGCTCGTGTGCGGGGTCGGCCAGGGCTCGTCCTGGGTGCTGATCAACTCGGCGGCTCAGGAGGAAGTGCCCGACCGGTTCCTCGGCCGCGTGATGGGGCTCGTCTCGCTCGTCCATCGCGGTGCCCACGCGACCGGCTTGCTGTTCATCGCACCGCTCTTTGCGTTCGTGCCCGCCCAGGACGTCTTCGCGGCCGCGGCGATCGCGATCCCGCTGACGGGGCTCGCGGGGCTCGCGTTCAGTGCTCGAGCAACCGAAGCTCGAGTACCCGCGAGGAGTCGAACCCGTCGATCCTGAGCATCGCCCCGGCCGCGGCCGCGGCGGCACCGGCCGGCATCAGGCCGACGAGCTCCGCCCCGACGACGGTCGCTCCGCGGAAGAGCGCTTCCTGCTCGACGCGCGCCACGATGTCGTGCAGCGCGGCCGCCTCCCAGTCCTCGACGTTCATGCTCACCTGGACGAGCCCCGCGCTCGGCAGGTCGAGCCCGAGAGCGCGTACGCCCGGGAAGCCACCGCCGGTCTCGCGGACGATCGCGGCCACTTCGCGCGCGGCCTCGAGCCCGCCTTCGAGGTTGACGTTGAACGCGACGAGCGGGCGACGCGCGCCGACGAGCACCGCGCCGGCGGACTCGTGCAGCCGCGCGGGCCCGAAGTCGGGCTTCAGCTCGCCCGCGTCGATCCTGCGCTGAAGCTCTTCCGGGCCGCCGCGCCTGAAGAACGCAGGCCCGCGCCCGGGCGCGAGCTCGCCGTAGAGGAACACGGGCAGCCCGAGCTCGCTGCCGATCCGCTCCGCGAGGTCTGTCGCCGTCGTCTGCGCCCGAGGCATGTCGTCAGGGACAACCGGAACGACCGGGACGACGTCCGCGGCGCCGACGCGCGGATGCGCTCCCTCGTGCCGGCGCAAGTCGATCCGGTCGCGAGCACAGGCGACTCCGGCGACGAGGGCCTCAACGAGATCGGTCTCCTGGCCGACGAGCGTGAACACAGAGCGGTTGTGATCGACGTCGGCGTGGACGTCGAGTAGTTCGATGCGCTCACCGAGAGCTGCCGCGAGTGCGTCGAGCGTCGTTTGCTCACGCCCCTCGGAGAAGTTCGGCACCGATTCGAGCGGTAGAGGCACGCGCGTAACTCTAGGAGCGAGCAACGGTGGGCGTTTCGAACGGTCTGCGGAGGGAACGGCATCTACGAGGGTTGAAACTTCTAATTGGAAGGGATCTTTTGATGGCTGACATGGATAAGTTCTCCGAGCGACTCGTCGATCTGGCGGAACGCTTCGCAGACGTGACGGACGCCGCGCAAGGACATGGCAATCGGCAAGGTGGAATCCGCGCGCGGTGGTTCGTCGTGCCCGCGGCGGCTGCGGGCATCTACATGCTCGGTGCGAGCGGCTCCCTCAGGCGGCAGGCCGGCAATGTGGCGAAGCAGGCGAAAGACCGCGCCGCCGACCTGCCGGACGACCTGATGAGCCGCGTCCATCGTGCGACGCGCAAGACGACCACGAGCGGTTCGCGTTCCAACGGCCGCTCGACGACGAGATCGACCACGCAAGCACGGAGCCGGCGCCGCACGGCGCAGACCAGCTCCGCTCGCTGACAACAAGAAGCTGGCGCGCTCCCGTCTCGGGCGGGAGCGCGCCGCACCGCCGGGACTACGCTTCGGTCATGAAGGCGTACTACGAGGCTCGCGCGCGCGAATACGACGACTGGGTGTACGGGACCGGGCTGTTCGAGGAGCGCGATCGCCCCGGATGGCACGAGGAGCGCGAGCGGATGCAGGACGCCGTCGCATCGATGCCACCGGCACGCACGCTCGACATCGCCTGCGGGACCGGGCTGGCTGACGCAGCATCTCCGCGGCGAGATCGTCGGGCTCGACGCGAGCCCGTCGATGCTGGAGGTCGCCGCCGAGCGAATCCCCGATGCGGAGTTCGTCATCGGCGACGCGCTCGATCTTCCGTTCGAGGACGGGTCGTTCGAGCGGATCGCCACCGGACACTTCTACGGACACCTGGAGGAGGACGACCGCGTCCGGTTCCTCACGGAGGCGCGTCGTGTCGCTCGTGAGCTCGTCGTCATCGATTCGGCGCTGCACGACGGCGTCGAGGCGGTCGAGTGGCAGGAGCGCCTGCTGAAGGACGGTTCCCGGTGGGAGGTCTACAAGCGCTACTTCGTCGCGTCGGAGCTCGCCGGGGAGCTCGGGAACGGCGAGGTTCTCTTCGACGGGAACTGGTTCGTCGTCGTGCGCTCGCGCGCGTGACGCGGCGGCGCTCGTCGTACCGGTCGCTCGCGTCGCTCCAGCGTGACAACCGAGCCTGCCGCGCATGCGCCGAGGCGGGGTATGCGATCGAGTCGCGCCCGGTGCTCGAAGGGCACTCTGGACAGAGGGCGTACCTCCTCGGGCAGGCGCCGGGCGTGGTGGAGGGCGAGCAGCGCCGGCCGTGGCGCGGCCGGGCCGGCCAGACGCTGCGCCGCTGGCTCGGGCTCGACGAGGACGCGTTCTACGCGACGTTCTACTGCGCCTCGGTCACCCGGTGCTATCCGGGTCGTGCGGCGGCCGGCGGCGGCGACCGGACTCCCGCGGCCCGCGAGCAGGAGCTGTGCTCGTTCTGGCGCGAGTGGGAGCTCCGGCTGTTGCAGCCGCGGTTGATCGTCCCGGTGGGCGGGCTCGCGATCCGGCGGTTGCTCGGCTCAGCGAGCCTCGACGCGAGCGTCGGGCGGCGCTTCGCACATGGAGAGGCTGTGGTCGTTCCACTCCCGCACCCGTCGGGTGTGAGCCGCTGGATGAACGACGCCGAGAACCAGCGGCGCGTCGAGCGGGCCGTGGAGCTCATCCGGGCCGAGCTCGAGACGCTGAACGCCGCCCTGGGACCGGTACCCCCAACCTCCTCCCCACAGCGATCGTAACGAGGAAATCGTCAACCGTGGGTGACGCGACAGTGCCGAGATCGTGACTCTTACTTCCGGCCGACGACCGTCATCCGGCGGCTCTCGTGCTCCGGGGTCAGGCGCTCCCCGTCGTCGCCGTATGCGATCGCCTCGCGGAACCCCGCGTCGAGCATCCAGCTCCGCAGCTCGGCGGGCGTGAACATGCGCACCGAGAACTCGAAGCTCCGCCGTTTCCCGCCGCGGATGATCGTGCGCTCATCGAGCGACCGGCTCGTCTGGATGTCAAACCGATGGCGGTCGATCATCTTGTCGTCGCCACGCTCCGTCACGACCTCGTCCGCGTACACCTGGATGAGGCGAAGGAGGTTGTTCATCTCGATCGCGAGCAGGCCGCCTGGCTCGAGCGCGCGGTACGCCTCCACGAGCACCTGCCGGTTCTCGTCGTCGCCGAAGTACCCGAACGACGTGAACCAGCACAGGACGCGGTCGAATCGCTCCGTCCACGGAATCGACCGCATGTCGCCCTCGACGTACTCGACCTCCACGCCTCGTTCGGCCGCATCCTTCCGCGCCAGGTCGAGGAACAGCCGCGTCGCGTCGAGCCCGGTGACGCGCACCCCGCGCTCCGCGAGCGGGTTCGCGATGCGTCCGTGCCCGCACGCCAGGTCGAGCAGCGCCAACCCCGGCTCCAGCTCGAGCAGCTTCCAGACGAGCTCCACCTCGCTCGCGGTCCGCTCGGGCGTGAGGAGCTCCTCGTAGAAGTACAGGTAGTCCTCGTCGAACGCGTCCTCACGCGGGAACTCCGAGCTCATGACCCAGTCTCACCGCGGCTGCGACCGCCTCGCAAGTAGCGAAGGCTAGATTTTCGACCGTGGCAACGACGGCGCCGTATCGCGAGACGTTCTTCCGCCTGCTCGGCTTCCTCAGGCCGTACCGCGTTTCCCTCGTCGTCTCGATCGTCCTCGCGGTCGGCTCCCAGGCCGCTGCGATCGTGATCGCCTACCTGACCGGTAGCGGCCTCGAGAACGCGATCACGGCGAACAGCCATAGCGAGCTCTATGGAATCGCCGTCGCAGTCGTCCTCGTCGGCGCCGCCCGGGCACTGTTCATGGCCGGGCGCCGCCTGATCTCCGGCCGCCAGGCGCTCGGCGTCGAGTACGACATGCGGAACGCGCTCTACGCGAAGCTGCTCAGGCTGTCGTTCGGCTTCTACGACCGGCACCAGACGGGCCAGCTGCTCTCCCGCGCGACCGTCGACCTGCAAACCGTCCGCTTCTTCCTCGGCTACGGCCTCGTCTTCTTCTTCCAGAACGTGCTGACGATCGTCGGCGCGACCGTGATCATGTTCTTCGTCAACTGGGAGCTCGCGCTCGTCGCGACCGCGGTCACGCCCCTGATCGTCGTCTTCGCGTACCGCTATTCGCGCATCGCCCACCCCGTGCTGCGCGACGTCCAGCAGAAGATGGCCGACGTCGCGACCGTCGCCGAGGAGAACATCGTCGGCGTCCACGTCGTCAAGTCGTTCGCCCAGGAGGAGAACGAGCTCGACAAGTTCGCATACCGGTCGGAGCGCGTCTTCCAGCGCAGCGTCGATGCGAACAAGCAGCGCGCCGTCTACGTGCCGCTGCTCTCGTTCCTGCCGCTGATCATGCAGGCGGGCGTCCTGCTCCAGGGCGGCCGGATGGTCGCCGCCGGGACGCTCGACATCAAGACGTTCTTCTTCTTCAACGTGCTGGTCGTGATGCTCGTGATGCCGCTCCGCATGCTCGGCATGTGGGTCGGTCAGTCACAGCGCGCGACGGCGTCAGGCGAGCGGATCTTCGAGGTCATGGACGAGCCCGAGGAGATCACCGACGATCCGGACGCGACCGAGATGCCGCCGGGTGACGGCCGCGTCCACTACGAGGGCGTGTCATTCGAGTACGCGGCCGGCCGGTCAGTGCTCCACGAGATCGACCTCGAGCTGGAGCCCGGCCGAACCGTCGCACTGATCGGGCACACGGGGTCCGGCAAGACGACGCTCGCGACGCTCGTCCCCCGCTTCTACGACGCGACCGAAGGACGGATCACGATCGACGGCGTCGACGTCCGCGACGTGAAGCTCCAGTCGCTGCGCCGCGAGATCGGCATCGTCGCGCAGGACCCCTTCCTCTTCTCGGCGACCGTCCGCGAGAACATCGCCTTCGGGCGCGCAGACGCAACGGACGAAGAGGTCGAGCGCGCAGCCACGCTCGCGCAGGCGCACGATTTCATCGCCGCGCTCCCGGACGGCTACGACGCCGTGATCGGCGAGCGCGGGATCACGCTCTCGGGCGGGCAGCGCCAGCGTCTCGCCATCGCGCGGGCGTTGATCATGGAGCCGCGCATCCTGATCCTCGACGACGCAACCGCCTCGGTCGACGCGACGACGGAGGCCAAGATCCGGCTCGGCCTCCGCGAGGCGATGAAAGGCCGGACGACGATCATCATCGCGCACCGCCTGTCGACGATCTCCCTCGCCGACGAGCTCGTCGTGCTCGACAACGGACGGATCGTGGGGCGTGGGACCGACGAGGAGCTGCTCCGGACGAACGCCGTCTACCGCGACATCCACGAGCACGGGTTGCTCGAAGCCGAGTTCGCCCACCGGGTGGAGGCGACCGCGGAGGCTGCGGGATGAGGGTCTGGCAGCCGGGAGGCCACCTGACGAGGAGCCGCGAGCCGGTGAAGGTCGAGGACTGGTCGTGGCAGCGAACTGTCCGCAGGGTCACGACGCTCGGCCTCCTTGCCGCGCCGTACAAGCGCCAGACAGCCCTCGCGATCATCTCGCTGCTCGCCGCCACGGCGACGGCTCTCGCCCCGCCGTACCTCGCAGGTCTCGCGATCGACGATGGGATCGCGAAGCACGACCTCCACAAGCTGACGATCATCGTCCTGCTCTTCGTGATCGCCGGCGTCCTGAATCTCGGGACGAGCGCAGCGCAGACGTACTTCACCGGCTGGACGGGCGAGCGGATCCTGGCCGACCTCCGAAACACGCTCTTCCGCCACCTGCAGCGTCTCTCCCTCGGCTTCTACGAGCGCAACCGCGCGGGCGTGATCATCAGCCGGCTGACGAACGACGTCGAGGCTCTCGACCAGCTCGTCACCGACGGCGTCACGACGCTCGTCCAGAGCACGCTCTTCCTGTTCGGGACGGCGATCATCCTCTTCTTCCTCGACTGGCGGCTCGCGCTCGCGACGCTCCTCGTGCTGCCGCTGATGTTCGTGGCGACGGCGATCTTCCGCGTCCGCTCGGCCCGCGCCTACCGTGCCGTACGGGAGCGGCTGGGGCTCGTCACCGCGACGCTCGCCGAGGACATCAGCGGCATGCGCGTCGTCCAGTCGTTCCGCCGCGAGCGGGCGAACGAGCGGAATTTCCGTGCCGTCAACGCTCACTACCGCGAGGCGAACCAGGAGACGGTCGTCCTCAACGGCCTGTACTTCCCGTTCGTCGACTTCCTCTCGGCGCTCGCGACCGCGATCGTGCTCGGCTACGGCGGCTACCTCGTCTTCGGCGGAAGCCTCATGGTCGGCACGCTCTTCACGTTCGTCCTCTACATCTCGAACTTCTTCGACCCCGTGCAGCAGCTCTCGCAGCTCTACAACACGTTTCTGTCCGCGGTTGCCGCTCTCGACAACATCATGAACGTGATGGACGAGGAGCCGGAGGTGCGCGACAAGCCGGGTGCAAACGAGCTCGACCGGATCACCGGCCACGTCCGCTGGGAGGAGGTCAGATTCGGCTACGGCACGGGCCCCGAGGTGCTGCACGGGATCGACCTCGACGTCGCGGCCGGAACGACCGTCGCGCTGGTCGGGCACACGGGCGCCGGCAAGTCGACGATCGCGAAGCTGCTCGCCCGCTTCTACGACCCGCTCGAGGGGCGGATCACCATCGACGGCATCGACCTGCGTGACGTGACCCAGGAGTCGCTCCGCAGGCAGCTCGGGGTCGTGCCGCAGGAAGGGTTCCTCTTCGCCGGCACGGTCCGCGACAACATCGCGTTCGGCTCGCCGGACGCGAGCCCCGCGGAGGTCGCGGCCGCGGCACAGGCCGTCGGCGCCCACGACTTCATCATGGCCCTCGAGGACGGCTACGAGACGAATCTCCAGGAACGCGGGACGCGGCTCTCGCTCGGGCAGAGACAGCTCGTCGCCTTCGCGCGGGCGCTGCTCGCCGATCCGCGGATCCTGATCCTCGACGAGGCGACGTCGTCGGTGGACATCGGGACCGAGCGCCGCATCGAGACCGCGCTGCGCACGCTGCTCGCCGACCGGACGGCGTTCGTGATCGCGCACCGGCTCTCGACGATCCGAGACGCCGACCTGATCGTCGTCCTCGAGCACGGCAAGGTGATCGAGCAGGGCACGCACGGCGAGCTGATGGCGCGGCAAGGGCTCTACACGTCGCTGTACGGAGACTGGGCGGAAGTCGCCTAGCTTGCGCCTGACGACCGAGCGGCTCGTGCTGCGGCCGCCGACGCTGGATGACCTCGACGCGTGGCACGCGATCTACGTCGACGCGGAGGAGGTCTGGTTCGGCGCGCCGCGCTCGACGCGGGACGAGAACCGAGCCAAGCTCGAGCGGCAGATCGCGCACTTCGAGCAGCATGGCTTCGGCATGTGCGCGGTCGATCTGACTTCTTCGAGCGAAACGATCGGAGCAGCGGGGCTTCAGCACCTCGAAGGTGGGCCCGAGGTCGAGGTCGGTTACCGCTTCCTGAAGAGGCACTGGCGCCAGGGGTATGCGACCGAGTCTGCGCTGGCGTCCATCGATTTCGGCTTCGACGAGCTCGCCCTCGACCGGATCGTCGCGGTCGCTCTGGAGACGAACGTCGCCTCGCGGCGCGTGCTCGAGAAGTGCGGATTGACCGAGATCGGGCTCGCACACGTCTACGGCCTCGAGCACGTCAAGTACGAGATCCGACGCTAGAATCCGACCCTGTTGCGGGGTCGTCTAATGGTAGGACGCCCGGCTCTGGACCGGGTAGTCTAGGTTCGAATCCTAGCCCCGCAGCCTACGCCCCTCGCCTTCGGCTCGGGCTGCGCGGCTCCGGCGGCGGATGTCGGCGCTCTCCGCGGTAGGTTTCGGCCCTTGGCCGTTCGCGCTTGCCTCTTTTCGTACTTCGAGCTCGACGACCTGACTCGGCTGATGAACGCGATCTCTGCGTCGGGCATGCCCGCGGGGACGCGCGTCCACATCGGCAGCTACGGGATCAACGCGGAGGCAAGCACGACAATCCACACGTACGGGCCGGGCCGGTACTCACCGATGTTCAAGGCGGAGGTGCGAACCGAGGCCTGGGAACAGCGCCGCCTCACGCCCGCCGAGAAGCGGAAGGTCAGCGGCCGGTTCTCTGGGCGCATACCGGACGAGCCCGTCGCTGCTTCGCCTCTCGTCGTCCCAGCGAACGGCCTGGGGCGTCGAGCTGGGAAGGCGTTACCGCGACACGATCCGCCACTCGCGAAACGACGGGATCACGGTCGACTCCTGGCAGCTCGACGAGCTCGGGACACAGCTCGCCGGGCCTCAGGGGAGGCAGCACCGCGAGTTCGTCAGGGGCCTCCTCCAGGGCATGACCTTCGGGCGGCGCGTGCTCGGGGACTCCGAGGGCAAGGGCTTCGTCTGGGCGACGCGGCGGGCGCTCAACCTCGCCGAGCTGCCGATCACCGCCGAGCTGACAGCGTTCTGGAGGCAGCTCAACCGAGCGGCCTTCCGCGTCGTGGGCGAGGAGTTCCCGAACTTCGTCGGAGACCCCGCCCGTGCGGCGCGCGCGCAGGCGGATGCACAACGCGCGCTCGCGTCGGGCGGCCCCGTTCGGCAGGCTTTGGCCGGCCGCTATGTCACGGGGATGACGCCCGGCTATCGGATCGGACACGGTCTCGGAGGCAACATCCGCGGCCTGTCCCGGGCAGAGGTCAATCGCTGGCGCAACGGTTACGTCGCCGAGCGCAACCGGATCGGCGTGGCCGGCTTCGGGGAGTTCCACTTCGTGCTCGAGAACAGCCGCACATCCGTGATGCAGGACGCGTCGCGAGCCGTCGCACGCGGCATGGCGGGCCTCTAACCCGTTCGGGGGGCGAACTCGAGCCCCGCGGGGCCGATAAGGAGAGCACGTTTCCGAACGAAACGACCGGGAACGCCTTCCATGACTGCGATGACTGCGACAAGCCTGGGTACCGTCATGCTCGTCGTCGGCGTGCTCGTCCTCGCCTGGGGCTTCCCGAGCCTCCCGCGCCGGTAAGACACGCCGACAGCTGAGCTGCTGCGGCTTGTACGAGGCCGCTGTTCTCGTACAGAGTTGCGCGCATGGCCCACCGCACTCGCCTGCGCATCGCGCTCTTCCTCGCCGTCGGGATGACGACGACCGGCCTGGCGCTGCTCGCCTACGGCGCTCATCTGATCGCGCCCGGGTCGGGCTGGGACCTCTTCGGCGGCGCGGAGCTCGGCAGCATCGACCGCCGCTTCGCGATCCGCGGCCAGGATGACCCGCCGAAGAACATCGTGATCGTGAAGATCGACGACACGACCTTCAGCGAGCTCGGCCAGCGCTGGCCGTTCCCGCGCTCGTCCCACGCACGGGTGATCAGGAACCTGAAGGCCGACGGCGCGAAGGTGATCGCGTACGACATCCAGTTCAGCGAGTTCACGCCGAAGCGCAAGGGGATCCTCGAGGACAACGCCTTCATGGACGCGAGCCACGCGGCCGGGAACCTCGTCTTCTCGACGACCGAGGTCAACGACAGGGGCGCGGGCAAGTTCCTCGGCGGCGCACAGGGGCTCGCCTACGCCCGCGCGCAGCTCGGCAACGGCAACTTCGACACGGACCCTGGCGGGGTGATCCGCCGCACGCCCTTCGAGCTCCAGGGCCTCAAGAGCTTCTCCGTGGCCACGGCCGAGCGGGCGACCGGGAAGACCATCCGGCCCTTCTCGGGTGACAGGAAGCTGATCGACTTCGCCGGACCGGTCGGGACAATCCCGGCGGTGCCGTACTCGCACGTCTACAACGGCACGTTCCCGCGCGGGTATTTCCGCAACAAGATCGTCGTCGTCGGCGCGTGGGCCCCGTCGCTGCAGGACGTCCACCCCGTCTCGTTCGGACGGGACGAGATGCCCGGTCCCGAGATCCAGGCCAATGCGATCTCCACGGTCTTGCGCGGCCTGCCGCTGACGCTCGTGCCGACGTGGATCAACCTCGTCCTGATCATCGTCCTCGGCTTCCTCTCCCCGCTCGCGAGCCTGCGCCTCAACCTGTTCGGGACGCTGATGCTCGCGATCGGGGCAGCGGCCGCCTTCCTGGTGAGCACGCAGATCGCGTTCAACCGCGGCTGGGTGATCTCGTTCGTCTATCCGATGGGCGCGCTGGTCGGCTCGTCCATCGGCGCGATCGCCGCGCACTACCTGCTGGCGGCGTTCGAGCGCGAGCGGGTCCGCGACGTCTTCTCGAGATTCGTGCCCGAGACCGTCGTCGAGCAGGTGCTCTCCCGGACCGACCGGCGACCTGCGGCTCGGCGGCGTCTCGCTCGAGAGCACCGTCATGTTCACCGACCTGCGCGGCTTCACGACCTTCTCGGAGGCGCTCCCGCCCGCACGCGTGATCGAGTGCCTGAACGGCTACCTGGAAGAGATGACCGACGCGATCCTCGCGCACGGCGGCACGCTCGTCTCCTACGAGGGCGACGGGATCATGGCGGTCTTCGGCGCGCCGATCGAGCAGACCGACCACGCCGACCGCGCCCTGTCCGCCGCACGCGAGATGCTCACGGAGCGCCTGCCGAAGTGGAACCGCGTGGCTTCGCGAGAACGAGCTCAGCGAGGGATTCAAGATGGGCATCGGCCTGAACACCGGGATGGTCGTCTCCGGCAACGTCGGCTCCGAGCGGCGCCTCGAGTACACGGCGATCGGCGACACGACGAACACGGCATCGCGGCTTCAGGGGATGACGAAGGGGCAGTCGCACCTGCTCTTCTTCTCCGACACGACTCGCGAACGGCTCCAGCACGATCCCGACGACATCGTCTTCATCGACGAGTTCGAGGTGCGCGGACGGCAGCAGCCGGTGAAGATCTGGTCGGTCGAGGCCGCGAGCGACGCGTCGTTCGAGGAGCGGAAGGCGGCCGCGTCGAGCGGAACGGGTGACGGCCGGGGGCTTAGGGCGCCTTGGCCAGGTAGACGTGGCCGGCGCGGACGTTGATCGTCTTGTGATGGCGGAAGTCCTGCACCTTGACGACGCCCCGTAGAACACGAGTCAGCGTTCCGTCGCAGCGGTCCTGGACGAGCCAGTGCGTTCCGCGCACGGTCGCCGAGCTGTACCGGCCCTTCGTCGTGAAGCGGCCCTTGCCGTTGCCCCAGAGCCTGCGCACCTGGCGCTTCCGCTTCGCGTCGGCGCTGAAGACGCTCAGCGCGCGGCCGCCCCGGCAGACGCCGAAGTTCCCGCCCTCGAGGACGAGGATCATGTACGCGTTTTGCGCGTGCGACTGCTGGATCTTGAACAGGCCGTCGTTGAAGTTCGCGCTGTTCGTCTTCCCGCCGCCGAGGCCCGCGATCAGCTTGATCGTGCCGTGGGTCGTGTCGACCTGGGAGCCGACCTTGATCTCGGTGGCGCCGGTGAGCGGGACGAACTTGCCGCCCGGCTGCTTGACGAGCACCTTGCCGCTGACCCTCTGCACGCCGACGATCACACCGGGCTGGGGCGTCTGGATGACATCCGTGTCGCAGTTGGCGAGGTCGCTGACGTCCTCGCCGCCCGAGCCCAGAGCGTCGACGTCCACGATGTCCGTCATGTCCTCGGTGCCGGCGGTGTACGAGCCCGTGTACGTCCAGCGCTCGGCCGGGTTGAGCACCCCGTCGCCGTTGACGTCGCCGCTGACGTAGGTCGGGACGAAGTCGTCGCCCTCGTCGAGCGGCGTCCCCGCGTCGGCGCTGATCCCGGTCAGGCTGTTCGCAATCGTGAGCGGCACGTCGCCGGTGTTGGCGACGACGGCCTGGATGTCGACGGTCGTCTTCGGCTTGACGCGCGCGGTGCAGGTCTGCGTGACGTCGATGGAGGCGGCGAACGACCGCGCGGGCGCGCTGCGAGCCGTTCCGAGGGCGACGACGAACGCAGCCGCGAGCAGACCAGCCGTGAGAACGGCCGGAATCCCGAGTCGTCTAAGCCGCCTGTTCGTCATCGATTCACCAACCCCGATCCTCCTGCCGCGATCCGGAGGATTAGTCAACTTTTACTCTGAATCGCAGATTTCCGCAATTGCAGGTTGAGCGCCGTCCGTGAATCTGTGTAGTCTCCCGCTTCGCGAATGCGGCTTTCCGGCTCAGATTTCATCGGCTCGCCCCCGCCCCTCGCGGATCTGTGGCGACGCACCTTCGTCGAGCTGGTCGGAACCTTCGCGCTCGTATTCATCGGCGCTGGGACGATCATGTCCCTCGGCCCGCAGGCGGACGCGGGGACGCTGGAGGTGGCGCTCGCGACCGGCCTCACGATCGCGGTCATGGTGACGGCGGTCGGCCACATCTCCGGTGGGCACTTCAACCCGGCGATCACGTTCGGGTTCATCCTCACGCGGCGCATGAACGCGGTGCTCGGCGTCGCCTACTGGGTCGCCCAGCTGCTCGGCGCAGTTCTCGCGGCGCTGCTGCTTCGCTGGATCTTCCCGGCGGCGAACCGCGACGCGGCGAACCTCGGGGCGCCGTCGGTGCACACGATCGACATCGGCGCCGCGCTCGTCGTCGAGGCCTGATCACCTTCTTCGTCGTCTGGGTCGTCTTCGCGATGACGACCGACGAGCGGAACGCGTACACGGCCGTCGCCGGGCTCGCGATCGGCTTCGTGTTCGTCTTCGGCATGCTGTTCGCGTATCCGCTCACCGGCGGCGCGTTCAACCCGGCCCGCGCGTTCGGGCCCGAGCTGGTCTCGAACTCGTGGAGCGATGCCTGGATCTACTACGTCGGCCCGCTCGCCGGCGGCGCGATAGCCGCGTTGCTGTACGACGAGGTCTATCTCAGGCCGGGGCCCGCTGCAGTCGGCCCGCCCGAAACGGGTGTCGAAGAGCCGACTGCGGGCGCCACTCCGCGCGATACCTAACGAGTACCCCGTCTGGGGCAATCGGCCGAGGCCTGTGCGGCGGGCGGCTATAAGAGAACCGTGACCGACCCCGGCTCAGTCCCGGCGATGCGCGAGGAGCGAAAGGCGGTGACGGCGCTCGACGCCGACGTCGTCGGCTCGACCGCGCTCGGGGAGCGGCTCGACGCCGAGGAGATGAGGCTCGTCGTCGGGGAGGCGATCGCCAGGATGGTGGCCGCCGTCGAGGCGCTCGGAGGGACCGTCAAGGATCTCGCCGGCGACGGGATCCTCGCGCTCTTCGGAGCGCCCGTGGCACACGAGGACGACGCCGAGCGGGCCGTCCGCGCGGGCCTGCGGATCGCCGAGGAGATGGCCTCCTATGGAACCGAGGTCGCCGCGGGCTGGGGCGTCGACGGCTTCGCGGTCCGGATCGGCGTCAACACGGGGTCGGTCGTCCTCGGCCCGGTCGGCGGAGGCTCGCGGGTCGAGTACGGCGCGACCGGCGATCCGATCAACACGGCCGCCCGGCTCCAGAAGGCCGCGGCTCCGGGCACGGTGCTCGTCGGCGAGTCCACGTACCACCTCGTCGAGACGCTCTTCGACTGGGACGGGCCGGAGCAGTTCGAGCTCAAGGGCAAGGAGGACGAGGTCGTCGCCTACCGGGCAACCGGCGTGCGGGCGGTCCCCGGGCGGGCCCGGGGCGTCCTCGGCCTGGAGACGCCGTTCGTCGGACGCGACGAGCAGCTTCGCGCCGCGCGTGAGGCCGCGGACGCGGTGCTCGGCGGGACCGGCGGGATCCTCTTCATCACCGGCGAGGCGGGAATCGGCAAGAGCAGGCTCAGCGCCGAGGTGCGCGGGCTCGTCGAGGCGGCCGAGTCGCCGCGGGGAGCACCGCTCTGGCTCGAGGGCCGCTGCGTCTCGTACGGCGAGTCGCTTCCCTACTGGCCCTACCGCGACGTGCTGCGCGAATGGCTGGGCGTCTCGCTCGAGGAGCCCGAGCTGCGCCTGCGCGTGTCGCTGCGCCGCGAGGTCGAGCGCCTCTTCGGCCAGCGGGTGCTCGAGATCTACCCGTATCTCGGCGCCATGCTCGGCCTGACGCTCGAGGCGGAAGCCGCCTCACGCCTGACCGAGCTCTCGCCGGAGGCCGTGCAGTACCGCACGTTCGAGGTCGTCGGCGAGCTGATCGCGCGCCTGGCCGACGAGCGTCCGGTCGTGCTCGCGATCGACGACCTGCACTGGGCCGACGCGACCTCGCTCCAGCTCACCGAGCAGCTGCTCGGGATCACCGACGTCGCGGCCGTCCTCATCGTCATCAAGCACCGCACGGAGCCGGACCACCCCTCGTGGCGCGTGAAGACGGTCGCTGCCGAGCAGTACCCGCACCGCTCACGCGAGCTCGCGCTCGGGGCCTTGTCGGGAGACGCCCACCGCGAGCTCCTCGTCTCGCTGTTCGGCGAGGGCACGATCCCGCCCCACCTGGAACAGCAGATCCTGGAAGGAGCCGAGGGCAACCCGTTCTACCTCGAGGAGCTCGTCGGCACGCTCGCCGAGACGGGCGTGCTCGTTCGCGAAGGCGAGGGCTGGCGCTTCGACCACGAGGCGAAGATCGTCATCCCGCCGACCGTCGAGAAAGTGATCCTCGCCCGCATCGACCGGCTCTCCGCGCGGGATCGCGACGTCCTGACGGCAGCGTCCGTCCTCGGCCGGCGGTTCGGACTGCCGCTGCTCGAGGGCGTGACGGGCGCCGACGGGTCGCTCCAGGAGTCGCTGAACGCCCTTCAGCGCGTCGACCTGATCCGCGAGGCCCGTCGCTGGCCCGAGCCCGAGTACCGGTTCAAGCACGCGCTGATCCAGGAAGCCGCGTACAGGACGCTGCTCGCCGCCGACCGCGAGGAGCTCCACCGCAAGGCGATGCGCTGGCTCGAGGAGCGGTACGCCGAGAACCGCGACGAGGTGCTCGGCCTGCTCGCGCACCATGCCCTCGCCGGGAGCGCGGAGGACGAGGCGGTGCTCTACCTGACGCGGGCCGGCGACCGCGCCCGCCTCGAGTGGGCGCTGGACGCCGCGATCGGGCACTACCGGGCGCTGCTCCCGCTGCTCGAGCGCCGGGGCGCCGACCGGGAGATTGCGCTCGTCCTCCTGAAGCTCGCGATCGCGCTCCACACCTCGCTGCGCTTCGCGGAGGCGAACGAGACGTACCAGCGTGCATTCCGGTACTGGAGGCCGCCCGAGCCAGGCACGCCGACCGCGACGCTGCGCATGAGCGGGAGCTACGTGCCGCGCGTCTTCGACCCGCGCGACGCGGGCTTCTGGCCGGACATCAACCTCTGCATGCAGCTCTTCGACCGGCTCGTCGAGGCGTGGCCGGACCGGACGATCGTCCCCTCGCTCGCAGAGCGCTGGGAGATCTCGGACGACGGCCTCCGCTACGTCTTCCACCTGCGGGAAGGGCTGCACTGGTCGGACGGGACGCCGCTGACCGCGCACGACTGGGTCTTCGGCATCCGGCGCATGCTCGACCCCGCGCGGCCCGGGGCCTCGGCGCCGATCTACTTCGTCCTCGAGAACGGCGAGGAGTACTTCCTCGGCCACAGCGACGACGCCGAGGCGATCGGCGTGCGGGCGCTCGACGACCGGACAGTCGAGTTCAGGCTCGTCGCGCCCGCCCCGTACTTCATGAGCGTCGTCAACCGTCCGGATTCCGGCCCCCTCCCGCAGCACGCGATCGAGCGCGACGGCGACGACTGGACGGATCCCGAGCGACAGGTCGTCAGCGGCCCGTTCCGTCAGCTCGAGCACGGCGACGCGCGGCTCGTCCTCGTGCGCAACGAGTCCTACACGGGCGCCCACCCGGGCAATGTCGCCCGCGTCGAGATCACGCGCGCGACCGCGGACGAGGCAGCCGGCCCGCTCGAGCGCGGCGAGCTCGACCTCGTCCGCGTGATGTACACGCCGCGCACCTCGGACCACGTCCGCAGCCAGGATCGCGGACAGGGCCCGCTCACGTGGATCGCGTACCTCGGATTCCGCCACTCGGACCCCGCGCTGGGAGACCGCGATCTACGGCTCGCGCTCGCGTACGCGATCGACCGCTCCGCGCTCGAGGCGCTGATGCCCGCGAACCTCGAGGTCGCGACCGGCGGAATCGTGCCGCCCGCGCTCCAGGGCCACACGCCGGACATCGTGCTGCCGTTCGACCCGGATCGCGCCCGGCAGCACCTGAGGTACTCCGGAGCGTCCGGCGAGCTCGAGATCGTCGCGCAGGACGTCTGGAAGCCGCTCCTCGACGAGATCACCCGGTCGTGGCGCGAGATTCTCGGCCTCGAGATCTCGGTGCAGGAATGGACGGCCGAGAACGTCGACGAGGTCGCGCCGCTCGGGAGGCCGCTCGAGCTCGCGCCGATCGCGGTCCTCGGCTGGCTCCCCGGCTACCCCGATCCCGAGTACTGCCTGCGCCTCATCCTGCACTCGCACGCGAAGGCCAACGAGGGACGGTACGCCTACCCGCCGTTCGACCTGCTGATCGATTCGGCCCGCCACGCGGAGACCGGCGCCAAGCGGCTCGAGCTGTACCGCCAGGCCGACCGGCTCGCGGTCGCGGAGGAGGCGGCCGTGATCCCGCTCGTCTACGGCCGGAGCATGGCGTTCGTGAGGCCGGGCGTCGAAGGCTGGTGGGAGTTCGCGAAGTCGTCGGCCTCGTTCGCAGATCTCGACGTGGGCTGAGGCGACGCGTCGCGGCTACAATCCCGGCTCCGGCGCATTCGTCTAGTGGCCTAGGACACCGCCCTCTCACGGCGGCGGCACGGGTTCGAATCCCGTATGCGCCTTTCTAGCGTCACTAAGTCACGCGATTCGCTTGGCTATGCGGGTCAGGTGTGACACCGGTGTCGGAAATGCTCATATGGTGCCTCCCCCGGTGCCGACCTCGGAATTCGCCACGTGAGGCAACAGAGCGGGGTCGTGGGTCGAAGGCCGCGGCCCTTTCACTTTAGGATCGGCCGATCGTGGAGGTCATCCGGATCGAGGGAGTCTGGTTCAAGGTCGAGGACGCTCGCGAGTTCGCGCAGCGGGCGCGGATCTATGCCGCGGTGCACCCTCCCCCTCCGGAGGTGGTCTACCGCGATGGCCCGTTCGCCTTCCGGATCGAGAATTGCATCCAGGAAGGAGGTGCCTTCGACGTGATCGTGTTCGAGTCGGAGAAGGTCGCGGTCTTGGCCGTCCTCGACGAGTGGGTTCAGAGTCGAGGCGCACCCGACGCGGCGAGGACTCTGCACAGCGCCCTCACGAGTAACGCTGAGACGCTGAGACGCGATAACGAGAGAGAACGGAGAGGACGCTTGAAGCTGCGCCCGCAGGAGCCGGGCGCGACTGGTTCGACGGATACGACCTCCACATCCACGGCAGCAAGAACAACGTGGATGCCGCCCGCGCTCAGGCGTTTCCTGTTCCGCCTGCGACGGCGGCTCGGTCTGCTGAGGGACTTACCCGTTCTGACCTGAGTGTCTGGCGATGGTCGAATCGGTGGGGCCGGGTGGCGAGCCGAACACCACGGGCGCCTCGAGCGCTGCCACTACCCGGGCCCCGGCTCACGCTACGCCCCGTTCCCGCCGCCGGCTGACGACGAGGTTGACCTTGCCGCCGCCCGGCAGCACCGCGCCGAACCTCGGCTTCTGCGAGATCACGCGGCCCCTCTTGACGGTCTTCGAGTAGGCGCGGCGGATCTTCCCGACGCGGCAGTTGGCGCGCGCGAGCGTCCGCTTCGCGGTCGGCAGCGTCTTCCTCTTCACGTTCTGCACCGTGCAGAGGCCGGGCGTGTTGAGCAGCACGGAGACGCTGTCCGATCGAAGTTCGCCGTCACCAGGTCGGGCTTGCCGTCGCCGTTCAGGTCGCCGATCGCGACCGACTCGGTGCCGCGTCCGGTTCGGTAGTCGAGCTTCGGCCGAAAGCTGCCGTCGCCCCTGTTGCAGCAGCACGGAGACGCGTGCTCGCAGTTGCTGTTGGCGGTCGACCAGGTCGGGCTTGCCGTCGCCGTTCAGGTCGCCGATCGCGACCGAGTCGGGTCGGGCCCGGTTGCGTAGTCGCGCTCGGCGCGGAAGCTGCCGTCGCCTCTGTTCAGGAGCACGGAGACGGTGTCCGTCGTGGCTGTTCGCGGTCAGCCAGATCCGGCTTGCCGTCGCCGTTCAGGTCGCCGATCGCGACCGAGGATCGGAGCGGGCCGGTTGCGTAGTCGCGCTTGGCCCGGAAGCTGCCGTCGCCCCTGTTCAGGAGCACGGAGACGGTGGCTCGATGCAGTTCGCGATCACCAGGTCCGGCCTGCCGTCGCCGTTCAGGTCGCCGATCGCGACGGCGAGCGGGGCGTCGCCCGGTTGCGTAGTCGCGCTTGGCCTGGAAGCTGCCGTCGCCCTTGTTGAGCAGCACGGAGACGGTGTTGTCGTCGCCGTTCGCGACCACCAGATCGGGCTTGCCGTCGCCGTTCAGGTCGCCGATCGCGACCGAGCTAGGGCGGCGTCCGGTGGCGTAGTCGACGCTTGGGCTGGAAGCTGCCGTCGCCCCGGTTCAGGAGCACGGAGACGGTGTTCGCGCCGGCGTTCGCGGTCGCCAGGTCCGGCTTGCCGTCGCCGTTCAGGTCGCCGATCGCGACCGACTCGGGGCCCTCTCCGGTTGCGTAGTCGACGCTTGGCCTGGAAGCTGCCGTCGCCCCTGTTCAGGAGCACGGAGACGGTGTCCGCGATCGTCGTTCGCGGTCGCCAGGTCCGGCTTGCCGTCGCCGTTCAGGTCGCCGATCGCGACCGAGACGGGGAGCGGCCCAGTTGCGTAGCTCCTCGCGGGGGCGAACGACGGCGCACGAAGCGCCGCGGAGCGCGCCGGCCGCACCGGCGAGGCGCCGACTAGAGCAGCACGGCCGAGCGAGTGCCGAGGAGCTTCTTCACGACGGCCTCCTCCCGCGGCTGACGACGAGGTTGACCTTGCCGCCAGCCCGGCAGCACCGTGCCGAACCTGGGCTTCTGCGAGATCACGCGGCCCTTCGCGATGCTCTTCGAGTAGGCGCGGCGGATCTTGCCGACGCGGCAATTGGCGCGCGCGATCGTCCGCCTCGCAGCCGGCAACGTCTCTCCGTTGACGTTCTGCACGGTGCAGAGGCCCGGCCTGTTGAGGAGCACGGAGAGCGTGTTTTCGCTGGAGTTCGCGATTGCCAGGTCGGGCTTGCCGTCGCCGTTCAGGTCGCCAATCGCGATCGAGTTAGGGTGGCCTCCCGTTACGTAGTCGAGCTTGGCCTGGAAGCCGCCTTCGTCCGTATTGACGAGCATCGAGACCGTGCGCGTCGTAGTTCGCGATCGCCAGATCCGGCTTGCCGTCGCCGTTCAGGTCGCCGATTGCGACCGTTCTAACGGAGCTGGCGCCGGCGATAGGCACGTCTGGTCCGGAAAGCTGCCGTCGCCCCGGTTGAGGAGGACGGAGATATTCTCGTCGACGAAGTTCGCGGTCGCCAGGTCCGGCTTGCCGTCGCCGTTCAGATCGCCGATCGCGATCGATTGGGCCCCGTCGCCGGTTTTGTAGTCGCGCTTTGGCCGGAAGCTGCCGTCGCCTCTGTTCGCGAGCACGGAGACGCTCCCAAACGGCTCCTCCGTCAAGCCGGAGTTCACAGTGGCCAGGTCCGGCTTGTGGTCGCCGTTCAGGTCGCCGATCACGACGGAACTAGGGCCTGCTCCGGTTCGATAGTCGCGCTTCGGCCGGAAGCTGCCGTCGCCCTTGTTCAGGAGCACGGAGACGTCAGAAGGCACGTCCGCATTCGCGGTCACAATGTCCCGCCTGCGATCACCATTCAGGTCGCCGATCGCGACCCGGAAGGGACTGCCATCGTTCGCGTAGTCGACCTTAGGCTGGAAACTGCCGTCGCCCCGGTTCAAGAGCACGGACACGCTGCCCAGGCCCGCGTCCGGGTTCTCGAGGTTCGCGGTGATCAGGTCCGGCTTGCGGTCGCCGTTCAGGTCGCCGATCGCTACCGAGACGGGGCGGCTGCCGGTTCCGTAGTCGAGCCGGCGCTGGAAGCTGCCGTCGCCCATGTTGAGGAGCACGGAAACGGTCTCTCCGGGGTTTCTTCTGTCCCCTCGTTCACGGTCGCCAGGTCCGGCTTGCGGTCCCCGTTCAGATCGCCGATCGCGACCGCAGCAGGGAAGCGTCCGGTTGCGTAGCTCCTGGCGCGGCCAAACGACGGCGCCGAGCCAGTGGGGGCGGCTGCGCTCGCGGAGCTGATGAGCAGAAACAAGCCGGTGAGGGCAACAGCCGCCCTCACGAGCTCCGCCGACCGAGACTGACGACGAGGTCGACCTTGCCGCCTTTCCGGAGTACTGCTCCCCAGCGCGGCCTCTGCCCGATCACCAGGCCTCTCGCGTACCTGGAGTTTGCGTACCGAAGCTTCCCGGGACGGCAGCCGGCGCGAATGAGAAGCCGCTTGGCAGCGGCCAGCGGGTACTCGAAAGCCAGGTCTGGCACGGCGCACCGGCCGACCGCATTGATCACGACGGAGGCAGTGCCTGAGAAGTAATTCGCGGTCACCAAGTCAGGCTTCCGGTCGCCGGTGACGTCGTGGATCGCCGACGAGGCCGGTTCGCACCCGTCGTAGTCGAGGGAGAAGCTCAACGGGCGGCCAAGCCTGCCGTGCCCCTTGTTCGGAAGCACCGAGACCTCAAACCCGTCGCCGCCCTCGCAATCCTTCTGGTTCGGTGGGATGATGTCCGTGGTGACGACATCCGGCCTGCCGTCGCGGTTGAGATCGCCGACCGCGATCGACTGGCCCCAGACTCCTGTGTAGTAGTTCCGCCTCGGCGCGAATTTCCCGTCTCCCCGGTTGAGCAACACCGAGACGGCGAAGGCGTCCGCCGTCACTAGGTCCGGCCTGCGGTCTCGATTCATGTCGGCGATCGCGAGAGTGGCTCCGCCGCTCTTGTAGTCGCGACGTGGTGCGAGGGTGCCGTCGCCGGTGTTGAGGAAGACAGAAACCTTCGGGTCATTGGCGGCCACGACGTCGGCCTTGCCGTCGCCGTTGACGTCGCTGATCGCGACCGCGCTTACGTACGTGTCCCAGTTTTGAGGGAACTGGTAGTCGACCTTCGGGCCGAAACTGCCGCCACCCTCGTTGGTTAGGACCGAGATCGTGCTCGACCCGGAGTTCGCCGTGACCAGATCCGGCATTCGGTCGCCGTTCAGATCACCGCTTGCGACATCGATCGGCTCCTTCCCTGTGCCGTGGTCACGCTTGGGCGCGAAACGACCGGAGCCCGTGTTCAGCAGCGTCGAAATCGAGCTTGCGCCGGCGTTCGCGACGGCGAGGTCCGGCTTGTGATCGCCGTTGAGGTCAGCGATCGTGACCGAAGCGGGTCTTCGTCCGGCCCGGTACGCGCGCCTGGCCTTGAAGCGACCACTGCCAGGATTGAGCAGAACCGACACGGTTCCCGACTCGTTCGCGACGGCGAGGTCCGCTTTGTCGTCGCCGTTGAGATCCGCTACCGCGACGGATGTGGCATGACGTCCTGCTCGATAGTTGTGCGGCCCGCTGAGAGAAACAGTGGGGAAGGAAGCTCTGCTCGTTGTCGCAGCGAACGCCAACGTTGCATGGTCGGCGAAGCGCGCCACCGCACCGAGCGCGAACGCGACGCCGATACAGGCGAGAAGCGCGGCGCAGCGACGAGCGCCACGTCGACCCCGCCAACCCTCGAATCTCCGATCCGTCGTGTGCGTTACGAGCTCGCCTGGTCTGGGCACGATCTGTCCTCCCGTCCTGGAAGCTTCGTTGCTTGCACGTGGACTGTGAGTGTCAGAGCGACGCCGATCCATGGACGCGAGATGGGTAGTCGATGGGGTTGTCCCTCGTGCGATGTCTTGCGCGGACTAGTGCTTGGCCCGTTCAGTGGAGGCGGCGGGAACGTTGCTGTCCAGGTCGACCTCACGCTGTTACCCGGCGATTCCACCCCAGCACTAGTCCCGACCGGCGACCAGGTTGACCGGGAAGCCCTGGCGCCTGACCGTGCCCGGCCGGGGGGACTGCCTGATCACACGGCCGCGCAGCGAGTGAGTTGAGCGAACGCGCCGCACCCTGCCAACCGAGCAGTGCCGCTGCCGAAGCTTCCGCTTCGCGGCTCCGAGGCGCATCCCGACGACTCTCGGAACAGGACAGCGGACGGTAGGTGGCGGCGGCGGCGGTGGAGGAGGAGGCGGCGGTGGAGGAGGAGGCGGTGGTGGAGGAGGAGGCGGTGGTGGAGGAGGAGGCGGTGGTGGAGGAGGAGGCGGTGGTGGAGGAGGAGGCGGTGGTGGAGGAGGAGGTGCCTCGGCCAACGCCAGGCCGTGATACAGACCGGCGGAGATGGCCGTCACGCCCACCAGGCCGCTCGGCACGTCGCACTCCCCGTAGTTCCCCGCACCGCAGCCCCAGGCGACGACGGTGCCGTCACTCTTCAGAGCCAGACTCTCGTAGTGATTGGCGGCGATCGCGGTGACACCGGAGAGGCCGCTCGGGACGTGGCACTGCCCGAAGTCGCCGCCGAAGGCGCAGCCCCAGGCCACGACCGTTCCGTCGGTCTTCAAGGCCAGGCTGTGATAGCCGCCGGCGGAGATCGCAGTCACGCCCGAGAGGCCGCTCGGAACATCACATTGCCCAGCGTTGAGCCCGCAGCCCCAGGCGACGACGGTGCCGTCGCCCTTGAGCGCAAGGCTGTGAGCAAGGCCGGCCGAGATGGCCGTCACGCCGGTCAGATCGCCCGGCACGTCGCACTGGCCCTTGTTGGTTATGCCAACGCAGCCCCAGGCGACGACGGTGCCGTCGCCCTTCAAGGCCAGGCTGTGAGCGTTTCCGGCGGCGATCGCGGTCACGCCGGAAAGGTCGCCCGGCACGCTGCATTGCCCCCAGTCGTTCGACCCGCAGCCCCAGGCGACGACGGTGCCGTCGCTCTTCAAGGCCAGGCTGTATGCATCGCTAGCGGCAATCGCCGTTACATGATCGAGACCGATCGGCACATTGCATTGTCCAGCGTTGTGGCCGATGCAGCCCCAGGCGACGACGGTGCCGTCGCCCTGTAGTGCCAAGCTGTGTGCCCAGCCGGCGGCGATCGCGGTCGTGTCGTCGAGACCGCTGGGCACGTTGCACTGCCCGAAGTCCCCGCCTGGGGCGCAGCCCCATGCGAACGGTCTGACGGTCATGGTCACGTGAGTGGAGGCGGCCACGGCGGGCCGATTCGCCGTCGTCACCACGCCGGCGACCAAACTGGTCACCAGTGCGGTCACGAACAGGAGCCGACGGCGCACGTGTCCCTCCTTGCGTGTCGGACAGATCGAATGACCGCACCGACGGCCCGAGGCTCCAAGGCCCGCGCGTAGCTCCCTCACCCTCATTTTGACCCTCCGGTCTGAGTTTGTGTGTCGCCGAAGCGTCGAGTCCGCGCCTCACACCAGGCTCACACGCTGCTCACGCCGAAGAGCCGACTGTCCTCATCCCCGAACGGCCGCGTCTTCTAGCGCCGCCCCACAACGACCCGGACGGGGAAGCCGAGATGTCTGACCGCACCCGGTTTCGGGCTCTGGCCGATGACGAGGCCGACTCGCCTGGAGTGGGCGCGGCGAACGCGTCCGATCCCGCAATGGCTCTGCCGGATCGCCCGCCTCGCCGCGTCGAGCCTCTTGCCGCGCACGTTGGGCACCTTGCACCGTGGATCTCCGAGGTAGCGCGCGAGCGCGAAGTCTTGCGCCACGATCCCGTCCGCCGAGTAGACGCCTGTGAAGCCACCGACGACGATCTTGCCGTCCGGCTCAAGCGCACCGACGCGTCCCTCGTCCCAGGTGCCGAAGTTCGTCGATACGGCGCCGCCGTGGAACGAGGGGTCCGGCCTCCCTATCTTGTCGAAGCGAGCGACCGCGAACGTGCTCTCGCTCAGCTCGCCCGATGGCGGAACCGCGGTCCCCACCGCGACGAGCTTGCCGTCGTTCTGCCGGACGACATCATTCGCCCCGATTCCGAGAGGGGCGAACGCGAGACCGTCCAGCGCCCCTCGGCGTGTGTAGCGGAAAAGTGTCAGGTGCGGCGAAATTCCGAACGCAAAGCCGGCGGCGACGACCTTCCCGTCGGGCTGCACGACGACGCCGAAACCACCGTTGTCGACGGTCGGGGCGCTGACGAGCTTGCCGTCGCCGTCGAACGTCGGGTCGAGACTCCCGTCTGTCCTGTACCGAGCGATGTCGACCGTTCCCGGGCCGGACACGCCGTCGGGTGCCGCCCAACCGACCGCGACGATCTGACCGGCCGGGTCGAAAGCCACGTCGTACGCGAGCTCGCTCCAGCCCGCCGTAAAGTCGGTGACGACCTTCCCGTCGCCGTCGAAGCTGGTGTCCAGCCGCCCGTCCGGTGTGTAGCGGGCAAGCGCGAAATCCGGCGGATGCGCATCCCAGGAGCCAAAGGGACGCGTGTAGCCGGCGACGACGAGCCGCCCGTCGCGTTGAATCCCGATCGCCTGGGCCACCTCGTGCGTGCCGTAGAAATCCGTTACGACCGCGCCGCCGGTTCCAAAGGAGGTGTCGAGGCTGCCGTCCGCCTGGAACCGGACGACCGTGATGTCAGCGCCGGTGGGGCCGCCGCTCGTCGTCCCGGCGACGACGATCTTGCCGTCTCCCTGGAGCGCGCCCGCCGCGGTCGCAGCGGTCACGCCACCGAAGGTGACCTTGCCGGCGGTGCCGAAGGTTGGATCGAGCGAGCCGTTGCGCAGATACCGGGCAACGAGTAGCTGCACGTCTTGCGTCTGCGGGTTCCACGTCGTTCCGACGGCCACGATCTTGCCGTCCTTCTGCACGGCCAGGTCGTCGATCACCTCGAGGCCGCCGAAATCGGTGATCACCGTGCCGTCGCCGCCGAAGGTGCGGTCGAGATCTCCGGCCCCGGGCTGTCCGAGCGGCATCGGTGGAGCGCTCGTGGAGGCGTGCGCCGAATGACCGGGCAGCCGCGCCAGAACCACGCTGAGGGCGATGAGACCGATGACCACGGCCCTGCGAGCCATCACACCTCCCCATTTTCGACCGCTGACTGTTCCGGCCGAGAGTGATCAACAGTCGGCCATCGAGGCCAAGCGTAGGCTTCTGTCTGACCTCGTGTCAACGGTCACAACCTAACCTCCTAACTCACTACCGACGACGTGGCCTCAGTAGCCGAGCCACGTCCGCTGCGCGAGGGCCGTCTGCACCGCGTTGATGTAGTTCACGGCGCCCGAGTCGTACCAGTTGCCCGAGAACCAGGACCCGACGCAGCCCCAGAGCACGTAGGGCCAGCCGTGTGCAGCGGCGATCTGCCTCACCGTCTGCCCGCCGTAGAGCCAGGAACCGCCGTCGTAGAAGTCGCCGTTGTAGCAAGAGCGCAGCCTGGCCGCGTAGAAGTCGACCGCCAGGGCCGTCGAGAGCTGAATGTCGGGCATCCCGCCCCAGAGGAGCGCCCCGTCGCAGGTCTTGTTCTTGATCTGGATGATGCTGAAGGAGCCGATCGTCGGGTCGTTGCCGCGAGCAGCGGTCGCCCCACGTCGACTGGTGCCACGTCGACTCGATCACGCCGACGGCGCGGAGAATGTCTTCGTCGACGCCCCAGCGGCAGGCCGGCCCAGGAGAACATCTCCGTCGTGGTGCCCGTGAACTGGCCCTGGACGAGCGGCACCCTCGCCGCCCAGGCGGACCAGTAGGGGTCGGTCGCGGCCGGTCCCCAGACGTAGGAGCCGTCGCCGACGGTGTGGTTGGCCGCGAAGTTGTCCGGACGCGGCTCCCAGGTGCTGTGGATGATCGCGCTCGCGCAGGTGCCGGCGTCGCGCGGGAAGGAGTTCGCGAAGACCGCAGCTCGCCTCCGCCCGGTCGACGCAATCGCGTGACGGGTCAGTGCCGAAGTAGCCGGGCGGAGGCGGCGCCGGTGGCGGGCCCCTGGACGGTGGTGGACCGGGCGGTGGAGGCGGCGGTATCGGAGGTCGGTTGATGACGCCGACGGCTTCGAGCGCGCCGACCCGTGCCCGACCCGGTTGACGGCGGTGACGACGACCCGCAGCCGGTGCCCGACCACGCGGGCTCCGAGCCGGTACTTCGACCGCTTTGCGCCGCGTAGCCGGTCACGCACGATCCGCCGGCCCGGTCGCAGGACTGCCAGGCGTATCGAAACGCGGTCGGCCGATTCGACCACCTGCCGCGCTGGGCGGAAAGCGTCTTCCCCTCGAGGACGGCTCCCGCGATCTTCGGCGCCGCGCGATTGTGGGGGGCACGTAGCCTCCCGGCATGCGACGTCGCAGCGGAGAGCAACGGGGCGACGAGCAGGAGCGCCACGAGAAGCACGCCGAAGATTGAGACCGATCGTTTCATAGAGGGAAACAGCATCCGGTGACGCCGAACGGCTCGCTGGAGCGTACCGATCCGCCCGGTCGCGATCCCGCTAGGCCGAAGTCGCGGGCGGCGGTTCGTCAGTCGGCGCTTGAGGAGGCGGCTCTTCGGCCGGGCTGGCCGTACCAGGAGCCGGAACGGCGACCTGCTCGTGTACGGCCCGGAGCCTGAAGTACAGAAGCGTCAAGACGACCGCGAAGAACGGCGCCGTCAACGTTCCCGACACGATCTGCGACACGAAGCCCCTCAGCCAGTCGGCGAGCGGCGAGAGGATCAGGCTGAGGACGATCTGGAAGACGACCAGGAGCA
Organism: uncultured Actinomycetes bacterium; assembly: GCA_963742635.1. Classification (GTDB taxonomy): domain Bacteria; phylum Actinomycetota; class Thermoleophilia; order Gaiellales; family Gaiellaceae; genus VAXT01. The sequence goes on from CAVUMW010000009.1 coordinate 352,689, forward strand.
GGATCGTCAGCACGATTACGCCGAAAACGCCCCAGCCGTGGCCGCGTACGAGCTCACGACTGCGGCTGAACGACTCGCCCGCGCTCTTGTTCTCGAGGACGATCACGGGGATGATCACCGCCCAGATCGTCAGCAGCCACAGGCCAGGAACGATCAGCTAGGATGAGGCCGATCACGATCCCGAGCACTACGAGGATCCCGGCCACGAGCACAGCGCGTGAGGTGTGCGCGCGCGGCCTCGAAGGTCTCACCGAGCGAGAGGTCTGCGCGGCCGTCTCGGATGTCTTCGACCGCCTTGACGAGCGCGGCCTGAAGCCAGAAGAGGGCGACGACCGAGATCAAAAAGGCGATGATCGCGCCGATCCAGGTCAGCACCGCCACGAGGAGCGCACCAAGCACCCCGACGGCGAGGTACACGACGAACGGCGATCGGCAGCAGGTGGCGCCAGTGCGTCTTGTAGACGTTCCAGGACTCGCCGATGACGCCGCTGGTCGGGCTCATGCTCGGCGCAGACTAAGGGTTGCCGCCGAGCGAGACAACCTCGCGGACCGTGCCGGCCCGCTGGTGCCTCGCCTCGATCGCGAGCTCGCCACCGTCGGGCGCCTCGATCACCCACTCGAGCTTCGTCAGGTCGGCGGTCGAATCGTCGCCGCCCCACCAGAGGACGCTGCGCCGGTGCACGCGGCCCTCGAGCTGGCCCGCCTCGGTCTTCTGCTCGCCGACGACGAGCTTGGCGCCCTCCGGTAGCGTCAGCTCGACCTCGAGCGGCCGCACCGCTTTCCGTTCGATCGCCTTCTGTGTCACCTGCGTCGGCAGCCAGCCGGTGTTCTGGAGGACGAGCCGTACCTTGTACGTCCCCTCCCCTACGGCGTCCACGTCCAGTGACTTGACCTCGAGCCGCGGCGAGATCAGCAGGTGCCAGAGCGCCCAGTCCGAGTGCGGCGCGATCTCGGCCTCGAGGAACTGCGGCGGCACGTTCCCCCAGCAGTACATGACGTCCCAGCCGCCGAGCTCGACCTTGCCCAGCTGCGGATGGTCGAACTCGTACCAGTCGAGGTAGCCCTTCCCGTCGAGCTTCTCGTCGTTCCAGCGGAGAAGCTTCAGGTCGTCCTCGGGCGGGTGCTCCTTCATCCACTCGATGTAGCCGTACTCCTCGATGCCCGCCTGACGCTGCGGGCTCCAGAACTCGGTCGTCCACGCGTAGACGCCGACGTGGTCGTAGAACCAGTCCGTCGTCGAGCCGGTGATCGAGGTCTTCGGGTCGTACTTGAACTCGTGGAAGATCGAGATCGCCGGATAGCCGGTGCGCCTGGTGGCCTCGGCGCCGATCAGCTTGTAGGCGCGCAGGTCCATCGTCGGGAAGTGGTCGTCGTCGTAGCCGCCGTAGGGCCGCAGATGGACGCCCGAGAACGTGTGGTACGAGATGTACCCGGTGATGTTGGGCCGCGCGACGATCGCCTCCATGTGCGCTCTCGTTTCCGGCTCCGAGAGTGGGAACGGGCCCGCGCCGTACTGCTCGCCTTCTGGTTTCCACTCGACCGGGAAGTTGCGGTTCAGGTCGAGGCCTTCGAGCGGCGGCGCGACCTTGATCTGGACGCCGTCGTAGTTTCGGATCAGCCCCTCCCAGAGCAGCCGGTAGAACGTGCCGTCCTCGGGCCCCTCGTCGGGGTCGCGCGGGGTCAGGAGCCGCGGGTCGTCGGGATGAGCCTTCCAGGCGCCGTTCGGGTCGCTCGATCCGCATCATCAGGATCCGCCCGTCGCCGTCGATGTCCTCTTCGTAGAGCCCGTCCTGCTCGTCGATCCGCGGGTACGGACGCACGCTCGAGCGGACGAACTTCGGCTTGTCGGCGAGTGCGAGCTCGGCGCCGTCCGGGTTGAGCCGCGGGACAACGTAGAAGACGCGCGTGTCGAGACAGCGGGTGACCTTCGGATCGCTGCCGTGGCCGCGGAGGAGCTTGTCGATCAGGTGCAGCGCCGCGGTGCAGCCCGTCACCTCGAGCGCGTGGATGTTCGCCTCGACGAGGAGCCCGGGCTTGTCGAGGTCGGCTCCCGTCTCGAAGTTCGTGACCGTCGCGAGCCAGATGTCGCGGCCCTCGTAGGACGTGCCGATGCTCTCGACGCGGACGAGCTCCGGCTGCTCCTCGGCCCAGCCCTGGAGGATCTCGGTCAGCTCGTCGTACCGGTAGAACCGGTCGAAGGCGACGTCAGGCATCCGCGGAGCTTAAGCCGAAAGCTCTGAGACGAGCGGCTTGGTGTCGAGCGGGTCGAAGCCGATGCGCGCGGCGATCTCCTCGCTCGCCGGCCGCGTGCCCTCGCTGAAGAGGTCGCGGAGGCGATCGCCGGTCTGCTCGGAGCGCCACCAGTCCGGGCCGACCTCGTGCGCCAGGTGCTCGCGGAGCTGCGCCGAGCGGATCCAGGCCCGCAGGTAGTCGGCCGAGTAGAAGCCGGCGTCCATGTCCGCGAGGTAGTTGTCCGAGCGGTAGTAGACCCCGGTCGCGTCGCTGATCTTCTCCGAGTAGCCGTCGGGGGTGCCGCCGTCCTCGTTGAAGCGGCCCCAGAAGTCGAGCTCGAAGCCGAGCTTGGCCGCGTAGCGCCGGTAGAGCAGCGCCTCGAGGAACGTCGTCGCCTCCGCGTTCCGCTGCGCCTCCTCGTCCGAGAGGCCGAAGTACTCCGAGTGCCAGCCGGGCTCGCGCGAGATCGCCTCGAGGATGAACGAGTAGATCTCGGTCAGCGCGTGGTCGCGCGAGAGGTTCCGGAACGTGTACGAGAGGTTCGGGTCGCAGCCCGCGTAGTGGAGCGCGTGCCCCGCCTCGTGCAGGAACGCCTGGTAGTCGTGGAGCCCGCCCTGCGCCCGCGTGATCAGGTGGACGACCTCGGGGGCGTCCGCGGCGATCACGCACGCACGCGGAGACTTCTGCGGGCGGTCGTCGAGGTCGAGCCTGATCCGCGAGTCGTTCGCGAGATCGAAGCCGAGCTTCGAGAGCGTCTCCATGCAGACCTCGACGGCGCGGTCCTTCGTGTAGGTCGCCTCGAGCGGCGAGAGGCGCCGCATGTAGGAGACGTGGAACGCCGACGGCCTCTGCTCGCGCTCGTCGCCGAGCAGTCGCTCGAACCAGCGGTCGCGAAGCGTCGCGTAGGCGTCTGCGCTCTCGTCGCTCGCCTGCCTGAGCCGTTCCGCGAGGTCGCGGAGCGAGATGCCCTTCTCCTCTTCGTTGCGCGCCACGGGATCCGTGATTCCGGAGAGCTCGCCTGCGAGCGCGTTCTCGTCGCGGATCAGCTCGCGCCGGCCCTCGTTGAACCCAGCCGACACGTCCGCCTGGAGCTCCCCCAGCTCGTCGCGTTCGGCGTAGTCGGAGAGGACGGCCAGCTTCGCCTGCGCCGTCCTGAGCGGAAGCTCCTCGCCCTGGAACGTGACCCGCGCCGCGAGGATCGCGTTCTCGAGCTCGTCCTTGCGCTCCGAGAGCTCCTGGTCGGCGACGCCGGCCTCGCACTCGAGGCGCAGGCGGAAGATCCGCTCGCGCTCGTCCCCTTCTTCCCCCTCCTCGGCCGAGCGCAGCGCATCGAGCTGCTCGCGGTTGAAGAGGTCGGCGTAGCGCGCGACGATCTCGGCGCGCTCGGAGATCTCCTTCTCGCCGACTCGTACGGCACGCACTTCCTCGGCGCGCTCGAAGAGGTACTTCCGCAGGCGCTCTTCGTACTCCGCAGGGGTGCGAACCGTGGCGACGTCCACTCTTGGCAATCTAACCGCCAAGGTTGATATTGTCAACTATATCCTGGCTCAGAGCCCGACCGAGCTCGAGCAGAGGCGCTCGACCGTGGCCCGGAAGACGTCGAGGTCGAACGGCTTCCGGATGAAATCGTCGGCGCCCGCGTCGAGCGGGGGATCGCTGACCGACGTGCCGCTGAGCAGGCAGATCGACGCGCCCGGCTGCTGCGACCGGATGATCGGGATGAGCTCTCGCCCGTCGCGGCTGCCCACGTGCAGGTCGAGCAGCACGAGGTTGACTTGTTCCCGCGCGAGGATCTCACCGGCGAGGTCGATCGTGCCGGCGTCGAGCACGCGGTAGTTCTCGAGCTCGAGGTTCACGCGGCAGAGCATGCGCAGCGCGGGATCGTCCTCGACGACGAGGACCGTCGCCACCTGGTCCCGCGCAGGCCGCTGCGAGTTGATCGACATTCCCATACTGATGTCGACCGCTAGACGGCTTCGCCTCACTCCACCTTGCGCACAGGTGCGGAAAAAACCCGCTCTTTGCGGGTATTTGTGGGTCAAAGCCGTACCTCGAACGGGCGATGCGCCCGTTTCCGGCCCAGACGTGGGAAACGAGAGCTCAGCCGACTGGATCGAGACCTTCCTCCGGATCTACCTCCGGCGGGCCGCGCCGACCTCCGGCTTCCGGCGCCGCGCCTGGCGCGAGTTCCAGCGCGCGCTCGACCCGCTCGCGCCGCCTAAGCCGCTTCCGCCCGGGCGCTCCTGATCCGCTCGAGCGTCCGCTCGCGGCCGAGGAGCTCGATGCTCTCGAAGAGACCCGGGAGAGACCTTCGAGCCCGTGACCGCGACGCGGATCGGCTGGAACGCCTCGCGCGGTTTCAGCTCCAGGCGCTCGGCGAGCCCGCGGAGTGACTGCTCGATCGTCTCGGCCGTGAACGGCTCGAGCTCGGCCAGCGTCTGCTCGGCGTGCTCGAGCACGGCGCCGTCGAGGAGCGCCGGGTCCGGCTCCACGTCGCGGAAGAGGAAGCCGGCGAACGCCGGGGAACTCGGCGAGCGTCGCGATCTTCTCCTGGACGAGCGGCGCCGCCTTGCGCACGAGCGCTGCGTCCCAGTCGTACCCCTGCTCGCGCAGGAACCCGACGAGCCGGTCGGCGTACGCGTCGAGCGAAAGCTCGCGCAGGTAGACGCCGTTCAGCCAGTCGAGCTTCTGGAAGTCGAACACGGCCGGGCTCGCGCCGACGCGCTCGAGCGTGAAGCGCTCGACGAGCTCGTCGCGCGACATGACCGTGGTCTTGTCGTCGTAGCTCCAGCCGAGGAGCGCGAGGAAGTTGACGAGCGCCTCGGGGATGTAGCCCTGCTCGCGGAACTCCTCGACCGAGGTCGCGCCGTGTCGCTTGGAGAGCTTCTTGCCGTCGGGGCCGAGGATGTTCGCGAGGTGGCCGTACTCGGGGAGGGGCGCCCCGAGCGCCTCGAGGATCTGGATCTGCTTCGGCGTGTTCGAGATGTGGTCCTCGCCGCGCAGGACGTGCGTGATCCCGTCCAGCCAGTCCTCGATGGGCGAAGCGAAGTTGTAGGTCGGCCGGCCGTCGGCGCGCACGAGGACGAGGTCTTCGATCTTCTCGTTCGGCTGCTCGATGCGGCCGCGGATGAGGTCGTCCCAGGCAGTGGCGCCCTCGTCGGGCATGCGCATGCGGATCGCGCCCTCGTCCTCGTAGGCCTTGCCCTCGCCGACGAGCCGCTGCGCCTCCTCACGGCAGCGCTCCATGCGGTCGAGCTGGAACGTGAGCTCGCCGTCCCAGTCGAGCCCCAGCCAGCGGAGCGACTCCTGGATCTGCTCGGTGGCGGTGTCGACCTCGCGGCTCGTGTCCGTGTTCTCGATGCGCAGCCGGAACTCGCCGCCCTCATGTCGTGCGAAGAGCCAGTTGAAGAGCGCGGTGTGGACGCCTCCGATGTGGAGGAAGCCCGTCGGGCTCGGCGCGAAGCGAACGACCGGTGGCATGCGCCGTATCGTAGGGACCGTGTTCATCGGCGCTCATGTCTCGTCGGCGGGCGGGATCCACACCGCGATCGACCGGGCCGAGGAGATGGGCGCCGATTCGGTGCAGGTGTTCACGCAGAGCCCGCGCATGTGGCGGCCGACGAACCATCCGCCGGAGAACCTCGAGCGGTTCAAGGAGCGGCGCGCCGAGGCGGGGATCGACGGCGTCCTGTGCCATGCGCTCTACCTGATCAATCTCGCGAACCCGAAGGACGACTTCTACGACAAGTCCGTTGCGGCGCTGTCGAACACCGTCGACGTCGGGTGCGCGATCGAGGCGGACGGGGTCGTGTTCCACGTCGGCTCGCATCTCGGCGCCGGCATGGACGCCGGGCTGAAGCGGGTCGTGAAGGCGATGAAGAAGGTGCTCGACCGGTGCTCGGAGACGACGTGGCTGCTGATGGAGAACTGCGCTGGCACGGGCGCGACGATCGGGCGGTCGATCGAAGAGCTGGCCGTGATCTTCGACCGGCTCGGCGGCCATCCGCGGCTCGGCGTCTGCCTCGACTCGTGCCACCTGTACGCGTCCGGTTACGACGTGACGGACGAGGCGGCGCTCGACGCGACGCTGAGACGAGCTCGACGGCTCGATCGGCCTCGACCGGCTGCGCGCCCTGCACGTCAACGACTCGGCGATGCCGCTCGGCTCGAATCGCGACCGGCACGCGAACATCGGCGACGGGCTGATGGGCAGGAAGCTGAGCGTGTTCCTGCGCCACCCGAAGCTCCAGGGCCTGCCCGCGGTGCTCGAGGTGCCCGGGGAGGACGGGCACGGCCCGAACGCGGCCGAGGTCCGCAAGGCGAAGAAGCTGCACGCGACCAGGCCACGAGCGTCGAAGGCGAAACGGTGACTCGCCGCGGCACCGGGGTCTGATCAAGACAGGCTCTAAGAAGACATGGTTCCGCGGGGTCCGGCCGCGGGCCTCCCTCCGTTTTCAGCCTATTCGGGAAACGCGCACGTGTCTGTCGCCGGACCGTGCCGGCTTCGTGTCAACTCGCGAAGAGGCGCCGTCGCTTGCTCGGGGAACCTCCCGGTTCCCCCGGGACCCCCTCCACTGGTCCGCTTCGCGGACACAGCGCTACGCGCTGGGGCTGACCTGCGCGAAGATCCGGAAGCTCGGCTCGCCGAGCGGGAGCTCGTGGAACTCCGGGTTGACGCACCCGAGATCGTCCTCCCGGCCCTCGTAGCACGCCTCGACCTCGACGTGGCACATCGGCAGCGACCGCTTGCTCGCCCGCACCGCGCCGAACTGGCCGCGCTGCTCGGCCTCGAGCATCAGCACGAGGTCGATCTCGACGTCGAACACCTTCTGCAGGCACCCGACGTACGTCCGCCCCACTTCCTCGAACGAGTAGAGGAACGGACATCCCCGCGCGACGCAGGCCGACGGGTAGACCACCTTGTCGCAATGAACACCGCAGCGCCTGCAACCAACCTCATCCTGTGGATGGAGTGGGAGCTCCTGCGGAACGACCTCCAGGCGCCGCATCGTGCGATCATTTTCGGGGCACGCGCCACGATCCGCAAGACTTGACAACCGCATTTGAAAATGCTTGGTCAGGCGGAGCCGCGGAGCCGATCGGCGATGTTCAGAACGTCCATCTGCGTGAACGCCTGGTGGTCAGGCTCCGCCCCGTCCGGGTTTTCGTCGGCGCGGAACCAGAGGGCCTGAACGGTCGTCATCCCGAGCTCGTCGGCCCCGCGCACGTCCTCGAACAGCCGGTCGCCGACGAAGAGCGACTCCTCGGCCCCCGCGCCGAGCGCCGCCAACGCTCGCTCGAAGATCTCGGGGTGCGGCTTGCGCTTCCCGACCTCCGATGAAAACACCGCAAAGTCGATCCTCTCCGCGATCCCCATCTGCTCGAGATCGCGATGCAGCAACCAGCCGGGATCGAACGCGTTCGAGACCAGCCCGAGCTTGAGGCCGCGCGACCGGAGCGACTCGAGCATGGCGTGGGTCGTCGCTCCGAGCACACGGGCCGGCTGCCAGGCCTCGTGCTCGGCCTCGAGAAAGCGGTCCAGCTCCTCGTCCGACACCTCAACGCCGAAGTGCCGGAGCGTCTCGCGGATCACACCCGGATACTCGACCTCCTCGAGCGTCCCCGGAACCCAGAACAGCGGCTCGAACTGCTCGCGGAAGTGCGCAAGCACCTCCTGCCCAGGGGCAAGATCGTCGCGACCGAGCGCCTTCACACCTGCCTGGAACGCGTCCGCCATGAGCTCCTCGTCGAACCGGAACTCCATGAGCGTGTCTCCCCAGTCGAAAAGGACGGCGCGGAGCATCGCGATAACCTAGCCGCGTGGCGCGGAAGATCCTCTGGGGCTCCCTTGCCCTCGCGCCAATCACGATCGCCGCGCACTATCTGCTCGATCTGGGCGACGTCGAGCTGTTCGTTCTCGCGTCGCTCGCGCTCGTCCCGCTCGCCTGGCTGATCGGCGAGGCGACCGAGCATGCGGCGCACCACACGGGCCCGGGCATCGGCGGCTTCCTGAACGCGACGTTCGGCAACGCGCCGGAGCTGATCATCTCGCTGCTCGCGATCAACAAGGGGCTGACGGAGGTCGTTCGGGGCTCCCTCACCGGCAGCGTCGTCGGCAACATCCTGCTCGTCCTCGGGTTCTCACTCCTTGTCGGGACCGGCGAGATGCGGCTCGACCGCGACTCGAGCTTCGTCTGGCTCGGCCTGATCCTCGTCGCGACGGCCGCGTTCCTCGTCCCCGCGATTCCGGGCTGGACCGGCGATCCGTCGCAGCACTCGATCGCCGTGCTCTCGGTGCCGATCGCGATCTGCCTGCTCGTGCTCTACGTCGGCGTCACCTGGTGGCAGCTCCGGCGGCATCACGCGGAACACGAGGCTTCTGAGGACGACGAGGGCGTCTGGGCCCTGAGGACCTCGGTCGCGGTGCTCGCTATCGCGACTGTCGTAACCGCCCTGATCGCGGAGATCCTCGTCGGCTCGATCGAGACGTTTGCGGAAAAGGCGCACCTGTCGGATTTCTTCGTCGCCGCCGTGATCGTCGCGATCGTCGGCAACGCAGCCGAGCACGGCGGAGCGGTCGTCGTCGCACATCGCGGGAAAGTGCGGCTCGCGTCCGAGATCGCGCTCTCGTCGGGCGCTCAAGTCGCAGTCTTCCTGATTCCCGCGGTCGCGCTGCTGTCGTGGGCGATCAACCCCCTCGCGTTGTCCTTCAAACCGGTCGAGATCGCTGCGCTCGGAGCGTCGGCGATCGTCGTCGGAGCGTTCTTCGTCGACCGGAAGTCGAGCCGACGCGACGGGGCAGCGCTGATCCTGCTCTACGTCGTCGTAGCGGTCGCGTTCTTCATCGCGGGCAACCGCTGAACGCCAAGCGCGCGGGGAATCGCCTCGATCGCCCGCTCGATCTCGTCGTCGCCAATCCCGAGGTGCGTCACCGCGCGCAGCACGCCTGGAAGGAGCGTTCCGGACACGAGCACACCCTCCGCCCTCAGTTGCTCCTTGGCGTCCTCCTCGGCGAAACCCATCGACCCTACGTCGAGCTGGATGAAGTTCGTCTCGACACGGTCGAGGTCGATCGCCACGCCCGCCTCGTGCAGGGACTCGGCGAGACGGCGTGCGCGAGCATGGTCGTCCGCCAGACGGTCGACGTTGTGGTCGAGCGCGTACACACACGCAGCCGCGACGATCGCCGGCCTGCCGCATCGCGCCGCCGAACTGGTGCTTGAAGCGCCGCGCGCGCACCATCCGCTCCGTCGAGCCCGCGACGATCGCGCCGAGCGGACAGCCGAGCCCCTTCGAGAAGCAGATCGTGACCGTGTCCGCGTGGCCTGCGATCGCCGACGGCTCGACTCCCTCGCCACGGCGGCGTTGAACGAGCCGCGCCCGTCCAGGTGCAGCCTCAGGTCGAGTCGCGGCAGGTCTCGGCCATCGCCACGACGTCGGCGAGCGGCCAGACCCGGCCGCCCGCGCGTTGTGCGTGTTCTCGATCGCGACGATCCGCGTCGTCGGCACGTGGCCGAGGTCGCCCTTCCGCGCCGCGGCGTCGCACCTGGTCGGTCGTGAAGCGCCCCGCGACCGACGGCAGGGCCGCGTCATCAACCCGCATGCACCGCCGGCCCACCGAGCTCGGCGATGAGGATGTGCGACAGCTCCTCGGCGATCAGCTCGTCGCCGGGCTCGCCGAGCACCCGCAGCGCGATCTCGTTCGCCATCGTCGCGGTCGGGACGAAGACCGAGTCCTCCTGGCCGAGGAGCTCGCCGCCGCCGCTCGAGCTCGTTGACGGTCGGGTCCTCCCGGATCTGCTCGTCACCGACCTCGGCGTTCGCGATCGCCTGCCGCATCGCCTGCGTGGGCTTCGTCGCCGTGTCGGAGCGCAGGTCGATCACGTCAGTTGGCCGCCGTGCTCGGGTACCGGTCGGTGACGACGAGCAGGTACGCGTAGAGCTGCGTCTGATAGCGCAGGCAGTACAGGCCGAGCTGCTCCATCCCACGCGGAATGCGTCCGCTGAAGACCGCGATGAACCAGTCGATGAGGGCGATCACCTGCAGGACCACGCTCAGCACCCAGCCGAGCACGAACGCCGGAATCGCGAGCACGAGCCGGAATGCGGTCACGAGCCTGTGCTGGTCGTCCGGCCCTTCCACGATGAGATCGATCCTGTAGCTCCGCTGGTCGCCGTGGAACGGCGGATACGGGTTCGCGAGCAGGTACAGGTACGAGTAGACGTAGACCGTGTAGCGCAGGTAGCGCACGAGCCAGCGGTGCAGACGTTGCGGTGATCGCCCCTTGATCAGCGTGACGATCCAGTTCGCGAGCGCGACGAACGAGCGCGACCTGGGTATAGAGCTGGAGCCAGATCAGATGCGGCAGCACGAGCAGCAGTCGGACGAGGACGGTCAGGCGCGAGCGCTTCAGGTCGTCGTGATCGACGAGCCGGACGGGGTGCGGCCGCGGAGGCTCGACTGGAGGCGGCGCCGGCTGCTCCTCCTCCGGTGCGACGACGTCAGTCATCGGTGGCCGATCCTAGCGTTGGCCCCCGCATAGGGGATAGACGTTTTCCACAGGGGCACCGATCATGAGAGCGTCCGCAACCCAAGTGAGGGCGCATGAATCTTGCCGTCTCCCTGTGGCGCCTGTTTCAAAAAGACCGTCTCTTCCGCTGGGCGACGTACGCCTCGGTCGTCGTGTTCTGGTTCGCCCTTGCCTGGGCGGACGTGCGACCTGCTCGGGGGGCTGTTGTTCGTCGCGCTCGCCTACTGGTGGCTCCGCCGCCAGCGTGAGCGCCGCGGCTGGCTGACCGAGCCCGAAGTCGATATCGATCTGCTCTAACACGAGGGAACCCCTGGTTCCCTCGTGTGCTCCCTCCTTCAGAGCGGAGGCGAGCTGCAACTGCTCCGGGAGCCGGCGATTGGTTCCGAAATCCACATGGTGCTCGGCGACCGCGAGCCTCCCGCCGGGCAAAGCCCGGCTCCGGCGGCCATTGGCTCTTGACCCAGGTCGGTTTACGCCCCCTTTTGAGCCTCGAGCTGGCGTGCCTCGCTGCTGTCCGCGGACAGATCGGGGTGGTCCTCGAACAGGTACCGGACGACCCGCGCTTCGCGGCCTTGACCTCGTCCACACGGCCCACCGGACGATGGTGGGGCGCTTCCTTGAGCACCTCGGGACGCCCGGATGCGTCACCGACGATCTCGAGCATCGCCTCGACGAAGTCGTCGAGGGTCTCCTTCGCCTCGGTCTCGGTCGGCTCGATCATCAGCGCTTCCGGGACGATGAGCGGGAAGTAGATCGTCGGCGGATGGAAGTCGTAGTCCATGAGGCGCTTGGCGACGTCGAGCGCGGTGATCCCGTCCCGGCGCTTGAGCGTTCGCGCCGAGAGCACGTCGCGCATGCACAGGCGGTCGAACGGCAACTCGTACGCGTCCTTCAGCTGCGCGAGCAGGTAGTTCGCGTTCAGCACCGCGACCTCCGACATCTCGCGCAGCCGCGGCCCGGTAGGACCGGATGTACGCGTACGAGCGGACGAAGACGCCGAACGGGCCCGCGAACACCGCGGACCTTGCCGATCGTCTGCGGCCGGTCGTAGTCGTAGCGGAACCGCTCGCCGTCGCGGACGACCGCAGGCACCGGCAGGAACGGCTCGAGGTGGTCGCGGACCGCGATCGGCCCTCCACCCGGCCCGCCTCCGCCGTGCGGCTGCGAGAACGTCTTATGCAGGTTGAAGTGGACGATTCCAAGCCCATGTCGCCTGGCTGCGGAGTCCCGGAGCCCGTCGGGGTGAACCGCGACATCCCCGAGCCTCGTAACGTCGATGTCTCGTCCGGGAGACACTCGGACACAGGGAGGTAACCATGAGCAGCATGTGGGACTACCGCGACTCGACGTGGACCGACGGCCATGACCTGGCCGGGTACGACGTCGAAGCAACAGACGGCTCGATCGGCAACGTCGATCAGGCCACCAACGACGTCTCGAACGCCTACGTCGTCGTGGACACCGGCTTCTGGATCTTCGGCAAGAAGCGCCTCATCCCAGCCGGGGCCATCGCATCGGTCGAGCACGATGACAAGAAGGTCCACGTGACCTTGACCAAGGACCAGATCAAGGGCGCGCCCGACTACGACGCCGAGCACTGGAACGACGACTCGCGTACCCAGCACTGGGGACTACTACAGCCCCTACAGCTCGTACTGAGGTTCTGGGTGCGCCACCGGAGGTGAGCGCCGCCCTCGGTCACGGCCCGAGCACACAGAAGCCGGCCGCCCCATCGACAGGCCGATGGGGCGGCTTCGACGTGGCACGAGTGCGGACGCGCGAGCGCGTAGGGCTGAGGTACGGGCGCCCGCCACTCAGGCTGTTGATCTGACGCGGCGCTCCAGGGCTTCGATGACGGTCAGGCAGACGTCGATCTCGTAGAGCCTCTCGACGGCCTGCATCCCGCCGGGGCTCTCTGCGTTGATCTCCAACACCTTGTCGCCGATCACGTCGATGCCGACGAAGTACATGCCGTCGGCGATGAGCTTGTCGCTCATCGCGTCGACGATGCCACGTTCTACGTCACCGACCTGGAGAGGGACCGCACGTCCGCCCGTGCTGATGTTGGCCCGCGGGTCGTTGCCCGTGGGCACTCGTCGGAAGGCGGCCAGGGTCCCGTCCCGCTCGAGGATCTGTCCTTCGAGCACGAAGATGCGGGAGACGCCGTCCTCACCGCCGTCGACGAACTTTTGGACGATCGCGTAGCCGTCCAGGAGCACCGCCTCCGTGATCTGGGCGAGGTTCGCCTCACTCTCGTCCTCGATCACGAACACGTTGCGACCCTTGGCGCCGTACACAGGCTTGATGACGGAGTGGCCGACCTCCGCGACGAACCGCTCGATCGCCTCGGGGTCGCGGGTCACGAGCGACCGCGGCCGGATCCTCTCGGGGAACTCCTCCAGGTAGAGCTTGCTCGTGGCGCGCACCAGGGACATCGGGTCGTTGACCACGTTGACTCCTCGAGCTTTGAGCATCTGACCGAACACGACGCCCAGCTGGCCCGCCCACGGCCGTTCCGGCCAGTCCTCGAGCGACTCGTTTCGCAGGAACAAGGCGTCGAGGTCGTCCATGACGATCCGCTCGGCGTCTCGTTCCTTGACGCGCTTCATGAAGCCCTCGAGCGAGTCGCCCTTCGTGAACACGGCGGCGTGAGCGCAGGCCAACAGGAGCCCGTCGCTCTCGCCGAGCTCGACGTCTTCGACCCCGACGTACCAGACCTCGTGGCCGCGCTGGGCCGCCGCCCTCGCGAGCCGTGTCGTCGTGTACTCGTCCACCTCGGTGGCGACGTCGTTGACCAAGAAGGCGAGCCTCATGCCGACATCTGTCCTTCGTAGAGGTCCGTGACCGAGGCGCCCTCGCGCAGTCTGTCGAGGCGCTCCTGGGCGCCAGGCACGTCCAGCCAGCGCGGGCGTACCCATGGTGGGTGCAGGACGTCGCGGTCGAGCAGGTCCTGGATCAGCGGGACGTCGTCCAACGCGAGCTTGCCGACGAACAGGACGTCCAGGCTGATGCCCTCGGCGAGGGCATCGAGGATGCGGCTGATCCCACGGAGGTAGATCGCGTCCTTCACCGAGCCGCCCCCCACGACGACCCGGATCGCGATCGACCACGCGGTCCTCGTCGGAATCCGGTACTCGGTCCGCAGCAGCTCGAAGATCTCCAGGAACGCGGCGCCGTCGAGCAGCTCGGCGATCGCGACGACCCTGGCGGCGAGCACACGCAGGCGCCGCGGGTCCAGCCCGCCGGTCAGGTACTCCGCCAGCACGGCCAGACCCTCCTGGGTCTCGTCGTAGCCGGGCAGTCCGATCGTCAGCAGCTTCAGGGGTTGCCTGGCGCCGTTCTGGTAGGTCACGACGTGGGTGCCGACCTCGTGGTGCAGCAAGGGCTCGACACGGTCCGCCCGGATGGCGCCGTCGCGGGGATGAGCAGCCGGCCGAAGGACACCATCAGCTCGGAGACGTCGTCGCGGACGTCGATGTGCGACGGGAAGTCCGGATAGATGGCGCGGTAGCGATCGATCTCCGCACGAGCCGCGTCCGCGAAGACCCCGGCCGTCACGCTGCTCCCGCTCGGAGCTTGGTGGGGGATGGTCTCGAGCAGCTCCTTGGCGGCCGAGACGAGCGGCGGGGTGACCCCTCCGTAGAGCTGCAGCGAGCCGTACAGGAACCGTGCGGTGTCGCGATCCTCCAAGGCGGTGATCTGCCGCGCTATCTCGTCGCGCTTGGCGTGGAACAGGGTGTTCAGCGCAGGGTCGGTGACGTTCTCGATCTCGAGGTCGTACAGCTCGCGTCGCACCAGGTCCGGCTCGAAGTCGAGCCCTCCTGAGCCGCAGTGTGGGGGCGGTCGTGAAGTCACTTCTCTCGAAGTCCGTCCACGCCTCTGCCGCGTTGACCGGTGTGACGTTGAGCAGCAGATCCACCCGGCGCTCGATCTCGGTGAGGCTGGCGCAGCAGCATCGACGCCGACGACCACGCCTGCGGCGAGCACGACGACGGGTAGGCGACCGGCATCGGCGCGTCGTCGCGGGCGATCCCGGCGAACAGCTCGGGCGGTCGGCCGTCGAAGTCGCTGGCGGCGTCGAGGGCGCCGTCGACGATCAGGTCGACGACGTCCCAGCGGCCGTAGCGGGCGGCGCCGGCGGCGCAGATCGCGGTGTCGTGCGGCCACACCGAGCCGTTGTGGTAGCTGAGCGGGTCGTAGGCGGCCATGATGTCGGCGAGGGTGCGCAGGCCCCAGCCGGTCCACATCGCCGGCTCGGCGAGGCGGTCGAGGTAGCGGTCGGCGAGGTCGGCGTCGGCGATGCCGGACCACAGCGCGTGACCGGGGTTGGTCGTCAGCGAGTCGATCCGCCGGCCGTCGCCGTCGAGGCCGATCACGAACCAGCCGCGCTCGTCCCAGAAGTCGCGTTGAACCGCTGCCGCAGCGCGCCGGCGCGGTCGGAGCAGCTCGCTCGGCGCGCGTGGCGCGAGGTCGATCGCCTCGGCCAGCGTCGGCGGCGCCGAGGAGCGCGGCGTAGGCGTAGCCCTGCACCTCGACCAGCGCGATCGGCGCCGTCGGCAGCGAGCCGTCGGCGAAGTGACGCCGTCCCACGAGTCCTTCCAGCCCTGGTTGGCGAGCCCGCGACGGGTCGCGTGCGCCGGTAGTCGACGAAACCGTCGCCGTTCGAGTCGCCGTCGCCGAGGATCCAGTCGACGGCGCGTCGACGGCCGGCGCGCAGGCGCGTCGAGCGTCGCCGTCGTCGAGCGCGCCCCACCGCCACGCCTCGGCGGCGAGCATGACGAACAGCGGGGTGGCGTCGACGGTGCCGTAGTAGCGGCTGCGGGACGCGAACGGCCCACCGCCGCCGTGCCGGCGCAGCTCGTGGAGGATCTTGCCGGGCTGCTCCTCGGCGACCGGGTCGTCGCTCGCGGCCCTGCAGCTCGGCCAGCGTGGCCAGCACACCGGCGGCGAGCGTCGGTCGAACGGCAGCGTCATCCACGACGTCAGCAGCGAGTCGCGGCCGAACAGCGTCATGAACCACGGCGCACCGGCGGCGATGACGACGCGGTCGGATGTGCTCGCGGTCGACGATGCGCAGCGCGGCGAGGTCGGCCAGCGCCTGGTCGACCGCGGCGGGCGAGGCGCGGGTCGGTGGAGACGACCGTCGGGACGGTCGGCGCGCCACGCCTGCGAGGTCGCCGGATCGCCACTTCCGCGGGCGAGCTCGCGACGGGCAGCTCGAGCTCGGCGGGGACGCCCGTCGACGACCGGCTGCGACGGTGACGGTGACCGTGACCTCGTCCCGGTCCGGCTCGATGCTCAGGCGCCAAGCCAGCCGTGCCGACATCCAGGTCGACTCGTCCGGCGCCGGTTGCATGCGCACCTCGGTGCGGTCCTGATCGGATCGAGCGGCGAGCGCACGTCCACCGGCCGCGCGGAGCTCGTCGCTGCGGCGCGGCTTCCGGGCTCGGCGCGCCGGGCCGCTCTTGACGTCGAAGACGTGCGCGAAGTCGGCGGCGACCTCCAGCTCGAGGTGCACTGCTGACGGGCTGTCGCGTGCGGGTTGCGCAGGGTCAGCTCCTCGACCAGGCCCCCGGCGAGCCAGCGGCGGCGGATCAGCAGTACCTCCGCGACGTCGCCCGAACGGCGTGCCGCTCGGCTCGCGGACCGCCCGTGACCTCGGACACGCGCGAGACGATCACGGCGGACAGCGGGGTCGGCGTGCTCGACGCCAGCAGCTCGACCCGTCCGCCGGTGACGGTCATCCGCAGGCGGCTCAGGTGGCGCACGTCGTCGTGCACCAGGCCGTGGGTGGGGGCGGACATCTCTCCCGCCTCGTCGCTGATCGCGAAGGTGCGGCCGTCCACCGTGACGAGCTCGTGGCGGTCCGATGGACGGGACGTGCCTGCCGAGAGATGGAGCTCAGACATCCCTCCAGTCTGCCCGACGCCCCTGGATGATGCACATCGGGCGTGCAATCGCAGGGGTGAGGTGCGACGGCTCCGGCTAACTTCGTCGCAGGGAGCAGGACGGTCAGGACCGGGGCGAGATTAGAGGAGGGATCGTGCCATGAGCACCATTTTCGAAGTGCCGTGTCCGGACTGCGGTCGATCGATGGTCGTCGCGGCCACCGGGACCTGCCGTGTCCAGACCTGCCGTCGCGGCTACCTCGCCCGGATGGGCCACCTGTTCCCGGTCGCGGAGCCGCCCGAACGCGGACCGAGCGGCCCACCGGCGCAGCCGGCTGCGCGTCCGACTCGCGGCACCGTGAGGATCGCGCAGATCGCCCCGCTCTACGAGGCCGTGCCGCCGGGTGCCTACGGCGGCACCGAGCGGGTCATCGCCGCCCTGTGCGACGGCCTGGTGGCGCCAGGTCACGAGGTGACCCTGTTCGCGCCCGAGACCTCGGAGACGGCCGCGGTGCTGGAGGCGTACGGCGAGCCCGCTGCGCGCGCGGATCAGCCGCGAGGAGCTGGTCGAGACGTCGCCCCGCACCTCCACCTGCAGATGTTGGCCGACGCTCTACAACGCGGCCGACGACTTCGACGTCATCCACTCCCACGTCGACATCTGGACGCTTCCGTTCGCCGGCTCCTCGCGCAGACGCCGACGGTCCTGACGATGCACGGACGGCTCGACCTCGACCTCCTCCGAGACCTGCTGCCGCGCTACGGCACGGTCCCGCTGGTCTCGATCAGCGACGACCAGCGGCGAGCGGTGGCCGACCTCGACCTCACGTGGGCGGCCACGGTCTACAACGGCCTCGACCTGACGGCGTACAGCGACGTCCCGCACGACTCCGACGGCTACCTCGCCTTCGTCGGTCGCATCGCCGAGGAGAAGGGCCCGCTCGCGGCGATCGAGGTCGCCCGCCGCTCGGGGCTGCCGCTGCGGATGGCGGCCAAGGTCGACCCGCTCGACGTCGACTACTACGAGCACGAGGTCAAGCCCCTCATGGGCCACGGCGTCGACTTCGTCGGGGAGATCGACGAGCACCAGAAGCCCGCGTTCTACGCCGGCGCGCCGGCCACGCTCTTCCCCAGCGACTGGCCGGAGCCGTTCGGCCTGGTGATGATCGAGTCGCTGGCCGCCGGCACGCCGGTGATCGCGCTGCGACGCGGCTCGGTGCCGGAGGTGATCGAGGACGGCGTCACCGGCTTCATCTGCGACGACGTCGACGAGATGGCCGAGGCGGTCGAGCGGCTCGGCGAGATCGACCCCGACGAGTGTCGACGGCAGGCCGCACGATTCTCGGCCGAGGCGATGTGCCGCGGGTACGTCGAGGTGTACGAGGCTCTGATGCGTGAGCGGGGCTCGCGGGGCTGAGCCTCCACGTTCAGGAGTGGGCATCACGCAGGGTATGAGCACGGACCCCACCCGGGCTCCGCTTCCTTCCCTCGGAAGGGAGGCACGGCGGAGGCACCCCCGGGTGGGGTATCTGGTGGTTCCGTCCCACCCCTATGACGGCCGATCGTGGGTGACATGACGCGGCCGCGAGACGACACCGGGGTCAGTACTGCTGGTAGGCCCGGTAGTAGTCCCCCTGCCGGTCACGCGACTCGTCGTTCCACGCCGCCGCGTCGTAGTCGGGGGCCGCCTTGACCTGGTCCTTGGTCAGGATCACGAAGATCGTCTTGCTGTCGTGCTCGACGGCGCTGACCACGCCGGCCGGGATCACGCGCTTCTTGCCGAAGATCCAGATGCCGGTGTCGACGACGAGGTAGGCGTCTGACACCCCGTTGGTCGCCGCGTCGACGCTGCCGATCGAACCGTGGGTCGCCTGGACGTCGTAGCCGGCCAGGTCGAACCCATCGGTCGAGGCCGAGTCTCGGTAGTCCCACATCGCGCTCATCTGGTGCCCCTCCAAGGGAGTTGGTGTCATCCCCCGGTCCGCCAGCCACGCTAGTAGGAACTGATGGCGTGCAGACCACCCCTAGGGACGCTTCCCCGACGCCTGGGCCCATCACTCACAGGCAGGGCCTCGGTCGCCAGGCCCGCCCCCCTCCTTCGGCGTCCCATTCGTCGGGCGCTCGTCCGGGAATTCCAGCCCACTATTTCGCCACTGGTGCCCGCTCGGCCTCCGGCCAGCCCACGATCGGGCAGACCAGTCCGCACCTGTGACTCGCGGAGGACCGTCGCATGACGCGGGCCACCCCGCAGCAGTGCCTCACTGCGGCCCTGTAGGCGGCTCCGGGTGACGGTCGAGGCGTCGCCGCCCGCGCCTCGAGGCGCGTCATCCGGCTACCGGCAGACCGTCATGGGGGTGCGTGGCCACACCCAGGCTGCGCACCGTCGTCGCCCGAAGAACTCGGGCCGATCAGGAGGGGTACGCACCCATGTTTCTCGGCACCCAGAAGTCCAGGACACCGTTCGCGGTGCTGGCAGCAACGCTGGTCCTGGCCATCATGACCACGCTCGGAGGGTTCTCGTCCGCGGCCACGGCCGTCAGCGGTGGCAGCGACACTGCGACCCGCGGGGACCGTCGCCAAGAACGTCAACGGCAAGCTGACCTCGAAGTTCGTCGGCACGGCCTCCGACGGCAGCAAGGTCACCGGCAGCTTCACCCCGCTCAAGTTCCTCAAGAAGGACGGCAAGCAGCAGGTCAAGGGCGTCGTGGACGGCGTGGTGACCCACGCCGACGGCAGCAAGGAGACCTTCACGGCGCTGCGCACGCTGCAGGTCAAGAAGATCAACGGGAAGTCCCTCTCGGGGCTGACCGCGAGGTCGGCATCGGGCCTGGCAGCCTGCGACGTCCTGCATCTCGTCCTCGGGCCGCTCGACCTCGACCTCCTCGGCCTGCAGGTCCACCTCGACAAGGTCGTGCTCGACATCGTCGCCGCCACCGGAGCCGGCAACCTGCTGGGCAACCTGCTGTGCGCCATCACCGGCCTGCTCGACGGCGGCCCGCTCGCCGGGCTGCTCGGCCAGCTGAACGACCTGCTCGGGCAGATCCTCGACGCCCTGAACCTGGGCATCTGACAAGAGGCGCCTGACGCCTCGCGTCACGCACCTCCATGAGAACCCGAACCCCGGCGCGGATCCGCCCCCGGTCCACCGCGCCGGGGTTCGGACGTTCCACGACCACCTCGAGACGAGACCAGAACGCTGATGACCCCCGCATTCCACGACAACGAAGGCCCGCCACCCGTCGGCTACACACCCAGAGCGTCCTGGGCGACCACTGGTCGTGGTCGGACGGGATGTACGCCCTGCACGGGCTGCAGCGCGGCGACGTCACGCCCAGCACCGCGATCCTGCTTGCCCACCTGCACCCCGAGGACCGTTCCGGGGTCTATGAGGCTCTCGACCACGCCATGCGAGCCGCCACCCCCTTCACCTGCTACCACCGCGTCATCGACCATCACGGACACGAGCACTCGGTCCTCCTCGTCGGTCGCGGCGTCCGCGACGACCGCGGTCTCGTGGAGCAGCTGGAGGGCTACGTCGTCGACATCGCTCCCAGCCGGGGATCCTCAGTCCTCGGCTTGTGAGGCCCGGTTGACACCGACCGTGGGTGCGGGGTCCTGCGGGGCCGGATCGCTGAGCGTGACCACTCCGTCGTCGTCCAAGGCCGACTCGCCGTACACGGCCTGGGCGAGACCGATCGCCAGCCCGGGCCATCTCGTGGGTCCGAACGGTGCAGCGGGTTCTCGGACATCACGTCCTCGATCACACCGGCCAGGACCTCCGGAACGTGGGACTGAGTGGTGTGGGCTGCGTTGGGTCCTTGCGGGGGTGGTCAGTTGGTGCCCGGCGACATAGCGTGCGGAGCGCGAGGGTGATCGTTTCACTCCTCAGCCTCGGGGCATCGTCCATCCAGCACGAACGGTGGGCGATGTCTTGCTAGGTCTGGGGTAGCCAGGGGTGAAGCGCGTCATCCCCGGGATCCTCGACACTCAGCGTGTGGAGGCGAACCAGGACGTGGTCTGGGTACAGATCGTCACGACTCAGCGCGTCGTCGAGCTCGGCCTCCGTGCCATGCTCGCGGGCGTCTCGGCCCCCTTCACGCTGACCACCTCCGGACCGTCCGTCGCCGACCCAGACGTGGTCCTGTTCGACGTCATCTGCATGCGCGACGGTGACACCGCCGAGCTCGACGTCTGGGTCAAGGACACGTCCACCATCGTCATTGCCATCGACCGCACCCTGCGCCCCGAGCTCGGAGCGCAAGCGAGGGCTCACGGGGTGGAGTGGAGCATCGCCCTCGACATCGCCGACGCTGACTTCGTCCAGGTCATCAGGGAGGCCATCGCCGGCACTCTCGAGGACAGCCACATCGCGCAGGAGTGGGAAGCTTACCGACTTCCTCGGCCAGGAGGTCGGACTGAGCCCTCGCGAGTCGACCGTGCTCGTCCTTGTCACTCGCGGCTTCAGCAATCAGGACATCGCGGATGAGCTCTACCTGAGCATCAACTCGGTCAAGACCTACATCAGGTCGGCGTACCGGAAGATTGATGCGTCGACTCGCAGCCAGGCGGTGGCCTGGGGTATCCAGGCGGGCTTCCCCAGCACCCCTGGGCCGGATTCGAGTCGGGAAACGGCCAACTGAGGCACGGACCGGCGACACCAACTGACTGGAACACCGAGTAGTCCTGCTCGACGCGTAGGCCCCTAGAAGGGAGTGTCGGGCGCCGGGCGCACCAGGAGTGCAGGGTCGACGGTGCGCAGGCTGTCCGGCTTGAAGCCGTGCTCAAGACCCCGGATGGCCGCTTGGGTGCGGCTGGAGGCGTCGATCTTGCGGTAGGCAGAACGGATGTAGGTCTTGATGGAGTTGATGCTGAGGTACACGCGGGCTGCGATCTCCTTGTTGCTCAGGCCTTGGGTGATGAGTGCGAGGACCTCGGCCTCGCGGGGCGTCAGCCCTTCGTCGCGCCCCGGCCAGTCTCCGACTCCGCCTGCACTCGTCTCGAAGTCCCCAGCCAGGACGACAACTTCGCCTTGCATGATCCGCTCGAGCGCTCGGACGAGTGCGGGTCCGGTCAGCACCTTGGACAGGTAGCCTCTGGCGCCGCTGGCCAGCGCTTCCTCGATGAGCTGTGGTTTCAGGTTCCAGCTGTAGATGACCACTTTGGCGCCACGGCTGTCGCGAACGAAGTCCTCAAGGTCGATGCCCTTGCCCTGGACCTGGCCGAAGGTGTCGTACAGCACGATGTCGACGTCCGAGATGACAGGCGTGGTCGCACCGGTCTCGACCACGTCGATGCGCTCGGCCTTGAGGAAAGACGCCACCCCGGCGACGACCACGGCGTAGTCATCAACGATGGCCAAGCGCAGCGGACGTTGGAGTTCGGGCACGGCCATCAGGCTAGACCTGCGACCACCCCTGAGTGCCGCGACAAGTCGTTCCGCTCACGTCAGCCGCCAGCGACGTGCTGAGCGCGGGCCTGCGGGCGGCACTGGCGCGCCCTCGGCAGTGTCCGTCCGCCGGCGAGTCACCTCCCTCTCGATCCCGTACGACGTCGGCGCCACCGGAGGCTCGCGCAACGGATCTTCGCTCAGGTGCCAGCCCTCGCTGCACTGGTGCATGCGGAGGCGGCGCGCTCGCTGGGCGCAGGTGGGGCACACAGGGGTGCGCGTTGGCGTTTCGCGGACGCGGTTAGTCCCCGCTCGATGGCGGCCCGGGTGGGTGTTATGGATGGGTGAGCAGGAGTCGACGCCATGAGTCCGCCAGCCACGCTTGGTATTGCTCGGGGGTCCAGCCGCGGTCCTGAACGAGTAGTTGGTGGACGTCTGGGCTGTTGGTGACCCAGACGAGGTCGGCCACCTGGTCGAGTGTCAGGTCTGGGCGGATCTGGCCCTGTGCTCAGGAGATCGTCAGCGAGCCGCCTCATGTTGAGGGCACGGCGTTCGCTGATCGCCGACCAGATCCGCCCGGCTTCCGGGTCAGCTCGCGATGCGTCGCGAAGCGCAAGGAACAGCGGAGCGAGGCGCTCATGGATTCGGCTCATGGCGCCGGCGTAGAGGTCCAGCTTCCGCCCAGCGTCTGGTTCGACGCGCATCGCCTGCACGTAGTCGCGTTCCAGTGGGTCAACGGCGTGGTCGGTTCCGGAGATCGCGTTTTCCACGAGTTCATGCAGGATCACCGGCTTGCGTCCCACGAGGGCATAGATCGTGTCGACGTGTACGCCGGCGCGTCGAGCCACCTCCGCGACCGTAGTGCCGGCGTATCCCTTCTCGACAACGAGGTCGCGGGCGCACTCAAGGATGCGCCGACGGGTCTCCGCCGAGCGGCGACGCCGGATCTCGCTCTCGTAGCGGCGGCTGCCGTTTCGCCGTCTCTTGACACCGTCATGAGCACTCATCATAGTTGATCCGAAGACCCTTCGGGTCAATGAGGAGCCGGACATGACCTACGCATTCATCCAAGACGTGCCGATCGACGCGGCGACCTACGACCGCATCGTCACAGACCTCGGTCCCGAGCAGGCGCCGGGATTGATCGTTCACATCGCCCTGGAACGGCCAGAAGGGGGACTTCGCTACATCGACGTGTGGGAGTCAGAAGCGGACTGGGACCGCTTTGCCGAGGAGCGGTTGCACCCCGTCGTACATCCCATGCTCCACGCCGTCTTCGGTGACGACATCCCGGAGGAGCCTGGGCGAGCGCCCCTCAACGTTCTCCACGTGTGGCAGCAACAGGTCACAGCCCCCATGTGAGCCCACACCCGCGTGCCCAGCACAGGCACCGCACTCTCATGCCGCTGTCCCCCCATCTGCCGATGTCGGGCGGATCGCACGGCCCCGAGGAGGTAGGAAACCCGCCTTGCCGAGGCGCACATCTTCGATGGCGAACGGGGCTACGTTGAGGCCATCGTATCGACGGAGGTCGGCATGGGTTGGCAGGAAGCAGGCATCGCGTGGAGCTCCCGAGCGCGAGACTGGGCCTATTTCATGGAGCCACTCTTCCTCCCGTTGTACGAGCAACTAGCTGCAGCCCTTGACCTGGGTCCTGGGACAGACTTGCTCGACGTCGGGTGTGGAGCGGGTCTCGGTCTCCATCGCTACTCGAGCCGCGGCGCCGACGTCGTTGGAGTTGATGCAGCAGCTGGGTTGTTGACGATCGCCAAGTACCGAGTCCCGCGGGCCGAACTCCACCACGCCTCCATGACGAACATGCCCTTGGAAGACTCGTCCTTCGATGCAGTGACCGGAGTGAACTCGTTCGTCTACGCCGACGATGGCGGGTTGAGGGAAGCCCACCGGGTCTTGCGGCCAGGAGGTTCGCTGGCGCTCGGCTTCTGGTCAGATCCCCGGGATTTCGGCTGGGCCATGGCCGCGTTGGGTGAAGCCCTGGCACCTCATGTCGATGCAGCTGAGACGCACACGCCACTGCGAATGTCCGAACCCGGTGCCGCCGCGGGACTGCTGGCCGGTGCCGGTTTTCAAGTTCTCGACTCAGGCACCGTCACTTCAGTGAGCGAGTTCCCTGACGCCGAGGTCGCGTATCGCGCGCTGGCATCGACCGGGATGATGTACCCGCTGACGGAGTCGGGTGATGAGCAGGCGTTGCGTACGTCGTCCATGGAGGTACTGCGCGCGCAGGAACGCACGGACTCCGGCATCCGCATGGATGCGGCCTTCGGCTGGGTGGTGGCCCGACGAACCTGAACCCATCCGGTCGGTGACAGGACCCGCGCGGCACATCTGGTCAGGGTAGGCAGGCTGCCGTTTTCCGAACCAGCACCGCGACCAGGCCCGCATGGCTGATAGTGCGCGACAGCGCGGACGGCGTCACTGGATCTCTGGGCTCGTGAAGGCCCAGTCGAGGCCATCCTCCCCCTGGCAGTCCATCGCGGCATCGCGTTGTAGCCCGGCCTTCAGCGCCACGTTCTGGCTGGAGCGGTTGTCGGGTCGCACGCGGGCCACGACGGTCTCCGCCGGCATGTCGTCCAAGGCCCTCGACACAACGGCCGAGGCGGCCTCGGTGGCGAAGCCCCGTCCCCACACCTCTGGCACGAAGCGATAGACCAGGTTCAGCACTGGGCGACCGTGGATCAGCATGCGCTTCACGCCGGCGTAGCCGATGATGCGGTCCGAACGGGACTCGCGGACGCACCAATAGCCGAAGCCGTGATCTTCCCAGTGGCGGACCCACCGGGCCACCAGCTCAGACGCCTCGCCGCGATCCTCGAGCCGGTCGGACGGGTTGTGCTCAACGGTGCGCGGGTCTCCGAGGATCGCGAACACTCCCGCCGAATCGGTCGCCACGGGCTGGGTCAACCGCAGCCGCTTGGTCCGCATCTCCTGGGCACCCACCGCTCGATGGTCCCAGGCCGCGGCCAGGGTCGGCTCCACGCCCGGATCTGCCGCGATCAGCTCGGTCATGGCTCCTGAGCGGATTTCGGAGCGTAGTAAGGATCGCCCGCAGGGGGTGAGTGCAAGGGGCTGTAGATGGGTGTTTGGTAAAGGTCGTCTTCATGAGAGGGAAGCGGCATGACGTCACAGTCCGGCACCGTCGTCCTGATCAACGGGTTCGGGGTCCTCTTCGTCATCTTGAACTCGTTCGGTTTGGGTCTCAGACTTCCGATCGGCAAAATGCTGGGGCAGGGCTTCGCCCATTGGAAGATTGTCGGTTACTTGGAACCGGCCCCGGTCGGGACGGGTGTCTCAGGGTAGTGCTCGGGCGTGATGCTGGCCCAGTGGTTGGTCTCGAACTCGGCGGGTGGGACGAGGCCGATCTCGCCGTGAAGGCGTCGGTGGTTGAACCAGTCGATGTACTCGGCGACGGCGATCTCGACGTCGTCGACGGACTTCCAGCCGCCCTTGGGCCGCATGACGGGGTTGCGGATGCACTCGGCCTTGAACAGCGAGTTGAGCGCCTCGGCCATCGCGTTGTCGTAGGAGTCGCCCCTGCGACCCGACGGAGGCGACGGCCTCGGCTTCGGCGAGCCGCTCGGTGTAGCGAATCGCTCGATATTGGACTCCGCGGTCGCTGTGATGGACCAGGCCGGTGACGTCCTGCGCCGGCCCGCTGCCGGGCCCACAGGCCCATGTCGAGGGCGTCCAGGGCGAGGTCGGTGCGCAGCGACGGTCGACACCTGCCAGCCGACGATCATCCGGCGAGAACACGTCGAGGACGAACGCGACGTAGGCCCAGCCGGCGTGCGTGCGGACGTAGGTCAGGTCGGCGACCCACAGCTGGTTCGGCGCGGTCGCGACGAACTTCCGCTTGACCAGGTCCGCGGGCCGCTCGGTCTCAGCGCCGTCGCCGATGGTGGTCTTGCGGGTCTTCTCCCGCGGGATCCCGCGCAGGCCCGCGGCCCGCATCAGCCGCTCGACGGTGCAGCGGGCCACCGCGATGCCTCACGGTTGAGCTCGGCGTGGATCTTCCGGGCGCCGTAGACGCCGTAGGTTCGCCTGGTGGGCGACCTTGATGTCCTCGACCAGCTCGGCGTCGCGCACCGCCCGGGCCGACGGCGGCCGTGGTCTTGGCGGCGTAGTAGGTGCTCGGGGCGATCTGCACGCCGGCGTCCTGCAGCACCGCGCAGATCGGCTCGACCCCGAGCTCGCGCCCTCGACGACGTCGGTGGTCGATGTAGTCGACGACCACCGCGACCGACTCACCTGCTGGTGGTGCGGTCGAGCTCCGCGCGCGAAGAAAGCCGAGGCACGTCCTCAAGATCTCGTTCGCCCGGCGCAGCTCGCGGACCTCCCGCTCGAGCTCGGCCGATCCGCTGCCGCGTCGCTCGGTCGTCGTGCCCGGCCGGACACCGCCGTCGATCTCGGCCTGACGGACCCAGTTCCGCAACGTCTCGGGATGCATCCCCAGCTGGTCGGCGATCCGCTTGATCGCCCCACGCGCTGGTCGCCGGGTCCCGCCGGGCGTCGACCGCCATCCGGGTCGCCCGCTCCCGCAGCTCGTCGCTGTACTTCCTCGGTGCTGCCATGACTCTCATCCTTCCTGGATTGAGAGCCTCCATCAGACCCGGGGCCCACGTGGGCGCTGGTGACCAACTTCGTCATCATCCCGTTCGTCTTCATCGGCTACTTGCTGACGATCGCCTCGTCCATTCCGGGAGAGATCAAGGTCGGGTTCTGTGTCGCAGCCCTGTCTGCCGGTATGCCGTTCGCTCCCATCCTCGCCCGGCTGGCCAAGGCGGACGTCGGCACAGCCACCACGATGTTGGTCGTCCTGACGGTGGCGACAATCATCGCTCTCCCCTTGGGTTTGCCCCTTGCCATCGACGCGGTTGACGCCCAACTCAAGACCTCTGCCTGGGATGTGGCGTGGCCGCTACTGCTCTTCTTGCTGCTGCCGCTGGCTCTCGGATGCGGCTTCAGGGTTTGGTGGCCCGACCTGACTCCGCCATTGATGCGGTGGTCTGTTCGGGTGGCAATCCTGTGCCTCCTGTTCAACCTCAACTTCACCCTGGTGGCCTACTGGGGCCTGTTCGAGCAGGAATGGGGCACGGAGAGCTACATCGCGGCCCTGGCCGGTCCGTTCATCGGCCTCGGGTGTGGCTACCTCCTCGTTTCCAGTCTTCGTGTCAAGGACGTGGGAATCCGGCACGCGGCTGAGGCGACCACGGCGGTGCGCAACATCGCCCCGATGCTCCTGATGATGATCTTCCCCTTCGGAGCCGACCCGCTAGTCACCGTGTCGATCACGATCCTCAACACCGTTGGCATCGTGATCGTGTTGATCTTCGTCCTGGTCTGGAGGCGCGCTGCTCCGGCGGACCCTGAGGCGACCGGACAGGCGACACCAAGCGAAGACTCGTCCTTGCCAGCGTCCGCGTGACGCGGCGGGCGTCATCGCCGTCCCTGACGAAGGGAGTTCTCTCCATGTCTGTTGATCTCGAGGAGCAGCCTGCCAGCCACGTGATCTGCTTTTTGTGGCGTGACAGCGGCTCGTTGGTCACTCTGTGGGAGCTGGCGACAGTGTTGCCCGCGGACGCTGCGTGGCTGGGCACGGCGCTGCGCCTCAGCGGTCACCACATTCGTGAACTGACAGCGTGGGCAGATGCCCGCACTGCCTTGGAGCGCTCTGGGTTCGCCCACGCCGAGGCAACGTCTGAGCTCGATGAGCGAGCGGACGATCTCGTCGCCCGGCTCGGGGCCGAACTGCCTTCGCTGTACATGGTGGAGTACCGGCGCTGAGGACCGCGGAACAACGCACTCTCATGCCTGCGGGCTCAGGCCATCAACGCAACACCTCGGCTAGTGCTTGTGATGGTGTCTTGAAGCCGAGGGTCTGTCGAGGGCGGTTGAGGTGGGTCGGCTAACCGGTCGGTCGCCGCCGAGCGCGCCACACGGCGCGCTCGGTGCATGCCCAACTGTCCTGGCCTTGCTGGTCGGCGTGGTTCGCCATCAGGAGCTGGGTGAGTCTTTCCGCCGCCTCATTGGCGCGTGGCCGGTGAGAACGCGGAATGAACCGATCGACCTTGGCCGGCATCCAACCTGTCATGAAGTTCTTGTTGCTCGCGGGGGGTCTGGCCTCCGGTCTTGTTGTCGGAATCGTGGCTCTCCCTGTGCCGGCCGTGGCGGCGGAGATGTGCCAGGGGCAGGCGGCCACCCTCGTCGGCAGTCCCGACATGTCCCTGGTCGGCACCGACGGAGACGACGTCATCGTGACCAAGGGGAGCCGGGTGATCTTCGCCCTCGATGGCAACGACCGCGTGTGCGTCACGGGCAAGTCGGGCCAGGTCTACGCCGGGTTCGGCGACGACGTCGTGGACACGACGGCAGCGTCCTCCGGCCGTTCCTTCCTCGGCCCTGGGGCTGATACCTATCTCGGCGGCCCTGGGCCGGACTTCGTGAAGGCCGCGGGCGATCCCGGCAACGCGGCGGCCATCGGTGACCAGCAGGTCGATGTCATCGAGGTCGGTGCGGGCCGGCCACGATCTACTCGGGTGCACCGGGGAAGGGCAATGCCGACACGATCACCGTGGGGGACGGCAACTCGACGGTCTACTGGAGCGGCTACCAGACCGGCGGCGAGGTCGAGTTCGGCGCCGGCCGACACAGGATGCAGGTCTTCCTGAAGGGCGACGAACCACGTGACTGGCGGCTGGGCAACGGTCTCGTCTCCGACGCCGGCGACGAGTTGGTGCGCTGGACGGGGATGGTGCGAGACCTGTCGGTGCTTGCCTTCCCGGACAGCGCGGCGCTGACGATGCTCGGGTCCGCAGCACCCGAGCTGCTGAAAGCCCGTGCCTGCCGAGCAACGATCGAGGGGCGGGGCGGCAACGACGTCTTGCGGTTCAGCCTCGCCCCCGACGACGGTTGCCCGCGCCTGGAGCGACGCCTCCTCGGCGGTGCCGGCGCCGACACTCTCCTCGGTTCACCCCGCGGCGACGTCCTCTTCGGCGGAGGAGGGCGCGACGTTGCGGATGGGCGACGTGGCAACGACCAGTGCCGAGCCGAGGTCAGGCGTCACTGCGAGCGGCGCTGATGGCGGTCTGAGGCTCTCAGAGACCGTGAGAGCTCTTCGTCCTTGGGGTGAGGCAGAGGCGCCTCTCTTGGGGGTAGACCTGCCGTATGACAGTCAATCCGCAGGCGCCCACTCCCGACCCGGAACTTGAACCCCCCTCGCCCGACGATCCCATGTCGCCTATCCCTGGTGTTGATCCAGACGCCGATCCCGACCCCGACGCGCTTCCGGACCCCGACGCCGATCCGGAGGCTGACACAGGCCGCTAGTGGCGCACATCCCGCAGAGCGCCTCGCCTCCGCGTGAACGCGGCGTCGCGACGGATGTTCCTTGATGCGCGGATCGCGGCCAGATCAGCTGCCGTCGACTTCGCCAGCCGCCTCGAGCCGCGCGCGGGCGCGTGATGCCGCAGCACGGACGCGAGCAGACGAATCCTCCTCGAGCCTCGCCATGGCGGGGGCCCCGTCACGAACTAGGTGACGCGCGACGACCTTGAGTGCCATCTCCCGTACTCGCCACGCCTCATCGTCGAGCGCCGACAAGACGGCGGGGGTAGCGACCTCGTCCCAGTTCCAGAGCAGACCCCGGGTCGCCCACACCCTGAGCCAGTAGCCAGGCCCGCTCGGTTCACCGGTCTTGGCCCACCGAGCCGGTGGGCCTCCCAGTGCCACGATCAGGTCAGGGTCCGCATCGCGCCCGGCGAGCAGGTCGACGCACCCGTCGACGACGGCGCGCTTGCCCCGGCGGGCGCACTCTCTCCTGACGCTCTCCCTCGGCGTCCACTTCGATGCCCGCACGCCTCGATCACTCCAGCCAGGAGCGGCCGTACGGCTCGACGTAGCCTGCGAGGTTGGCCAGCGAGGACGCGAGCCCGGCCGCATGGTCCTCCGCGGAGATGCCGGCGGGGACGTGCTCGGCACGGATGTCCATGCGCGTCCCATCGTGGGTCGCCGTGACCTCCCACGTGATCGTCATGGTGCCCGCGAGGTCGGGATCGTCGGCGACGAAGGTGACTTCCTGCACGACGCGTCCGCCGGGGACGATGTCGACGTAGCGGGCTTCGACGACGTCTGAGTCGGCGGTGGTCTTCCCCGGGCCCGTGGAGGTGTCTGCGTAGGTGAGCACCATGCGGTACGAGCCGCCCGGCCGCGCATCGAATCCTTCGAACCTGGCGCTCATCCCGGCAGGTGGCAGCCACGCGACGAGCGCGTCGGGGTCGACAAGGGCGGCGAAAACACGACCGGGAGGTGCCGCGATCTCGCGGTGGGCAGTATCTGTCCGGGGCACGACCCCATCATGCCGCGGCGGCGCCGTTCCTCTCGCCAGATCCCGCTCGGGTACGGCGCCGACAGGCGGTGTGCCAACAACCGCGCGGCTCGGCTGATGGGTGGCCGGGGACTCAACCTTCGGCTCCATCGGCATGAGCGCGCACCACCAGCGGCTGAGTGCGTTGCGGGAGATGCGCGGGATCGTGGCAGCGGGGGTCCCTGCATCCAGGCAGCACGGGACCCACGCGCACGACGCCGTACTCTCGCCGGATGACGCGGTGGCCAGTGGTCGTGATGGCCTGTGTGCTGCTCGCCGGCTGCGGCGAAGGCGCCGACCCGGTCGCCGGCGATGAGCCGATCACGCCCGCAGCCATCGCTGCCATCGCGCAGGAGCACGTCGATCTGCAGCCGAGCCGCATCGCGGAGTCAGATGTCTTCGAGCCCGAGCCTCGGTGACCAGTCCACGGCTGCGTGGCTCCAGTACGCCGACGTATCGCTCACCGTCGTCGTGGCACCCAGCAGCAACAGCCCGCTGGTCTGCGCCGAGCCCACCTTCTTCGACGAGTGCGTGGCCGACTCCGTCGACGGTCACGACGTGACGATCGCGTGGCAGGAACTCGAACCTGAGGAGGACCCCGGAGTCGTCTACCTCATCGACCGTCGCGCGAGGGAGGACGTCGCAGTACGAGTGACCGGAGCGTCCATCACCGACGACCCGCGCGACCTCGACCTCGGCGTGCCGCTGGCCAACCTCGCCGCCCTCGTGGCCGATCCGCGACTGAGCCTCACGACGTCCCAACCCGTCATCGAGCTGGGCGCCGACGTGGAGATCGAGCAGGGCGGACCACATGAGACCACCGCACCGCGCTGACCATGTCGCGTTCGCATCTGGCGACGGCAGGGACCGGCGCACTCATCTCGGTTCGGGCGGTTGATCGCCGAGCGCGGGGCTCGAGCCGACGATCAAGAGTGGCCGTCGTGCAGCGCGCATCCGCCCCGCGCTGATGGCGTTCTGGTGCTAGCTGAATGACATGAGGCCTCGCACCCCCAGCTTTGTCCTCACCACCCAAGTGCAGGGACTCTCGTCGCTCAGGCACAGGTGTTGTCAGGTTGGCGTGAGGTGACCACGGCGCTAGATGAATGGTTGTCCTCTCAGGCCTTCTGCACCAGCAGATCCCGCGAGGTCGCTATCACTTCCTGCAGCCGCGCAACAAGCTCTTGGTCGATCGAGCTCGCACGGCTCAGGATGTCGACTACCTCTAAGACCTGACCGTCAAGTCCGGGAGGTTCGAACGCCAGGCCCGCTTCAGCAGCGTGGTAAAGGGACGCCTCGACTCGCTGCAGACACCATCCCATGGCCTGCTCGCTGCCCTGCCCACTCTCCAGGGCGTAGGCGAGGGCGTCCACGAAGTCGACCCGAAACGCCCCCGGGCCGTCGGGTTCCTCCTCGAGCTGTTGCTCCTCGGTCGATGCCACGTCCTCGACCAGGGTCGCGGACGGGCCCGCCTCGACGTCCCCGAGCGCCTGGTCCAACAACCGTCGGCAGGCATCGCTCCGCTGCTGTCCGTGCTCGGTGTCGTCGAACCGCAGGAACGGCTGCAACAGCCACGCGAGGACCAGCCCCAGCACCATCTGCGAGCGCGCGGGCAGTCCCTTCGCCTGCGCCGCTAGGCCGTCACCGTTCATCACTCACCACCACCGAACCAGAAGAACTGGGACTGATCTCATCGTCGGCTTGCCCTGGAACGATAGGGCCCCAGCGGACCCGTGAACTCTCCCCCACTGTCCATGATGGCGGTGGTGCAGAAGGGACACGACGGCCGACTCACGGCGCCTGCCGGCTTCGTCCAGCCCTGCTGGTCGACACAGGACATCGCCGACACCTCGGCATCCCCGGCGATGTTCGGGGCCTCGATGCCACTGAGCTGCTTCATCACGTCCCGGGCTTTCGGGTCCAGGCCGCGTGTACCGCTGCCCGTGTAGACGTCGACGACATCGCCGCCTGGCTGCTGAGCACGGATGACCTGTCGTCCGTAGCGACTGCGCCTTCGGGTCGAGAGCGGAGTGGACGGCACTGACCGAGCGCCATCCGTCAGCGGTCGACGACGACAACCTCAAAACTGGTGGCATCGGGGGGCAGGCCGGTGTCGAACTTCGCGTTCACTGCCGCAAGCCGGTCCCCGAACAGGGCAACGGTCGTGGGGACCTCGAACAGGCTGCTCGTGATCACCTTTCTCACCGAACCGGAGTTGAGGTCTCCGCTGAGGCGGACCTCGGCGATCCGGTTCTGGAAGGTCTGCGCGGCATAGAGGGTCCGACCCTGCATGAGGATGCCGTCGACGTTGGGCAGGCTCAGATCGTCAATCGTGCGGCTTGTGCCGGTCTTGGGGTTGACCACGTTGAGCGCGCCCGAGCTCGAGTGGGACACGACCAGGCTCGAGCCGTCAGAGGTGGCCTGGATGCCGTTGTTGTTGATCCCATCAGGCTGCACCACGGCGGCGGGGCCGCTCAGGTGGAGGGTGGTGAACTCGCCGGCGTGGCCGTTGGTGATGGGCACGAAGTAGAGCTCGGGCTGGAAGGAGTTGGTGAACCAGGCGCCGGCAGGCGTCAGCGCCACGTCGTTGATGAGCGACGGCGCCTCAGAGAACTGGTAGCTCACGAGGGTGGCACCGGTGCTGGAGTCGTAGACGTACCCCTTACCGTCGAATCCGCCGGCCGCGAAGAGCAGCCCGTCTGCGACGTCGACCCGCAGGCCCAAGGCGTTGCGGCCCGGTGGGTTGTCGATGAACTTCTCGGCTACGCCCTTCCGGATATCACCTCGGAAGATGTCGCCCGAGAACATGTCACTGGCGTAGAAGGTAGATCCCGAGCCACTGGCGATGCCTTCGGCGGAGATGGCACCCGGCAGCACGATCTGGAACTCCTGGTGGTTGGCATGAGCGGGCGCCGCTGTTACCAATACTGCTGCCGCGACGGCCGAGGCAGTCACTGCTCGCATGGTGAATCGGCTCATGGCTGACTCCAGAGAATCGCGGTGAAACGGGCACACAGATGGGCGCGCAGAATCTTCATGACTGTCTCCTTGGGGTGACGTATTTCCACCACTCTGCAGGGGCCCGACACCCCCCCGCGTCTGGGGAAACCCCACACTTTGCTCCGCTCGACTCCACACTTGGCAGATGACGACGACAGTGGGGGGTGGCGCCGTCGTGGGGCGCGAGCGGGAGCTCGCCGCTGTCGGGAGCTGGTTGGGTGCCGTCCCGGACGGCTGCGCCGGGCTGCTGTTCACCGGCGAGCCCGGGATCGGCAAGACGACTCTGTGGGAGGCCGCGATCGAGAGAGGTCATGACCTCGGCGCGACCGTGTTGACTGCCAGGGCTGTTGAGTCCGAGCTCCCCCTGGGCTTCGTCGCCCTGGGTGACCTGCTGGGTGAGGTCGCTGACGACGTGCTGCCACAGCTGTCTGCTCCGCTGGCGGGCGCCTTGGGCGCTGCGCTGCTCCGGACTCCGCCTCGGGAGGGGCTAGACCCCTATGCGGTGGGACGTGGCCTGACCGAGGCTCTGCACCAGCTCTCACTGCACGGTCCGCTGCTCTTGGCCCTCGATGACCTGCAGTGGCTCGATGCCCCCTCCGCCAGGGCGCTCGCCTTCGCTGTACGCAGGCTCGGGAAGGGGACGGGAGTCGTGGCGACGTTGCGCCTGGACGCGAGCGATCCGGTCGAGTTGCGTCTCGGCCTGGAGGGTCGTCTCTCTGAGATCGAGGTGAAGGCCCTGCCCGTCGGAGCTGTCCATGACGTGCTTCGCCAGGGCGGTCTGATCGTCTCCCGGCGCGATTCACGACAGATCCACACCGCCTCGGGCGGCAACCCCTTCTACGCATTGGAGCTGGCTCGATCAGGCGCGGCTCCTGGCCTCCCACCGTCGCTGCGGGCGG
The DNA here is from genome assembly GCA_963742635.1 of uncultured Actinomycetes bacterium. Classification (GTDB taxonomy): domain Bacteria; phylum Actinomycetota; class Thermoleophilia; order Gaiellales; family Gaiellaceae; genus VAXT01. Next base: position 387,005 of record CAVUMW010000009.1, read on the forward strand.
TCGTGGATGACCGATTGCGCTCGGTCTCAGAAGCCGCCCTGGCCGCTATCGAGAGGGTGGCTGTGCAGGGCCCCGCGCCCCTCAGCGCCGTGCTCCGCTTCGGGGTTGAGGCGCGCGCGATTGACGAGGCCGTTGCCGCGGGTGTGATGGTCGTGGAGGGAGGCTCCGTGCGGCTTGCCCATCCATTGCTCGCTTCCGGTGCACTCGCGACTATTCCCCCGATGAGGCTCCGCGAGCTGCACCGACAGGCAGCCGGCCTCGCCGACCTGGTGGAGGATCGTGCTCGCCACCTGGCTCTTGCGACGGACGGTTACGACGGCAGTGCGGCATTGCTGCTCGAGCGGTCTGCGGGGTCCGCTCAAGCTCGAGGTGCGCTCGAGTCGGGCATCGACCTCATTGCCCATGCCTGTCGCCTCACCCCAGCGACGGACATAGAAGATCTCGCGCGCCGAGAGGTGATTCAGGCTGACTTCCTTTATCGAGCTGGCGGGCACGCGCAGGCCTCGGCCCTGATCGAAGACGTGCTGCGCGGTGACGCCACAGGGGTGGTGCGGGCGCGCGCTCTCATCCACCGTGTCCAACACGACTCCGATCCGGCTGTCGCAGTGGCTCGGCTGGAAGAGGCGGTGCTGCTGTCCACCGGCGACGACGTCGTCCGCGCTCGTGCCCTGGCAACGCTCGCCTGGATGCGCGGCGCGTGGGGAGGGGACGTCCAACCCGCGAAGGTCGAGGCCGAAGCCGCAGTGGCGCTGGCGATGACCACCGGAGACCGGGGTGTGCAGACGACTGCTCTGACGACAGCCGGCATCCTTGAGGCCTTGCACGGCGACCCAGGCGCCGAGCTCTACCTCGAGCGAGCCGTCGAGTCGGCCGACCCCATCGAAGGGGTTGCCGGAGACCGCTTGCCTTTCGTGGCCTTCGCTCACCAACGCTTCTGGCGAGGCGACTGGGCTGGAGCCGAGCGCTGGCTGGACGTCGAGCGAGGCCACGCCCTGCGCAACGGCGAGGAGTCGCGGCTCGAGCGGCTCGACGTCTTCCAGGCTGATCTGGAGATTCGACGGTGTCACTGGAGCGAGGCCGCACGTCTCCTCGACGCCGCGCTGAATTCGGCGGGCAGCGGGTACTGGCGAACTCGTGCGCTTCTCTGGCGAGCCCTCTTGCTGGCCCGTCGCGGCGATCGTGCAGCCCTCGACGACGTGGAAGAGGCACGCACATCGACGGCAGCCGAGGACGATCCGCTGCTCAAGGCCACCGCAGAGTACGCAATCGGCCTGGTGGCCCTGGCAGAGGAGCGCGCTGTAGACGCCGCGCAGCGGATGGCACCCTTGCCCGCGCGGCTCCAGGCGCACGGACTCCATGAGCTGTCCATTCTGCTCGTCGCGCCGGACGCGGTCGAGGCGTCTCTCGACGCCGGGGACACTTCCTTCGCGGCCACCCTGACCGACGAGCTCGAGCGCCGGGCCCTCTCCACGCAACATCCTCTCGGGGTCCCCGCAGCGCAGCGGTGCCGCGGGCTCATCGCGCTGACCACGGGCGACACCGACGACGCCTTGCACCATCTCGGGCGATCAAACGATGGATTCCAGCGAGCAGCGGCGCCGTACGAGGCAGCCCGTACCCTTTTCGTCGCCGGCGCTGCGCTGCGCCGCGCAGGCAGGCGGAGCGCAGCGGCTGAGATGCTGACGGCGGCGAGCGACACCTTCCTCTCGCTCGGAGCTCTTCGTTGGAAAGCCCGAGCCGACCAGGAGCTTCGAGGCGCCCGACCACGGATGCGCACCGACCACGCGCTGACGACAAGCGAACGACGCGTCGCGTCCCTGGTCGTTGCCGGGCGAACCAACCGAGAAGTGGCAGCACAACTTCATACGAGCGTGGGCACCGTCGAGGCGCACCTCACCCGGATCTATCGCAAGATCGGTGTGCGGTCGCGGACCGAGCTGGCAGGTGCTGTGGCCGACGGACGCGTCTCCCTGGAGTGAGAGTGGGCGGAGTGGCGCAGGCTCAACGGCAAGCGGTCGACTCCCGGGGCGAGCACGCTTGCAGCCGCGAGCCGGGGTCTCCTTCATGCGGGCAACCGCAGCTAGTTTCCCACGATCCTCACGCCTTGGGTCTCGTCGCGCGGTTCCCCGGGGTGTGGAAGCAGGGGATGCCACTGAACGCACGCTCAACGGCTCTGAGAGTGCGTCTTGCGGTCGCGTTTGGAATGGCAGGCGCTCGAGACCTTGTCCCGGCTATGTCGATCCGGTGACAGAGTGGGTGGGGTGAGGGCAGTGGAGCTGGCTGAGCAGGTGCCCATGGTCCAGCGGGGGACGACCGGCGCGGAGGCGGCCCGGGTGATTGCGGAGTACCGGTTGTCCGGCCTGGTCGTCGCAGACGAGGACGGGGTTCCGATCGCGGTGATTCCTGGCAGTCAGGTGTTGTCGTTGGTCTTGCCGCAGTACGTCCGGGACGAGCCCAACCTGGCTCACGCCTACGACGAGCAGGGGGCTGACGAGCTGTGCCGGGTCCTGAATGAGGCGACTATTGGGGAGCTCCTCGAGGCGAAGCGGCTGACGGGTCTCAAGCCGCCGTCGGTGCTGCCGGAGGACACGTTGATCGAGGCGGCGAGCGCGATGGACTCTGGGCACACGCCGGTGATCTTGGTGATCGACCGTGGTGGCTCGTTCTTCGGCGTCATCACCCTGAGCCGCCTTCTCGCAGCGATTGCCACCGCAGCCGGTCAGGACAGCCCGCTGGTGCGGCGCCGGCTGGAGCGTGACGTCCTTCACCGCGACGACAAGTCCTGACGGGTTCACTGCCCGGGTGGTCTCGGGGTGCGGGTGCTTCGTACCGGTACCGTGTCGCCTGGTGTGCCGGGAAGTCTGGTCGGCGGTTCTGTTCCCGACGCCGAAAGCCACCCAATGTTCTCGTCCCCGCACCGGTCGCGTGCCGTCGATGACCTGATCGAGGGGTGAGGTCTTGTCCGTGACCGCCTGGCTCGCACTCGCGGTCTTCGCGACGGCGTACATCCTCATCGTCACCGAGAAGTTCTCCCGCACCGCCGTGGCGCTCTTGGGCGCCGCCGCCATGGTGGCCATCGGCTCGGTCCGCGGGCACGACATCTTCTTCTCCGAGGACACCGGGATCGACTGGAACGTCATCTTCTTGCTGTTCGGGATGATGGTGATCGTCGGCATCCTCCGCCAGACGGGCGTCTTCGAGTTCCTGGCCATCTGGTCGGCACAACGAGCCCGCGGACGCCCGTTCCGCATGATGGTGCTGCTGGTCCTCATCACCGCCGTCGCCTCGGCGTTCCTCGACAACGTGACCACCGTCTTGTTGATCGCCCCGGTGACTCTGCTGCTGTGCGACCGGCTCGCCCTGGACCCGGTGCCGTTCCTGCTGGCCGAGGTGATGGCCAGCAACATCGGCGGCACCGCCACGCTGATCGGCGACCCGCCCAACATCATCATCGGCAGCCGGGCGGACCTGGGCTTCAACGACTTCCTGGTCCACCTGACCCCCATCGTCGTGGTCCTGATGGTGGCGTTCGTCGGCCTGTGCTGGTTGCTGTGGGGACGCCACCTGACCTACGACGCCGAGCGCGCTCAGGCGGTGATGCGACTGGAACCCCGTGAGACGATCTCCGACCCCCGGATGCTCCTGCGGGTCGGTGTCGTCCTGGTCTTCGTGCTGGTCGGGTTCCTCACCCACGCGGTGACCCACCTCGAACCGTCACTCGTGGCCCTGCTCGGCGCAGGCGCAGCCATCCTGGTCTCCCGGGTGCCGCACCCGATCTACCTCGAGGAGATCGAGTGGGAGACGCTGCTCTTCTTCGCCGGTCTCTTCATCATGGTGGGTTCGCTGGTCCACCAAGGCGTGATCGGCGACCTGGCCGACAGTCTCACCGCCCGGATCGGCGACGACTACGGGCCCGCCGCGTTCGGGATGCTCGTGGGCTCCGCCACCCTGTCGGCGATCGTCGACAACATCCCCTACGTCGCCACCATGGCACCGGTCGTGTACGACCTGGTGGGTCCCGCACCCGGCCTGGAGCCACAACAGCAGGCCCTCTGGTGGAGCCTGGCCCTGGGCGCCGACCTCGGCGGGAACGCGACGGCGATCGGGGCCAGTGCCAACGTCGTGGTCACCGGCATCGCCAAACGCAACGGGCACCCCATCACCTTCTGGACCTTCACCCGCTACGGACTGGTCGTCACCACCGTCACCATCGCCCTCTGCGTCCCCTACATTGCCTTGCGCTACTTCGTCCTCGCCTGACGTCCCTCCAAGACGAGGCTTCCCCGAACCCTCAGGTGCCCGGATCCAGGGAGAGGGTGCGCTGTTCGCGGCAGATGAGGTCGCTTCTGGAGCTGATCTAGGATGACAGTTGCCATCGGGCCCAGTGATGCAAGGACGTGTCGGGTGAGCCTTGTCGTGAACCCGGCCTTCTTGCCAGTCGTCGTGCTGGCGCTCTCAGCGTGCTCGGCATCCACCCCAGAGACGCCAACCGCGACCGAGGTCGAAGCTTCGATCGCCAAGATGTACAGCACGATGAACGACACGACCATCACGGTGGACTGCCCCGACGCCAAGGTCAGACTCAGCAGCCGTTTCGACTGCACCGCGACGGACGTCTCGGGCGAGCGATTCACCATCAGCGTGAGCATGAACTCGGCGGGCACTTTCGGGTTCCATCGCTACACCGGAGGTGATTGACCGCGAGCCCGCACGATCAAGCGGATCGCGGGAGATGCGGACGCAGGGGCGGTTCGTTGCCAGTCTCAAGGTTTCTGAGCCGGAAACGTCGATGCGGAGGCGCCCTGGTCGTCATCTCGACGTCAGACCATCACTGAAAGGAGCGCGTCATGACCGAGTACGTCGTCATGTTTCCCGCCGACAACGAGGACGAGAAGGCGGCTGCTTCGGAGTCGGACCGACAGGCCACGTTCGACATCGACTTCAAGTTCGGCCAGCTCCTCGAGGCGCGGGGTGGCGCCGTGACCGGTGGCGCAGGACTCACCCACAGCAGTGAGGCACGGACGATCAGAGGCGGACCTCGGTCGAACGTCCTGGTCACCGAAGGCCCCTACGCGGAGTCCGTCGAGCAGCTGTCCGGTTTCTTCATCGTCAACTGCGACGACTACGACGCCCTGGTGGAAGCCGCACGGGTCCTGACTCGCGCCCACCCCGTCGTGGAGATCCGGCCGGTGAGGAAGTTCTGACAGTAGGGACATTCGACCGCGCGCTCAGGCATGAGCGGATGTTTCGCGGAGGCGCTGCGGCAAGCATCGGGCATTCGACGTATGCCAGTGATCGGGGCTGGTGATGCCCTGGACCCTTGTCCGATCGTGATGCCCTGATGCTGACTGGCTGCTATGACGTGGCCCGCACCCCTTGTGCCCGGGTTCCATCCGGACCCGAGCATCGTGCTGGTCGATGGCGTCTACACGCTGGTCACCTCGACGTTCGAGTATCTGCCGGGCCTGCCCGTGCACCGCAGCACCGACCTGGTGACCTGGGAACTGCTGGGTCACGTCATGACCCGGCCCGAGCAGGCGCTGTTGGCGGACGTGCCCACGCCCGGTGGTGTCTGGGCCCCGACCATCCGGCACCACGACGGCCTCTACTACTGCATCGTCACGGTGATGATGGGCCCGCGCGGCTGCGTCGTCTTCACGACGGAGGACCCGGCCGGACCCTGGAGCGACGGCACCTCGATCCCAGCCGTCACCGGCATCGATCCCGACCTCGCCTGGGACGACGACGGCACCGCGTATGTCACCTTCGCCGCATTCCCACATGACCTCCAGCAAGTAGCCGTTGACCTCACTACCGGCCAAGCGCTCGAAGCGGTGCGAGCCGTCTGGGCCGGAAGCGGGCTCTACGCACCCGAGGGACCTCACCTCTATCGCCGCGATGACTGGTGGTACCTCCTGGCCGCTGAGGGCGGCACCGACCGCGGCCACGCCGTCACGATCGCCCGCAGCCGATCGCCGCGCGGGCCGTTCATCGGCTGCCCGCACAACCCGGTGCTCTCCTCGCGCAGCACCGGCCTCCCGGTGCAGAACCAGGGCCACGCCGACCTGGTCACCACCCCGGACGGAGGCGACGCGATGGTGCTGCTCGGGGTGCGCCCGCAGGGATTGGCGCAAGCGTTCTCACCCATGGGCCGCGAGACCTTCCTGGCCGACGTGACCTGGACCGACGGATGGCCGACCGGTCGGCCGGTCACCGAGGTGACCGATGCGCCACCCGAGAGCCTCACCGTCGACCTATCCGAGCCTCTCGACAACGAGTGGGTCGCAGTTCGGCGTACACCCACCGAGGTCGCGACCACGACTCCCGACGGACTCCTCATCACCGGCGACGGATCGGGACTCGACGCGATGCAGCCCTCGTTCGTCGGCATTCGGCAACGGCACCCGCGAGTGTCCTTCTCGGCTGCGGTCGACGCATCGGTCGGTGTCGGCGGTGTCGCCCTCCGGCTCGATGGCGACCACATCCTGGCTGTGGAGGCCGACAGCACGGGGATCACAGCGAGGGCAACACTCGCCCGGCTCGAACACACCTGGACCACAACCGTCGCCGACGGAAGGCTGCGCCTCGGCATCGACCTGGAACCCGCGTCACCGGACTTCCGCGACGGCATGGTCGGCGCGGACAACGTGACCCTGTGGGCCGAGTCCGCCGGCACACGGACCGTCCTGACCGAGCTCGACGGCCGCTACTGGACCTACGAGTCCGCCAAGTCCTTCACAGGTCGCGTGCTCGGGCTCTACGCCGCGACCGGCACCGTTGCGTTCGCCGACGTCACGTACCAGGGCAGCGACCGCACCGGCTGAGTCCTCAACACGGGCACGCAGTTGCCCGACGACCGCACATCGGCATGTCAGTGCATCAGCGACCGGTGTGCGGCGCCTCCAATCAGAGGGTGCGCAAGACCGTAGACAGCTGGCCGTGCAGGTTGGTCAGCAGAAGTTGCTGGGTTGACCTCAAGGGCTCAAGGCGCTGGCTCCGCCGGCGCGACGCCTGCGGGCGGCGCTGGCGCGAGGCGAACAGACGCAGCCAGGTTCAACCACGCAGGTCAGGCCGTCGAAGACGGGTTGAGGGCTGGGACCAGAACGGTCTCGTTGTGAATAGGTCGTCGGTTAGATTCCGACAGGCGGCTCAGCTCGAAGCCGCAGGTCAGAGTCCCGGGACCTCTCCTGGGGCGTAACGCAACGGCGTGACCCTTTCAACGAATCAGCGCTGCCAGCTGGTTGCGTGAGGTGACGTCCAGCTTGGGGAAGATGCGGTACAGGTGCGACCCGACAGTCCGCGGGGACAGGTGAAGCGCCTCGCCGATCTCACGGTTGGTGAGTCCTTGGGCGACGTACCGCGCGATCGCGAACTCCTGCGGTGACAGGTTGAGGGGCTCGTCATCCCGATGGGTCTCGCGCTGATGGCGCAGCCCGGAGGCCCGAAGCTCCGCTTGGGTTCGTCGCGTCAATGACGGGAGGTTGAGGGCCTCCGAGATCCGGTGTGCCTCGAGGAGGTGCGAGCGGGACTCGGTGACCCTGCGTGACCGCCTCAACCAGCTGCCGTAGGCCAGGCTGGTCCTGGCGTGGTGCCAGGGCAGTCGATGCGGGTTCACCGAGAGAGCTACCTCGAAGCAGGTCTCGGCGGTGGCTCCGCCACTGAGCACCGCGGTGGCGTACAGGAGCTCGGCGAGCTCGATGTCGCACTCGCAGTGGGCGTCGACCACCGCAATACGCGCGATCAAGACTCGGGCTTCTTCCTGGTGGCCGCTGTGCGTGGCCGCGTCGGCCAGCAGGCTCAGGAGTCCCCAGGCGAGGAGGTGGCTGACCTCTGCAGGCTCGCGTCGTGCCAGCCGGGCGAGCAAGTCGTAGGCGTCGCTCCAACGGTCCGCGGCAGCCAGGGCGGTGGCGGCGAGCAGGTCTGCTCGGTCGCACAGCTCGGGGGAAGCCGACAGAGCCAGCCGGTACGCCAGGACCTGCTGGTCGCCGTTCTCGCCTTCGCACAGGACCTTGGACGTGGCATCCGCGACGGCCGCACGGGCCGTCCATATCGGTTGTCCGGTTCGCTCGGACAGCTCCAGCGCGCCGCTGAGTGCCGCGTGCCCGGCGTGGTGGTGTCCCAGCTGAACCGAGAGCTCGCCGGTCAAGGTGCGGATGTGGCTGTTCACCCCTTCGAGCCGCAGTTCGTCGGCATGGCGACCGGCTTCCTGCAACAACTGCAACGCCAGGGAGAAGTTCCGGTCGTGCAAAGCCACGACAGCGGCGAGTGCGCACTCAGATGGTCGGCTCGCAGACAGCGACCGGGCCGCAACTCGGACGGCCAGGGAGGAGCCGGCGTCGAGGAGGACCGAGAAGGCGGTGAGTGGCTGTCCAGCAGCCACCAACCAGGTCGCGGCCATGATGTGACCGGCCGACTCGAACTCGGTTGCCGGTGGGTATCCGCCGAAGCTTCTCAGCAGGACGCGCGACGCGTTGGCAACGTCTCCGTCGTGGGGAGCGGAGGCTGCGTCGCTGAGGAGGCTGCGGCCCTCGCGGGGACGCCCCGCAGCAAAGGCGGACGCCGCGGCTTCGATCAACGTCTGTGAACGGGCTTCTCTCGTGGGCGCGGTGTCACTGAGGCCGTCCCGGGCAGGTGGTGCCTGACGCACCGCTCGCAGGGGCTGCATCGTCCGTGGGGCTAGGTGGTCCTCGATGTTTGAAGCGATGCTCATGGGGTGACTCCTCTCCATGACGACGACGCTAGAGAGGAGGCTCTGGGCTACTTGTGACACATGTGTGCATGCCCAAGTCGCGTCGGTGCAACGAGTGGCCGCCTCAGCTGACGGAGCTCAGGGACGGGCGTCCAGTGCGTTGCAGAGCACGGACTCCAAGAGCCGGGAAGACGCAGACACTGAGCAGACCGGCGGTGGTCAGCGCTGCGGCCGTCGTCGCGTCAAGGCGCCCTTGGGCCAGACCCAGTTGGGTCGCAGTGACGATGAACGGCAGCGACGTGGCGCAGAGCAGACCCGACGCCGAGCGTCTGCGTTCGCTTGAGTCGAGACGGAACAGGAGCACGGGAAGCCCGCGCGCCACCAGCAGGGCGAGGCGTGAGCGCGGAACGACGACGAGGGCGTCGGGCCACCATCGCAGGGCCGAGAGGTCCAGCCTCGCGCCGCTCACGATGAAGAAGACCGGGATCAGGAAGCCGTAGCCGATCCCGTCGAGCCGCCCTCGGAACTCACGGTCTCGCATGCCGTGGTCGAGCACGTTGAGGATGCCGCCGGCGAAGAAGGCCCCGAGGACCACCTCGAGGCCGAGGCGCTGCGCCAGGGCGGCGAAACCGACGACGAGCGCGACGCTGAGCCGGACCCGGAGCTGGGACGTGCCCCCGGAGAGTCGGTCGACCAGCGCGGTCACGGCTGCCACGTGCGCCCAAGCGGCGACCGGCCGCTGTGACGACGACGGTCAGGACGACGAGCAGATCCGAGCAGGGCCACGTTCACGCAGCGGGGTGTGGCCGCTGCTGAAGCCGAGCGCCAGGACGACGACGGCCGCGAACTCGGCCACGCTGGCTGCGGCCGCGACCAGCCTGGCCGGTCGGCGTGTCTGCAGGAGCCGCGCGTCGCGAAGGAGGGGATCGACGAGCCCGAGGCCCGTGGCGGACAGGGCGACGGCGACGAGCGCCGGCGCCCTCGACCAGCCCGGCGGCGTGCAGGATCGCCGTCACCGCGAGAGCGAGGCCCAGCCCTGCGACGTACGCCGCCATCGACCGCAGCGAGGAGCGCGGCCGCGGATCGCGCCGAGGTCGATCTCCAGGCCGGCCAGGAAGAAGAGGAACGCCAGCCCCAGCAGGGCCAGGGTGTCGCTCGGCGCGTCGACGGAGATCCAGCCGAGCCCGTGAGGACCGAGCGACCAGGCCGGCGAGGATCTCGACCACGATGCCGGGCACGAGCCCTCTGGGAACCGGCCGGCGACCACGCGGCGCGGCCGCGGCCACGATGGCGACGACGGCGACGTTGAGCAGGCTCATGCCCGGCCGTCGGCTAGCCGTCGTGTGGCGTCGGGCCAGCGAGAGCGGGTAGGTCCGGGTGCGGCCGACCAGCAGCGGGTCGTCGGACAGGGTGATGCCGTCGACGAGCCGGACCGGGTCGAAGAAGAGGCCCTGCTCGGCGTACACGCTGTCGGCGACGAGGTGGGTCAGGTGCAGGGTCCCGAGCTCGACCCGTCGTCGCTCGGCCGGCCACTGCGCGTTGGCGTCGTCGGTGACGTCGCCGGGCTCGGCGACCTGCAGCTCGAGCACGAACGAGACCGGCCCGCCGGCCAGCCGCGTCGACCAGCTCGTCGGTCAGGAAGTCGGCGGCCTTGGCGGCGACCTCCTCGTCGGTCGAGGAGCTGGTGTCCGGCGACCGGGGTCCAGACGTAGCGGCCGATGCTCTCGGTGCCGTCGGCGGCCTGGAAGCGGAAGGCGTTGACCGGCCAGTAGGTCAGGGTCGCGTAGCTGGCCGGCACGCCGTGGGTCTGGATGGCGTGCACGAAGGCAGCGGCGGCAGGGTGGCTGGCCAGGTAGCCCTCGGGCCCGGGTCCTCCGGGGGCGATGGCGCCCAGGAAGTCGACGAAGTCGTCGACGATGCGGCCGGGGAAGCCGTTGATGGAGTGGGCCAGCAGGTCGGTCGTCGCGCCGTTGTGGAGGCGGAACTGGACGGCCAGCCCGCGCGGGTTGGACTCGGGAGCGGCGTCGGGGTGGAGGCGCCCCCGGGGAAGTTCGAGAACCGCGCGACGACCGGGCACCCGAGCCGCCGGTGAGGTGGCCGGCACGGCTGACCGTCGCGGCCTCCGGGGAGGCGCTGAAGTGTCCAGTCAGCACGACGCCCTTGGCGTGCGCGGCGCGTGCGTCCGGGCGGCGACACCGAAGTTGGCGTCGAGGTTGTCGATGACACGCTCGAAGGAGTCCGCGGGCTGGGTGGTCGGGAGTGGGCTGACCGAGGGTCGTCGTCATGGTTGGTCGCTTCCGTTCGGGCTGGACTGGCTCTGTCTCCGGCGACGCTAGGAACGGATCGGCCTGCACCGCTTGGGTCGACCGACGCAATCCCAGCTGCAGCCGACTCATGCAGTCATGTGCCCCAAGCCTCGTCACCGATCACCGACCTAGGTTCCCGCAACACCGGACGAAGGAGCCTGCATGTCGAACGAGAGCGAGCCCGTACCTGCGGCGACCCGGCTCGCGGACGGACGTTGGGGAGCCTTCGACACGATGCCGATAGCGGGGACCTGGCGGGTCGGCCGGGCCCGGGGGAGGTGATCGACACCGACCCCTGGAGCGGGGTTGAGCTGCACCCGTCTGAACGCGAGCGGGTCAGCGGACGTCGAGCGCGGCGTACGAGGGGGCGGTCGCCGCCCAGCGAGGGTGGGCAGCCGGCCTCCCCGAGGAGCGCGCCGACGGTCATGCGGCGGCGCGGCGCGGATCCTCGAGGCCCGGCACGACGAGATCCGCAGCTGGGTCGTCGCCGAGTCGGGCGGGACGGTCGCCAAGGTCGAGGTCGAGCTGGCAGTCACGCCGGGCCGGTCTTCCTCGAGGCCGCCGGGATGCCCCACCACGTGGAGGGCCGGATCCTGCCGTCGGACATCCCCGGCAAGGAGAACCGCGTCTACCGGCGTCCCGGTCGGCGTGGTCTGCCTGATCAGCCCGTGGGACTTCCCGATCTACCTGACCAGCCGCACGCCTGGCCCCGGCGCTCGCGCTCGGGCAACGCGGTCGTGCTCAAGCCGTCGTCCCAGACGCCGGTCACCGGCGGACTGCTGCTGGCCCGGATCCTCGAGGAGGCCGGACTGCCCGCCGGGCGTGCTCAGCGTCGTCGTCGGGCCGTCCACGGAGCATCGGCGACGCCCTCGTCGCGCACCCGGCCGCCACGGGTCCTCTCGTTCACCGGCTCCACCGAGACCGGCATCGGCGATCTCCCGCACGGCCGGCATCAAGCGGCTGCTGCTGCGAGCTGGGCGGCAACGCGCCGCTGGTCGTGCTCGACGACGCCGACCTCGACTACGCCGTCGAGTCGGCGGTGTTCGGCTCGTTCTACAACTCGGGCCAGATCTGCATGATCGCCAACCGGGTCATCGTCGATCGCATCGCTGCACGACGAGTTCGTCGAGCGCTTCGTCGGACGCGGACCGCGTCAGCTCACCGTCGGTGATCCGTCCGACCCCGCGACCTTCGTCGGTCCGGTCATCAGCGCGCGGCCAGCTCGACTCGGTCCAGGACAAGGTCGACCGAGCGGTGGCCAGGGCGCCGAGCTCGCTGCTGGGCGGCGACCCGGTCGGGCCGGCCGGCCTGCGCCTCCCACCGCATGTGCTCGTCGGGCACCAACGACGTCGCCACGGCCCAGGAGGAGGTGTTCGGGCCGGCGATCACCATCGTGCGCGGCCGAGACGAGGCGGACGCGCTCGAGCTGGCCAACGACACCGAGTACGGCCTCTCCAGCGCCGTGCACACCCGCGACGCCGAACGCGGCGCTGGCTTCGCGCTGCGCTCGAGGCCGGGATGACCCACGTCAACGACTCGCCGGTCAACGAGGAGGACAACACGGCCTACGGCGGCGAGAAGCAGTCCGGCCTCGGCCGCTTCGGCGGCCCTGGTCGGTCGACGAGTTCACCACCCACCACTGGATCTCGGTCCAGCACGACCCGCGCCCCTACCCGCTGAGCTGAGCCGTCGGCGTTCGAGCCAGAAGCGGAAGTCACGACAACCAGGTCGTGCGGAGGAGTCCCGGTCATGACACCCACGATGCGGGGTCGAGCTCTTCGGCGGTGTCCGGGTCGGGGGGGACGGGGGAATCGCTCCGGTTCCCAACGCAAGGGCAGGCGTGCTGATAGCGGCTCTCGTGCTGGCGCGCGGAGCGGTCACCAGCCCGAACGACCTCAGGGCCCTGTTGTGGCCCTCGGGCGAGCCGTCCAGCGCCACCGGTCAGCTCCACCGGCTCGTGGGGCAGGTCCGCCGCATCTTCGAGCCCGGACCTGACGCCCCGAGGGGTCGGTCACTACATCGGCGGATCGAGTGCCGGGTACTGGCTCGACCCGACGCGGGTGCAGAGCGACGTCACCGAGCTGGATGCGATGGTCGCGGAGGCACGTAGCTGCGCCGGACGGTCCGAGTGGCTCGTCGCCACTGAGCGCTACATCGACGCACTCGATCACGTGCGAGCACCCCTGCTGGGCGATGTCGCCTGGCAAGGTGCCGGCCGTATCCGCTCTTCTCGGCCGTCGCTCGCTCAGGGTCGCCGTGACGGTCGAGGCTCTCGCAGCCGCCGAGCGAGGTGGCCGTCTGGACGAGGTGGTGGCGCTGGCGGAGCAGGTCGCCACATCCCTGCCGTTCGAGGAGGGGCTCCAAGCCGCCCTGGTACGCGGTCTGGCGAGGGCGGGGCGACGACGGGATGCCGGCGAGCTCTACCAGCGCATCCGGAGCGGCCTGGTCGACCGAGCTGGGGGTCGACCCCGGCCCCGAGCTGCGTGCCGCCCACGACGAGCTCTTGTCCATCGGCACTCACGAGCTGACCTCGACGTCGGGCTCGGATCAAGCCGGCGATGGGCCCGTCCGGCCAGCCCAGCTCCCCGCGCCCCTGCGCGGCATGACCTCCCGGCCGGAGGCCCAGCACCTGCTGGACCGCGTCGCCGAAGCCGGTGAGGCCGGCGCCGTCGCCATCACCTCGATCGGCGGCATGGGCGGCATCGGCAAGACCACCCTGGCCGTGGCCTGGGCGCACTCCCTGGCCCCGAGGTTCCCGGACGGACAGCTGTACCTGAACCTCCGCGGGTTCGACCAGCTCGGCCACGTCATGGCACCTGAAGCCGCCCTGCACGAGCTGCTCCGCGCTCTTGGGGCCGCCGAGACCGACACCGAGGACTCGCTTGCCGAGCTGGCGGCTCGCTTCCGGGGTATCACCGCGGGTCGCCGCCTGCTGTTCCTGCTGGACAACGCCCGTGACGCCGACCAGGTACGACCGCTGCTGCCCAACAGTCCCGACTGCCTGGTCATCGTGACCAGCCGCAACCAGCTGTCCAGCCTGGTCGTCCGGGAGGGTGCGGTGCCCGTGCGGATCGACCGGATGACCGATGCCCAGGCTGCCGAGATGCTGTCCCGTCGCCTCGGAGAGGTCCGGACGGGACTGGAACCTGTCGCCGTGCTGCGGCTCGTCGAGGCTGCCGCCGGTCTCCCGTTGGCACTGGCGATCGTGGCGGCACGCCTGGTCATGGACCCGGACCTCGGACTGGACGCAGTGGCGGACGAGCTCGGCGCGTCCGGCGCCGCCGGGGCACGGTTGTCTGCATGGTCGGCCGGTGACCAGGACGACGACCTGTCCTCGGTCTTCGACTGGTCCTACCGTCTGCTCGACGAGGCGACGGCACGGGCTTTCCGCCTGCTCGCCGTCCATCCCGGGCCAGAGCTGTCCCTGCCGGTGGTGTCCAGCATCACCGGGCTGGGTGCGGAGGAGACTCGGCGCGTCGTCACCGAGCTGGTCGGGGCGAGCCTGCTCGAGCGACGCCGCCAGGACCGGCTTGTCATGCACGACCTGTTGCGTGAGTACGCCGCGTGCCTGCTCGACGAGGTCGAGCGACGGGACTCCGAGGCCCGGATGGTCGGACACTACGTGCGGTCGACGCGGCACGCCTGGCACGTGTTCGGTCGACCACCGGTCGGTGAGCTGGATGCGGTGGCCGGCTCGGACGCCATCAGCGCCGAGTCCTTCGAGGACATGGCGGCGGCGGTCGAGTGGTACCTCCGTGAGCGCGAGGTCCTGACGTCAGTGCTCCATCGGGCGGTCGAGCGCGGTTGGGACCGGGCCGCTGCCAACATCACGATCGACTGGAGGCCGATGAACCAGACCGTGGACACGCATCTGTTCACCTATCCGCACGCAGTGGCGGGTCTGGAGGCGGCCGAGCGGACGGGTGATCCGGTGCTCAGGGCCGAGCTGCATCGTGACGTGGGCGCCAAGGCGGCGCGACTGGTCAGCCCGGGGCGCGGTCGGTGGCACCTCGAGACGGCTCGACAGCTGTATGCCCTCCTCGGGGACAAGGGCGGTGAAGCCAACACTCTGCGCAACCTCGCGGCCACCTCACCCGCGCGTGACGACGCGCGCGGCTACCTGCGGGACGGACTCGCGCTCCTGGCCACAGCGGACGCTCCGCAGACTCTGCAGATCCAGCAGATGCTGAGGGTCGACCTCGCCGTCCACCTCACGGGCACACAGCCTGGTGGACCCCCCGACCCGGACGAGTGCCGTGAGGCCGAGGCTCTGGTCCGCGAGGCGTTGGCGTTCATCGAGGCGCGTAGCTGGACCTACCTATTGCCGGCCGCTGCCGCGACGTACGCGCGAGTGCTCCTGAGGCTCGAGCGCCCGGCGGAGGCTCTGGACGTGGCGCTCCGGGGTCTGGCCGTTCCCCAGTCCGACCCGTTGATATCAGCCGCGCTGCACAGTCGGGTCGCAGAGGGCTCCCTGGCGGTCGGGCAGTGGTCGAGGGCGGCCGATGCGTGCGGGGACTTCCACGCCGTGCTCGCCGAGGTGGGTTGGGACGTCAACGACATCGTGAGCCAGGTCGATCTCTCGGACGCCGAGGGTGAGCTGTTCGGTCCCGTCCGTCGCGTGGAGGCGGTCTTGGCCGCATCGGGGGCCGATCCGAACACGCCGACTACGTGAAGCAAGGCAGCGGGCGTGGTGCCCGGGGCACCGCGCCCGCTCCTGTGAGCCGGGGGTCAGCGTCGTTCAGCGCACCGCCCTGACGGCGTCGAGGACGATCCTCACGACGTCGGCGGGGTGGGAGACCATCACGTCGTGGGCCGAGTGCACCTCGTCGATGTGCGCACCGGCCCGTTTGGCCATGAACACCTGGCCACCTGGGGAGATGGCGTGGTCGTCGAGGGTGACCAAGGCCCAGCTCGGCAGCGTCTTCCACGCCGGCTGACCGGACGGCTCGGTCTGCGCGAAGTAGCTCAGCGGGCGCTGGGTCGCGGCCATCGCCTCGGCCACGCCACGGCTCTGGTCGCCGGCGAAGACGCTCCGGAACATCGACTGCTTGATGTAGACGTCGACGTCCTTCCCGTCGGGGGCGGCCGGGTTGTAGGTCGGTCGCACCAACGTGGTGTCCGGTCCGAGCAGCGATCCCGGGTAGAGCACCGGGTCGTAGGCGGTGGCGATGGACTCACCGGCGTCCGGGATGAAGGCGCCCACGTAGACCAGCGCCTCGACGTTGTCGGCCCCGCGCGCGGCGTTGCTGATCACCGCGCCTCCGTAGGAGTGGCCGACCAGCACGACAGGACCGGGGATCGTCGCGAGGACGGACCGGATGTAGTCCGCGTCGTAGGTCAGTCCGCGCAACGGGTTCGGGGGCGCGATGACGTCATAGCCCTTCTTCTGCAGCCGCTTCAGCTCCTGGCTCCACCCGCTGGCGTCGGCGAAGGCACCGTGGACGAAGACGATGGTCGGTTTGGGCGCGCCCGAAGCGTGACGGTGGTGGACGGTCGGGACGGCCTGGGCCAGTGGCCGGCGCTGCGCTCAGGGCCAAGGCGGCAACGGCCGCGAGCGCAACGCTGGTGAACCGTCGGCCTCGAGGGTGGGTGGTGAGCATGGGTACTGCCTTTCTCGCGGGAACAGGTGACGGTGCGGGACGCTAGGTGCCCGGAAGAGTGCGTTGCTTCGGTCACGCGACTGCGCATTCCTGCATCGGTGAGAGACAGTCGTTCGACCCAAGTGCTGCCGGAATCGCGTCCTTACCGTGGTCCCCATGACGACCGGACCGGCTCCACTCACCACCACCATGACCGCTCTGCGAGCGCACGCGCGGGGGGGACCCGAGCAGCTCGTCGTCGAGACCGTTGCCCGGCCTCGACCCGGGCCCGGGCAGCTCCTCGTCGAGGTGCACGCCGCCGCGATCACCTTCGCCGAGCTCACTTGGGAGGAGACGTGGAGTCGTGACGGTCAGGACCGGACGCCTGTCACTCCGTCCCACGAGTTCTCCGGGGTGGTCGTGGGCCACGGCGATGTCGACAACACCTCGTGCCCCGAAGGTGCGGAGGTGTTCGGGCTGGTCCCGTTCGACCAGGACGGTGCGGCCGCGGACTACGTCGTCGTCCCGGTGACCAACGTAGCCATCAAGCCGGCTCGGTTGAACCACGTCGAGGCGTCCGCCCTTCCCATCGCCGCCGCCACGGCGTGGCAGGCCCTGGTACGACACGGCGGACTTCGTCCGGGTGAGCGGGTCCTCGTGCTGGGCGGTGCTGGAGGGGTCGGGGCGTTCGCGGTCCAGATGGGCGTCGCTCTCGGCGCCGAGGTGACCGCCAGCGCCCTGCACAGCCACGTGGACTACGTCACGGCTCTGGGCGCCAACCGGGTCGTGGACGTGGACGTGGAGAAGCTGGAGAGCGCGGGCCGCGACTACGACATCGTGGTCGACACGGTGGGGGGTGAGTCCCTGCGGCAGGCATTCGGCCTGTTGCGCCGAGGCGGCCGTCTCGTGACGCTGCAGGCACCTCCGGACGCCGACCTTGCCCGCGAGCACGGCGTCGAGGCGATCTTCTTCATCGTGGCGCCCGACGGTGACACGCTCGCCGAGGTCGCTCGGCTGGCCGACCACGGCGAGCTACGCATCCAGATCGCCGCCACCTACCCGTTGTCGGCCGGCCGCGAGGCTTTCAGCAGCGGAGACCGGTCGCCTCGGGCCCCCGGCAAGACTGTCCTCGTCGTCGCGTGAGGTCAGGTGCCGGCACCGTTGTCGGCCCGGCGGTCGCCTTCTCGCTCGGGCCATAGTGAGGCCTCGACGCCCGCGATCCGGCCGAACGGATCGTTGTCCGGGTAGCCGTCGGCGGCGGTGGCGAGAAGAAGTTCGACGTGGGCGCGACCCTCGACCTCGACGAGGTCGTGGAACGCCTGACATGCCACCCGTGCGGTAGCCGGCTCTCCGCTGGCTACGGCGGCTTCGGCCACCCACACGTGGAGGAGGGCGAGGGTTAGTGGGTCAGACGAGGCGAAGGGGATTCCGTCGGTGGCGGCAACCAGGGCCTCGCGGGGACGGGAGAGCCGCATGAGGGCGTCCGCCAGCGTGGTGGCCGCGGTAGGGATCAGGTAGGTCCACCCTTCCCTCGATGAGCACCGGGAGCGAGGTCCGAAGCAGGCCCTCGGCTTCGAGGCAATCATCCAGGCCCACGATCTTCCCCGGCTCCGGGTCGAGGAGCCTCGACGCCAACGTAACCCTGACGACCTCCTGCACCTGCGGCGCCTGGCCATCGGCCAGCAGGCCCGACGCCACGCGAAGGTGGTCCAGTCCGACCTCACGCGGAACCGTGGCGAGGGCAGCCAGGTTGCGCAGCACGTTGGCCTCGCCGCCCCGGTCCCCGACCAAGGCGAACAGCGCTCGAGCCTGCTCCAGGTGGCCCTGCCCGATCGCGTCGTGTCCCAGACGGACCGCCTTGGGACCGACGTCCCGGTGGAGCTCGGCCTTCAGGAGCGGATCGGCGGTGCGCTCGGCTGCGGCCAGCGCCGCCAGCGCGTGGGGGTAGGTGTAGGCGTCGTCGTCGACCGTCTGGTTCATCGGACGCCAGTCGATCGCGATGTTGGCCGCGGCTCGGTCCCAGCCTCGCTCGATGGCTACGTACAAGACTGCGCGCAGCACCGATCTTTCTCGGGTGTACCAGCTGGTCGCCTGACCGACGCTGTCGAACTCCTCGGCTTGCAGTTCTGGCAGCTCGGCGAGCTTGTCGATGGCGCCGACTGGCGGCCTACCGAACGCCGACCAGGCGTGCCGCGTCGATCGCACATAGTGCCCCACGAGCCGCGTCTCGGCCTCCGCCTTCTCGGGCTCGGCGAGCCGACTGGCGGCGTACTCCCGGAGCAGGTCGTGGGCCACGAACCGTTCGACGCCGCGGCGCTCGAGAAGACTGACCCCCACCAACGTGGACGTGATCCGCCGGGCGGTCGGAAGGTTCGTCCCGGCAATGCTCGCGATCGCAGGAAGGGAGGTCTCCGGTCCAGGATGAACCGCCAGGAGGCGGAAGACGCGGGCCGTGTCCTCGTCCAGGAGGTCGTAGGACCAGTCGAAGACGGATGCGAGGTCGGTCCGCTCCCCGGCTGACCACCCCGAAAGCGGGGGGTTGCGGTCGTCGGACCGGAGGCCGGCGAGCTCGTCGGCCACCGCGGTCAGGCCCAGGTCGGGGTTGATGGCCATCCGTGCCGACACGATGGCCAGCGCGAGCGGGAGGCCGGCGGCCGCGGCGACGATGCGGTCGAGCGCGTCGGGTTCCAGACCCAGCCGGACCGCGCCGAGGCGATGCGCCAGCACCTGGCGGGACTGTTCGTCGGTCATCCGGTCGAGGCGGACCGGCACGGCCCCCTCACGGACCACGAGGCTCGAGAGCTGGTTGCGACTGGTCACGATCACCAAGCAGCCGGGAGTGCTGGGCAAGAGGGGCCGCACCTGCTCGGCGTCCCTGGCGTTGTCCAGGAGCAGCAGCAGCCGGCGGTCAGCCACGAAGCTCCGAAATCTCGCCGAGCGGGACTCCACCGTCTCCTCGACGGTCACCGGCGGGGCGCCGAGCGCCAGCAGCATCTCGCCCAGCGCATGCATCGGGGTCATCACCTGGTCGCTCGGGTCGAAGCCTCGCAGGTTCACGTACAGCTGGCCGTCGGGGAACCGAGGGGCCAGGGAGCGTGCCCAGAGCCACCGCCAAGGTCGTCTTCCCGATCCCGCCCATGCCGCCGATCGAGGTGATCACGACCGCATCGGCCTCGCCCTGGGTGGCCACCCGGTCCAGCAGCTCCTGCGCGAGCGGACGGCTCGTCATCCCCCGGAGGGCACTGGGCAGCTGGAGCAGGGACGATGACCGAGGGGTCCTTGCCCATGCTCACGTCGACCAGGTCCTCCTCGTCCCCCGCGAGGTGCGCCTGCGCCTCGCGCAGCTCCGGACCGGGGTCGACCCCCAGCTCCTCGGCGAGGACGGTCCTGATCGTGTCGAAGAGCCGGGACGCGTCCCGGCGGCGCCCGACGTGGACCAGCGACCGGACCAACCGCGCTTGCAGGGCCTCCTCGAACGGGATTCCGGCGGCGATCTGCTCGACCAGGACGATGACGTCGCCCAGCCGGGTGCTGTCGTGGGCGATCTCGAGAGCCTCGAGGGCCACCGAGATCCGGGTGCGCGCGACTGCGGCGAACCGGGCGTGGCCGGCGCCCTCCCAGGTGACGTCGCCCAGCAGCGGACGCACGCAGGATCTCGAGGGCCACGAGGTACTGCTCGACGGCGGCCTCCCGGTTGCCAGGAGTGAGCCCCCGAGCCCGTTCGAGGGCGGCCTGGCAGTCGTCCAGGTCGCTGCGGATGCGCGACGGATCGAACCGGTAGCCGGTGCTCGACCCGGCGACGAACTCCCCGACGCCCCGGGAAGCCAGGTCGGGCTCGAAGAGGCGCCGCACCTGCCCGACCAGCCGGTGCAGCTGGTTGGCCGCGCTGGCCGGTTCACCCGACGGCCACAGGAGGCTCCTCAGCTCGGCGACGCTGACCACGCCGCCCTGAGCGAGCACCAGCGCAGCGACCAGCACGCTGGCGCGGGTGTTCGGGGGCGAGATCCGTCCGCTTGCACCCTCGATCCGGACCCCGCCGAAGAGCGAGACGTGGAACAAGGCGCTCACCGAGGCTCCTCCCGCACGACCACGCCGAGTCTGGTGGTTGGTGGCCGGCCGGTCGACGCCCGCCCGTGGTAGCCAGCCTAGGAGGCGGATCCACCCTGCGGTAGGGCGCTGTCGGCGTCCCTACGCTCGGGGCAAGGGGGCCGAAGCAGTCGTCCGACCGAAGCCACCCCCGACGGCGGTTCCTTAGGTTCCGACGTGTGGCCACGCGTCGGAAGGAGCTCGTCGTCGTGACCGCCGCCACTACCACCGCCACCAATCCCGCTCCACCTGACGGGGAGAGGCCAGCGGCAACGTTCGGAGTCGCGTCGGCGGCG
Organism: uncultured Actinomycetes bacterium; assembly: GCA_963742635.1. Taxonomy (GTDB): domain Bacteria; phylum Actinomycetota; class Thermoleophilia; order Gaiellales; family Gaiellaceae; genus VAXT01. Next base: position 407,961 of record CAVUMW010000009.1, read on the forward strand.
GCGCTGGTCGTGGGCTCGGTGATCGGCACGGGTGTGTTCGCGCTGCCGAGCGCCTTGGCCTCCTTCGGTCCGATCTCGCTGGTGGCCTTCGCCCTCGTGACGGTCGGCGCCATCGCGCTGGTGCACCAACCAGGTGCTCGCCGACCACGGCATCGAGGTGCTGCCGCTCGTCGGCAACGAGCTCGGGCGGGGTCGTGGCGGCGCCCGCTGCATGACCTGCCCGATCCGCCGCGACCCCACTCTGAGGCGAGACCTCATGACGACCATGCCCACGCGACCAGCACCGGCCCCCGGCTCGCTGCTCAGCGAGGCTCGCCTCGGCCGCGCCGGCTTCCTCGCCCTGGTCGACCTCGCGGCCGAGCTCGAAGAGCGGCGCCACGAAGGACGCGAGGTCGCGCGCCTCACGGGGAAGAACATCGCGCTGATCTTCGAGAAGGCCTCGACCCGCACCCGGTGCGCCTTCGAGGTCGCGGCGGCCGACCAGGGCGCGCACGACGACGTACCTCGGCCCCGACGGCAGCCACATCGGCCGCGAGGAGAGCATCGCCGACACCGCCCGGGTGCTCGGCCGCTTCTACGACGGCATCGAGTTCCGCGGCTTCGCCCAGGAGACCGTCGAGGAGCTCGCGGCGTACGCCGGGGTGCCCGGTCTGGAACGGCCTCACCGACCAGTGGCACCCGACCCAGATGCTCGCCGACGTCCTGACCATCCGCGAGACCGTGTCGGACCGACCTATCGGGCATCTCGCTGACTGCTACGTCGGGGACGGCCGCAACAACGTGGCCCGCTCCATCCTCGTCACCGGCGCGATGCTGGGCATGGACGTCCGCATCGCCGCACCGCGCGAGCTCCGGCCGCCCGCCGACGTGCGTCGGCTCGGCCGCCGCCTGGCCGCGTCGAGCGGTGGCGGCACCTTCGTGACCGACGACGTCGCCGAGGCCGTCGCGGGCGCCGACGTCGTCTACACCGACGTCTGGGTCAGCATGGGGGAGCCGGACGACCGTGTGGGACAGCCGAGTGCCGCTCCTGACGCCCTACCGGGTGACCGCGCGAGCTGATGGCCGCGACCGGGAAGACGACGACCCGGTTCATGCACTGCCTGCCCTCGACCCACGACCTGGCCACCGAGCTCGGCCGCCGGGTCCACGACCGCTACGGGCTGGTCGGCGCCGAGGTGACCGACGACGTCTTCGAGTCACCGGCCTCGGTGGTCTTCGACCAGGCCGAGAACCGCATGCACACCATCAAGGCCGTGCTCGTGTCCAGCCTCGGTCGTTGACCAACCGCGAGCTCCCGGTTCAGTCACGTGACCGAAGCCCGGACCGGGACACCGACGCCCACCATCGGACCTGATGCACCACCCTCACCGCTGGAGGAACCATGACCCAGACCCGACGCCCCGTCGTCTTCATCCACGGCCTCTGGCTGCACGCCAGCTCGTGGCAGCCGTGGGTCGACCTGTTCGACCGACGCGGGCTACGAGCCGCATCGCCCCCGGCTGGCCCGGCGATCCCCGACACCGTCGACGCGCGCCGGGCGCACCCCGACGCCATCGCCGACAACGGCATCGACGACGTCGTCGACCACTACCATCGGCATCATCGACGAGCCTGCCCGCGCCGCCGATCCTGGTCGGCCACTCCTTCGGCGGCATGATCGCCGAGAAGCTGCTCGGCATGGACGCTCGCCGCCGGCGGCGATCGCCATCGACGCCGCCCAGATCAAGGGCGTGCTGCCGCTGCCGCTCTCGTCGCTGCGCTCGACGCTGCCGGTCTTCAAGAACCCGGCCAACAAGCACCGGGCGGTCTCGCTCACCGCCGAGCAGTTCCGCTACAGCTTCGGCAACGCCGTCACCGAGGAGGAGTCCGACGAGCTCTTCGAGCAGTGGACGATCCCGGCCCCGGGCAAGCCGCTCTTCGAGGCCGCGGCCGCCAACTTCTCCCTGCACTCCCCCGCCAAGGTCGACACCGCACAACGACGACCGCGGCCCGCTGCTGCTGATCATGGGCGGCCAGGACCACACGGTCCCCGAGGCGATCACCAAGTCGACGCTCAAGCAGTACCGCGACTCCTACGCCGTCACCGAGCTCCTCGAGTTCGAGGACCGCGGCCACTCGCTGACCATCGACAACGGCTGGCGGGAGGTGGCGACCACGTGCCTGGAGTGGCTCGACAAGCAGGGGCTTCGCGGGAGCCGTGATGTCCGGCGGTCGTGGCGGCACGATGGACCGGTCTCCAGGATCGCACGCGGGCAGACGCACGCTGGTGCGCGCGCTGCAGTCGAGCGCATCGGCTGCAGCGTGGTGGAGCTCTCATCGAGCCGGGGGTCTCGCACTGTGGCTCGTGGCCCTGGCTGCCGGTCGGACCGACTGCGACCGCCGCTCCATGGACCGATGTCGCCAGCCTCGCAGGTGATGCAGGGCGGGTCTCGGGTCCGGCACGGCAGTGCGATCGGCGCGGCGCTTCCCGGGCGACCTCGTCGCTCGGGCCCGGCCGGCGGACGGCTCATCCGCGCATGACCGATGCGCGTCGTCCTCCTGACCGGGCACGACCCGCGACCGCGCCGAGCTGCGTCGGCATGACGCGACGTGAGCGAGCCGCGGCACCGCGTGGTCGTCATCGGCGGCGGCTTCGGTGGTCTGTTCGCGACCCGGGCCCTGCGCAGGGCCCCGGCCGAGGTGACGCTGGTCGACCGCACGGGCTACCACCTCTTCCAGCCGCTGCTCTACCAGGTGGCGACCGGGATCCTGTCCCAGGGCGAGATCGCCCGACCGCTGCGCGAGATCCTGCGCCGGCAGGACAACGCCACGCTTGCTGCTCGGTCAGGTCGACCGACATCGACCTCGCGGGCCGCACGGTCACGTCGACCGCGCTCGGGCACCACGATCGTCACGCCGTACGACAGCCTCGTCGTCGCCGCCGGCGCGACGCTACTCCTACTTCGGCAACGAGAGCTTCGCCGAGCACGCGCCCGGTCTGAAGTCCGTCGACGACGCGCTCGAGATCCGTGCCCGCATCTTCGAGGCCTTCGAGCTCGCCGAGGACGCACCGACCCAGCCACGAGCGGTGCCGGCACCTGACGTTCGTCGTGGTCGGCGGCGGACCCACCGGGATCGAGGTCGCCGGCCAGATCGCGGAGCTGGCCCGGCACAGCCTGCGCGCAACTTCCGCGCACGTCGACCCCGCCGACGGCGCAGGGTCGTGCTCCTCGAGGCCGGCGCCGGCGCTGCTGCCGACGTTCGGCGACGAGCCTCTCCGCGCGACACCCTGGCGGCCCTGACCAGGTCGGCGTCGAGGTCCGCACTGCGCGCCAGGGTGGTCGACGTCGACGAGCGCCGTGCGTCTACGTCTCCGGAGGGCGTCGAGCACGAGTGCCGGCCACCACCAAGGTGTGGGCAGCCGGCGTCGCCGCATCGCCGCTCGGCGGGACTGCTCGCCGATCGGCCGACGGTGCAGAGCGAACCGCGTCGGGACAGCTCGTCGCTGCAGCCCGACTGCACCGTGCCCGGGCACCCGGAGGTGTTCGTGGTCGGCGACCTGATGAGCGTGCCCGGGCGTCCCGGGCGTCGCCCAGGTCGCGATCCAGAGCGGCCGGTTCGCCGCCCGGCGTGATCCGCGACCGGGCGCGAGGCCGCACGCCCGGCCTCGACGTTCCGCTACCACGACAAGGGCGTCCTCGCGACGATCGCGCGGTTCCGTGCAGTCGCCCACCTCGGCACGTGCGGCTCAGCGGGTCTGCTCGCCTGGTTGCTGTGGCTCGGTGTGCACCTCGTCACCCTCATGGGCTTCGGGCGCGGACTGTCGGTGGCGCTGAGATGGGCCTTCGCCTTCACCCTCGCCCGACGCCCCGAGCGGGTCGGTGACGCAGGTCCAGGCCGACTGGCCGACCGGCTTGTTCCACGAGGATGCGGAAGCGACATCGAGCGCAGGCGCCCAGCGTTCGGAGCCGCGTTCTCGTACTGGCGCTGCGCCCAAGCCCGTCGTCACGTCAACGCCGGAGCCGGGCTGGCCGCAATGATGGAGACGAATGTGAAACAACCCACCTCGGGGAAGCCATGTCACCCGGGATGACCGACCGACAGCGCGCCGGCGGTCCGCGGGCCTCTGGTGGGCATCCGGCGATCCAGGGGTACCTCGAGGAACGGGCTCGTGACTGGCAAGCCAGATCCGCCGACCTCATCACGGCCTTCGCGGGCTCGATGCCCTTCGTCTACGTCCACGCCGCAGCGTTCACCGTGTGGATGTTCCTCATCGAACGAAGCCCATGGCCGACATTGACCCTGGTCGTGTCACTCGAAGCCATCTTCTTGTCGACCTTCGTGATGATCGGCCAGAACCGGCAAGCCGCGATCCAACAGACCAAGGCCGACCACGACTTCGTCGCCGAGGAGCTGGAGCTGCAGACCAACACTGACCTGACTCGTCAGATTCACGCGCTCACGACGGAGATGCACCGTCGGATGGTCACCGGAGCGCACAGCGTCCATGACGCCTAGGACTTCGGGGCGAGGTAGGCAACTCTCCCGTCCACGTGAAGGGATGCTCTGATCTCCGCGCCAGCCCGCGAGGTTGCTGCCGAAATCCCGTCTGAGAAGTCGGCGCTGACCTCGAGGTTTGGAAGCGATGAGGTGAGCGGGAGGGCGCACGGGCTCAGCGCTCGTACGCCGCCAACGCCTCGTCGACGGGTACCTCGCCGTTGTTGAACTCGACGGTGGCACCCGCCAGCCCGGGCCGGCCAGGGTCTCGGCCGCGACCAGGGCGACGTCGGCCCGGCTGACCGACCCCTTCGTCGCGCCGTCGAGCGAGGTCGCGATGCGGCCGGTGGCGGCGTCCAGCGTCAGCCGGCTGGGGCGCAGGATCGTCCAGTCCAGGTCGCTCTGCGCGAGCGCCGCGTCGGCTGCCGTCTTGGCGTCGGCGTAGGCGAAGAAGGAGTCGTCCTCGGCGACGCCGTGGTCGGGCCCGGCCCCGAAGTAGGACACCATCACGTAGCGACGCACGCCCGACCGGCCGGCCGCTTCCATGGAGCGGATCGCGGCGTCGCGGTCGACGGCGTACGTCCGCTGCGGGTTGCCGCCGCCCGCCCCGGCCGACCAGACGACGGCGTCGTGGCCGTCGAGCAGGCCGGCGATCGCGTCGACGTCCGCCGGACTCGACGTCGAAGACCTTGGCCTCGGCACCGTCGGCCTCGACGTCGGCCACGTGGTCGGGGTTGCGGACCACCGCCGTGACCTGGTGGCCGCTCTCGTGGAGCAGCGGGGTGAGCAGGCGGGCGACCTTGCCGTGGGCTCCGATGATGGCGATGCGCATGTCGGGGCAACCCTGCCCGCCGGTGCGGGTATTCCGGCACGGCAGACTGACCGCGTGACTGACGACGCCGCCCCGCACGCCGGCCTGAGCGCGATGCTCGGGACCACCGACCCCGACATCATCGGCAACTTCGTGGCCTTCCTCGGGCTCGAGTTCACCGAGCTCGCGCCCGACCGTGTCGTGGCGACCTGGACCGTCGAGCCCAAGCTGCACCAGCCGTACGGGATCCTGCACGGTGGCGTGCACTGCAGCGTCGTCGAGACGCTGGCCAGCGTCGGTGCGGCCCTGTGGGTGTCCGGGCGCGACGAGACCGCCAAGGTGGTCGGCGTCAACAACAACACCGACTTCTTCCGCGCCGTCCGCGAGGGAGCGATGACCTCGACCGCGACGCCGCTGCACCGCGGCCGGTCGCAGCAGCTCTGGCTGGTGGAGACGTACGCCGACGCCGACGGCTCGCTGTCGGCGCGGGGTCAGGTGCGGCTGCAGAACTTGTACCCCGGCGGCTGAGGCAACGTACGACAGAGTGTTGGCATTTCCGCCGTTGGAGTGTAGAACGTTGGGATGACCACGGATGGACGGACCGGCCCCGCGCCGGTGCCGACGGGACCGCTGAGCAAGATCGACTACTCCGAGCGGATCCCCAACAACGTCGAACCTGGCCGACGACCGACGGCTCCAGCGGGCGCTCGAGGGCTGGCAGCCGAAGTTCCTCGACTGGTGGAAGACGCTGGGTCCCGCCGCTGCCGACCAAGGACGTCTACCTGCGCACGGCGATCGCCGTCGGCCGCGACGGCTGGGCGCACTTCGACCACGTGCCGATGGAGGACTACCGGTGGGGGATCTTCCTCGCCGAGCGTGACCCCGACCGGGTGGTCGAGCTTCGGCAAGCACCGGGGCGAGCCGGCCTGGCAGGAGGTGCCCGGCGAGCACCGGGCCGACCTGATGCGGCTGATCGTGATCCAGGGCGACACCGAGCCGGCCAGCGTCGAGCAGCAGCGCGTGCTGGGCAACACCGCGCCGAGCATCTACGACCTGCGCAACCTCTTCCAGGTCAACGTCGAGGAGGGCCGCCACCTCTGGGCGATGGTCTACCTGCTGCACGCGTACTTCGGCCGGGAGGGTCGCGAGGAGGCCGAGCAGCTGCTCAAGCGCAACTCCGGCGACCTCGACTCGCCGCGCATCCTCGGCGCCTTCAACGAGGCGACGACCGACTGGCTGCAGTTCTTCATGTTCACCTACTTCACCGACCGCGACGGGAAGTACCAGCTCGGCACCCTCAAGGAGTCGGCCTTCGACCCGCTGGCGCGCACCTGCGAGTTCATGCTCAAGGAGGAGGCCCACCACATGTTCGTCGGCACGACCGGCGTGCAACGCATCGTCGAGCGCACCGCCGAGGTGATGAAGGAGAAGGGTGGCGCGGCGACCTTCGAGGACGGCGTCATCCCGCTCGACGTCATCCAGAAGTACCTGAACTTCCAGTTCTCGGTGTCCATGGACCTCTTCGGCGGCGAGCAGTCCACCAACGCCGGCAACTACTACTCGTCGGGCCTCAAGGGCCGCTGGCAGGAGACCCGGCGCAAGGACGACCACGTGCTGCTGGAGGACACCCGCACGATGCGCTACGTCGAGGACGGCGAGATCCGCGAGAAGGAGGTGCCGATGCTGAGCGCGCTCAACCTCGACCTCCGCGACGAGTACGTCGCCGACTGCGCCAACGGCGTACGTCGCTGGAACCAGGCGCTCGAGGACGCCGGCCTCGACGAGCGGCTCATCCTGCCGCACGAGGGCTTCAACCGCCGGGTGGGCACCTATCGCCAGCACCACGTCACGCCCGGAGGGCCAGGTGCTCACGGACGAGGAGTGGGCGAGCGTCCGGGACGGCTACCTGCCGTCCGACCAGGACCGGGCCGACGTGGCGGCGCTGATGGTGCCCGAGTACGAGTACGGCAAGTTCGCCGGCTGGATCGCCCCGCCGCTCGCCGGGATCAACGACCAGCCGGTCGAGTTCGACTACGTGCACCTCGCCGAGGAAGGTCTGCGTGTGAACCTGACCTGGCAGCGCGACGAGCAGCCCGTCTGGGACGCCGACAAGGCGCGCGTCATCGGCGGCGCGCCCGAGGGTGCCTTCGTCATCCCGTTCCACGACGGCGACGCCCTGCCCGGCGAGTGGTTCGTGGCGAGGGCCGGCGACCGGGTCGTGGGGTACGGCCGCCTCGACATCGGCTGGGGCGGCGACGCCGAGATCCTGCTCGCCGTCGACCCCGAGCGGCAGGAGGCCGGCGTCGGCAGCTTCGTGCTCGCCCGTCTCGAGGACGAGGCCGCCGCCCGCGGCATCAACTACGTCTACAACACCATCCGGCAGCACGAGGGTCGCGAGCTGGTGCACGACTGGCTGGTCGTCCGCGGCTTCCGCGGCGACCTCGACGGTGACCTGCGCAAGCGGGTCGGCAGCAGCCCCGCGACTCCCGCCCGGACCCCGCGGCTGGAAGCGACGACGTACGACGCCGCGGCCGACGAGGGCGGGCAGGCCCCGGGTCGCGAGGAGCAGGGCGGGTACGTCGACGTCGACGAGCACCGCTACTGAGCCCCGCTGGTCGAGGAGGTGCGCTGGCACCGTCACGAGACCCGCAGGTTTCGTGACAGGCACTTCGTCCTTCCTCAACCAGCGGCGGCGCTCAGGGGAGCGGACCGGCGGCCTCGGCGAACGACCGCCAGGCGGCCTGGGCGGGGCGGTGCCAGCGGGCGTGCTGGTGGTGGAACGTGCTGGCGGCGCGGGGCCCGGGCCAGTCGTGGTCGAGCAGCTCGGCGCGGCAGGTCCGGGTCGAGGAACGGGAACCGCCGCCACTCCTCGATCATCTGCACCTGCGCGAGGAACGCCTCGAGGTCGCTGGGCGCGATCCGGATCTCGAAGTCGGACAGGAAGGCGACGTAGCGGTCCTCGACCTCCTCGAGGTCCCACGCCTCGGCCAGCAGACGGCCCTCCTCGCCGAGCCCGCTCGCCGACCCGGTCCAGGCGAACGCGAGGTCGGCCAGGCCGAGGTCGCGGACCACGGCCTGCACGTCGTCGGCCTTGCTGGCGTCGGTGGCGATCCAGAGCCCGGACGTCGGGCTGCCCAGGCCGAGCCAGGAGAGCCGGGTGCGCAACCGGTGCCGCAGCTGGCGCTGCGTCTCCGGGATCGGCACGCTGACCACCAGCCAGCGACCGTCCCACGGGCGCCGCTCACGCATGAAGCCGTAGATGCGCCGGGTGCCGTCCTCCAGCAGCGCGTGGCCCTGCGGCGTCAGGCTCCACAGCACCCGGCGGCCGTGCCGCTCCGAGCTCAGCATCCCCTCGGCGGCCGTCCGGGTCAGGGCCTGGCGCGCGGCCTTCTCCTCGACGCCCAGGACCTGCAAGGCGTCGACGAGGGTGGCCGTCCACACCGGCGAGCCGTTCGGGTGCACGAACTCGCCCAGGACCGTGAGCAGCAGGGAGCGGGCGCTGCCGAGCTGGGTCACGCGCGACATGCTACAACCTGTTGACGTTCCATCACGCAGGCGTAGAGTGTCGGCCATGTCCGATGCCGTCCCCGTGGTCGACTTCGACACCACGCCCGATCACTACCGCCACTGGACGCTGGCCACCGACGGCGACGTCGCGACGCTCACCCTGGCGGTCGACGAGGACGGCGGGCTCGTGCCGGGCTACGAGCTCAAGGCCAACTCCTACGACCTCGGCGTCGACATCGAGCTGTACGACGCGATCCAGCGGGTGCGCTTCGAGCACCCCGGGGTCAAGGCGGTCGTGATCACCGGCGGCCTGGAGAAGATGTTCTGCGCGGGCGCCAACATCCGGATGCTGGCCCAGTCGTCGCACGCGTGGAAGGTCAACTTCTGCAAGTTCACCAACGAGACCCGCAACGGCCTCGAGGACGCGAGCGAGCACTCGGGCATCCGGTCGGTGGCCGCCGTCAACGGCACGGCCGCCGGCGGGGGCTACGAGATCGCACTGGCGTGCGACGAGATCGTGCTGATCGACGACGGCTCGTCGACGGTCTCCCTGCCCGAGGTGCCGCTCCTCGGGGTGCTGCCGGGCACCGGCGGCCTGACCCGCGTCGTCGACAAGCGACACGTCCGCAAGGACAGGGCCGACCTGTTCGCCACCAAGGCCGAGGGCTTCCGCGGTCAGACCGCCGTCGACTGGGGCCTGGTCGACTCCACCGCCCCGCGCAACCGCTTCGCCGAGCACGTGGCCGAGCGGGCGCGGGTGCTCGCCGAGGGGTCGAGCCGGCCGGGCGGTCCGGGCGTCGCGCTCACCCCGCTGGCCCGCACCGAGGCCGACGACGCGATCTCCTACTCCCACGTCAGCGCCACCATCGACCGGGCCGCCCGCCGGGTCGACATCGAGGTGCGCGGGCCCGAGACCGACCCGCCGGCCGACGCGGACGGCGTACGCGCGCTGGGCGTCGACTGGTGGCCGATGGCGGTCACCCGCGAGCTCGACGACCTGGTGCTCCGGCTGCGCACCAACGAGACCGGGATCGGGACCTGGGTCATCCGTACCTCCGGCGACACCGACCGGGTGCTGGCCCACGACGCCCAGCTCGCCGACCTGGACGACTGGTTCGTCACCGAGGTCCGGCACTACTGGAAGCGCACCCTCAAGCGTCTCGACGTCACCAGTCGCAGCCTGATCGCCGTCATCGAGCCGGGCTCGTGCTTCGCCGGGATGCTGGCCGAGCTCGCCCTGGCGTGCGACCGGCAGTACATGCTCGACGGCGTCTACGAGGACGTCGACCCGGACGCCGAGCCCGCCACGATCGTGCTGACCGCGGCCAACGACGGCGCGTTCCCGATGGGCAACGGGCTCAGCCGCCTGGAGTCGCGGTTCTGGGGACGTGACGACGAGCTGGCCGCCGCTCGCAAGGCGGTCGGCGACCGCCTCGACGCCCGTGCGGCCGACGAGCTCGGCCTGGTCACCTGGGCGCTCGACGACCTCGACCTCGAGGACGACCTCCGGATCGCGCTCGAGGAGCGGGCGTCGCTCTCGCCCGACGCGCTGACCGGCATGGAGGCCAACCACCGGTTCGTCGGGCCCGAGACGGTCGAGTCGAAGATCTTCGGCCGGCTGACCGCCTGGCAGAACTGGATCTTCTACCGCCCCAACGCCTCCGGCCCCGACGGTGCGCTACGGCGTTACGGCTCGGGCCAGCGCGGCTCCTACGACTACCAGCGGGTGTGAGCATGACCGACCGCTTCAACGCGCAGACGTACCTCGTCACCCGCAACGTCGAGGACGGGCTCGGCGACAAGGTCGCGGTCCGCGCCGCGGAGACCACGACGTACGCCGAGCTCGACGAGCTCTGCGGGGTCGTCGCCGCCTCCTTGCGCGAGGCCGGGGTCCGGTCGGACGACCGGGTGCTGCTGATGATGGCCGACGGGCTGCCCATGCTCGCCGCCATCCTGGGCTGCTTCCGCGCCGGCGCGGTCGCCGTGCCCGTCTCCACCATGCAGACCGCCACCGAGCTCGGCACCGTGCTCGCGGACTCGGGGGCGCGACTGGTGGTGTGCACGCCCGAGTTCACCGAGGCCGTCGAGGGCGCCCTGCCGCTGGCGCCCGAGGTCGAGCGCCTGGTCGTGGCCGGCGACGCCACCCTCGCCGTGCCGCGACGCGGTCGGCCAGACCTCGTGGGAGGAGTTCCTGGCCACCGGCCGCGCGGCACCCGACGGACGCCGCGCGGTCGCCGACACCGACGCCGACGCGTGGGCGCTGTGGCTCTACACCAGCGGCACCACCGGCCTCCCCAAGGCGGCGATGCACCGGCACGCCAACATCCGGCACGTCTGCGAGACCTACGGGCAGCAGGTGCTCGGCATCCGGCCCGACGACGTGACGTTCTCGGTGGCGAAGCTGTTCTTCGCCTACGGCATCGGCAACTCGCTGTTCTTCCCGTTCTCGGTCGGTGCCACCACCGTGCTCGAGGGACGGCGGCCGACGCCGGCGATCGTGCAGGAACGCGTCGGCACCGACCGTCCGACGCTCTTCTTCGCCGTCCCGACCTTCTACGCCGCGCTGCTCTCGGGCGACCTGCCGGAGGACACGTTCGCGTCGGTGCGGTTGGCCGCGTCGGCGGGCGAGGCACTGCCCGGCCCGCTGCTCACGCGGTTCAAGCAACGCTTCGGCGTCGACATCATCGACGGCATCGGCTCGACCGAGGCGCTGCACATCTTCCTGTCCAACAGCCCGGGCGACATCCGTCCCGGTACCACGGGCAAGGCCGTGCCCGGGTACGACGTCGAGGTCGTCGGCGAGGACGGCCAGCCCCTGCCGGCCGGGCAGCCCGGCGCGTTGCGGGTGCGCGGTGACTCGATCGCCCTCGGCTACTGGAAGCGGACCGCCGCCTCGAGACAGGTCTTCCAGGGAGAGTGGCTGGTCACCGGCGACACCTACGTCTGCGACGCCGACGGCTACTTCACCTGCCTGGGCCGCAACAGCGACATGCTCAAGTCCGGCGGCATCTGGGTGTCGCCGGCCGAGGTCGAGAGCCGGTTGATCGAGCACCCGGCCGTGCGGGAGGCCGCCGTCGTCGGCGTGGCCGACGAGCACGGCATCGACAAGCCCGTGGCCGTGGTCATCGCCGAGGGCGTCAGCGCGGAGGAGCTGGTCGCCTGGTGCCGCGAGGGCCTCGCGCACTTCAAGGCGCCGCACCACGTCGTGTTCGTCGACGACCTGCCCAAGACCGCGACCGGGAAGCTCCAGCGGTTCAAGGTCCGCCGCCTGCTGGCCAGCAGCCCGATCGGCTGAGAGGGAGCAACCACGTGCCGTACGTCATCGCCAGCGCCTGCATCGACGTCAACGACAAGGCGTGCGTCGACGAGTGCCCGGTCGACTGCATCTACGAAGGGGTCCGCAAGAGCTACATCAACCCCAAGGAGTGCATCGACTGCGGCGCCTGCGAGCCGGTCTGCCCGGTCGAGGCGATCACCCAGGACCGCCGCGTCGCCGACGGCGACGAACCGTTCGTCGAGGACAACGCCACGTTCTTCGACGTGGTGCTGGCGGGTCGCGACGCGCCGCTCGGCATGCCCGGCGGGGCGCGGAAGGTGGGTGACCTCGGGACCGACACCGAGCTGGTCGCCGCCTGGACGGCAGACTGACCCGATGCTCGACGGACACCTGCTGGTCGACGCCCACGTGCACGTCCCCGTGCTCGGGTCGCTCAAGCCCGCCTGGGTGCAGTGGGCGAGGGACTTCGGCCAGGACGGCATCCTCGACCGCGTCTGGGACTCCGACGGCCGGATCGACCCGGTGGCGCTGGACGAGCTCTTCGCGGAGCAGGGCGTCGACGCGGCGCTGCTCTTCTGCGAGTACAGCCCCAAGGTCACCGGCATCCAGCGGTTCGAGGACCTGCTGCCGATCGTCGCGCACAACCCGTCCCGGTTCCGGCCGGTCGCGAACGTCAACCCGCACCTGCACTTCCCGATCGCCGACGAGCTCGGCCGGCAGCTCGACCAGGGCGCAGCGGCGCTCAAGCTGCACCCGGTCCACGGCGGCTTCCGCTGCGACGACGCGGCGCTGTGGCCGGCGTACGCCGTGCTGGCCGAGCGCGGCGTCCCGCTGATCGTGCACTGCGGGACGTCGTCGTTCCCCGGCTCGATGAACGAGCTCGCCCACCCCGAGCACCTGCTGCCCGTCGTCCGCGACTTCCCGACCCTCGACGTGGTGCTCGCGCACGCCGGCCGCGGCTGGTGGTACGACGCCGCCGCGTTCATGGCGCAGCTCTACCCGACCGTGTGGCTCGAGCTCTCGGGCCTGCCGCCCAAGCGGCTGCCGGAGTACTTCGCGAGGTACGACCTCAACCGGCTGGCACGGAAGTGGATCTTCGCCACCGACTGGCCCGGCGCGGTGACGTCCACCAACGCGCGGGCCGTGGCGGGGCTCGGTCTCGACGACGACGTGGTGGCCGGCGTGCTCGGCGGCAACGCACTGCGGGTCTACGCGGGTCTCGACCACCTCGCCTGAAATCCCGTGGAGGCCGTCGGAACCCGCGGGTAGCGTCCCGAGGATGGCCCCCAAGAACCTCGCGATCCTGGTGCACGACGACGTGGAGGTGCTCGACTTCTGCGGGCCGTTCGAGGCATTCGGTGTCACCGGCGACGACGGCCAGGCCCACTTCAACGTCTTCACGGTCGCCGACGAGGCGCGCGTCGTCCGTGCCAACACCGGCATGCTCATCCAGCCCAACCACTCGATCGACGACTGTCCGCCGCTCTCGATGCTGCTGGTCCCCGGCGGCAACACCAGCGTGATCCTCGAGAACCCGCGGCTGATGGCCTGGATCGCCGAGCAGGAGAAGCAGGTCGAGCACCTGGTGTCGGTGTGCACCGGCGCCTACGTGCTGGCCGAGCTCGGCCTGCTCGACGGGCTGGAGGCGACCACCCACTACAGCGGCTACGACCGGCTGCAGAAGGCCGCGCCCACGGCCGTCGTACGACGCGACGTGCGGGTCGCCGACAACGGCCACATCGTCACCGGTGCGGGCGTCTCGGCCGGCATCGACCTGGCGCTGCACATGATCGGGCGGATGTACGGCATGGAGGAGGCCCGCGCCGTGGCCGCGTACATGATGTACCGCTGGGCGCCCGAGGACGAGGCGCGCGCCCAGGCTCTGATCGCTTCCTGACCTGGCTCACAGCCGACCCACAAGTCGCGGTCGCACCGTGGGGTCATGACCATCTCCATCCGCGTGAAGCGCCCCCTCGCCGCAGCGGCCACCGCCGCCCTCGTCCTGCCGCTGGCCGTCGCCGCCGTCGCGCCGGCCGCGGCGCGCGACCGTGCTGGTCGACCGCGGCTGGCCGCCGTACCCGGTCAGCCCTACGGCTACGTCTCGCCGTACTCGACCACCTCGTCCCTCGACACGACCGAGGCCACCGCCGAGCAGTCGGCGGGCCTGGTGACCATCACGAGTGAGGTCGAGTTCGGCGCCGGCGAGGCCGCCGGCAGTGGCATCGTCATCGGCAGCGACGGGCTCGTCGTGACCAACCACCACGTGGTCGAGGGTGCGACGTCGATCCGGGTCACGGTGGTCACGACCGGCCGGACGTACGACGCCGAGGTGCTCGGCACCAACGCGAAGCGGGACGTCGCCGTCCTGCAGCTCGAGGACGCGTCCGGTCTCGCGACGGCCTCCACCGACGTCAGTGGGGTCGCTGTGGGGGAGGACGTGACCGCGGTCGGGGACGCCGGCGGTGACGGCGGTGCGCTGACCGCGGCCGCCGGGACGGTCACCGACACCAACCACCCGATCACCGTGTCCGACGAGCAGACCGGTGCCGCGCACCGGCTCACCCAGCTGATCGAGGTGGACGCCGACGTCATTCCCGGAGACTCCGGCGGCGCGCTGTTGGAGTCCGACGGCGACGTCGTCGGGATGAACGTCGCGGCGTCGTCCGGCTCGGCGAACATCACCGGGTACGTGATCCCGATCAAGCGGGTCCTCCGGATCGCTGCCCACGTGGTCGCCGGCGAGCAGACGGCCTCGATCACGCTGGGGTACGACGCGTTCCTCGGCGTCTCCCTCGCCGGTACGGGCACCGCTCTGGCCGGCGTCGTCGACGGGGGAGCGGCCGCGGACGCCGGGCTCGGTGCCGGCGACACCATCACCTCGCTCGGCGGCACCTCCGTGACGACGTACGTCCAGCTCCAGAAGGCCGTCGCCGCCCACGACCCCGGCGACTCGGTCCGCGTCACCTGGACCGACGCCTCCGGCGCCTCCCACTCCGCCACCGTCACCCTCGGCCGCGCCCCGGTCGCGTGAAACGGGATAGTCCCTGACGTTTTACTGGTCAGGAGGCCGGATTCACCAGTAATTCGTCAGGGACTATCCCGACGGGGGTGGGTGGAGGACGACGCGGGCGGTCGTGCCGACCCGGCCGTCGACCAGGCCGTCGACGTCGATGACGGCCAGCGACCGGCCGGCGTGGCGGGCGGTCGCGCGGCAGACGAGCTCGGCGCCGATGGGGATGCCGCGGGTGTAGGCGATGTGGACCGACGCGGTGACCAGGTCGGGGCGCAGGGCGCCGGCGACCAGGTCGGCGAGGAACATCGAGACGCCGCCGTGGAGGTTGCCGCTCTCGTTGGCGTGCACGTCGGTGGTGGTCACCGGCTCGTCGGCGCGGGTGGCCAGCAGCCGCTCGAGGTCGCCGGGCGCCGGCGGGCCGCCCCAGGCGCCCTCCTCGACGAGGCCCTCCGGGGCGACGAGGTACCGACCCCGCTGGCTGGTCGACGCGAGCAGCAGGCCGTCCTCGTCGGTGACCGTGCCGGTGGCGTACCCGCCGAGGGCGTCGGCGTGCACGAGCCGCGCGTTCGCGAACACGCGGCCCGAGGTCGGCAGCGGCCGCAGCACGTCGAGGGTGATCTCGGCGCTGACCGACCAGTGGCCGCGCGGCAGGTCGGCGACGATCGCGTACCCCAGCAGGTCGTCGACGAGGACGGCGACCGCGCCGGCCGGCGTACGTCCCTCGACCTCGAGCCACGGGCCGACCGGCATCGAACCCCGGAACTCGCCGTCGTCGGAGACGGTCAGCTCGCTCATCCGCAGCAGGGCCTCGGGTCCCGTCTCGACGACGGGGAGCACGACGGAGGTCACGGCCGCAGGCTAGCGGCGCGTGGTTTGGAGGCTCGTCGCTGGCGCTCCTCGCACCTCAACCACCGAGGCACGTCACGCGGTGTGGTGCACCTCCTGCAGTGCGTACACCGGGGTGTCGATCCCCTCGTACCTGGCCTTCAGCTGGAGGGCGAGGTACAGCGAGTAGTGCCGGGACTGGTGGAGGTTGCCGCCGTGCATCCAGAGGTTGTCGACCTGGGTGGGCTTCCACATGTTGCGCTGCTCGCCCTCCCACGGCCCGGGGTCCTTGGTGGTGTCCGAGCCGAGGCCCCACACCTTGCCGAGCTTGTCCGCGGTCTCCTGGTCGATGAGGTCGGCGACCCAGCCGTTCATCGAGTTGTAGCCCGTCGCGAAGACGACGACGTCGGCCGGCAGCGTCGTGCCGTCCTCGAGCACGACGGAGTCCTCGGTCAGGTGCGAGACCTGGCCGCGTACGAGCTTGACGTCGCCGTTCGCCACCAGGTCGGCCGCGCCCACGTCGATGTAGTAGCCGGAGCCGCGCCGCAGGTACTTCATGAACAGCCCGGACCCGTCGTCGCCCCAGTCCAGCCAGAACCCGGCCTTCTCGAGGCGGTCGTAGAAGTCCTTGTCCTTCTCGGCCATCGCCTCGTACGCCGGGATCTGGAACTCGTGCAGGATCCGGTAGGGCAGCGACGCGAAGATCATGTCGGCCTTCTCGGTCGTCACCCCGGACGCGACCGCGCGCTCGGAGTACAGGTCGCCGAGGCCGATCTCCATCAGGCTGTCGCTCTTCACGATGTGCGTGGACGACCGCTGCACCATCGTCACGTCGACGTCGTTCTCCCAGAGCGCTCCGCAGATGTCGAACGCCGAGTTGTTGCTGCCGATCACCACGGCCTTCTTGCCTCGGTACGCGTCCGGCCCCGGGTGCGCCGAGCTGTGGTGCACGTCGCCGCGGAACACGTCCGTGCCGGCGATCTCGGGCATCCGCGCCTTCCCGGACATCCCGGTCGCGAACACGAGCTGCTTCGGCCGCAGCGTCAGCGGCATCCCCTCGCGCTCGACCTCGCACGGTCCACTCACCCGTCTCCTCCGACCAGGTGGCCGAGGTCGCCGTGGTGCTGGACCAGTACGGCACCTCCATCACCTTCACGTACGACTCGAGCCAGTCGCCGATCTTGTCCTTGGGCGCGAACACCGGCCAGTTGTCGGGGAACTTCAGGTACGGCAGGTGGTCGTACCAGACCGGGTCGTGCAGGCAGAGCGACTTGTACCTGTTGCGCCACTGGTCGCCGGGCCGCGGGTGCTTGTCGACGACGAGGGTCGGGACGCCGAGCTGGCGCAGCCGCGAGCCGAGGGCGATGCCGCCCTGGCCGCCGCCGATGACCAGCACGTACGGCTGCGTCGTGCTGCCGAGGGTCTCGGCCTCCGCCTGCCGCTTCTCCTTCCACGTCCGCCGGTCCTTGCTCGCGCCGTGCTCGGCGCCCATCGGCCGGTGCGTGCCACGCGGCTCCTCGTGACCCTTGAGCTCGTGCAGCGTGGTGAGGAAGGTCCAGGCCTTGTCCCGCCCTTCCTCCTCCTTGAGGCGGAGCAGGCCGTTGCCCCGGCCGGTGGACGTCTCGAAGGCGAACCAGGCCGTCACCACCCCGCCGGCGTCGTCGGCCGGCTCGGTCAGCGCGAAGCCACTCGGGTCGACGCGGTCGAGGTTCGCCTCCAGGAGGTCGGCGACGCCCTCCGGGTTCTCGACGGTCGTGAGGTTCCAGGTGAAGGAGACGAGGTCGCGCCAGAAGGACTGGGTCGCGAACAACGCGGAGGCGGCGCCGACGTCGCGGGACTTCAGCGCGGCTTCGAAGTCGCGGAACCACGCCTCCGCGCGGTCAGAGGCCGACGACTGGCCGGGAGGGGCGTCGAGTGTCTGGGTCATGGGGCCACCCAAGCCCCCTCCGTCCGGCGAGGACAGGGTTGCAGCCTGTTGCACGTGGCGCCGGTCACAGGGCGTGCCTATTCTCGACTCATGGCTGCCGCGGGCGCTGCCCCCGCCTACGGGGCGATCGAGCCCGGCACCGACCTGTCCCAGCACGCACGTCAGCTGGTCCGCATCCACGACGCCGTGCTCGCCGGGTCACGGCCTCCGGTCCGGCCGCGGGGCGTGGTGGCGCGGTCGTGGTCGCGGGTGGTCGACATGGGCCTCGACCCGGACACCGCCAACGAGCGGGTCCACCTGCCCTGGCACGAGGTCGAGGCGCGGCGGACGGCGTCGCCCCTGGCCCTGGTCATCGACGACCTGCGCGCGACCCTGACCCGGGTGGCCGACGCGTCGCTCTTCCTGATGGTCGTGTGCGACGCCGACGGTGTCGTGCTCTGGCGCGAGGGTGCGGCGCGCGTCCGGATGACCGCCGACCGGCTCGGCTTCGCCGAGGGGGCCCGCTGGACCGAGCGCGTCGTCGGTACGAACGCCATCGGCACGGCCCTGGCCGAGGCCGCCCCGGTCGAGCTGTTCTCGGCCGAGCACTACGAGCAGGGCCAGCACCCCTGGTACTGCACCGCGATGCCCATCCACGACCCACGCACCGGCGAGCTCCTCGGCGTGGTCGACGTCAGCGGCCCGGCGCTCACCCTGCACCCCGCGATCGGCGCGCTGGTCGAGAGCTCGGTCCGGCTGGCCGAGGCCGGCCTCTGGCGGCACCACGAGGGTCGGCTCGAGCGGCTGCGGCGCAGCGTCGAGCCGGTGCTCGCCGGCGTCAGCGGGCCGTTGCTCGTCGTCGACGACCACGGCTGGGTCGCGCACCACGCCGGCATCGCGGCCCGCGACCGGATCCAGGCCCCGCGGGAGCACCACGCGCTCGCGGTGCCGGGGCTCGGGCTCTGCCTGCCGGAGCGGCTCGGCGACGGCTGGCTGGTCCGGCCCCGCGGTGGCTCCGGCTCGGTGACCGCCTGCCTGGACCGCACCGGGGAGCCCGTCCTCGACGTCACCAGCGACGGGGAGTCGTGGCGCACCACGCTCACCCCGAGGCACGCCGAGCTGCTGGTGCTGCTGGCCCGCGCCGGTCGCGCCGGGCTGACCGCGCAGCAGCTGAGCACCGCCGTCTACGGCGACGGGGAGCACGTGGTCACCGTGCGCGCCGAGGTGTCCCGGATGCGCCGGACGATCGGCGCGCTGGTCGCCACCCATCCGTACCGCCTCGCCGACGGCGTGACGCTCACCGTGAACGGCTGAAGTTGTCCGCCATCGCCGGTCTGCTCCCGCCCGGGAGCGATGCCGACGCCGACGGGATGACGCGCGTCGCCGGCTGCCGGCTCGACGACATCGCGACCGAGGTGGGTACGCCGGTGCTCGTCGTGTCCGAGGACGCCCTGCGGGCGCGGGCCCGCGAGTACGCCGACGGGCTCGCCGCGCGCTGGCCGCGCAGCCGGGTCGTCTTCGCGTCCAAGGCCTTCCCGTGCACGGCCGTGCAGCGGGTCATGGTCGAGGAGGGCCTCGGGCTCGACGTCGCCGGCGGTGGCGAGATCGTCACGGCACTGCGAGCGGGTGTCGACCCGGCGAGGGTCGTGCTGCACGGCAACGCGAAGGGGGACGAGGAGATCGCGATGGCCGTCGAGCACGGCCTCGGGCTGGTGGTCGTCGACGGCGCCGACGACCTCGACCGGCTGGAGGCCGCGCTGCCCGCCGGCGCGACGCAGGACGTGCTGGTCCGGATCATCCCGGGCGTCGAGGCCGACACCCACGCGAGCATCCTGACCGGGCACGCCGGGTCCAAGTTCGGGGTCTCGCCCGAGCGGGCCAGCGAGCTCATCGCGCGCATC
The DNA here is from genome assembly GCA_963742635.1 of uncultured Actinomycetes bacterium. Lineage (GTDB taxonomy): Bacteria > Actinomycetota > Thermoleophilia > Gaiellales > Gaiellaceae > VAXT01. The sequence continues at coordinate 427,677 of CAVUMW010000009.1, forward strand.
GAGGCGTCGCCCGCGCTGCGGATGCGCGGCGTGCACGCGCACGTCGGCTCGCAGATCATGCAGGTCGAGCCGTTCGCCGAGTCGGTGGCGGCGATCGCGGCGCTGGGCGAGTTCCCGGTCTACGACCTGGGTGGCGGCCTCGGCGCCCGCTACACCTGGGGGGACCGCCCGCCGACCGTCGCGGCGTACCTGGACGCCATCGTCGAGGCCGCGCGCGCCCACCTCCCCGCCGAGGCGGAGCTGATCATCGAGCCGGGCAGGAGCATGGTCGCGGAGACGGCCTGCACCGTCTACCGGGTGGTCACGGTGAAGCACGAGGCGCGGACGTTCGTGGCGGTCGACGGTGGGATGGGCGACAACCTGGAGGTCGCGTTGTTCGAGCAGCGCTTCGAGGCCGGGGTGCTCGGTCGTCTCGACGCCCCCGGCGACGAGTGCGACCTGGTGGGCCGCCACTGCGAGAGCGGGGACGTCCTCGTGGCGGGTGTGCCGCTGGCCGACCCCGCGGTCGACGACCTCGTCGTGGTGCCGGCCACGGGTGCGTACTGCTTCACCATGAGCAACAACTACAACGGCAACCGCCGCATCCCGGTGGTGTTCGCCAGCGAGGGCGACTGGCGCACGGTCGTACGGCGCGAGACCTGGGACGACCTGCTGGCGCGCGACGTCTAGCCCCACCCGGATGGGCGTACTCGCCCACCCCGGCCCTGGCTAGCGTCGAAACCATGGCTACCGAGCAGCAGTCCCACAACCTCTCCGTCTTCGACAACGGCGGCGAGGGCCGTCCCGTCGTCCTCATCCACGGCTGGCCGCTGAGCCACGTCTCGTGGTCGGCGCAGACCGAGGCTCTCACCGAGGCGGGATACCGCGTCGTCGCCTACGACCGCCGCGGCTTCGGCAAGTCGGACCCGGGGGACGCCTACGACTACGACGCCCTGACCGACGACCTGGCCAACGTCATCGACGACCTCGACCTCACCGGCGTGACGCTCGTCGGGTTCTCGATGGGTGGCGGCGAGGTCGCCAGGTACGTGTCGCGGCACGGGCAGGAGAAGCTGCACAGCGTGGTCTTCGCCTCGGCGATCCCGCCGGCCCTGCTGCAGTCCGACAGCAACCCCGACGGCCCCCTCGACGAGGAGAGCGCGACCCAGCTGCGGAAGGGCCTCGAGCACGACCGTGACGGGTTCCTCGACGAGTTCACCAGGAACCTCTTCACCGCGAACGGCGAGCTCAAGGTCGCCGAGGAGAAGCACCAGGAGGCTCTGGCGATCGCCCAGCAGTCGAACCAGGAGGCCGCGCTGCTCTGCATGGACGCGTGGGCCACCGACTTCCGCAACGACATCGAGCAGGTCACCGTGCCCACGCTCGTCATCCACGGCGACAGCGACGCGATCGTGCCGTTCGAGGGTTCGGGCCGGCGCACGCACGCCGCGATCGAGGGCAGCGACCTGGTCGTCATCGAGGGTGGCCCGCACGCCATCAACGCCAGCCACGCGCGCGAGTTCAACGAGGCGCTGCTGACGTTCCTGGAGAAGTAGGAGGCCCCTACGACGAGCGGGGGACCGCCGTGTGGTCGGGGTTTCCCCGCGTGCGGCGGTCCTCCTTCATCTCGGCCTCGTACAGGTGTCGCTTGCCGAGCACGAGACTGTCGCGCGCCTTGGCCTCCAGCTCCTTGAAGAGCCGGTAGTACCCGTCGTCGTACTCCTCGACGACCTGGAAGGTCCACCGTCCCTCGATCACGTTGCGGCCGACCAGGCGTGACTGCAGCTCGCCGGCCAGCGAGTCATGGCCGGCCTCGCGCAGCAGGTCGACGGCCTCGCCGAGGGCGAGGTCGCCCATCCCGGTCAGGCGGTGGAAGGCGTAGAGGTAGCCACGGGCGTTCTCGACGACCTCGAGGGCCTCCGAGAGCTTGCCGAGGGCCTCGACGGTCTTGTCGTCGACGCCCTCGGGGCGGCGGTGCTCGGGTGCGGGCAGGTCATCGCTGGTCACCTCGCCACCGTACGACGAGTCGTCACTCCTCCGGGAGGACGCAGAACTCGTTGCCCTCGGGGTCGGCCAGGGCGGTCCAGCCGGGCCGGTCCCAGCGATGGGTCGCGCCACGCTCGAGGAACTCGTCCACGTTGCCCCGGAGGTCCCAGTGGAGGCGGTTCTTGACCGTCTTGGGCTCGGGGACGGGCACGAAGTCCCAGGTGAGCACCGGGTCGGGGGTGGCGCCCAGCAGGGTCCACCAACCGCCGCCGTGCTCGGCGTTGTCGGACACCTCGGCCCCCAGCACGTCACCCCACCAGGTGGCGATCCGCTCGGGGTCCGCGGAGTCGACGACCACGCCGTGGATGCGGAAGTCCGGCAGCTCGTCCCTGAGGAACGCGCAGAACTCGTTGCCCTCCGGGTCGCGCATGACGGTCCACGAGAACCCGCTCTCCTCGGCGGGCAGCACCACCTCGGCGCCGAGCGCCGTGAGGTCGTCGATCGCCGCGGCGTACACGTCGAGGTGGACGCGGTTCTTCACCGTCTTGCGCTCGGGCACCGGGACGACCAGGAGGTTCTCGTGCTCGGCGCGACCGTAGACGTCTGCGGGGCCGCCGCTCTCGGCAGGCGTGACGGTGCCGCCGGAGACGGCGGCCCAGAAGGTCGCGAGGTCGCTGGTGGGGTCGGCGGTGTCGAGGCAGAGACAGCGGAAGTGGGCCATGGCCCGACGCTAGCGGCGGACTCCGACACGGACGCGATGAGTTCCACGGGTTGTCGTGGTCGACTCCCTTCATGACCGACAAGCAGGCTGTGGCCGACCAGTACGCCGCCGAGCTCGCCGCGATGGCGCGCGACGTCGTCGACGTCAACCGCTACTACGTGCTCGGCACGGCGCACGCCGACGGGCAGCCGCGCGTCTCGCCGGTGTACTTCACCCACCACGAGTACCGCGCCTTCTACTGGGTCTCGTCGCCCGACTCCCAGCACTCGCACAACCTGGCCGCCGACCCGCGGGTGAACGCGGTCGTGTTCGACTCCTCGGTCCCGTCACCGCAGACGCGGGCCGTCTACCTGACGGGACGGGCGGCCGAGGTGCCGGAGGCGGACCTGCCGGTCGAGATCGGCCGGGCGTTCGCGCGCGAGGACACGGGCGGCGCCCGCGCGTTCAGCGTCGAGGAGCTGTCCGGTGAGGGCGACCTGAGGCTCTACCGGCTCGACGTCGACACGGCCGAGGTGCACGCCCGCGGCGGCCACCCCGACTGGGGCATGGGCATCGACACGAGGCTCCCGGTCACGCTGTAGGCAGCGGGTGCTCGGCGAGCAGGGTGTCGAGCACGTCGGCAGACGGTGCGGCGACGGAGGCTGCGGCGGACGGCAGCGTCCGCGTCGGCGTACACGTCCGCGAGCACCGGCCGGATGCCGAACCCCACGGGGCAGTCCTGGTTGGGCTCGTGGGCGTGGAGGGCGTACGGCGCCTCCTCGCCGAGGGCGTCGTACACCTGGTCGAGCCGGATCCGCGCCGCCGGACGGGCCAGCGACCAGCCGGCACCGGGGCCGCGGCCCGACGTGACGAGCCCGGCGTCGCGGAGCGGCCCGAGGGCCTTGCGGACGAGCGCCGGGTTGCTGGCGAGGCTGGCGGCGACCCGCTCCGAGGTCAACGACGGGTAGCCGCGGCGGGCGGCGAGCTCCAGCCAGCACAGGGCGTGGACGGCGGTGGTGAGGCGGGAGTTCGCGGACACGACTAGAGTGTAACAATGTCAATTACAGAATCGCCGGTGGTCGAGCTGCGGCAGTACGTGCTGAAGCCCGGCGCCGCCGACGCGCTCGTCGAGGTCTTCGAGGCCGAGTTCGTCGAGAGCCAGGAGGCGCTCGGGATGGCCATCGGCGGGCTGTTCCACGACCGCGACGACGCCGACCGGTTCGTGTGGATGCGCGGGTTCTCGTCGATGGAGGCCCGGCGCGACGCCCTGGGTGCGTTCTACGGCGGGCCGGTCTGGAAGCAGCACGGCCCGGCCGCCAACGCCACGATGGTCGACAGCGACGACGTGCTGCTGCTGCGACCGACCGACCCGCCGCACCCGCCGCTCGCACCCGGACCGCGGGCGCCGGTCGGGGCCGCCGCGACCGGTGACGAGTGGGTCGTCGTCACCGCCTGGCTGCACGAGCCGGGCCACGGTACGTGCTCGTGGCTGGCTCGCGAGGTGCAGCCGCTGCTCGCCACGGCCCTCGGGACGACGGTCGCCACGTGGCGCACCGAGCCCGCCGAGAACACCTTCCCCGCCCTCCCGGTCCGCCCCGACCACGCGTTCGTCTGGGCGGCCACCTTCGCCGACCACGCGTCGTACGCCGCCGCCCTCACCGCCCTCGACCGCCACCCCGCCTGGCTCCGCACCATGACCGACCTCGACGCCCGCGGTGTCCTCGCCGAGACCCTCCGCCTCCGCCCCACCGCCCGCTCCTCCCACCCGCCCGCGGGATAGTCCGTGACGAATCTGCTGTGGACAGCCCGATTTCACGACAGTTACGTCACGGACTATCCGGATTCGGCGCGCCTCAACAACAAGGAACGTTCGGCGTCGTTGCGGGTGAGGGAGGCGGCGGTGCGGAACTCGGCGGACGCCTCCGTACCTCGGCCGGCCCGGGAGAGCAGGTCGCCGCGGACGGCGTGCCACTGGTGGCCGTACGCCGCCCCGGCGTCGTCGGCGACCGCGTCCAGCACCGCGAGGCCTGCGGCCGGACCGAACGCGCGGCCGTGCGCGACCGCGCGGTTGACCTCGACGACGGGGTTGTCGCCGGCAGCGGAGAGCAGGTCGTAGAGCGCGGCGATGCGGACCCAGTCGGTGTCCTCCGCCCGCCGGGCGCGGGCGTGACAGGCGGCGATCGCGGCCTGCACGGTGTAGGCGCCGACCGGCTGCCCCGTACCTTCCGCCCGCGCGAGGGCAGCCAGGCCCCGGCGGATCAGCAGGTGGTCCCAGCGGGCGCGGTCCTGCTCCTCCAGCAGCACGGCCTCGCCCGTGGACGTGCGTCCGCGCGTGCAGCCGGGACGCCTGCAGCTCGAGCAGCGCCTGCAGCCCGTGCACCTCGGCGTCGCCGGGAGCCAGGGCGGCGAGCATCCGGGCCAGCCGGAGCGCCTCGAGGCAGAGGTCGGTGCGCATCCACGACGTCCCTGCCGTGGCGGCGTACCCCTCGTTGAAGACGAGGTAGATCACGGCCATCACGTCGTCGAGCCGTTCGGTGCGCTCGGCGCCGGTGGGCATCTCCAGGGTCGCGCCGGACTCGGCCAGCGTCCGCTTGGCGCGGGAGATGCGCTGCCCGACCGCGGTGTCCTTGACGAGGAAGCCGCGGGCGATCTCCTCGGTCGTGAGGCCGCCGACCAGCCGCAGCGTCAGGGCCGCCCGGGACTCCGGCGTCAGCGCCGGGTGGCACGTCAGGAACATCAGCCGCAGCACGTCGTCCTCGACGTGGTCGACCTGGTCGACCAGCTCGTCCATCGAAGCCTCCGACAGGTCGTGGCCGATGCGTTCGACCTGGGCGCGGTGCCGCTCGGCGCGGCGGAACGTGTCGATCGCCCGGCGCTTGGCCACCGTCATCAGCCAGGCGCCCGGGTTGGCGGGGATGCCGTCGTCCGGCCAGGACTCCAGGGCCGCGACGAGCGCGTCCTGGGCGAGGTCCTCGGCGAGCTGGAGGTCGCGGGTGATCCTCAGCAGGCCCGAGACGACCCGCGCCGACTCCAGCTGCCAGACCGCGACCACGGCCTCGTGCGTGGTGGTCGTCACCGGACCATCATGAGGTCGGCGGGCCCTCCTCGCGGCCGCTGATCCGGCGGACGTCGCACGAACCCTCCCAGCCCGGCCAGTGGTCCAGGTGGATCTGCATCATCCGGCGGGCCCCCTCGACGGCCTCCTCGTGCGAGCGGACGTCGAGGACGGAGTACCCGCCGACGACCTCCTTCGCCTCCGCGAAGGGCCCGTCGACCCGGGCCAGAGCACCGGACCGCAGCGTGAACGTCGTCGCGTGGTCGCCCATCAGCCCGCCCGCGTCGATCAGCAGACCGCTGCCGACGGCCTCGCTCATCGCGACGTCCATCGCCTCGACCAGCTCCGGCGGCGGCGGACCGACGTCGGACCGCATCGTCAGCATCACCATGTAGCGCATCTGCTCCTCCTCGTGGTTCGTACGCCGACACGTCGACCGGGACGCCCCACCTTCGACATCCTGCCCGGACGTATCCACCATGGAGACGTGCACCCGCTCACCGTCGCCCGCGAGGTCGCCGCGGATCCGTGGGTCTCGACGCCCGCACGCCGTCGTGCTGCGCGAGACCGGCTCGACCGTCGTCGACCTGGCGCCGGCGCCGGTGGTCGCCCGGGTGTGGCCGGCGGGCCAGCGCGACCTCGATGTCGTACGCCGCGAGCTCGCCGTCACCTCGTACCTCGCCCACGTCGGCGCCCCGGTCGCCGCTCCGTGGACGGTGGCAGGACCCCACGAGCGACACGGCCTGGTGGTGACGCTGTGGTGGCGCGTCGACCACGACCCCGCCCGCCCGCTCGACGGCGCCGCGGCCGGCCGGGCGCTGCGCGAGGTCCACGACCACCTGGCGGACCACGACGGCACGGGGCTGCCGCACTTCGCGCGCCTGGGCGAGGTACGCGCGGTCGCCGCGACCCTGGACCTCGGTCCCGCGGAGGCGGCCGACCTCGACGAGGCCATCGCCCTCGCCGAGGGCGCCGTCGCGGGCCTCGACGTCCGGCTCCAACCGGTGCACGGTGACGCCTGGCTCGGCAACGTGCTGCGGGCGCCCGGAGGTCCCGTCTGGAGCGACTTCGAGCGGCTCTGCCTCGGTCCCCGCGAGCTCGACCTGACGTGCAACGAGACGGCGGCGCGCTCGCGCGGCCGCAGGCCAGAGGACGACGCGTTCCTGGTCGGGTACGGCCACCACGACGCCGCGCTGCGTGACCGGCTCGCGCCCCTCGAGCTGCTGCCGCTGGCTGCCTGGACCTATCAGCTGGCCGCGAGCCAGCGGGCGTACCTGGACCTGGCTCGGACCCGCCTCGCCTGGGCCCTCGACGGGCTGCGCGGCTGACCCCCTTTCGGGTGGTGCTGCCGCTTGGGAGCGCGTGCAAGAGTCGAAGGCTGAGGGAAGGAATCTCGTGACTCTCGACACCGTCGTGCTCGACGTGGACGGCACGCTGGTCGACAGCGTGTACGCCCGCACCATCGCCTGGAAGGCCGCGTTCCGCGAGGTCGGGGTGGAGGTGCCGAGCCACCGCATCCACCGCGCCATCGGCATGGGCGGAGACCGGGTCGTCGCCCACCTGGCCGGTGACGCCGTCGCCCAGGGTGTCGGCGACGAGGTGGCCCGCCGCCAGACCGAGTACTTCGAGCGGCTGATCCCCGAGGTCAGCGCGACCGAGGGCGCGGCCGACCTGCTGAGCCTGCTCCGCGAGCGTGGTCTCCGCGTCGTGATCGCCAGCTCCGGAGAGCCGCACATCACGTCGCGCCTGCTCGAGCTCGTGGACGGAGCGCCGGGGCTGGTCCACCGCATCGACGGAGGGTCGGTGACCGCACGCAGCAAGCCCGCACCCGACCTGCTCCTCGCGGCCGTCGAGTCGGTCGGCGGCACCGAGGCCATCGTCATCGGCGACTCCGTGTGGGACACCCGGGCCGCGCAGGCCGCCGGCCTCCCGTGCCTGGCCGTGCGAACCGGTGGGTTCGACGACGCCGAGCTGATGGCCAACGGCGCCACCGCCGTCTACGAGAACCCCGGCGAGCTGCTCAAGGCACCCGAGCTCTGGGGCTGACCCACGCGGGCCTGGGGTATCCCGATCGGTGCCGGAGTGCCACTATCCGGAGCAGGCCACGAGCTGGAGGTCCGCCATGAAGGGACGCGTCCGTCTTCTTGCCACCCTTGCCGCGGGAGGCCTGGTGCTGACCGGGCTCGCGGCCGTCACGCCCGGCGCGACCGCTGCGGCACCGCAGGCCAAGTGGACCGTGATGGTCTACATGTCCGGCGACAACAACCTCGAGGACTACGTCGTCAAGGACCTCGAGCTGGAGCTCGGGGGTGCCGGCTCGAACGCCGACGTCCAGATCGTCGCCCTGGCCGACCGAGGACCCGGCTACGACACCAGCCGCGGCGACTGGCAGACGACCAAGCTCTACCACGTCACGCAGGGCATGATCGGCCGACGCCGCAAGCGCCGTCGCCGACTGGGGCGAGCGGAACATGGGCGACAAGCAGACGCTCACGGACTTCGTGACCTGGAGCAAGGCCAACTACCCGGCCGACCACTACGCGCTGTACTTCTGGGGCCACGGCTGGAGCTGGCACCCCGGCTGGGTGATGGAGGACGACACCAGCAGCCGACACCCTCGACTACGACGAGACGAAGGCCGCGATCCCGTCGCTCGGCTTCATCGACGTCGTCGGCTACGACGGCTGCAACATGGCGTCGCTCGAGATCATGGACCTCTGGCACGGCCACGCCACCGCCATGACGGGCTCGCAGGAGTACGTCGGGTGGGACGGGCTCGAGTACGACGTGTTCCTCAACCAGCTCAAGGCCAACCCGACCATGTCCGCCGACCAGCTCGCGATCAACTCGAGCGCGTCGACGGTCAGCGACAAGACGTGGTCGGCGCTGGCCGTCGACACCAGGATGAACACGCTGACCGCCGCCGTCGACCAGTGGGCGGGCGCGCTGACCACCGGGCTGGCCGCCAACAAGAAGGCCTACACCGGCGCGTTCGGGCAGGCGAAGTCGTACTGGCAGGCGCCGATGGACAAGGACCTCTACGACCTGGCCGCCCAGGTCAACGCCAAGGTGACCGACGCCAACATCCGCGCCAAGGGCACGGCCGTGATGAACGCGTTCCCGTCAGTGGTGCTGCACGAGCGGCACGTCAGCCAGTACGCCGGGTCGCACGGCATCACGATCTACGGACCCGCGGCCAAGAACCAGAAGATCGACTTCGCCTACTACCGGACCCTCGACCTGTCCCTGCACACGCGGTGGGACGACTTCCTGGCCGCCTTCGTCCCGTAGTCGGCGACTCCCTAGTCTCGGTCGGGTGAGCGACCGCAACGTCTCGCCGGACTCTGGGACAGCACTGGGCGGACGAGGGCGCCTGGCCGGCCGCGCCGGGGGTGCACCGGATCCCGCTGCCGCTGCCGACCGACGGGCTGCGCGCGGTCAACGTCTACGCCATCGAGACCGACGGTGCCGAGGGACTCACCCTGGTCGACGGCGGCTGGGCGATCGAGGCCGGCCGGGCCGCGCTCGACAAGGGGCTCGCGCAGATCGGGTACGCCGCCTCCGACATCCGGCGCTTCCTGGTCACCCACGTGCACCGCGACCACTACACGCAAGCCGTCGTCGTACGCCGCGAGTTCGGCTCGCGGATCGCCCTCGGGCTCGCCGACAAGCCGACCCTCGACCGCGTGCACGAGGGCACCGACGACAACCGGATCGCCGCTCTCCTGCACGACTCGGGCGCCGCCGACCTCGCCGATCGGTGGGTGCGCCTGGTCGCCGGCCCCGGCCCGGACCTGTCCCACTGGGGCTACCCCGACGAGTGGCTCGAGGACGACGTCGACCTCGCGGTCGGGGCCCGCACCCTGCGCGCCGTGGCGACGCCCGGGCACACCCGCGGGCACTACGTGTTCGCCGAGCCGGACGCCGGGCTGCTCTTCGCCGGCGACCACGTGCTGCCGACGATCACGCCCTCGATCGGCTTCGAGCCGGTGCCCGCTTCGCTGCCGCTCGGCGACTTCCTGTCCTCGCTGACCAAGGTACGAGCGCTGCCGGACGCCCTGCTGTTGCCGGCGCACGGCCCGGTCGCCCCGTCCGTGCACGCCCGGGTCGACGAGCTGCTCGCCCACCACGACGAGCGGCTGTCGCAGTGCCGGAACGCGCTCGCGCCCGGAGGGCGGAGCGCGTACGACGTCGCCGCGCGGCTGACCTGGACCCGGCACGAGCACCCGCTCGCCGATCTCGACACCTTCAACCAGACGCTCGCGGTGCTCGAGACCCGGGCCCACCTGGAGCTGCTGGTCGCGCGCGGCGACGCCGTCGCCGTCGACACGGCCGACGGCCGTGCCTACGCCCCCGTCAGTCCAGGGCCGAGATCACCCTGATCGCCGTGCGGTGCCCCATGTCGTAGGTGTCGGCCATCGCCTTGCGGTAGTGCAGGCCACCCCAGATCCGGGCGTGGAAGGCGTCGAACTCGATCTCCGACACGTGGGCGTACGGGCGCGGAGCCCCCGCCGACGAACGCATCTCCAGCGGGGTCGCCTCGCCGAGCACGCGGCGCACCACCTCGGCCTGCGGGGAGGTCCCTGCGCCGTGACCGCTGAGGTAGTCGGAGTAGTTGGGGTTCGCGACGCAGGGGTGCCCAGCCGGGCTGCGACGTGGTGCCGGCGTTGCCGTCGTCGTACAGGCCGGAGATCGCCTGGAAGGGACGCCAGAACCCCACGTCGCGCTTCTGCTGCCACGTGCAGATGATCGAGTCCGTCGCCGCGCTGTGCATGAGGGCGAAGATGCGAGCCGTCTCGAGGATCCCCTGCGGGTGGGCCGCGAGGTAGCGGACGCACCGCGTCCCCGAGCGCCATGCCGGCGTTGGAGCCGTTGTAGAAGAGCGCGGTCGCCGTCTGGTCGGCCGTGCGCTGGTCCGGGGTGCTGGTGGAGCTCCCGACCCGGCGCACCTCCTCGTAGTCCGCGGCCCACGCGGCCGAGGTGAGCGGGTAGGGACCGCTCTGCGGCTCCAGCGGGACGAACAGCGGTCGCAACGAGCCCAGCCACGGCGCGACCATGTCCGTCTGGCCCGTGTTGGGCCACCACACACCGGCTCCCGCGGTCTTGGTGTAGTGGATGTCAGGGTTCCGCCAGCCGTCGTCGGCGCGGCTGGCCAGGAAGTCCCGGGCCGCTTCGGCGCCGATCCGGTCGCCCTTGTTGCGCTCGTGGCCGGGGCCGATCGCGGCGTACGTCGTCTGGAGGTCGGCATCGAGCGTGGTGGCCTCGGGCACGTAGTACGCGAGCACGTCGTGGGCCGCCCGCGCGACCGCGGCCGACTCCGAGCTGGCGCCCAGGTGGGCGCTGCGCTGCGCGGCGCGGTACATGGTCAGCGACACGAAGCCCAGGATCGGCACACCGACCGCGATGGGGATCGTGGGGTACAGCGGCACGGGGTACACGGTGCGGAACGTGATCAGCTCCCAGTCCAGCACGGCCTGCCCGCCCTCGGCGGACGTCTTGCGGTCGGCGACGGGGAGCGGCGACGGCCTCGGGTCCGAGAACGAGGGCGGTGGTGGCGAGGGCGGCGGAGCCGACCGTCACCGAACGGCGAGTGAGCATCATGGTGGACCTCCAGGTGTCGTGAGGTTGTCCTCATCTACCTGGATAGAGGCCCGAGGGGTCGGACCGGTATACGCCTTCAGGCGAATCTGTCGACGCGCTCCTGCAGGTCGAGGCCGGGCTCGTCGCTCCCGCGGAGCCGTGCGATGGCGGCCATCCGGTTGGTGACACCGAGCTTGCGGTAGACGTTCTCGAGGTGCTTGCGCACCGTGCTGACGGCGATGCAGCTAGTCCTCGGCGATCTCGGAGTTGCTGAGCCCCGCGGCCACGTCGCAGAGGATGCGCCGCTCGCGTGATCGTCAACGAGGCCGGAAGGCGAGGGCGTCGGGCGTTCGCGGGCCAGCCGCTGGAGCACGGGACCTGATCAGCTCGAGGATCGCGAGCTCCCGGGAGGTGAAGTGCTTGCGGGCCCGCACGAAGCCGTACTGGACGACGTGGTCGGTGCCGTTGCGGAAGCCGATCGCCAGCGCGTCCTCGCGTGGACCGAGCACGACCCCGCACCCTCGGCCGGCGCGGGGTGCAGCCGCCAGTGCATGTAGCCGAGGTAGAACGGGCCCGCCGTGCTGCTCGTGCAGTGATCGAGGTCGACGACGATCGTGTCGCTTCGCGTGGCCGCCGGGTCGACCGTGACCGTCGGCGGTCACCAGCCCGGTCATGTCGACGTAGGCGATGCCGAGGCGGTCGCACGGCACCAGGGAGTCGACCTTTCGAGGAGCACGTCACCGCCGGGAGCGGACTGCCCGGGACGGGCTCCATGGCCATCAGGGCGCGCAGCGCAGCGAGATCCTGAGCGGAAAGCTCGAGGTCGTCCATCGCTGCCTCCTGAGGAGGCCGACCACGTTACGCGCGCGGGCGCCTCATCGGCACGTGGAATACGCCGTCCTCGTCGAACTCCGGCCCGGTGACGACGAAGCCGTACGACGCGTACCAGTCCCGCAGCCCGGTCTGTGCGTCCAGCCTGACCTCGCGGTCGCCGATGACCTCCTCGAGCGCGGTCCGCACCAGCTCGTCGGCCAGCCCACGGCCCCGCGCCTCCGAGCGCCACGAGCACCCGGCCGATCCGCGCCCACTCGCCGTCGTCGAGCACGCGCGCGTACGCCACGAGGGTGTCGTCCGCCTCGCTCAGCAGGTGGCGGGTGGTCGGCTCGCGGTCGCGTCCGTCGAGGTCGGGGTACGGCGACTGCTGCTCGACGACGAACACCTGCTGCCGCAGGCGCCACACGTCGTACGCCGTGGAGGCGTCGAGCTCGTCGAACGTCAGCATCCGCACGGTCATCGCACACTCTTCCCGAGGAAGGCGACCGTCTGCTCGAACGCCACCCGCGCCTCGGGGAGGTACGGCAGCAGTGGGTACACGTGGATCAGGCCCGGCGACTCGACCGCGGTCAGGTCCCACCCCGCGGCGACTGCGCGCCGGACCAGCAGCCGGCAGCCGGGCGCGAGCAGGTCGCGGGTGCCGTAGAACATCAGCGCCCGGGGGAGTCCGCCGAGGTCGCCCAACCCCGGGCTGACCTCGGGTCGACCGAGGTCGTCGGGGGAGCCGGCCCACCACTGCGCGTAGGTCCGCATCTTTCCCTTGAACAGCCACGGGTCGACCTCGTCGTACGCGTCCGTCTCCGGCGTGCTGGTCGTCAGGTCGATCCACGGAGCGTGGAGCACGAGGTGCGTCGGCTGTGGGCCGCCGCGGTCGCGCAGCGCGAGTCCGACCGCGAGCGCGTAGCCGCCGCCACTGCTGTCGCCGGCCAGCACGATCCCGCCGGGCTCGGCGGCCCAGCGGGCGGCCAGGTCGGTGATCGGTCGGAAGCTGTCGCGCCAGGAGTGCTCGGGGGCGAGCGGGTAGTCGGGCAGCACGACCCGTGCGCCCGATGGCGTCGGCCAGCCGGGCGGCGTACCGCACCTGCCACGCGCTGATCGGCGCCATGAAGCCGCCACCGTGCAGGTAGAACACCGTGCGCGTCGGCGCCCGGCGACGCGGGGTGAGGACGTACGCCGGGAAGCCGGCCACCTCCTCCGTCACCACCGACCAGTGCCGCGCGAACCGCGGCACCGCGCCCGTCGGCAGGCTGCGGTCGAGGGTCCGGTGCCAGGCCTCGACCCGCGCCCGCTCGGCCGGCTCGTCGCCCGTCATCTCGCCGGCCTTCCGCAGCCGCGGCACGAGGCGTGCGTACACGGCGTGCAGGCGGCTGGGCATGCGCCGCAGCCTAGGACGACCTCCTCGTCCAACGGGACCCCGCTGGTCGAGGAAGGCGCGCTAGCGCCTGTCACGAAACCGCGAGACCACCTCTGTCACAAACAAGGCCGGCCGGTGTCTTCATGACCGACAACAGACAACCGAACCTCTCGGAGGAGACATGGCGACCACCAGCACGTTCCGCATCCCGAAGGCCACCATCACCGGTCTCTACGGCCGCGCCCTGTCGGCGTACGCCCGCCGCTCGTGGGGGCAGGTGCCCGACAACGCCTACGTCCTGTGGCACAACAAGAAGGTCATGAAGGCGGTGTTCTCGTTCGAGCAGAAGGTCGCGAAGTTCGACGCCCTCGACCGAGACCTGTCGGTGCTCGCGCAGGCGGCGACCGCCGCCACGGTCGGCTGCTCGTGGTGCCTGGACTTCGGCTACTACCTGGCGCACAGCGAGGGAATGGATCTCGAGAAGATCCGCGAGGTGATGCGGTGGCGCGACTCCGACGTCTTCTCGCCGTCGAGCGCGAGGTGCTCGGGTACGCCGAGGCGATGTCGACCACGCCGCTCACCGTCACCGACGAGATGGTCGCCTCCCTGCTCGCGCACCTGGGCGAGGAGGCGATGGTGGAGCTGACGATGATGGTCGCGATCGAGAACGAGCGGGCCCGCTTCAACTCCGCCGCGGGCCTGAGGGCGCAGGGATTCTCGGACGTCTGCGAGATCCCGCTGCCACCTCTGCGGGCCGCCGGCAACGTACGGTCGGTGTCGTGACGGGCCACCGGGCACGGACGCCTTCGTCAAGCACCGGAACCTGCTGTTCACGGTCGCCTACGAGATGCTCGGCTCGGCGGCCGACGCGGAGGACGTGATCCAGGAGACCTGGCTGCGCTGGGCGGAGGTCGACCGGGCCGAGGTCCGCGACGACCGGGCGTACCTCGTGCGGATCGCCACCCGGCTCTCCCTCAACCGGCTGCGCACGCTGGCCCGGCAGCGCGAGACGTACGTCGGCCCGTGGCTGCCCGAGCCGCTCCTCACCACGCCGGACGTCGCCGACGACCTCGAGCTGGCCGACAGCGTCTCGACCGCGATGCTCGTCGTGCTCGAGACGCTGACGCCGACCGAGCGGGCGGTGTTCGTGCTGCGCGAGGTCTTCGACGTCGGGTACGACGAGATCGCGGCCGCCGTGGACAAGTCACCCGCCGCGGTGCGTCAGATCGCGCACCGCGCCCGCAACCACGTGGAGGCCCGGCAGCCGCGCGAGCAGGTGACGGCGCGGCAGCGCGAGGCGATCCTCGACCGGTTCGTGCTGGCGGTGGAGTCCGGCGACCTGCAGTCGCTGATGGACGTGCTCGCGCCCGACGTCGTGCTGATGACCGACGGCGGCGGGGTCAAGCAGGCGGCACTCCGGCCGATCCTGGGCCGGGACAAGGCCCTGCGGTTCCTGGAGGGCGCGGCGACCAAGGGCGGCCCGATCGACGCCGTGCACCGCACGTTGGTCAACGGCCGTCCGGCGCTGGCGTTCGTCATCGACGGCCGCGTCGACACGCTGCTCACGATCCTGGTCGAGGACGGCGTGGTGGCCGGCCTCTACGCCGTGCGCAACCCGGCCAAGCTCACCCGGCTCGACGAGGCGGTCACGCTCACGCGGTAGTCAGCGGGGGCCGGGCAGGTTCGCGGTCTGGTCCCAGGACAAGGTCGTGGTCACGTAGGTGGTGAAGATGCGGTCGACCTGGTCCGCGTCCACGAACCTGGTGCCCGCAGAGGTCTCGACGTTGATGCCGTCGAACACGTCGACCGGCTCGTCGACGAGCACCGCCGCGACGGTGCCGAACTCGCGGCCGTCGCTCGTCTGCACCGGCGTGCCGGGCTGCAGGGCGCCGTACGCAATGGGGAAGGGCTCCTCGTCCATGCGGCCACCCTAGCGAGAGGCCCGTCGTCAGGACACGCCGGTGAGCAGGCAGAACGGGTGGCCGTGCGGATCGGCGTACACCCGCCAGTTCTCCCCGTCCCCCGGCAGCCTGTCGGCGCCCAGCGCGAGCGCCGCCCGCTCGGCCTCGTCGGCGTCCGTCGACGGTGATGTCGAGGTGCAGCTGCTGCGGGTAGGCCGGGTCCGGCCACCTCGGGCGCTGGAGCTCGGCGACCTGCTGGAACATCACCTGGTGTCCCTCGGTCCCGATCAGGACGCCCTCGGGACCCTCGTAGGTCAGGTCCAGGCCCAGCAGCCCGGAGTAGAACCGGCCCAGCTCGGGCGCGTCGGCCGTGTCGATGGTGACGGCGAAGACCATACGTGCCCTCGACGTCCGCCCGGCACAGGTCGAACGGGTGCCCCGCCGGGTCGGCCAGCGTGATCCAGTGGTCGTTGCCGGACAGCCGGCGGGCGCCGAGGCTCTCGGCGTGCTGGGCGGAGGCCTCGATGTCGGCGACCTGGAAGTCGACGTGCATCTGCTGGGGGTGAGCGGGGTCCGGCCACCGTGGAGGCACGAGGTCGGGTGCGCGCTGCACCCCGAAGCGCCATCCGTCGGGCGAGAAGAGAGTGACCCACTCGTCGTCCCCGTAGTGCTGGGTCAGCCCGACCACCCCGACGTAGAAGTCAGCCAGGGCCTGGATGTCCGGCGCGTCCCACACGATCGTCTTCAGCTTGCCCACCATGGCGACATCCTGTCTCAGCCCACCCCCAGCGCGTCGACGAGAGGTCCGAGGTCGGTGCGGTCGGTGCGGCTGATCAGGTAGATCCCGCGGTAGGTCGGGCGCTTGAGGCGCAGGACGGTGAGGTCTGCGCGCAGGGACGGGACGAGCAGGTCGGGCACCAGGGCGACGCCGAGGCCCGCGGCCACCATGCCGGTCTTGGCGAGCAGGTCGTCGGCCATCGTGGAGATGCGCGGCTCGAAGCGGGCCCGCGCCGCCAGCTGGCGCAGCATCACCTCCGAGCCGGCGTTGTCCTCGATCCAGGTCTCGTCGGCGAGGCGCTCGATGCCGATCCGGTCGGCTCCGGCGAGGCGGTGCCCGGGCGCCGCGATGACGACCACCTCGTCGTCGCCGAGGTGGGTCGCGCGGAGCTCCGGGTCGCGGGGGAGGCCGGGCGGCGCGTCGGTGACCACGGCCGCGTCGAGCTCGCGACCCACGACCATGGGTCCGAGCTCGGGGGTGATCCGGGAGGCGATCGTGACCTCGGGACCGCCGGCGTCGCGAAGCCTCCCGATGGCTCGAGGGACCAGCGCCGCCGTCGCCGACGGCACCGCGCCGAGCACGATCGTGGCCGGTCTGTCGGTGGCGGTGCGCGCGGCCTCGCGTCCGCGCCGCGCCTCGTTGACCAGCAGCCGGGCGTGGGGGAGCAGCGCGGCGCCGGCCGCCGTCGGCGTCACGCCTCGCGAGCCGCGGTGCAGCAGGCGGACCCCCACCTCGCGCTCGAGGGCGGCCACCTGGCGGGACAGGCCGGGCTGGGTGAACCCGGTCGCCTCGGCGGCCGCGCGGAGCGAGCCCGTCCGGCACACCTCGACGAACGCGTTCCACGGGGTCAGCGACATGGAACCATCATGACGGAAGCGCATGGTGGCCATGCCTGATCTGCGCTTGTCGCATGTTCGGCGTCGAGCCACGCTGGTGCGCATGACCTCTGTTGCCGTCCTCGGCCTCGGCCGGATGGGCTCGGCCATGGCCGCCCGCCTCGCCGACCTCCACGACGTCCGTACCTGGACCCGGAGCGGCGGCGGCTCGCCCGCGGCACCCGTGGACCGGTGCCGACGTGGTGCTCCTCTGCCTGTACGACGGCCCGGCCTGCCGCGACGTGCTCGCCGCGGTCCTGCCCGCGCTGTCCGCCCGGGCGACCGTCGTGAACACCACCACGGTCGGACCGGACGAGGCGGAGGCGCTGGACGTCCTGGTGGCGACGACCGGGGCGGCGTACCTGCACGCGCCGGTCATGGGGTCGACCCCGGCCGTCGCCGCGGGCCGGCTGACGATCCTGGCCGGCGGCAAGCCGTCCGCCGAGGTCGACGAGGTCCTGGGCCTGCTCGGCGAGACGCTGGTCTTCGCGGGCCCGGCCGAGGCCGCCGGGCTCAAGCTCGTCGCCAACGGCGTGCTCGGCGACTCGCTGGCCTCGTTGCGCCGGGCCCTCGCTCGTGGTGACGCGCTCGGTCTGCCGCGCGACGCGGTCCTCGACGT
Source organism: uncultured Actinomycetes bacterium (assembly GCA_963742635.1). Lineage (GTDB taxonomy): Bacteria > Actinomycetota > Thermoleophilia > Gaiellales > Gaiellaceae > VAXT01. Next base: position 445,338 of record CAVUMW010000009.1, read on the forward strand.
GGTCGGACGGTCGGTCCTCGGCCGGTTCGTCGACGGCCGGCGCGACGTGCTGGACGCGGCGGCGGCACGGCCGGAGGCGACGTTCGCCGCCGGTGCGTTGGCCAAGGACCTCGCCCTGCTCGCGTCCGCCACCGACACGGTGTCCGACGCGCGTGCCTCGTTGGCCACGCTGATCGCCGCGGGCGCGTTCGAGGCCGCCGACGACATCAGCGTGGTCGGCGTCGCCGCCCCGGACCTCGGCTGGCTGGGCGACGCTCGGCTCGACGTCTCGCCCGAGGTCGTCGCCGACGCCGACGTGCTGCGACCGCTGCACGCCTACGCCCTCACGCACGCGACCGGCGACCCGGCGTACCTCGACGACGCCTTCCTGCCGACCGCGCGCGTCGACGGGTACCGCGACGGTGAGCTCGTCTCCTGGACCCTCGACGAGTTCCGCGGCGTGTTCGCTGGCTCGCCCGCCACCGACGAGACAGCGCGCTCCCGCCGTGTCGAGCGACTCGACGTCCGCGGCTCGGCCGCCACCGCCGTGATGACGCTGCACCACGGCGACGTCGACTTCACCGACGTGTTCGTGCTCCTACGGGATCCGGGGTCGGGTCGGTGGCGGATCGCGAGCAAGGCGTACGAGCGACGGGCCGCAGGGCGATGAGCACGCCGACGACGAGCACGGCGCCGCCGAGCAGCTCGGCCGGCGTGGGGACCTCGTCGAGGAGGAGCCAGGCGGAGGCCATCGCCACCACCGGGGCCAGCAGCACCCAGGGCACGACCGAGGACGACGGGTTGCGGCTCAGCAGCGTGTTGAAGATGCCGTAGCCCACCAGCGAGGCGAGGCCGGCGGTGTACAGCGTCGAGACGACCGCCTGCCAGGTGAACCCGGTGAGGGCCGTCGGCGACGGCCGTCGGGCCGTCGAGCGCCAGGGACAGCAGCGAACAGCGGGATCGGCACGACGGTCGCCGACCAGACGGTGAGGGACAGCCCGCCCGAGACCCCCGACGCGCGGGAGACGACGTTGCCGATGCCCCAGGACAGGGCGCCGAGCAGGCACAGCGTCAGCGCGGCGAACGTGACGTGGCCGCCGCGACCGACGCGCGACCACCACGAGCCCGACCGAGCCGAGGAGCGACCCCGACGACCTGCGGCGCGGGTCGGCCGCTCGCGCAGCACCACGGCGGCGAGCGCGATCGTGAAGATCACCTGCGCCTGCAGGACGAGGGCCGCCAGGCCCGGCGGCAGGCCGGCGTCCATGGCGACGTACAGCAGCCCGAACTGGCCCAGCGACATGAAGACGCCGACGGCCGCCACCGTGCGCCACGGCGCCGCGGGCCGGGGCACGAAGAAGACCGCGGGCAGCACGACCAGGGTGAACCGGATCGCGGCGAACAGCAGCGGAGGCACGTCGTGCATCCCCCAGTCGATCACCACGAAGTTGAAGCCCCACACGGTGGCGACGAGCGCGGCCAGCAGCGAGTCGCGTCGGTTCACGCGCCCAGTCTGGCTGCATCGTCACGGAAACACCAGCGAATGATCATGCACCTGTCCATGTAGCATTGCTTCATGATCGATCTCGCCTCCCTGACCGCGCTGCGAGCCGTCGACGACCACGGGTCGGTCGTCGCCGCCGCCGAGGCGCTGGGCTTCACGCCGAGCGCGGTCTCCCAGCAGGTCAAGCGGCTGGAGCGGCAGACCAACGTGCCGCTGCTGGAACGAGTGGGCCGCGGCGTGATGCTGACCCGCGAGGGCCGCCACCTGGTCGACGCCGGCAGCCGGCTGCTCGCCGACCTCGAGACGATCGAGTCGGGTCTGCACCAGCAGGCGGGGACCGTGGCCGGGCACCTGCGGATCATCGCGTTCTCCACGGCGATGCGCGGCCTGGTCGCTCCCCGCGTGCGGGCTCTGCGCGACGCGCACCCCGACCTCGTGCTGTCCCTGACCGAGCGCGAGCCGTGGGACACCGTCGAGCTGGTGGCCACCGGCCAGGCCGACGTCGGGGTGGCCCACAGCTGGGGCGACGTGACGCTCGCGATCCCCGACCACCTGGAGACCACCTCGCTGGTCGACGACGTGGCCGACGTCATCGTGCCCGTCGGCCACCGGCTCGCGAAGCGTCGGCGCGTGACGCCCCACGACCTGGTCGACGAGGGCTGGATCGCCACCCCGGACGGCACGATCTGTCGCGAGTGGCTCTCCCGGATGTACGCTCGGCACCGGCCGCCAGCCCCGGATCGCCCACGAGTCGCTGGAGTTCCAGTCGCACCTGGCGCTGGTCGCGGCCGGTCTGGGCATCGCCCTGGTGCCCCGCCTCGGCCGCGAGGCGCTCGGCCGCCGGTCTGGTCGCCGTCCGCGCCGCACGACCCGGTGCCGACCCGCAACATCGTGGCGGTGCACCGGCGCAGCATGAGCGAGTCGCCGGCCGTACGCGCGGTGGTCGCGGCGCTCTCGGGGTAGCCGTCGACCTACACTGGCCTCGAACCACCCACACGACAGGGGAGCACGTCGTCGCCGCCGGACCACCGGAGCGGCCGCGGGCTGAGAGTGCGGACAGCCGCAGACCCTCGAACCTGCTCCGGTTAGCACCGGCGAAGGGAGTCACACCCGATGGCCCGTCCGTTCCGTCTGCGCGCGCTCGTCATCGCGACCGCCGCCCTCCTCCCGCTCACCGCTTGCTCGCTCACCGGGGGTGAGGACAGCAGCAGCGACGCGAGCGGCGACGCCGCTGCGCCGCAGGAGGTCGTGCTCGTCACCCACGACTCGTTCTTCCTGCCGAAGAAGCTCATCAAGGCCTTCGAGCGGGACAGCGGCTACGACCTCGTCGTCCGCGCGTCGGGCGACGCCGGCACGCTCACCAACAAGCTCGGTGCTCAGCCAGGGCAACCCGCAGGGTGACGTGGCGTTCGGCGTCGACAACACCTTCGCCTCGCGCGCGCTGGACAACGACGTGTTCGCGCCGTACGCCGCGCAGACCTCCCGGCCGGCGCCGAGGACTACGTGCTCCCCGGGGACGACGGCGGCGCGCTCACGCCCGGTCGACAACGGCAACGTCTGCGTGAACGTCGACACCACCTGGTTCGCGGCCGAGGGGATCGCGCCGCCGGAGTCCCTCGACGACCTCATCGACCCGGCGTACCAGGACCTGTTCGTGCTCCCCGGCGCGGCGTCGAGCTCGACCGGGCTCGCCTTCCTGCTCGCGACGATCGCGGAGTACGGCGACGACTGGCCGGCGTACTGGACCCGGCTGATGGACAACGGGGCCAAGCTCGACCGCCGGGTGGTCGGACGCCTACGAGGTCGACTTCACCCAGGGCGGCGGACAGGGTGACCGGCCGATCGTGCTGTCGTACGACTCGTCGCCGGCCTTCACCGTCGACGGTGGCGACCAGCACCACGGCGGCGCTGCTGGACACCTGCTTCCGGCAGGTGGAGTACGCCGGTGTGCTCAGCGGCGCCGCCAACCCGGAGGGTGCCGAGGCCGTCGTCGACTGGCTGCTCTCGCCCGAGGTGCAGGCGGCGCTGCCGACCAGCATGTACGTCTTCCCCGTCGACGGGGCGACCGAGCTGCCGGCCGACTGGTCGACGTACGCCGTCGCAGCCCGACGAGCCGCTCAGCCTGGACCCCGCCGACATCGCCGCGAACCGCGAGCGACTGGCTGACCACGTGGAGCGACGTCACCTCGCGATGAGGGCTGGGTCATGAGGATCGTCCGGCTCCTCCTCGTCGCGGCCGTCCCGCTCGCGGTGCTGGGCGTCTTCTTCGTGCTGCCCGTGGTGGCCATGGTGTCCCTGGGCTTCCAGCCCGACGGCACCTTCGACCCCGTGGGGGTCCTCGAGGTGCTCGGCCGGCCGCGCGTGCACCGGGTCGTGTGGTTCACGCTCTGGAGCGCCTCGGTGGGCACCCTGGTCTCGCTGGCCCTCGGCGCTGCCCGCCGCGCACGTGCTCTACCGCCGTCGGCTGCTGGGCGGGAAGGTGCTGCGCGCGGCGCTGCTGGCGCCGTTCGTGCTGCCGACCGTGGTGGTCGGCGTCGCGTTCCGGCAGCTGATCGGCGAGAGCGGCCCGCTCGGCTTCCTGGGCTTCGACGGCTCGGCGGTCGCGATCATCGCGGGGCTGGTGTTCTTCAACGCCTCGGTCGTGATCCGGGTCGTCGGCGGCGCCTGGGAGTCGCTCGACCCGCGACCGGCCGAGGCGGCCGCGGCCCTCGGCGCGACGCCGTGCCCAGGTGCTGCGGACCGTGACCCTGCCCGGCCCTGCGACCGGCGATCGTGTCCGCGGCCAGCGTGGTGTTCCTCTTCTGCGCCACGTCGTTCGGCGTGGTGCTCACCCTGGGCGGACTGCGGTACAGCTACGATCGAGACCGAGATCTACCTGCTGACCACCCAGCTCCTCGACCTGCAGGCGGCGGCGGCGCTGTCGGTCCTCCAGCTGCGTGGTGGTGACCGGCCTGCTGCTGGGGGCGGCGCGCGCCCGTCGTACGGCGGACCCGTCGGTCGCCCGGGTCGTGGCCCGGCCCCGGCGGCTCACGCGAGGCGACTCGCCGGCCCTGGTCGCGACGACGCTGCTGGCGCTGCTCGTGGCCGGCCCGATCCTGGCCCTGGTCGTGGGCTCGCTGCGCGACGGACGGCGTCTGGAGCCTCGCCAACTACCGGGCGCTCGGCGACGACGGGCGAGCAGCAGGCGCTGGTGGTACCCGTCACCGAGGCGCTGGCCACCTCGCTGCGGACCGCGGTCGACGCCACCTGGATGTCGCTGCTGCTCGGGCTGACCGTGGCGGCCATCGCGACCCGGCGCTCGCGGTCGACCGCCGAACGCCGGGTGCGCGCCCTCCTCGACGGCGCGTTCATGCTGCCGCTCGGCGTCTCGGCCGTGACCCTGGGCTTCGGGTTCCTGATCACCCTCGACGAGCCGCCGCTCGACCTGCGCGACTCGCCGCTGCTGGTGCCGATCGCCCAGGCGCTGGTGGCGCTGCCGCTGGTGGTGCGCACCCTCGCTGCCGGTGCTCGCCGGCGTCGACCACCGGCTCCGCGAGGCCGCCGCGACCCTCGGCGCCGTCGCCGTGGCGGGCGTCGCTGACGGTCGACCTGCCGGTCGTCGGCCGGCCGCTGCTCGCCGCCGCCGGCTTCGCGTTCGCGGTCTCGCTGGGGGAGTTCGGCGCGACCTCGTTCCTGGCGCGCGACGAGCACCCGACCCTGCCCGTGGTGATCTTCGGGCTGATCAGCCACCCTGGCCCGATGAACTACGGCATGGCGCTGGCCGCGTCGGTGGTGCTCGCCGCGACGACCGCCGGGGTGATGCTCGCTGGTGGAGCGGCTGCACGTGCCCGGCCGGGAGCGCTGACTGATGCTGTCCCTCCGCGACGTCGCCGTGTCCTACGACGGCGGTGCCGGCCGTCGTCGACGTCGACCTCGAGCTGCCCGACGGACAGGTGCTCGCCGTGCTCGGGCCGTCGGGCTGCGGCAAGTCCACCCTGCTGCGGGCGGTCGCCGGGCTCGAGCCGCTCGCCGCCGGGACGGTGCGCTGGGACGGCGCCGACCTGGCCGGCGTACCCGACGCACAAGCGCGGCTTCGCGCTGCTCTTCCAGGACGGCCAGCTGTTCGGCCACCTGACCGTGGCCCGCAACGTCGGGTACGCGCTGCGGCTGCGCCGGGCGCGCCGACCCGCGTCGCCGGGTGGCCGAGCTGCTCGAGCTGGTCGGCCTGGCGGGGTACGGCGACCGGCTGCCCGCCACCCTCTCCGGCGGCGAGCGCCAGCGGGTCGCGCTGGCCCGGGCGCTGGCCGCCGAGCCGCGGCTGCTCCTGCTCGACGAGCCGCTCTCGGCCCTCGACGCCGGCCTGCGCGAGCGGCTCGCGACCGACCTGCGCGACATCCTGCGCGCGGCCGGCACCACCGCCCTGATGGTCACCCACGACCACGAGGAGGCGTTCACGGTCGCCGACCGGATGGCCGTGATGCGAGCCGGGCACGTGGTCCAGGAGGGGCCGATCGCCGAGGTCTGGCGCGAGCCGGCCGACCCCGAGACCGCGCTCTTCCTCGGCTACGCGCGGGTCTACCGCGACGAGGCCGCCGCGGCGATCCTGGCGGCCGCGGGCCGGCCGCCCGCGCCGGCGGTCGCCGTACGACGCTCGGCCCTGGCCGTGGACCCCGACGGCGGCCTGTCGGGCGAGGTGCGGTCGTCGCGGGCGACGTCCGAGCAGGTCCGCCTGGTGGTCGACGTCGACGGGGTCGGGGAGGCCGACGCGGTCGCTCCGCTCGACGCGCACCCGGCCGTCGGGCAGCGGGTGCGGCTGTCCGCGGACGACCCGGGCGGCTCGCGGTCTGGTCGACCGCCGTGCGCGCCCTCCTAGACTGACCGCCGTGTATCGCCGTGCCTACGCCCTGCTCGTCGGCATCGCCGTCGTCATGGGCGCCCTGGCCGTGATCGCTGCCATCTCCGTCGACAAGAAGCTCGTCGACCCCGAAGGGCTTCCTCGGGCCCCTCGTGGCTGCGGCTGCCGCTGCTGCTCACCGGGGCGTTCGCGCTCGACCTGGTGCCGCGCACGCTCTGGCTGTCGAAGTTCAAGCCGGTCGCCATGCCCGCGATCTTCATGGCCCGGGTGCGGACGCACTGGACGCGCGAGCGGTGGACGCTCGTGGTCCTGGGGCTGGTCTGCTTCTACATCACCTACGTGTCCTACCGGAACCTCAAGTCCTTCCTGCCGTTCGTGATGGGCGAGGACCACAAGTACGACCGGACGCTGCACCTGCTGGACCGCATGCTCGTGTTCGGCCACGAGCCGGGCGGTGCTGCTGCACCACGTGTTCGGCACGGGCATCTCGGCCCACGTGCTGTCGTACGTCTACCTGTGGTTCCTGCCGCTCGTGCCGCTGGCGCTCACCGCGTGGCTGATCTGGTCGAAGAACATCACCTACGGCTACTGGTTCGCGACCTCGCAGAGCCTCGCCTGGAGCCTCGGGACGCTGTCGTACTACGCGCTGCCGACCCTCGGCCCCGGCCTCGCGTACCCCTCGATCTACACCGACCTGCCCGACACCCCGACCTCCGCCGCTGATGGAGACGCTGGTCAACATCCGACAACAGGTGGTGCTCGGCGGTTTCGCCGACGCGGTCCAGTCGGTGGCCGGCTTCGCCAGCCTGCACACCGCGATCACCCTGCTGGTCGCGCTGATGGTGCAGTACACGGTCCAGAGCCGGGTGCTGCGCATCGTCTTCTGGGTCAACTTCGGCCTCACCGTGCTCGCCACCATCTACTTCGGCTGGCACTACATCGCCGACGACGTCGCCGGCGTGATGATCGCCCTGGTCGCCTTCTACGTCGGCGGGGTCGCCAGCGGCCAGAAGTTCGAACGACACGGCCTCGCCTCGCCATCCCACCGCCGACTCCGTCGGCCGTCCCGGTCCTCGAGGACTGAGCGCCGTACCCGGGGTAGTCCCGTGCGTTTGGCGGCTCTCGACGGCGTGTCGAGCGGTCAAACGCACGGGAGTACCGCGCCGCCCGCTGAACTACATTGTTGTAGTTCGTCAAGGCGACACGCCGGGGACTGGTGAGAAAATTGGGGAAATTGTTCCCCCTGTGACGAAATCGCACTAGCGTGCTCGACGGTGCCTCGGGCGATGGGGAAGTCGCCCGAGGCACCTGCCATGCAACATGCAGTGAGTCCACCGGGGCTTGCGAGCCGACGCTGGGGAAGGCGCCGGCGAGGAGCTGAGGAGTACGACGACGTGCGCAAGCACCTGGTCGACGGCTTGGCGACCACCGCGGTCGCCCTGACCCTGGTCGCCGCCCTGGCGGTCTCGCCCGGCTGGGTCGCCGCCGCCGACGAGGGCTCGGGGGATGCCCACCCGAGCCGCTCCGACGTCCGCGCCGCCCGGGACGCGGCCGACGGCAAGGCCGCCGAGGTCGCGTCCGTCCAGGCCCGCCTGGCCTCCGCCCAGGGTCGCCTCCGCGACACGGCCGTCCGCGTGGCGCAGGCCGAGGAGGCCTTCAACCGCGCCCGCTGGAACTACCGCGAGGCCCGCCGCGACCAGCGCGCCGCCGAACGCATCCACGCGACCACCGAGACCCAGCTGGGCACCATGCGCGACGAGTACGTCGACGTGGTCGTGTCGTCGTACGAGATGTCGCCCTCGCTCACCGCGATGGCCGCGATCCTGGAGTCCGACGGCATCGCCACCGTCGTCGACCGCACCGCCTCGCTGCAGAACGCGCAGGCGGCCATGGACCAGGTCTACGACGACTACGACGCGGCCGCGCTGCTCGCGGGCGTGTCCAGCGACCAGGCGACCGAGGCGCGGCTCGCCGCCGACGCGCTGCGCGAGGAGACCAAGCAGGCCCGCGCCACCGCGCGGGAGACCCAGCGGGCCGCGGCCGGCGAGGCCGACGCCGTCGCCGCCGAGCGGGTGGACCTGATCGGCGAGCTGGCCCGGCTCCAGGGCATCAGCGTCGCGCTGGCCGAGGAGCGACAGGAGTGGCTGGAGGCGCAGGCGACCCCGACCCCGACCCCCACACCCACGCCGACTCCGACGCCGGCGCCGACCCCGTCCTCGGACGCCGACCCCGACCCAGGAGCCGACGCAGGAGCCCACCACGGCTCCGACGACCGCGCCGACGGTGGCGCCGACACCGACTCCGACACCGACCCCCACGGCCGCGCCCACCCCGACACCCACGCCGACACCGACCCCCACCCCCACTCCGACGCCCACGGTCGTCCCCACCCCGACGGCGACGCCGACCACCCCACCGCCCGCCCCGGCGAGTGGTGCGGCGGGCGCGATCGCCTTCGCCCGGGCCCAGATCGGCGACCCCTACCAGTGGGGCGCTGCCGGGCCCGACAAGTGGGACTGCTCGGGCCTGACCATGCGCGCGTGGCAGGCGGGCGGCGTCTCGCTGCCGCACTACTCGGCGGGCCAGTACGACGCCTCCACGCCGATCGCCGAGGGCGACCTGCAGCCCGGTGACCTGGTGTTCTGGGGCTCGTCGAGCAGCCCGTCGTCGATCTACCACGTCGCCCTGTACACCGGCGGCGGGATGATCGTGCACGCGCCGCGGACCGGTGAGGACGTCGCCGAGGTCCCGATCGACTACTGGATCAGCCCGAACTTCTTCGCCAGGCCGTAATTTTGGCTCGCTCCGCTCGCCTGTCTGACGCGCTATAACCCCGCTCCTTCCTCCTCGACTCGCTCGCTGGCGCTCGCTCGCTCGTCGTGCAGGGCGGGTCGCGTCAACTCGCGGAGGAGGCCGGTCAGCGGTTTGACCTGCTCGTCGCGGGCGGGTACGCCGCCCCGCGTCTCCACCCGGGCGGCGAAGCGCTCGGCCAGGTCGGAGGGTGACATCCGGCCCGACAGGATGCGGACGGTCGGCCAGGCGTCGATGTCCAGCTTCGAGACCGCGCCGGAACTGCGCCAGGTCGGCGGCGTACAGGTGGGCGAGCGAGGCCACGTCGGCCGCGGTCGGCGCCGTGCCGACGACGCGGTCGGGGCCGCTCATCAGCCGGCCGGCGTCGGGATGGCGGCCGTAGCGGTCGACGCCGAGGAAGTCGGTCAGCTGGTCGAGGGCGCCCGGGAAGTCGGCGAGCATCGCCCGGAACTCCAGCCACAGCCACTGCTCGCGCGGGAAGATCGTCAGCCCGCGGGAGAGCTGGTCGCCGTAGTAGCCGCGCGCGACGCCCGAACGCTGCTTGAACGACAGCGAGGGCACGTCGGGCAGCGACGTCGGGGTCGTGGTGGGGCGGAACTCGGTGATGAACTCCGGCCAGTCCGGAGCCGTCGTCCAGCGGCCGCGCAGCATCGTCCAGTGGGAGAAAGCCGCTCGAGCGGGTCGCGGAACACCGCGATCAGCCGGGTGTCGGGGTTGTAGTGGTGCATCCGCTCGAGGGCGTGCGGCCAGAACAGGTACGCCGGCGTGGCGTCGCCGGCGATCAGGTGCTGCGGCTTGCGCCGGGGGGCGCGGTAGCCGGAGTAGTCGGGTCGCGACCAGTCCATGTCCTCGCGGGTGAAGAACTGGAAGCTCCTTGCGCGGGGCGCGGGCCACCTGCGGATGCCGGTCGAGGGCCGTCGACAAGGTCGACGTGCCGCTCTTCTGCGCGCCGACGATCGAGAAGCTGTAGGGCAGCCAGTCGTGCGCGTCACCCCAGCCGTTGCGAGAGCCGTCGACACGGTCACGGCCGTGCTGGCTGGAGTCCCTGGACACGTTTCCTCACCCTGTTCGATCGACGGCGAATCTACCAAGCATCGGGCGCGCGCTGGCCCGGTAGCGTGAATTGCATGGCCGCCGACACCAGGGAAGACACCGTCCCACCCGTCACCGACGACCTGACCCCCGTCGACACCGACCCTAGACCCGCGACCGACGCCGCCGGAGATCGACGTGCCGGCCCTCACGGCCCTGCTGGACGGCAGGTACGCCGACGTCCGCGCCCTCGTCCGCCGCAACCTCGGCGACGTACGCCTCCGTGCTGGAGGAGGCCGAGACGCTGACGCGGGACGACTACCGCGACCGGGTGCGCGACATCGTCGTCGAGATGGCGGCGACGGGTCAGACGGGGATGGGCTTCCCGGAGGAGTACGGCGGCGGGGGCGACATCGGCGCCTCGGTGGCGGCGTTCGAGACCCTGGCGTTCGGCGACCTGTCGGTGCTGGTGAAGGTCGGCGTCCAGTTCGGGCTCTTCGGCGGCGCGATCCTCCAGCTCGGCACCAAGCCGCACCACGACGCCTACCTGCGCGACCTGGTCACCGGGAAGCTGATGGGCTGCTTCGCGATGACCGAGACGGGTCACGGGAGCAACGTCCAGGCCCTCGGCACGGTCGCGGTCTACGAGCCCGACACGGGCGAGTTCGTGATCACGACCCACGGCGAGGAGGCCGGCAAGGACTACATCGGCAACGCCGCCCGTCACGCCCAGGTGGCCGTGCTGTTCGCGCAGCTGGAGACGCTGGGGGAGGGTCGGGGCGTCCACGCCTTCGTGGTGCCGATCCGGGACGGCTCCGGGGCGCCGGCGGCCGGCGTCCGGATCGAGGACGACGGCCTCAAGCTCGGCCTCAACGGCGTCGACAACGGCCGGCTGTGGTTCGACGGCGTGCGGGTGCCGCGGGCGGCGCTGCTCGACCGGTTCGCGCAGGTGGCCGAGGACGGCACGTACTCCAGCGACATCGAGAACCCGAACCGCCGCTTCTTCACGATGCTGGGCACCCTGGTCCAGGGCCGGGTCTGCGTCGGCGGCGCGGGCATCAACGCGGCGAAGGTCGCGCTGGCCATCGCGGTGAGGTACGGCGTGCGGCGGCGGCAGTTCGAGGCGCAGTCCGAGGACGAGGAGCAGCTGCTGCTCGACTACGGCATGCACCAGCGGCGGCTGTTCCCGCTGCTGGCCCGGACGTACGCGCTGCACTTCGCCCAGGAGGTCGTCGCCGCGCAGCTGCACGACGTCTTCTCCGGGGAGGCGGACGACGAGAAGGCGCGTCGCGAGCTGGAGTCGCGAGCGGCGGGCACCAAGGCGCTCGGCACGTGGCACGCCACCCGGACGATCCAGGAGTGCCGCGAGGCGTGCGGCGGCGCCGGGTACCTGGCCGTCAACCGGTTCGCCGCGCTCAAGGCGGACACCGACGTGTTCACGACGTTCGAGGGCGACAACCACGTGCTGCTCCAGCTCGTGGCGAAGGGACTGCTGACCGACTACGCGGGCGAGTTCGAGGAGATGGACCAGCTCGGCATGGTCCGGTTCGTGACCGGGATGGCCGTGGAGACGGTGGTCGAGCGGACCAGCGCGCACAAGCTGCTCGAGCGGATCAAGGACGTGCTGCCGGGGGGCGACCGCTGGGACGACGAGGCGGGCATCCTCGACTCGAACTACCACCTCGCGATGCTGCGGTTCCGCGAGGAGCACGAGCTGGCGGGGGTCGCGCGCCGCCTCAAGCGCGGCATCGACGCCGGGATGAATCCCGGCCTCGTGTTCTCGCGGGTGCAGGACCACGTGATCGCCGCCGCCCGCGCGCACGTCGAGCGGCTGGTGCTGGAGGCGTTCGTCGACAAGCTCGCCTCGCTGCGAGGACGGTGAGAACAAGCGAGCGCTGTCCCTGCTGTGCGACCTGCACGCGCTGTCGGTGATCGAGGCGGACCGCGCGTGGTTCATGGAGCACGGCCGGCTCACGGTCGTCCGCTCCAAGGCGATCAGCCGTGAGGTGAACCGGCTGTGCCGCCGGGTGCGGCCCGTCGCGGTCCCGCTCGTCGACGCGTTCGGCGTACCTCCCGAGATGCTGCGCTCGCCCGACCTCCTCGGATGAGGCCGCCCTTCGCGCGCTCCTGGGCCGAGGACCCGCCGTGGGCCACCGTCTACGACTGGTCGGTCGAGCACCCGCGGGTCGGCGGCCTCGGGTGGCGCGTGGCGGTGGGCAGCGACCTCGGCCTCCTGTACGCCGCCGCGGCCGAGATCGGCACGCTGCCGGCGGGCTCGGTGGTGCTCGACGTCCCGTGCGGAGGTGGGGTCGCGCTGCGCGGGCTGCGGCCCGGGCAGGGCCTCACGTACCTCGCCGCCGACATCGCCCAGCCCATGCTCGACCGCACCCTGGCGTCCGCGCGCTCGCGCGGGGTGGCCGAGCAGGTCGAGCCGCGGCTCGCCGACGTGGGAGCCCTGCCGCTCGCGGACGGTTCGGTGGACCTGGTCGTCACGTTCACCGGCCTGCACTGCTTCCCCGACCCGCGCCGGGCGGTGGCGGAGATGGCGCGCGTGCTCCGGCCCGGCGGCGTGGTCACCGGCAGCATGCTCGCCTCCGACACCGGGGCGAGGTACGAGCCGCTGCGCCGGGCCGGCCGCCGGGCGCGCCTGCTCGGGCCGATGTGCTCGCGGGCCGAGGTGGTGGAGTGGTTCGCTGCCGACGGCGTCCCGGGCCTGCGGGTCACGACGAGCGGCGCCGTCGCCTACTTCCGAGGAGTCAAGCGATGAGCAGGTTCCCGCCCGGTGTCCCGACCGACGTGTGGGAGCCCGACGGGCGAGCCCGTCGGTACCTGGGTGTCGTCCTCCCGGGCCGCGGCTACCCGCCCGCTGCCCCCGGCCTCGCGTACGCCGGGTACGTGCTGCGGGCGGCCGGGTGGCGGGTACGGGACGTGTGGTGGGACCCGCCGGCCAACGGTTCGCTGTCGCTCGACGGGTGAGGTGGCCTGGGTCGGCGACCAGCTGGCGGCCGCGACCGACGGCGTCGACGGCCCGGTGCTCGTGGTCGGCAAGTCGCTCGGCACGTACGCCGCGCCGGCTGGCCGCCGAGCGCGAGTACGAGGCGATCTGGCTGACGCCGTTGCTGACCGACCCGGTGCTGGTGGAAGGGATCCGCGCCAACCCGGCCCGGCAGCTGCTCGTCGGCGGTACGGCGGACCGCCTCTGGGACGCCGACGTCGCCGCCTCGCTGGCGGCGGACGGGTGCGACGTGCTCCAGATCGACGGCGTCGACCACGGCCTCATCGACCCGCGGACCCGGTCCGCTCGGCGGAGGCGCTCGTCGAGATCACCCGAGCGATGGCGGACTTCGTGGGCGTTTCTGCCTCTTCGTGACGGTTGCAACGCCGCCGAACGTCCGGGATACCCGGTCGACCGGGTATCACGCCCGAGCTCGCCTCAGTGCCTGCGCTCGCCCAGCGAGTCGTCGGCGATGTTGGCGAGGTCGTCGCCGTGGCCCTCGGTGATGGCCCGCTCGAAGGACGCCTTGACCTCGTCCTCGGCCTCGTCGCGGCCGACCCAGTTGGCGCCCTCGACGGACTTGCCGGGCTCGAGGTCCTTGTAGACCTCGAAGAAGTGCTCGATCTCGAGGCGGTCGAACTTCGGCACGTGGTTGATGTCGCGCAGGTGCTCGAGGCGCGGGTCGGAGGCCGGGACGCAGAGCACCTTGTCGTCGCCGCCGGCCTCGTCGGTCATCCGGAACATGCCGATCGCGCGGCACTTGATCAGGCAGCCGGGGAACGTCGGCTCGCCGATCGAGCAGCACGAGCGCGTCGAGCGGGTCGCCGTCGAGGCCGAGGGTGTTCTCGATGAAGCCGTAGTCGGCGGGGTACTGGGTCGAGGTGAACAGCGTCCGGTCCAGCCGGATGCGGCCGGTCTCGTGGTCGACCTCGTACTTGTTGCGGCTCCCCTTGGGGATCTCCACCAGGACGTCGAACTCCACGGTTCCTCCACGCTCACATCGGCGACACCCGTCCGCAGGGCTCCGCACGCGGCCCACCGGGTCAACACAGGCGCAGTCTCGCGCACAATGGCCGCGATGCGCAGTCACGGTCCCAGACGGTCCAGGTCGGTCGACGTGGCGACCCGGCTGGATCCCGGTGCGTCCTCGTCCTCGCCCTGCTCGCGAGCGCGTTCGCGGCCTACGGGTACGACCTCGGCGACCGCTGGTTCGGCGGCAGCACGACGCCTGCCCTCGACCGCGACGCCGACCCCGACACCGACCCGGCCGCCGTACCCCCGCCCGCCGGGGTCAGCCTCCCGCTGCCGGCGCAGCCCGCCCCCGTCGCGCCAGCGGTCGCCGCCGACGACAGCGGCCAGATGGCGCCGCGCAAGGTCGCGCGGCTGCTCGAGCCGCTGCTCGCCGACCCGGACCTCGGCCGCCACGTCGTCGCCGCGGTCGCCGACCTGTCGACCGGCGAGGTCGTCTTCCAGCAGGGCGGCCGGCGCGCCGCCCGGCCTCGACCACCAAGCTGCTGACCGCCGTCGCCGCCCTGCACGTCGCTCGGCCCGGACCACCGGTTCACGACCCAGGCGGTCGTCAAGGTCACGGAGAGCAGCGGCGGGTCGTGCTGGTCGGCGGCGGCGACCCGCTACCTCGGCGAGCAAGCCGCCGGCGGAGGACGAGCCGGCGTACCCCGCCCGCGCCGACCTCCGCACCCTCGCTCGGCCGACGGCCACCGCCCTCGCCGACCAGGGGATCCGCAGGGCGGCGCTCGGCTACGACGACACCCTGTTCACCGGCCCGGCGGTCAACCCGCACTGGGAGCCGAGCTACGTCCCCGACGGCGTGGTCACCCCGATCACCGCGCTGTGGGTCGACGAGGGCCGACCCGCCGCCGGCAGCGGCCGGGTGCCGGACCCGGCGCTGACCGCGGCCGACGGACGTTCGCCCAGGCGCTGCGCGCAGGCCGGGCGTCAAGGTGACCGGCCCGCCCGACGGCGTCGCGCGGCCGGCGCCGCCACGCCGCTCGCCGAGGTCGAGCGGTCCGCCCGTGTCGCAGATCGTCGAGCAGATGCTGACGGTCAGCGACAACGAGGCCGCCGAGGTGCTCGCCCACCAGGTCGGCGCTGGCCACCGTCGGGCAGGCGTCGTTCGACGGCGGCGTCACGGGCGTCCGACAGGCCCTGACCGGGCTCGGCGTCCCGGTCGGCGGCGCCGACTGGTACGACGGCAGCGGGCTGTCCCGCGACGACCGGCTCGCCCCCGACACCCTGGTCGGCGTGCTCCAGGGCTGGCCGCGTCCGCCGACCACCCGACGCTGCGCCCCGTGCTCACCGGACTGCCGGTCGCCGGGCTTCACCGGGTCGCTCGCGTACCGCTTCGCCGACACCACGCCCGCGGCCCGCGGGCAGCGTCCGGGCCAAGACCGGCACCCTGCCGGGGCACGAGCGCCTGGCCGGCATCGTCACCGACCTCGACGGCACGTCCGTGGCCTTCGTGCTCGATCGCCGACCGGGTGCCGGCTCCTGCAAGACGTTCGCCGCGCGAGGGCGCGCTCGACGCGGCCGCGGCCGCCCTCGGCTGGCTGCCACTGCTCGGTAGGTGACGCGGTCGGTAGGTTCGGCGCATGACGGCAGCCGACATGGTCGACTGGGACCTCGCGGTCAGCGTCGGCCTCGCGGCTCGCCGGCCCCGGCCCCGAGGTCAGCCGGACGGAGGCCGACGCCGTGGTCGCCGAGCTCCGCGACGGACGCGGCGCGCTCCACCGGCCTGGTCCGCGAGTTCACCGGCCTGGTCGCCGCCGACGCCGAGCACGGCGCCCGGTCCTCGTCGTCGACCGGCCGGGCTGGATCCAGGCCAACGCCGACGGCTTCGACCTGATGCTCGCCCCGTTCGTCGACAAGGTCACCGCGAAGAAGGGCCCGCCGAGCGGGCTCACCAAGGCCGTCGGGTCGCGGGTCACCGGAGCCGAGGTCGGCGCCCTGCTCGGCTTCCTCGGCGGCAAGGTGCTCGGCCAGTTCGACCCGTTCCACGCGCCGTCGGGCCGGCTGCTGCTCGTCGCGCCCAACATCGTCCACGTCGAGCGCGAGCTCGACGTCGACCCCACCGACTTCCGGCTCTGGGTCTGCCTGCACGAGGAGACCCACCGGGTGCAGTTCACCGCGGTGCCGTGGCTGCGTGACCACCTGCTCGAGCGAGATCGGCACGGCTGTCCGACGTCGTCGAGCCGACCCGGCTGCTCGACGACGGCCTCAAGCGGACTCGTCCGAGGCGCTCAAGGGCGGGTCGACGGCGGCAGCCTGCTCGACATCGCTCGGCACCCCCGAGCAGCGCGAGATCATCGACCGGCTCACCGCCGTGATGTCGCTGCTCGAGGGCCACGCCGACGTGGTGATGGACGGCGTCGGGCCCGAGCGTCATCCCGTCGGTCGAGCGAGATCCGCACGAAGTTCAACCCGCCGCCGCCAGGGCGTCGGGGTCCTCGACCAGCTGCTGCGCCGCGCTGCTCGGCCTCGACGCCAAGATGGCGCAGTACCGCGACGGCGCCGCGTTCGTCCGCGGCGGTCGTCGACAAGGTCGGCATGGACGACTTCAACGCCGTCTGGGCGGACCCCGCCGAACCTGCCCACCAAGGCCGAGATCGCCGACCCGGCCGCCTGGGTGCGCCGCGTCCTCGGCTGACGCGCGGCCGACGACGGCCCGACCCCGCCGTCGCCGCGCGTCCGGCGTCGCCGTACGGCGGGCGCTCGCCGCCGGCGACCCCGGCGTCCGCCGCCCGTCGCTGGTCGCCTGCTCCGGCGGCGCCGACTCGCTGGCGCTGCTGGCCGCCGCCGTCGTTCGAGGCGCGCGAGCAGCCGGCTGGCCCGTCGTCGGCGTCACCGTCGACCACGGGCTGCAGGACGGCTCCGCCGAGGTCGCGACCGCACGTGGTCGGGCAGATGGCCGCGCTCGGCGCCGACGAGACCGCCTCGATCCGGGTCAAGGTCGAGGGCGACGGGCACGGGCCCGAGGCGGCCGCCCGCCAGGCGCGGTACGCCGTGCTCGAGGAGCTCGCCGACCGGTTCGGCGCCGTCGCCGTGCTGCTCGGGCACACCCTCGACGACCAGGCCGAGACCGTGCTGCTCGGGCTGACCCGGGGCAGCGGCGGCCGCTCGCTGGCCGGCATGCGCCGGACGTTCGGGGTCGTTCCGCCGGCCGCTGCTCGACGTCACCCGCGCCCAGACCGAGCAGGCCTGCCGGGCCCAGGGCATCGAGCCTGGTGGACCGACCCGCACAACGACGACCCGCGCTTCACCCGCGTCCGGGTCCGCCGCGACGTGCTGCCCGCTGCTCGAGGCCGAGCTCGGGCCCGGGCGTCGCCGCAGACCCTGGCCCGCACCGCCGACCTGCTGCGCGCCGACGCCGACGCCCTCGACGACCTCGCCGACGCGGCGTACGCCGTCCTCGGCCCGAGCCGGCCTTCGCCGTGGCCGCGCTCGCTGGCAGCTCGCGCCCGCCGTCCGCACGCCGCGTGCTGCGCGCTGGCGGCGCTCGCGCGCCGGCGCCCGCGCCGCCGAGCTGTTCCACGTGCACGTCCTCGCCCTCGACGCGCTGCTGACCGACTGGCACGGCCAGCGGTGCGGTCGACCTGCCCGGGCGCCGGTCCGCGGCGTACGGCGGGACGGGACGCTGGTCTGTCGAGCCGGGCTGAGCCGAACGCCGGGCCTGTGGCAGGCTGCGCCGCATGGACGTCAGCCGACGTCGAGCAGCGACCTCGTCAACGTGCTGTTCACCGAGGAGCAGATCCAGGACCGGCTCGGCGAGCTGGCCGCGCGAGATCGAGGCGGACTACGAGGGCCAGGACCTGCTGCTCGTCGGCGTCCTCAACGGCGCCGTGATGGTGATGGCCGACCTCGCCCGCAGCCTCGAGCCGGCACGTCGAGATGGACTGGATGGCGGTCTCGTCGTACGGCTCCGGCACCAAGTCCTCCGGCGTCGTGCGGATCCTCAAGGACCTCGACACCGACATCTCCGGCCGGCACGTGCTGATCGTCGAGGACATCATCGACACCGGCCTGACCCTGTCGCTGGCTGATCACCAACCTGAGCTCCCGCGAGCCCGGCGAGCGTCGAGATCTGCACGCTGCTGCGCAAGCCCGAGGCGCCTGCAGATGCCGGTCGACGTCAAGTACGTCGGCTTCGACATCCCCAACGAGTTCGTCGTCGGCTACGGCCTCGACTACGCACGAGCGGTACCGCAACCTGCCGCGACATCGGCACCCTCGCCCCGCACGTCTACAGCTGACCCCGCTGGTCGAGGGCGCCGCAACCGTCGCGAGACCCGCGCGGTCCGAGTTTCGGACGGGCGCCAGGGCGCCTCTCACCGCCGGAAGGCGGACATGGTCTCCGGTTGCTGGGAACGTTCGACTCCCCGTGAGGCGTTCTCCCTGAGAGAATGGTGATTGTCGACTGGCTGTACCGTCGACCCTTCAGATGAGTGCCCCGCCCGGGGCGTGCCGGAAAGAGTCTTGTGAAGCGTTTGTTCAAGGGTCCGTGGCTGTGGATCGTCCTTGCCGTCGTGGGCGTGCTCCTGGCTCTTCAGTACCTCGCGCCCAACGACGGGTCCGACGAGATCCCGACCTCCAAGATGGAGCAGTACATCACCTCGGGGCAGGTCAAGGAGATCACGTTCGTCGACGGCGACCAGCAGATCCAGGCCACCCTCGACCAAGGGGTCGAGCGAGACGGCGGCAGCGAGGTGCAGTCCCACTACATCCAGGGCCAGCAGGAAGGCATCCTCGACGAGGTCCAGGCAGGTCGATCACGACGGCACCATCGAGAAGTCCAACTCCGAGGTCCCGCAGCCCAGCCTGCTCGGCTCGATCCTCGCCACGCTGCTGCCCTTCGCGCTCATCGTCTTCCTCTTCCTCTTCCTGATGAACCAGGTCCAGGGCGGCGGCGGCCGGGCGTCATGCAGTTCGCCAAGTCCAAGGCCAAGCTGATCACCAAGGACATGCCCGAAGACGACGTTCGCCGACGTCGCCGGGTGCGAGGAGGCGATCGAGGAGCTCGGCGAGATCAAGGAGTTCCTGCAGGAGCCCGCCAAGTTCCAGGCCGTCGGCGCCAAGATCCCCAAGGGCGTGCTGCTCTACGGCCCGCCCGGCACCGGCAAGACGCTGCTCGCCCGCGCGGTCGCCGGCGAGGCCGGCGTGCCGTTCTACTCGATCTCCGGCTCCGACTTCGTCGAGATGTTCGTCGGCGTCGGCGCGTCCCGCGTCCGCGACCTGTTCGAGCAGGCCAAGGAGAACGCCCCGGCGATCGTCTTCATCGACGAGATCGACGCCGTCGGCCGCCACCGCGGCGCCGGCATGGGCGGCGGCCACGACGAGCGCGAGCAGACCCTCAACCAGCTGCTGGTCGAGATGGACGGCTTCGACGTCCGCGGCGGCGTCATCCTGATCGCCGCGACCAACCGGCCCGACGTGCTCGACCCGGCGCTGCTGCGCCCCGGCCGCTTCGACCGCCAGATCGAGGTCGACGCCCCCGACCTCAACGGCCGCCACCAGATCCTCCAGGTGCACTCGCGCGGCAAGCCGATGGCGCCCGGACATCGACCTGATCGTCGGTCGCCCGCCGTACGCCCGGCTTCACCGGCGCCGACCTGGCCAACGTGCTCAACGAGGCCGCGCTGCTCACCGCCCGCAACAACGAGCAAGCTGATCAGCAACGACGTACCTCGACGAGGCGATCGACCGCGTGATCGCCGGCCCGCAGCGGCGCACCCGCCTGATGAGCGAGCAGGAGAAGCTCATCACCGCCTACCACGAGGGCGGCCACGCCCTGGTCGCCGCGGCGCTGCCCGGCACCGACCCGGTGCACAAGGTCACGATCCTGCCGCGCGGTCGCGCGCTCGGCTACACGATGGTGCTGCCCGACCAGGACAAGTACTCCACGACCCGCGTCGGAGATGCTCGACAAGCTCGCCTACATGCTGGGCGGCCGGGCGGCCGAGGAGATGGTCTTCCACGACCCGACCACCGGCGCCGGCAACGACATCGAGAAGGCCACGGCGCTGGCCCGCGCGATGGTCACGCAGTACGGCATGACCGAGCGGCTCGGCGCGATCAAGCTCGGCGAGGACAACAGCGAGCCGTTCCTCGGCCGCGACATCGGTCACAGCCGCAACTACTCCGAGGACATCGCGGCGATCGTCGACGAGGAGACCAAGAAGTTCCTGGCCACCGCCCACCAGGAGGCCTTCGACATCCTGGTCGAGAACCGCGACGTGCTCGACGCCCTGGTGCTGGCGCTGCTCGACCAGGAGACCCTCGACAAGGAGCAGGTCGCGGAGGTCTTCGAGCCGCTGCGGCGGCGCCCGACGCGGCCGGCCTGGACCGGCTCGCCCAACCGCGTGCCGTCGACGATCCCGCCGGTCGAGATCCCCCAGGAGATCCGCGACCGGGTCAAGGTCAACGGCGACCAAGCCAAGCCGAGGAGCAGGCCGCCGCCGTGCTGACCCCGCCCGGTGCCGGCGGCGACGTGCACGGCGACCCCGGCGTGGAGTCGCCCCACAGCGGCTCCGACCTCCCCGCATGACCCGGCCCGCATGACCGACGCCCGGCGTCGACCGGGTCGCGGCGCCGACCGCTCGCCCGCGGACGTGCCCGACGTTCGACCACCCCCGGGCCGAGGCCGCCGTCCGCGAGCTGCTGATCGCGATCGGCGAGGACCCCGACCGCGAGGGGCTGCACGACACCCCGGCGCGGGTCGCCCGGGCGTACGCCGAGCTGACCGCCGGCCTGCGGATGGCTCCGGAGGACGTGCTCACCACCACCTTCGACATCGGCCACGACGAGATGGTCCTGGTCCGCGACATCGAGCTGTGGTCGATGTGCGAGCACCACCTGGTGCCGTTCACCGGGGTCGCCCACGTCGGCTACATCCCGGCCGAGACCGGCAAGATCACCGGGCTCTCCAAGCTGGCCCGGCTGGTCGACGTCTACGCCAAGCGGCCCCAGGTGCAGGAGCGGCTGACCACGCAGGTCGCCGACGCCCTGCATGCGGATCCTCGAGGCCCGCGGGCGTGATCGTGGTGATCGAGGCCGAGCACCTCTGCATGACGATGCGCGGCGTCCGCAAGGCCGGCGCCCGGACCATCACCTCCGCCGTGCGCGGCCAGATGCACCACGCCGCGACCCGTGCCGAGGCGATGGCCCTGATCAGCACCGGCCGCAGCAGCCGCTGATGCCGGCGGGCCTTCCGGCGCAGCTCACCAGGACCGACCGCCCGGTGCTGATGGGCGTCGTCAACGTCACGCCCGACTCGTTCTCCGACGGTGGCCGCTGGGCCACCCCCGCCGCCGCGATCGCGCACGGTCGCGAGCTGCTGCTCGACGGCGCCGACCTCCTCGACGTCGGCGGCGAGTCGACCCGCCCCGGCGCCACCCGGCCGCTGGTCACCGACGAGCTCGCCCGCGTCGTCCCGGTCATCGCCGCCCTCGCGGGTGACGGCGCCACCGTCTCGGTCGACACGATGCGCAGCGAGGTGGCGCTGGCCGCCGTCGAGGCCGGCGCCCGGATCGTCAACGACGTCTCGGGCGGCCTCGCCGACCCGCGGATGCACGAGGTGGTCGCCGCGAGCGGGGCGGCGTACGTCGCCATGCACTGGCGCGCGCACAGCGACACGATGCAGCAGCACGCGTCGTACGACGGGCCGGGCGGCGTCGTCGCGGCGGTGCGCGACGAGCTGGCCGAGCGGGTCGAGGCGATGCTCGCCGCCGGCATCGGGCCGGAGCGGATCGTGCTCGACCCCGGGCTCGGGTTCGCCAAGAACGCCGAGCACAACTGGGCGCTGCTGCGGGGCCTCGGGCCCATCACCGGCCTCGGGTTCCCGGTGCTGGTCGGCGCGTCCCGCAAGTCGTTCCTCGGGAGCCTGCTGGCCGGCCCGGACGGGGTGGCCCGCGGTGTCGAGGACCGCGAGCACGCCAGCTCGGCGCTGCACGTCCTGCTCGCCCAGGAAGGCGTCTGGGGGCTGCGCACGCACGACGTCCGGGCCGCGCACGACGCGCTGCGCGCCCTGGCCCGCTGGAACCGGACCCCATCCATGACGGAGCCCTCCGCATGACCGACGAGCTGACCGTCACCGGGATCGAGTGCTACGGCTACCACGGCGTCTTCGAGCACGAGAAGCGCGAGGGACAGCCGTTCGTGGTGGATCTCACCCTGGGTCTCGACACCCGGGCGGCGGCCGCCAGTGACGACTTGCGCGACACCGTCGACTACGGGAGTCTCGTGGCCGCGGTGAAAGCGGCCGTGGAGGCCGATCCGGTCGACCTCATCGAGACCCTGGCCCAGCGGCTCGCGGACGTCTGCCTCAGGGATGTTCGTGTTGAATGGGCACGGATCACGGTGCACAAGCCGGACGCCCCCATCGAGGCCACCTTCGGAGACGTCACGCTGACGATCACCCGAGAACGACCGAGCTCATGACCAAAGCCCCCTGAAGTGAGGCCCCCACATGACCGAGACCCCGAACCCGCACATCATCGACTCCGACACCCTCACGGGTGAGATGCGTCCCATCCGGCGTGCCGTGCTCTCGCTGGGCGCCAACCTGGGCGAGCGGCAGACGAGTCTCCAGGGTGCCGTGAACGCGTTGGCCGACACCCCGGACGTCTGGGTCACCGGTGTCTCGCCGGTCTACGAGACCGAGCCGGTGGACTGCCCGCCCGGGTCCGAGAACTTCCTCAACGCCGTCGTGCTCATCGACACCACGCTGGCGGCCAGCCGGCTGCTCGACCGGGCCCACGCGATCGAGGACGCCTTCGGCCGCGAACGCGGCGAGGGCATCGAGGTCAACGCGCCGCGGACCCTCGACGTCGACGTGATCGTCGTGGGCGACCGCCGGTCCGACGAGGACGCCCTCCGGCTGCCGCATCCCCGCGCCCACGAGCGCGCCTTCGTGCTCCAGCCCTGGCTCGACCTCGAGCCCGATGCGGTGCTGCCCGACCACGGCCCCGTCGCCGAGCTGCTCGAGCACACCGACCGCAGCGGGCTGAAGCTGCGCGAGGACGCGACGCTCCAGATCCAGTGAGGGACGTCCCGCCCGACCCCTCGGAGCCCGAGGGGCCCGACGAGCCACGCGGGTCGCTCCAGCCGACCTCCCCGGGCGTGCTGACGGTCTGGGGCCTGGTGGGACTCGTCGGCGGCTGGCTGTTCCACGCCTACGCCGACCGTCAGATGACCGCCGCCCCGGTCGTCACCTGGGCCCAGCCCCTCGCCCTGTTCTTCGTCGCCGCCATCCTCGGCGCCACGGCCTGGGCCACCTGGCGGGTCGTGCACGTCCATCGGCGGCGGCTGCTGCCCCACCAGGCCGTCAACCGGCTGGTCCTCGCCCGCGCGTGCGCCTACGTCGGCGTCCTGGTGGCCGGCGGCTACCTCGGATACGCCCTCAGCTGGCTCGGCGTCTCCGCCGAGCTGGCCGAGCAACGGGCGGTCCGCTCCCTCATCTCGGCCATCGCGGGGGCGTGCGTGGTCGCCACGGCGCTCCTCCTGGAGCGTGCGTGTCGCGTCCGAAAGGACGAGAACGCCACCTAGCCTGACCTCATGTCTTCCCCCAAGGCTCGTCGTCGGCAGCGCAGTACCCGCATCACGGTCGCTGCCGCCCTTGTCATCCTCGCGGCGGTCGCTGTCATCGGCGCCGTCCTGGCCGGTTCGTGGGGTCTCCTCGCGACCGCCGCCCTCCTCGGCGTCGCCCTCGGCGCGGCCGCCGTCCGGATCACCCACTCCGAGCTCATGCAGGCCCGCCGCGACGCCAACCGCGACCGGGCCGAGCAGGCTCAGGCCTACCGCGACCTCACGGCCGAACGTGCGGACGAGCACGCCACGTACGTCGCCGGCATGGAGAAGCAGATGACCGCACACCTGACCACGATCGAGGAGCTCGAGGTCGCTCTGACCTCGGCCCAACGACGCGCCGCCGACGCCTCGCGCAAGCTCAACGCCGAGGCCAAGCGCGCCGACCGCGCGGAGGCCGAGGGGGAGACCCTGGCCCGGCGGCTCGACGACGCCGAGACCCGGGCCGCCGAGGCCATCCTGCGGGTGGCCGAGCTCGAGGCCGAGATCGACGTCGCCACGGCCGAGCTGGCCATGGTGCGCGCCGAGCTCACCGCGTGGCAGTCGGCTCCGATCGCCAAGCACGCCTGACGGGTCCCCCCACCTCCCGACCCTGCGTCGGGCCGGACGTGCCGAGCTCGGCGATGTCGCGGCGGAACAGCGTCGACAGCAGGCCGTCGGCGAGGATGCGCAGCCGCCGCGAGCGCACGGGTACCGCACTGACGTGGTAGCCCCGGGTGATCAGGGCACCGAGCCTGCCGCGGACGTGGAGGCCGAAGACGCGGGCGATGCCGCGGCCGCGGCCGAGGGTCGCCCCTTCGCCGATGCTGCGGTACCGGTAGGGCCGGGTGTCACCCGCGATCGAGCCGACGAGCGCGCGGGCCTGGCGGACGGCGTGCTGGCACGTGGGCGGGTCGAACCGGCCCGGCGTCGCGGCGTTGGGCACGGCCGCGCAGTCCCCCAGCGCCCAGATGTCGGGGCGACCCGGGACGCGGAGCGACGAGTCGACGACGACCCGTCCGAGCTCGTCGAGCGGGAGACCCCAGGAGCGGACCAGCGGGTGCGCGCTGACTCCGGCCGCCCACACCACGGTCGCGGTGTCGATGCGCCGGCCGGTGGCCAGCGTGACCGACGTCGCGTCGACCGAGGCGACCCTGGACGACGTCAGGATCTCCACGCCCTCCTGCTCCAGCAGGCCGCTGGTGTAGCCGGAGAGCTGGTCCGGCACCTCCGCCAGGATCCTCGGCGCAGCATCGACCAGGACCCAGCGCTGGCGCACGCCGCGCAGGGCCGGGTAGTGCGGGAGCGCGTCCCGGACCAGCTGCCTGGTCTCGGCCAGTGCCTCGACCCCGGCGTACCCGGCGCCGACGAAGACGAAGGTCAGCTGGCGGGCCGCCTGGCGCGGGTCGCTCTCGGCGAGGTCGAGCCGCCGGAGGACGTGGTTGCGGAGGTGGACGGCGTCGCTCATGTCCTTGAACGTCAGGGCGTGGACCCCCAGCCCGGGGATGGGCGGCATGCGCGGGGTCGAGCCCAGCGCGATGACCAGTCGCCAGTAGGACAGGACGACGGACCCGGTCTCGGTCTCCACGGTCACGGTGCGGGCCGTCTGGTCCAGGGCCGACGCGCGGCCGCGCAGCAGCTCGGCCCGCGGGCACATCATCCGCAGCGGCACGAAGGCATGACGCGGCTCGATGGCGCCCGCCGCCACCTCGGGGAGGAGGGGCGTGTACAGCAGCGAGCTCTCGGGACTGACCACCGTGGCGCTCCCCAGCAGGCGCGCCACGTGCGCACCTCCGAAGCCACCTCCGAGGATCAACGTGCCTCCCCGGGCCTCGCGCACGGCAGCCCCACGCGCCGCACCGGGCACGAGCCTGAGCGCGCTCATCGTGGCCTCCGCACCAGGCAGGTGGCGCCGGCGAGGGCGATCACCCGATCCCGCTCGTCGACGACGCGGGCCTCGGCCACCATCGAGCTCGCGCCCGCGTGGACGACGGCCCCGGTGCAGACGAGGCTCCCCGTCGAGAGCAGGCCCGGCCGCAGGAAGCGGACGTTCAGCTCACCCGTGACGTAGCCGGTGGCCGCAGGGAGCAGCGAGTGCACGGCGCAGCCCATCGCGGTGTCCAGCATCGCGGCCAGCACCCCGCCGTGCACGAGGCCGAAGGGGTTGAGGTGGAACTCGGCCGGATCGAGCCGGAACGAGACGTGCCCGGGTGTCGCCTCGACCGGCTCGATCCCCAGGGTCCGCAGGGCGGGAGGTACGGGGAGCTCGCCGGACCCGATGGCGTGCAGGACCGACAGCCCGTCCTGCGTGGCGACCGCCGAACGAGTGGCTTCCTGGTCCTCCCAGTCGTACGTCCGGTGGCGGACGACGTTCGGCGCGGTCATCGGGTCACCTGAGCAACCACGTCGTCGATGATCTTCTGCGACCTGGTCGTGATGGCGGCGACGGCCTGGTCGGTCGCGGTGCCGCCGACGCCGGCAGGCAGCACCGCAGTCGCCAGCACGCCCATCACCAGCACGGACCAGGCGGTCGCGTGGGCGTGGCGGGTCATGCCGGCACCGCCATCGTGTCCACCGCACGAGCGAGCATGGTGCGGACGACCCAGGGGTGGATCCTGCGCACCAGCGCGGAGTACGCGCGGCCTCGGCGGTTGCGCACCTCGACGATGGTGCTCACGACCACGCGGTCGGGCTGGACGAGCACGGACGCCCGGAAGGCCAGATGGCGCTGGTCGATGCCCAGCAGGACCTCGTCGGGGCTCCACGCCACGAAGCCGAACGCGCGGGGCGTGCCGGGCTCGATGCCGCAGAGCCGCACCAGCACGTCGCGAACGGCGAACAGGGCGCGGACGGAGGGTGGCGGATCTCGGAAGATGGCGTCGGCCCAGACCTCGGGCGGTCGGCCTCGGGCGCCGAACGGGACGGTGACCGCGAAGGCATCCGACCAGTCGACGCGGAGCAGGGTGCACGCGAGCAACGGGGTGCTGGGCCGCGGGACGGCCACGACGCTTCCGCGCCGGACCCGGACGGTCGACGTGCCGGGGAGGCGGCGGCCGGCTCCGGTGTTGATGGTGTGGACGGGGTGGTGGATCAGTGTGGTCATTTCGAGCCTTTCCATACGCCTCCGTATGGAGGATTGACCGTACGGTAGCGTATGGACATGGCCAAGGGAAAGCGCGAATCGTTGACCGCCGCAGACTGGAGCGAAGCCGCCCTCGTGGCACTGGCTCGCGGAGGCCTCGCGGCCGTCGCGGTCGAGCCGCTGGCCAAGGAGCTGGGCGCCACCAAGGGCAGCTTCTACTGGCACTTCGCCGACCGGAACGAGCTGCTCGTGTCGACGCTCGAGCTGTGGGAGCTCCGCGACACAGAACGGGTGATCGGCACCATCGGCGAGACGGGCGACGTCGCGACCCGGCTGCGTACCCTCCTGCACGGGGCGTTCGCCTCGGTGCCGGTCGGTTCCGAGGGGTCGATCGGCAGGGTCGAGCTCGCGCTCCAGGCCAGCGCGTCACACCCGCTGGTCGCTCCGGTGCTCTCCCGGGTCACCCAGCGCCGGCTGGCGTTCCTCACCCGCCTCTACACCGAGCTGGGGTTGTCGCCGGCTCGCGCCCGGGACCGCGGCCTGCTGGCCTACACCGCGTTCCTCGGACACGCCCAGCTCGCGCACGCCACGCCCGAGCTGTTGCCCACGGGCCGGGCCTTCAGGGCGCACGTCGACCAGGTCACCGAGACGCTGATGCGCCTCGGCGAGTGAGGCGCGTCAGAGCAACGAGGCGCGCAGCTGCTGGTGGATGCCGGCGGGGGTGAGGACGCCGAGGAACTGGGCGCCGTCCTTGACCCCGACGACGCCCTTGTCGTCGCGCAGCATGGCCGCCAGGGCCTCCTCGAGGCTGGCGTCCACGTCGACGGTGCCGCCGATGTCACCGGTGGTGACGCCGTCGAGCGGCTCGAGGTGGTCGCGGTCGATGGGCGTGACCGTCAGCCGGCGCAGCCCACGGGTGGCGCCGACGAAGTCCTCGACGAACTCGTCGGCGGGGTGGGCGAGCAGCTGAACGGGGGTGCCGAACTGGGCCAGCCGGCCGCCGGCGGCGAAGACCGCCACCCGGTCGCCCATCTTGACGGCCTCGTCGATGTCGTGGGTGACCAGCACGACGGTCTTGCCCAGGTCGTGCTGGAGCCGCAGGAACTCCTCCTGGAGTCGGATGCGGACCACCGGGTCGACGGCGCCGAAGGGCTCGTCCATCAGCAGCACCGGCGGGTCGGCCGCGAGCGCCCGGGCCACGCCCACGCGCTGACGCTGACCGCCGGACAGCTGGTGCGGGTAGCGGTCGCCGTAGGTCTTCGGGTCGAGCCCGACGAGGTCGAGCAGCTCGCGGGCGCGCTCCTGCGCCGTCGCCTTCGACTCGCCGTAGAGCAGCGGCACGGTCATCACGTTGCGCAGGATCTTCTGGTGCGGGAACAGGCCGATCTGCTGGATGACGTAGCCGATCCCACGACGCAGCTTGACGGGGTCGACGGTCGTCACGTCCTGGCCGTCGATGAAGATCCGCCCGGTCGTCGGCTCGATCAGCCGGTTGATCATCTTCAGCGTCGTCGACTTGCCGCAGCCCGACGGGCCTACGAGCACCACCAGCTCGCCCGGCTCGACATCGAGGTCGAGCTCGTGGACGGCGACGGTGCCGTCGTCGTAGGTCTTGCCGACACCGACCAGCCGGATCATCGAGGATCCGGCCGGCCCGGTGTCAGCCTGCTCGACGCTCAGAGGAGACCCTTGTCCTCGAGGAACTGCTGGGCGACGTCCTCGGGCTTCTGGCGCTCGAGGTCGACCTTGAGGTTCATCGCGGCCAGGTCCTCGGTGGTGAGGGCGGCGGACAGCTCGTTGAAGAGGTCCTCGAGGTCGGGGTTGTCGGCCAGGAAGTCGGAGTTGACCGCCGGCGTGAGGTTCTGCGCGGGCTGGATCCCCTTGTCGTCCTCGAGCAGCACCAGGCCCAGGTCCGCGAGCGAGGCGTCGGTCGTCCCGGTCTCGCCGAGGTCGACCTCGCCCTTGGCGACGGCGTCCTTCACCTGGGAGCTGCCGAAGTCGAGCGGAACGATCTCGGTGATGTCGAACCCGTAGACGCCCGTGAGCCCGCCCTCGCAGTCGGCCCGCCCCTCGCAGTCCGGCGGGGCGCCGAGCTTGATCGGCTTCCCGAGGGCAGCCAGGTCGGACAGGGTCTTCAGGCCGTTGGCGTCCGCGTTCTCCTGGGAGACGAAGAAGGCGTTCTGGTCCGTGGCGTCGGACGGCGGCAGGATCGAGATGCCCTGCTCCTCGGCCAGCGGCTCGAGCGCCGCGACCGTGGCGTCCACGTCGTTGCTCGAGACCTGCTCGGCGTCGGGACCGTTCTTCTCGGTGTTGAGGTAGTCGGTGATCCCGGCGAGGTAGTCGGGCACGATGTCCACGTTGCCGCTGCTCAGCTCGGGCAGGTAGACGTCGCGGGTGGTGACCAGCTTGGTCTCCACGGTGTAGCCCTCGTTCTCGAGGAGCTGCTGGTAGATGGACGCCATCACCTGCATCTCGGTGAAGTCCTGTCCGCCGACGACGACGCTGCCCTTGTCGGCGCTGCCGCCGCCGTCATCGCTGGAGCTGGAGTCTTCCAGTGAGTCGCCGCCACAGGCCGCCGTGGCCAGGAGTAGCGCCGTTGCTGCCGTCATCCCGAGCGCGCGAGTGAAGCGCATGGGTGCACCACCTTCTGTGTCCCGCGGAGAGCCAGTCCCGCGCGTGTCCGATGGGCACCATTTCGGCACCCGCCACAGAACATAGACCGCGCCACCGACATTCCCCGGTGACGGTTCGGTTACGAATCGCTCAGACGACCGCCTCGGGCTGGGGGAGCTCTCTGCTGCGCGGTTTCCCGTCGGGCCCGCCGCATCGGGTCGGCGTAGCGCTCGACCAGGACGGCGAGACCTTCGAGGACCAGGGCGCCGACAGCCACCAGCAAGGCGCCGGCCACCACCTCGTCGGTGCGATGGTTGGCGAACCCGCGCGTGATGATGCGCCCCAGCCCGGGTCCGGCGACGAGGGCGGCGATGGTGGCGGTGGCCCACACCTGGACCAGGGCGAGACGGACGCCGGTCAGGATGACGGGCATCGCGAGCGGGAGCTCGACGGTCGAGAACACCTTGCCCTGCGACATCCCCATGCCGTACGCGGACTCGATGACGTCGTCGTCGACCTCGGTGACGCCGACGTACGCGTTGGTGATCAGGGGCGGCAGCGCGAACAGGATGAGCGCGATCAGGGTGGCCAGGCCGGCGCGGCCGTAGGGCCCGAAGTGCTCCGAGCCGATCGGTCCCAGCGACAGGACCAGGAGCACCGCGAACACCGGGACCGCGCGTCCCACGTTGGAGACGTTGATGGCGAGGAACCCGCCCCGGCGCCGGTGCCCGGCGTACAGCGCGAACGGCAGCCCGATGATGATGGCCACCGCCAGGGCCGTGACCGTCAGCAGCAGCTGTTGCACGAGGAACGTGCCGATGCCCGTCGGGCCCGACCAGTTCGCCCCGTCGGTGAGGTAGTCGACGACATCACCGGGCATGGCGCGTCCACGGGGTGAGGAGCCGCTGCACGAGCACCAGCACGAGGTCGAGGACCACGGCCAGCACGACGCCCAGCAGGCTGGCCGCGAAGATCTGCGCCTTGAACTGGTTGCCGACCGCCTGCAGCAGCAGGTTGCCGAGGCCGCCGTAGGACACGATCGCGCCGATCGTCACGAGCGCGACGGTCGAGACGGTGGCGACGCGCAGCCCGGCCATGATCACCGGCAGGGCCAGGGGCAGCTCGACGCGCGTCAGCAGCCGGGTGTTGGAGTAGCCCACCCCGCGCGCGGACTCGACCACCTCGTCCGGGACGGCCAGCAGCCCCGCCAGCACGTTGCGGACCAGGATCGTCAGCGAGTACAGCGCGAGTCCGATGATCACCGTGGTCGGCGAGAGCCCGGTGAACGGCAGCAGCAGGGAGAAGAGCGCCAGCGACGGGATCGTGTAGACGATCGTGGTCGCCCCGATCACCCCCGACTCGATCCTCGGGCTCCGGCGGGCGAGCAGCGCGAGCGCCGAAACGCTCCGCCAGGGCGTTCTCCAGCGTCTCGTAGGCGCGCGCCATCTTGACGAACGAGGTGGTCGCCCGACCGGCCTCCGGAAAGTCGACGAGCTCCGCAGCGGCGGCCGCGTCGCCCTGGTGCAGCGCGCGGTAGAACGCACGCGTCACCTCGAGCGGCGTGGCGGAGGGATCGGCCGCCGCCGGGCGGGGGCGGCCTCCTGCGCACGAGGCCGCGCCTGCGAGCGTGAGCGTGGCCGCGACAGCGAACCGGTTGGCAGCCATGCGACCTCTTCGCGCTCTCGATTCGCGCCTCGCCGAAGGTAGCACCGCGTTTCTGGCCTGGGGTGTGCGGTGGGCGGCGCCGCCCCCTTCGGGATTTGCGAGGGGACTTGCACACCGCGCGCCGAGCCACGCGCTTGTGCCGCAACAGGCGCGTGGGCAGCTTGACCGCCAGCGCCGGCGCTTTCGCGCGGGCCCCACGAACCCGTGCCTGAAGCCAGCTCCCTCCTTGGCCGCGCCGGTCCGCTCATCGCCGCGCGGCTCACCTCGGCCTGCATCACGCTCTTCATCCCGCTCGTCCTGGCCCGGGTGATGCCCCAGGCGGAGTACGGGACGTACAAGCTGCTCTTCCTCGTCTCGATGACCGCCTCCGCCGTCCTCCCGCTCGGGGTGACGCAGAGCCTCTACTTCTTCGTGCCACGGGCCCGCGAACCGCGCGTCTTCCTCGGGCAGACGCTCGTCTTCATGCTCCTCGCGGGCGGTGTCGGGGGGCTGGCGCTCTTCCTCGGCGCGCCGCTCCTGGCGCGCGCCCTGTCCACGCCCGGGCTCCTCGATCACCGCGTCGAGCTGGCGCTGTTCACAGGCCTCGTGGTCGCCGCGGCCCCCCTCGAGACGTCCATCACCTCGCAGGGGAAGACGCGCCTCGCAGCCCTCTCCTATCTCATCTCGGACGCGATCCGGGCCGGCGCGCTCATCTTGCCCGCGCTCTCCGGCTTCGGGCTGCACGGCATGATGCGCGCGATGGTGGCCTGGGTCTCGTTGCGGCTCGTGGCGGCGTGGGCCGTCACGCTCCTCGGACAGCGGGGCCGCTGGTGGGACCGACAGCTCTTCCGCCAGCAGCTCGCGTACGCGCTGCCGTTCGGGATGGCCATCATCTTCGCCGTCCCCCAGCAGTATGCGCACCAGTTCATCGTGGCGCATGCGGTGGGACCGGCGCTCTTCGCGGTCTATGCGGTCGCCTGCTTCGAGCTCCCGTTCGTCGACCTCTTCTACACACCCACCGGCGAGGTGCTGATGGTGCAGCTGGGGGAGCTCGAGCGCGCCGGCCGCCGCAGCGAGGGGGCAGCGGCTTTCCGTAGCGCGGTGGAGCGGCTCGGCCTGCTGCTCCTGCCTCCCATCGCCTTCTTCTTCGCCGTGGCGCCGGCCTTCATCGTCACCATGTTCGGCCCGCGCTTCGCCGACGCCGCGCCGCTCTTCCGCATCTGCTTGCTCGTCATGCCGCTCGGGCTGTTCCCGCTCGACGCCACCCTGCGCGCGCTCGGCGAGACGCGCTTCATCCTCGTCGGCTATCTCGTCAAGGCGGCCGTGTGCATCCCCGTGGTGTGGTTGTCGGTGCAGCGTTTCGGCCTCGCCGGCGCCGCCTTCGCGTACGTCGCCTCGGAGCTCCTCGGGCGCGCCCTCCTCGGCTGGCGCCTACCTCGCGCGCTCTCCTCCCCCGGACACGCGGTGCGGGCGCGGGACCTCCTCCCGGCTCACGCCTTGACCCGCACCGCCCTGGTGGCGGTGGCGCTGGCCGCCGCTGGCGCCGCCACCTATCACGTCGCGGCGCGTTTCGACGTCGCGCCCGCCGGCTCCTTCCTGCACCGGGTCTTTGCGCTGGGCGTCGCCGGCTCGGTGTTCGCCGTCGGTCATCTCTGGCAGCTCCTCGCCTCCGGCCAGCAGCTCCCCGGCTTCATCGGGACCTTTCTGGCGCGCCGGCGGGCGCGGCGCACGGTGACCGTCGAGCCTTGATGCCTTGATGCCCCTCAGGCGGCGCGGGCCGCCTGGTCGCGCTGGACGAGGCGCCGGTAGAGGCGATCGTGCTCGTCGACCATGCGCTCCATCCCGAGCTCGTCTTCGACGAAGCGGCGCGCGGCCTGGCCCATGCGGCGCGCGCGGTACCGGATCGGCCAGGACCCGCAGCATGGCCTGGGCGAGCGCTTCCGGACGCTCGGGCGGGACGACGAACCCCCGCTGCCCGTCCCGCACCAGCTCGGCGTTGCCCCCGGCGTCGGTGACGACCATGGGGAGGCCCGCCGCCATCCCCTCCATGACCGCGTTGGAGAGGCCCTCCTGCCGGGAGCAGAGCACGCCGAAGGTGCCGCGGGCGAGGAGCGCCGGGACGTCCTTGCGGCTGCCCAGGAAGTGCACCGCGCCGGCCAGACCGAGCTCCTTCGCGAGCTGCTCGAGGTGGCAGGCCCGGCCGCCCTCTCCCACCAGGAAGGCCCGCACCTCCGGCACCCCGCGCCGCACGTGCGCGAACGCGGCGAGGAAGTCCTCCTGGCGCTTCACCTCGTGGCGCATGTTGGCGACGAGCACCGCCACCGGAGCGGTGCCGGTCTCCGGCAGCGGGCCCTGCAGCGGCCCGGCCATCATGGCGTCGAAGTGCGCCAGGTCGAGCCCATTGCGGATGACCACCACCTTGTCGGCGGCGACGCGCTCGCGGTGGACGACCAGGTCGCGCACCGCCTCGCAGTTCGCGATGACGGCGCCGGCGCCGTACGAGGCGGCGACGAAGGCGAGGTGGCGCGCGGGCCCGTGCCAGTGCACGAGGTCGAGCCGGCTGATCACCACCGGCACCCCGGCCAGCCGCGCCGCCGGTACCGCCAGCAGGGCCGCATAGAAGTCGTGAGCGTGGACGAGATTCGATGCGCTCGCTCTTCAGCCGGAAGGCGAGCCGCATCGTCTCGGCCAACGCCGCCGGCCGCATGAACGAGCCGCCGAGCGGGTGGACGAGCGGCTCGTAGCCGAGGGCCCGCGTCTCGTCGAGCAAGGGCCCGCTCGCGTCGAGCGCGTGCACCGAGACCTGGTACGACGAGGGCAGCCGCCGGAGGAGCTCCAGCACCTGCACCTCGCCGCCTCCCACGCGGAAGCAGTTGGTGAACTCGACCACGCGGATACGCTCGGCTCCCATGTCTCTGGAACGTGCGCATCCCCGCGCATCCAGGCCGGGGCGACGCCCCGAGCGGTGAGGTGAACGGGCGCTTCTCGTGCGGGCAGGGAGGGCCCACCATGGTGTGGGGGGTGGAATGCCACACGCCAGGGCCGCGGCGAACACCGGGGAGGAGAGCGCCCGCCAGCACGTCCGCCCTACCTGCGCCGGAAGGCCCGCCCGCCCGCCCGCCACGCGTGGCGATGCTGACGGCGCTCTTCCCGCCGTCCGTCGGCGGCATCCAGAGCCACACCCTGCGCCTCGGCCAGAAGCTCGTCGAGCGCGGGGTCGAGGTCCACGTCGTGACCCGCCGCGGGCCGGGCTTGCCGGTCTTCGAGCGTATGGCGGGCGTCCGCGTGCATCGGGTGGGCGTCTCGTCCGCCACCGGCGCGGCCGGGAGCCTCGCGTTCATGGCCGAGGCGCTGCGGGCGGTGGTGCGGCTGCGCGGATACGTGGACGTCCTGCACGCGCACCAGCTCCTCTCGCCCTCCACCGTCGGCCTCGCCGCCGCGGCGCTGACCGGCCTTCCACTCATCGTCAACCCGCACGCGTGCGGCGACATCGGCGACGTGAGGGTGCTCTCCGCCACGCGGCTCGGCCGGCTGCGCCTGGCGGCGGTGATGCGCGGCGCCGACGCGTTCGTGGCCGTGAGCCACGCCATCCGCGACGAGCTCCTCGGGGCCGGCGCCCCGCCGCAGGCGGTGTGGAGCATCGTGAACGGCGTCGACACCGACCGCTTCGCGCCGGCGGCGCCGCGCGAGCGCCTCGCCCTCCGGCGCTCGCTCTCGCTCGGCGAGGAGCCGCTCGTCGTCTACGCCGGCCGACTCGCCCGGGAGAAGGGCGTGGACGTGCTCATCGCCGCCTGGCCGTTCCTCCTCGCCCGCGTCCCCGACGCGCGGCTCTGCCTGCTCGGCAACGGCCCCGAGGAGGCACGGCTGCGGCAGCAGGCACGCGCGCTGGGCGTGGAGGCCTCGGTCGCGTTCGTAGGCGGGGTCCCCGACGTCGCGCCCCGCCTGCGCGCCGCCGACGCGGCCGTGCTGCCGTCGCGGACCGAGGGCATGCCGGTGGCGCTCATCGAGGCGATGAGCTGCGGCCTGCCGGTGGTGGCCACGGCGGTGGGTGGGTCGGTCGAGGTCCTGCGCGACGGCGCCACCGGCCGGCTGGTGGCCCCCGACTCTCCGCCGAGCGCTGGCCGAGGCGCTGGCCGAGGCGCTCCTCGACCCGGCGGCGGGTGCCCGCGGCAGGGCGGCGCGCGCCGACGTGCTCGCGCGCTTCGCCATGGACCTCGTCGTCGACCGGTTCCTCGCGCTCTACCAGACCGTGGCCAGCCGCGGCGCCGCCGCGCGGCGCCGGCAGCCGGACGAGGTGACCGCATGCCGCAGCCCGTCTCGAGCGCCGGCCGCGTCGGGTACCTCATGTCCCGCTACCCGGCCGTCACCGAGACCTTCATCCTGCACGAGATGCTGGAGCTGCGGCGGCTCGGGGTCGACGTCGAGATCTTCCCGCTCCTCGGGGCGGGGCAGGACGTGAAGCACCCCGGCTCGGAGCACTGCAGGACCGCGTCCACTACCACCGCGGGCTGTCGGCGGAGCTCGTCCTCTCGCAGCTGCACTGGCTCGTCCGCCGGCCGCGCGCCTACCTCGGCGCGTGGGCGAGCGCACTGGCCGGAAACGCGGCCTCTCTCGAGTTCCTCGCCAAGGCGCTGGTGACGGTTCCGCGCGCGGCCGTCATCGCCCGGCGCATGGAGGCGCGTGGCGTCCGGCACGTCCATGCCCACTGGGCCACCCACCCGGCCCTGGCGGCCTTCGTGGTGCAGGAGCTGACCGGGATCGGCTACAGCTTCACCGCCCACGCGCACGACCTGTACCTCGACCGCTCCATGCTGGGCCCGAAGATCGACGCGGCCTGCTTCGTCGTCACCATCTCGCGGTTCAACCGCGCGCTCATCGAGCGGCTCTTCGGGCCGGCGGCCGCCGCCAAGACGACGGTCATCCGGTGCGGCGTCGATCCCGCGGGTGTTCCGCGGCGCACGCCGCGCGCGCCGGACGGCGTCTTCCCCATCGCCTCGGTGGCGGGGCTTCGCGACTACAAGGGCCATCGCTGGCTCGTGGAGGCCTGCGCCACGGCTGAACGATCGGGGCGTGCCCGTCCACTGCGTTCGTCGGCGAGGGGGTCGAGCGTCGCCCGCTCGAGGCGGCGGATCGCGGCCGCTGGGGCTGTCGGGTGAGGTGGAGTCTCGTCGGGAACCGGCCCCAGGATCAGGTGCGGGAGCTCTCTCAATCGCTCGGACGTGATGGCGCTGCCCAGCGTCGTCACCGCCGCCGGCATGATGGACGGCATCCCGGTCGCGCTGATGGAGGCGATGGTGACGGGGCTCCCGGTCGTCGCCACGGGCGTCTCCGGCATCCCGGAGCTGGTGCTGGAGGACGGCGTCACCGGGCTCCTCGCGCCCCAGCGCGACGCCGGCGGCCTCGCCGACGCGCTGCAGCGAGTCCACGGCGACCCGGCCCTCGCGCGCCGCCTGGCGGCGCACGGGCGAGCGCACGTCCTGGAGAGGTTCAACCTGCTCGAGAGCGTGGCCCGCCTGCGCGATCAGCTCGCCGCCGCGCTCACGGACCAGCGCCAGGCATCGCGGGTGGCGAGGGTCGTCCCTGGGTCGCCGGGCGGTCACGACGTGCCACTGCGGCCAGGAGATCGTCCAGCGAGACCGGCTTGGCGAGATGAGCGTCGAAGCCCGCCTCTGCGCGCGCCGGCGATCCTCCGGCTGCGCGTAACCGCTGAGCGCGATGAGGCGCGTGGAGCGGAGGCCGTCGTCGGCGCGAAGCTCGCGCGCGACCTCGTACCCATCCACGTCCGGCAGCCCGATGTCGCACAGGACGACCTCGGGCTTCAGCTCATGGGCCTTCCTGATCCCCGACAGGCCGTCGGTGGCCACGTGCACCCGGTGGCCCTCCAACGCCAGCACCTCCGCGAGGGACTCGGCCGCGTCGACGTTGTCGTCGATGACGAGGACGTCGACGGCCCCGTCCCGGGGTCGCGAGGAGCCTGGGGCGCCTGCCGCGGCGGGCTCGGTCGCCAGGGGGAGGCGAACGACGAACTCGGCCCCCCGACCCGCCCTCGCTCCTCGCCGCGACGGTTCCGCCGTGCAGCTCCGCGATGCCCTTCACCAGGGCGAGGCCGAGGCCGAGGCCCCCTTCGGTCCGCGCCAGGGTCCGGTCGCCCTGGACGAACGGCTCGAAGACGTGCGGCAGCAGCGCCGGGTCGATCCCGATGCCGGTGTCGCGAACGCAGATCTCGGCCTGCCCGCTCGGCCGCAGCGAGACGCGTCACGCTCCCGCCTCCGCGGCGTGAACTTGGCGGCGTTCTGCAGCAGGTTCCCGACCACCTGCGTGATGCGCGTCGCGTCGGCGTCGACCCAGACTTCGGGCCGGAGCTCGTGTCGACCCGCAGCTCGATGCCCCGGCTCCGTCATCAGCGTCCGGAGGTCGTCGCGCGCCGCCAGACGACCTCGCGCAGATCGACTCCGTGCCGCTCGAGCTCGATCTTTCCGCGCGCGATGCGGGTCACGTCGAGGAGGTCGTCCACGAGCCGCGTCAGGTGCTCCGTCTGACGATGGATGACGCTCCGGGCGCGGGCTGCCTGCTCGCCCGTCGGGGTCCGCGCGCTCCAGGATGTAGACGGAGTTGCGGATGGGCGCGAGCGGGTTCCGTAGCTCGTGCGAGAGCATCCCGAGGAACTCGTCCTTGCGGCGGGTCGGCTTCTCGCAGCGCACTCCTGCGCCTCCACGAGCTCCGTCACGTCCGTGTTGGTACCGAACCACTGGACGACGGCACCGTCGGCGCTCCTTGAGCGGAAACGACGCGCGTGAGGAACCGGCGGAACTTGCCGTCGGCGCCGCGCAGCGGGAACTCCATGTCGAACGCCGTGCCGGTGGCGATGGACCCCTTCCAGCGGCGCAGGACGTCGGGCAGCGTCGCAGGGTCGTGCACGCTCTGCCATCCCCAGCCCTCCATCTGCTCGGGCGTCGTGCCGGTGTACTCGTACCAGCGGCGGTTGTACCAGGTGATGTAGCCGTCGGGCTGCGCGGTCCAGGCGAGCTGGGGCATCGAGTCCGCGAGCGCACGGAGCCTCTCTTCGCTCTGGCGGAGCGCCTCCTTGGTGGCGAGCCGGCGAATGCGCTCGGCGCCGTCGAGGGCGATGGCCGCCTGATCCGCGAACGCGGAGATCAGCTCGTCGTCGAACGCGGCGACGAGCTGATCGGCGAGGCCCCATCCACGCAGGCGCCGCCCCGCGGTACACGGCGAGGAGGCCCATCAGCCCATCCTTGCCGATCACCGGCACGCCGACGAACCGGTCGGTGGGCTGGAACCCGAGCAGCTCGCACAGGTCGGCGTCGATGCGCTCCGTCAGCGGGACCGCCAGCTGCGCCGCCTTGGCGGGATCGATCCCGAAGGAGCGCACCACCCGGGCCAGGCCGTCTCCCTGCGCCAGGACCAGCACGCAGGCGCTCGGCGCCGGTGAAGGCGGCGGTCCGCTCCACCACCAGCCGCAGGACCTCGCCGTAATCCTCCGCGCCCGCGATGGCGCGGTTGATGGCGAGGACCTCGCGATAGCGCTGGCGCTCATCCATCGTCAGTCCACCGCCACGCCGCTCCGCGTGATACGCAGCCGGTGGCGGCGCCCATCGTGCTCGCTCCCCCGGCTCTTGAGGATGCGGATGGTCCGGGTGAGGTCCTCGCCGAGCAGCACCTCGAGCAGCAGGATGTTGTCGCTCATGTAGGAGACCTCGTAGCCGGTGACCGCGTGCCCCGGATACGCGCCCACCGTCTCGACGAGCAGCATGCTCGTCACGTTCTGCTCGGCGAACAGCTGCGTGAGCGAGTAGAGGAGGTCGCGGTAGCGGAGCGGGTCCGCCGACCCCTTCTCCAGATCGGTCACCGCGTCGATGACGACCCGCTTCACGCCGTCCTTGCGATGCGGCGCACGATCTCGTTCGCCACCGTGTCGATCTGGAGCTCGACCGGAGACGTGTAGTAGTGATCGAGCTTCCCGGGACCGAGCAGCTTCTCCGGTTCCCAGCCGAGGCTGGCTCATCATCCGCACGAGCTGCGTCGGGCTCTCCTGGAAGCTCGCGAGGAGGCCCGGCTCGCCTTCGTCGACGCCGGCGCGGAGGAACTGCATCCCGAGCGAGGTCTTCCCGCTCCCGACGGGCCGGCGACCAGGGTCGCCGTGCCGCGCAGCCAGCCGGTCGCGATCATGTCGTCCAGACCGGCGATGCCGCTCTTCAGCCGCTCGAACACGGGGCGGTAGTCGGGGGGGGTCTGCCGGGGTGATGAAGCGGCGAAAGGCCTCGATGCCGTCGGGGCCGAGGTGCACGGCGTGGTGGCCGGCGAGGAAGCCGCTGCCGCGCAGCTTCAGCACGCGCAGGAACCGCTCGTCGCGCGACCCGCGCTCCGCCCGGGTGAGGTCCACGATCCCATCGGCGACCGCGAACTCGGGCAGGTCGCTCATCATCTCCGCCATGTACTCGCCCACCCAGAAGGTGGTCGTGTCATAGGCGGTGAGCATCCCGGTGATGGCGTCGAGCGTGCGCCGCCAGGCGCTGCGCTCCGGCATGAGGTCCGCAAGCGCCTTGAAGGAGTCGATGACGATGATCTTGGGCCGGTGCTGGATGAGGAGCTCCTGCAGGCGCTCCGGCAGCCGCTCCGGCGCCATCAGCATGTCCTCGCCGATGTACTCGTAGACGATCTCGGTGCCGAGCTTCTCCGCCTTCGCGAAGCTGAACTCCTGGAGGAAGCCGACGAGCTTCTGGAGCGGCTCGGAGAACGTGGAGACGTACAGGATGGGCCGGCCCGGGGAGGCGTTCGCGAAGCAGATCTGCTCCGCCAGGATCGTCTTCCCGGTGCCTGGCGCGCCCATGAGGACGTGGATCGCGTTGGTGGG
This sequence comes from uncultured Actinomycetes bacterium, assembly GCA_963742635.1. Classification (GTDB taxonomy): domain Bacteria; phylum Actinomycetota; class Thermoleophilia; order Gaiellales; family Gaiellaceae; genus VAXT01. Next base: position 485,279 of record CAVUMW010000009.1, read on the forward strand.
GAACCCGCCCACCAGGATCTTGTCCACCTCCCCGTTGCCGGTCGTCAGGCGTTCCATGCGCGTTCCTCGCCGTTGGGCCGGAGCAGCTTCGTGACCGTGTCGACGAGCCGCACATCGTCGAGCGGCTTCAGCAGGAAGGCGTCGGCGCCCGCCTCGAGCGCTCGGTCCGCCGCCGACAGGATGCTGAACACGAGCACCGCGATGCCCTTCGTCGCGGGATCGGACTTCAGGGAGCGGCAGACCTTCAAGCCGTCGAGGCGTGGGAGCATGATCTCGGTGATCACGATGCGGGGCAGCAGGACGCGCGCACGCTCGAGCCCCTGCTGCCCGTCGTCCGCGAACTCGACGCGGTAGCCGGCCTGCTCGAGGAAGAAGCCCTCCAGCCGCTTGATGTGTGGATCTCGCTCCACCACCAGGATCAGCGCCTTGTCGCTGGAATCGGGCGGCTTCATCGCGTCTCCCTGGCTCCGGAACCTCGAATGGCCCTGATGGCGCGCGACCGCCGCCGCCGAGACCTCTTCGTGGAGGGCCTTACCACGCGGGAGACCCCGCGCGAGGCATCGCAGATGGGTCCCCTGATGGACTCTTGCGATGGACTCTGGCGCGAGCACGCCGCGGACACCCTCGCTCGCTCGCTCGCTGGCGAGAGGCAACGGTGGTCGTGGTGCCCGCCGACCGCGTGCTCGTCGCGATGGCCGCGAGCGGCGCGTCGGTCACGCACCGCCGCGGTGGAGGGAGAGCCTCCCCTATCGCTCACCCCACCAGCTTGACGGTCGGCTTCCGCTGCGAGCGGTGCTCGTACGCATGGGTGTAGCCACCGAGCGGCGCCCGCGCGTCGTTCAGGATGGCGCCGTGCACGGTCAGCCCCCCCTGCGCGAAGCGCTCCAGCGCGAGCTCGATCTCGCGCAGCGGGTGCTCACGGGAGCGGAGCACGAGCAGGTTCACGTCGGCGCAGCGGGCGACCAGGACCGCGTCGGTGACCGCCAGGATGGGCGGCGTGTCGAGGAGGACCACGTCGTAGCGCCGCGCGACCGGGCGAGCAGCTCCGGCAACCGCGCGCTCGCCAGGAGCTCCGCCGGATGCTCCGGCAGGTGGCCGCAGGCGAGGAAGTCGAGCTTGGCGGTGGAGGTGTTCTGGATGGCGGCGTCGACGAGCACCCGCCCGGCCACCGCGTCTGCCAGCCCGGGGCGGGACCTCCCGTCGAAGTAGCGGTGCAGCTCGCCGCGGCGCAGATCGGAGTCGACGAGCAGCACGCGCTTGCCCGCGCCGGCGAAGAGGTGCGCCAGGTTCACGGCCACGAACGACTTGCCCACTCCGGAGGACGGAGAGCTGATGGCGACCACGTTGCCGCGCGCCTTGAGGCTGAATCCGAGCGCCGTGCGCAGCGTGCGCAGGTGCTCGGCGCCGGGATTGTCGGGCGCCGCGGCGGCCAGGGTGGCCCGGCCGCGCGAGCCCCGCCGGGAGAGGCGCACCTCCTCCTGGCTGTGCGGCACGCTCGCGAAGACCGGGAGCCCGAGCGCCGCCTCGATCACCTGCGCGTCCTCGACTCCCTCGTGCATCGTCCGCCGAGCGATCGCGAGCGCCACCCCGACGACCAGCCCGAGCACGGCGCCCATGAGCAGGACCGGACCGGGCTTCGGGCTCACCGGCCGGTGCGGCACGAACGCCGCGTCGACGATGCGCGCATGGCCGGTGGCGGCCGACTTCAACATCCGCAGCGCCTGCGCCTTGTTGAGCAGGAGCAGGTAGAGCTCGGCCCTGGAGTTCACCTCGCGCACCAGGCGGGCGTTTCCCACCTCCACCTGCGGCGCCACCTGAATGCGCGGCTCGAACGCAGCCCGCGTCGCCCGGGCCGCGTCCAGGCGGCGATCGAGCTCGATCAGGCTCGGGTGCTGGTCGCCGTAGCGCTGCCCGAGCTGCGCGCGCTCGGCGGTGAGGTCGGCCACCACCTTGTCGAGCTCGCCGACACGCTCGACGGTGGTCCTCGTCTGGACCGGGAGGTCGACCGTGCTCTTCTTGGTTCGGAAGGCGCTCAGGGCGGCCTCGGACGCCTCCAGGCCCGCCTTCACCGACGGGAGCTGCGACTCGAGGAACTCCAGCGAGCGGGCGGCCTCGGCCGAGTGGCGCTCGATGTTCTGCCGCAGGTAGGCCCGGGCCAGCCCGGAGACCACCGCCGCCGCCTTGACCGGATCGCGCAGCTCGAGCTCGATCGCGACCACCCCGCTCTTCTTCACCTTCTCGTCGATGCGCAGCTGCTGCTGGAGACCGTCGATGGCCTCCTCGCGCCGGCGGCGCTCGATCCGGAACTCCGTCCCCGGCCGGGCCACGAGCTCGCTCACCGTCAGCTCGACCTTCCGGCCGCCCTGGCCGGCGGCGGCGGCGGCGGTGCCCACCCGGCCTTCCAGCAGCACCTCGCCGTCCGGGTCGGCCAGCCGGTAACGCCCGTCCCCGAGCGCGGTCAGCGTGAGCTCCTCGTCGAGCAGGTCGTCCGACACGGCGAGCTTCTTCACCGCGATGCGCTCGCCGCCCCAGCCGAAGCGCGACAGCCCGAGGAGCGGCGGGGCCAGCGTGCCAGCCCGGGACCGGCGCGAGACGGCATCGCCGACGAGCAGGACGCGGCGTGGCTCGGCCTCCACGTCGAGCCCGAGCTCGTCGACGATGGGGCCGAGGAGCGAGCGGGAGCGCATGATCTCCATCTCGCCCTCGACCGGCACCTTCTGCTCGACGAGGAGCGCGGCGACCGAGTCCGCCGCCACGGGCGGCGTCGACTGCTCCTCGACCTGCACCAGCGTCGTCGAACGGTACACGGGGGGAGCGAGGAAGAGGTACGCCACCGCGCCGGCCATGACGATCGCCAGCGCGCCCACGATCGACCACCGGCCTTCGGCCACGGCGCGCAGGAGGTCGCGCAGGGTCGGCTCCTCCCCGGGGCGGCGCACGGCCCCCGAGGCTCCGGCCGTCACTCGTCCCACCGTCGCGTCGGTCCCATTCGTCATGTCATTCACTCCGAGTACACCGGGGGTGCGGCGGCATCCGGCGGCCGTGCAGCCCCGAGGCCTCCATTGCGGTGTGCGGTGGGACGTCCAGCGAGGGCGGCGGGCAACACCGCCGCCTCGGCCACGTTGCGCGAGGGCCGGTAGGTCGGCACCAGCGCGCGCAGGACGGCCAGGATGGTGTTCCGGTCGCCAGCGTCGGCCAGCCGCCGCAGCTCGTCCAGCCAGCCGTCGAGGTCGGGAGGCGGCGGCGGGCTCTCGGTCACGTGGATGCGGTTGCGGACCCGGCGCGTGCGCTCCTCGTCCTCGGTGAGCAGCTCCTCGTGCAGCTTCTCGCCCGGGCGCAGCCCCGTGTACTCGATGCTGCGATGTCCTCGCCCGGCACGTGGCCGGCGAGGGTGATCATGTCGCGGGCCAGATCCGCGATGCGGATCGGCTCGCCCATGTCGAGGACGCACAGCTCGCCGTAGCCGCCGAGGCCGGCCAGCAGGACGAGCCCGACCGCCTCCGGGATGGTCATGAAGTAGCGCGTGCAGTCCGGGTGCGTGACGGTGACCGGCCCGCCGCGCGCGATCTGCTCCTTGAAGATCGGGACGACGCTGCCGGCCGAGCCGAGCACGTTGCCGAAGCGCACCGCGGTCATGCGCGTCGCCGGAGCGCTGCGCGCGAGGTCGCGCACCACCAGCTCCGCGACGCGCTTCGTCGCGCCCATCACCGAGCGTCGGGTTCACCGCCTTGTCGGTGGAGATGAGGACGAAGCGCTCGGCGCCGCACGCGTCGGCCATGCGGGCGACGTGCAGCGTGCCGAAGACGTTGTTCTTCACCGCCTCGTCCGGCGCGTCCTCCATGAGCGGCACGTGCTTGTGCGCGGCGGCGTGGAAGACGACCTGCGGGCGGTAGCGCTCGCCGAGCCGCGGCGATCCGCGCTCTGCCTCGCGGACGTCGGCGACCTCGGCGCGGACGTCGACCTCCGGGTAGCTCGCCGGCGAGCCGCCGGCGCGCGCAGGTAGCAGCTCGTTCTCGTTCATGTCGACCATGACGAGCTGGCGGACGCCGTAGCGCGCGAGCTGCCGGCAGATCTCGCCGCCGATCGACCCGCCCGCGCCGGTGACGAGCGCGCGCCGGCCCGCCACGAGCCGGCTGGAGCTCGGCCTCGTCGAACGCCACCGGCGGTCGCGCGGCAGGAGGTCCTTCGGGCGAGACGTCGTCCAGCATGGCGGCCGAGACGCTTCGCGGAGGGACGTAGGAGGCGGCCACGATCTTGAAGCGCACGCGCGAGGTGGCGCAGGTCTCGATGATGTGGCGGACGCGCTCGCCGGAGCACCGCTCGGCGAGCAGCACCGTGCCGATCCGGTGGCGGCGGATGAGCTCGGGCAGGTCGGCCACCCCGCCCAGCACCGCCAGCCCCGCGACGCGGCCGCCCTTGGCGTGCCGCTCGCTCGCCACCAGGCCGACGGGGAGGTGGTGGGGGTCCGGGCAGCGTTCGAGGTCGCGCGCGAGCAGCTCCGCCTCGCCACCGTCGCCGATGATGAGGGTGCGCTCGGCGATGGGGCGGGGCTGGAGCCGCCGCGCCCAGCGCAGCGCGACGCGCGGGCCGAAGCGCAGCCCGCCCAGGAGCGAAGCCGAGAGGAAGAACTCGAAGATCAGGACCGAGCGGGGGACGCCGCCGGGCACGACCGAAGGCGCGAGGGCCGCGATGCAGACGCTTCCCGCCACCGCGGCGGAAGCGACGCGCAGGGCGTCGGAGAGCCCGGCCAGGCGGAACGACCACCGGTCGAGCGACGCGGCCACGCTCGCGGCGAGCCGGCAGGCGGCCACGAGCGCGACGGCGCGCGGCAGGGCGGCGAGGTAGTGCGCAGGGACCTCCCCGTCGAAGCGCAGCCAGTACGCCATGCGTAGCGAGCAGACGGCCAAGCCCACGTCGAGGACGAGCATGAGCCCTCGCCGGACCTTCTCGCCACCCCAGGGTCCCATCGCATGCTCGCCCCCACACCCAGTCCCATGAGTCGATCCTGCCTGCGGCGCGGAGTCAGCCCTCCGCTTGGAGTCCATGCCCTCGTCCGGGTGGCTGGGGAGAAGCGTCTCCGGAGGAGCGGCAGGCTGACGGATCGCGCGGGAGGCGGCCTCACGCGCGGTAGAGGGGGAAGAAGCCGGAGCGCGGGCTCCAGCGCGTCCCGGCCGCGGCGGCGAACTGCGCGCGCTGCGCCGCGAGCTCGCCGCACCCGCGCTGGTCGTGGACGAAGCTCGCCACGCTGAACAGGACCTCTCCCCGCCGGGCGTAGGCGCGCTTGTACCGGAAGAGCGAGTCGTCCGCCGCATAGCCGCCGCCGAGCACGTAGCGCTTCTTGCCCTCGGGCGAGCGCCCACGAGGCGATGCGATGCTTGAGGAGGTAGTTCGGCCCGAGCGGGAACGCGTCCGCGTGCGTTCCGCCGAGGAAGTAGTAGACGTGCTCCGGGAGCAGAGGAGCAGATCGCTCGAGACCACCTCGCCGTTCGACAGCGCGTGGAAGAACGCGTACTGCCCCGGCAACCGCTCGACGATGCCGGCGAAGAACGCGCGCGTGCTCGCAGAAAAGCGGCTCGAGTTCGAGCTCGTGGAGATCGATCTGCAACAGAAGCCGTCCTGGTTCAGCACCGTGTCAAACTACGGCAAAGTGCCGGCGCTCCAGCACCAACAGCACCGCATCGTCGAGTCGGCGATCGTGAACGAATACCTGGACGAGGTTTCCCCGAGCCTGCGCTGCTGCCCGCCGATCCGGTACACGCGCCGTGGCGCGCATCTGGATCGACTACGCCAATACGCGCTTCGTCCCGGCTTGGGGCGCGCTGCTTCGAGCTCCGAGCGAGACCGAGCGCGCGTCGGCGCGCGACGCGCTCTTCGAATCCTTGGCGTACCTCGAGACGCAGGGCTTGCAGAAGACGTCCGGTAAAGGGCCGTTTTGGTTCGGCGAGCAGCCTGGTCTCGTCGACCTGACGTTCTACCCAGTTCGAGCGCTGGGCTGCGCTCGAGCACCACCGCGGGCCGCTTCCGATCGTGAAGTTCGAGCGTTGCAGCGCTGGCGCGAGGCGCTCGCCGCGCGGCCGAGCGTGAAGGACATCGAGAACCCCACGCAGTTCTACGTGGAACGCTACGCCAGATATGCAGCGCCTGTGGCGCAGGCCGCAGCAGTTTGAGTGATTCCGCGCGAGAGCTTCTCCGTCGAACCTATTGGGCGGACGTGTTGGCCTGCCGTGTGTTGGTCGCCGAGCAGTCGTCAGGGGCTTGGACCGCGGCTCACTGCCTTCAGTTCATGCCACCCATTCAGTTCACGCCTCCTACCCCAGGGAGGAGACAGCCCGAACACTGCTTCAAGTGCTCGATCTCTTTCGTGAATCATCGATTGGCTCCACGAGCCTAGTACGAGCCGGGTTTCGGAGGCATGAGTTAGGTCAGATGCCTCCTGCCGAACCCTGGCCCATTGGGGTGGTCGTGGACGAGGGGTAGGAAGAGCTCGTCGACGATCGAGTGGATGTGGACTTCAGGGGCTCGAGGTCCAGGAGCAGGTCGTGTCGCACGAGGTCGAACGGCATGGCGAGCACGGCAGACGGGATGCGCTCGAGGTCGATCTCGCCGCGGTCGTGGGCGCGTGGTAGATGGTCCGGACGCGTGGGAGCCGCTGATCGCCCATGACCCTGTCGCGCACCTGCGCGGGGGTGAGCCCGGTGTCGGCGAGTAGTCCGGAGAAGGCGGCAGCCGCCGCGATGGCGAAGAAGCCGGCGCGGGCTTGCCCACGCCGTCAATGGGCGAGCAGATTACCGCGCAGCGCGCCGGTGTCGGGGACCGCGACCGGGTGCCGTTCCGGTGGTGCTTGATCGCGGCGAGCACGAGCTCGTCCTTGTTGGGCCAGCGGCGGTAGAGCACGGCATCCCGGTGCGGGCGCGTGCGGCGACCGATTCCATCGTCAGGTGCGCGTAGCCGACCTCGGGCAGCTCGTTAGTATTGCCCGATGCCAAAGACATTCACGTCCGAGACGCCGGGAGACGGACCAATTTGTCGTGCAATTGAAGCGTCGCGAAATTGCTCAGAAATAGCGCGTCATACTCGTCGGTCGGTGACGTGAGTGTGATGATTTGCAGGATGGCGGTGGACTTTTTCTTTGTGACTCGCCTTGCGCCTGCACAGCTTGCGGAAGTTGCGCGAGCGCGGCGGAAACACGGTTCTGTACCAGCACCTGTGCGAAGTCGAGGTCCGTGCCGACCTTGAAAGTGACGATGAGTGTGTAATGGCCGTCGGAAGTGCAGGTCGACTGCATGTAGAGCATGTTCTCGACGCCGTTAACCTGTTGCTCGATCGGGAGCGCGACGGTCTCGACCAGCGTCTTCGCGTTCGCGCCGGGATAAGTCGCGGTGACCTGGATGGTCGGCGGCGTGATCGGCGGGTACTGCGCAACCGGCAGGTTCAGCATGGCCACACCGCCGAGCAGCATCGTGACCAGCGCGATGACGTTCGCGAGCACCGGGCGTTCGATGAAGAATTTGGCCAACATAGTCAGCCGTCGCTACGCGACGAGACATTTATTTGTCCACCGAAACCCGGCGATGAATCGCCGGGCTGCGTTCGTAGTCCGCTTCGCGGACAATTGGTTGCCCGCTAACGCAATGCACACAGACGTGATGCACATGAACGCATACTCCTTTGACTGCAAATCACCGGGCACGTTCACATCGCTAGCGGACGAATGGGCCAGGTGGCCGTTGAAACCCCAGTGGGAACGCACATCAGGCGAAGCGTCCGATGCTGATCCTGCCGAGATCCGAGCGTTGCCGCGATAGTGGCAATCGAACTTAGCCCCGCGCTTCAGCGCGGGTTTGACAATGTCAAGAGCAAACCCACGTCGCGTAGCGATGCCCGAGTTCAGCCGAGTAAATATCGTTCATCGAATTTGATGCGATGCCTTGTCAAGGAACGCCTTGTATTCCTCCGCGAACGTCTTCGTGCGGTGGTGTTCTGGCTGTCGCCGGATGTAATCCCGAACAGTGTCGAGTTGCGACTCGCTCACGGTGAAAGCTCCGTATCCGTCCTGCCATGCGAACCCGGCCATGTTCGGGAAGCTCTCTTTGATCCAATGCGACGAACCCCCTTTGATTAGTTGAACCGCTTTGGACAAAGCCATGCTGGCGGGAACCGAAACGAGAATGTGAACGTGGTCTGCCACCCCGCAAATTTCGAGCGCCTTCATTCCGTTTTCCCGCGCGATGCCGCCGAGATAAGGCCAGAGCCGCTCGCAAACCGGTGCGATGAGCCAGGGCTCGCGGTTTTTCGTGCTGAATACGAGGTGGTAATTTAGCGAGGTATAGGTGTTGGCCATCGGTTCAGCCGTCGCTACGCGACGAGACATTCATTGTTTCCACCGAAACCCGGCGATGAATCGCCGGGCTACGTTCGCGTCCGCTAGCGCGGACAATTCTAGCCGTGATAACGGCAATCTATCGGGGCTGCGTTCGCCGTCCGCTAGCGCGGACAACTCTAGCCGCGATAACGGCATCTATCGGGGCTACGCTCGCCGCCCGCTAACGCGGACAACTCTAGCCGCGATAGCGGCAATCGAGCGTAGCCCCGCGCTTCAGCGCGGGTTTGAAAACCGCAAAGGCAAGACCGCGTCGCGTAGCGACGCCTGAATTCAGCCGAGCAAATGTCATTCATCGAATTCGATGCGATGCCTTTCGGTTCAACCGTCGCGACGCGACGACGCGATCCATTTTCCACCGAAACCCGGCGATAAATCGCCGGGCTACGTTCGAAGTCCGCTAACGCGGACAGTGTCTTACCGCGATAGCGGCAGTCGACGGAAGATCTGCGCTTCCAGCCTAACACCTTTCCGATTGCCGGTCTGACGTTGCCGCGATAGCGGCAATCGAGCGTAGCCCCGCGCTTTAGCGCGGGTTTGAAAACGCCAAATGTGTCCCGCGTCGCGTAGCGACGTCCGAATGTCTTCGAAAGGCGCGTTCTTAGACATTGTCGAACGCAACTGTCTATCCATGGCCAAACTCATTCTTTCCTCCCCGCTTTCCGCTCCGCGAATTTTTGGAGAACCACATAGAACGCGGGCACAAAGAGCACGGCCAGACAGGTGGAGGCGAGCATTCCACTTGCGACTGCGATACCGAGCGAGCGGCGCGCGCTCGCGCCGGCGCCGCTCGCGAGAACGAGCGGCATAACTCCCAGGATGAAAGTAAACGAGGTCATCATGATGGGGCGGAAGCGCACCTTGGAAGCCGCCACGGTTGCGTCGAGGATGCTTTTCCCAGCGGCACGGCCTTCGCGCGCCATCTCGACGATCAGGATCGCGTTCTTCGCCGACAAAGCGATCAGCAGGACCAGGCCGATCTGGACATAAATGTTGTTGGAAAGACCTGTCGTGCGCAGTGCCACGACAGTGCCGAGCAACGCGAGAGGGACGGCCAGAATCACCGCGGCCGGCGTAATCCAGCTTTCGTATTGTCCGGCGAGCGCGAAATAGACGAGCAGGATGGCGAGCGCAAAAATGAAATAGGCTGAACTGCCGACAAGTGCTTCCTGATAAGCCAACCCGGTCCATTCAAAGTTCATTCCTGCAGGAAGCGTCTTGCGCGCGATCGTTTCCATGGCGCTCAGCGCCTGGCCGGAACTGAAGCCGTCGGCGGGAGCGCCATTGATCGTGGCTGAGGGAAACAGGTTGTAGAGCGAAATGACCGACGGACCACGCGAAGGTTTGATGGCCGCGAGCGCCCCAATTGGGACCATGGCACCACTCTGACTGCGAACAAAGAGCCGCTTGATGTCGTCCGTGTTCAATCGCTGCTGGGGATCAGCCTGCACGTAGACCATGTAGTTATGTCCAAACTTGGTGAACAGGTTCACGTAGGTCGAACCCATGTAACTTTGCAGCGCGTTGTAGATATCGCCTGCGTTCACATTCAAGGTCGCAGCCTGAGTCGTGTTCACCTTCACGGATACCTGTGGCACAGCGGCGCGGAATGCTGTGAAGACGTCTTGCACGGCCGGAGTGGCGTTGGCCTGGCGCACGATTTCATCCGTGACACTTTGCAGCCGAGCGAAATCGTAATTGCCGTCAGTCAATTCCACCTGCATTTGAAAGCCGTTCGAAGCGCCGAGACCCTGAATGGGCGGAGGGACGAGTAATCGTGTGCCGGCTTCCTGCACAGTCACCAACTGCCTCGTTAGGCTTTGGTAAATGTGCGCGAGATCTTCGCTCCGGCCGCGCTCGTCCCAATTCTTGAGCATCAAATAAACGATGCCGGCGTTCGCCAGGGACACGTCACCATCGAAAGGCGACGGTCCGCCCGTGCCGATCGCGATCGCTCGTTCGACGCCCGGAGTCTTGAGTCCGAGGCGCGCAATTTCATCCATCACCTTCTCGGTGCGTTCGAGCGAAGCGCCGTTAGGCATTTGCACCGCAACCAGGAGATACCCCTCGTCCTCGGTCGGGACGAATCCGGTCGGGACCTTCGTCAATCCCCATCCAGCCAGCGCGACTAGGACGAGGGCGATGATTACCATCCGCTCGCTACGTTGCACGATGAACTGAACCAGGCGGACGTAGAATGCTTCTGCGGGTTCATAGACGGAGTTGAACCAGCGGAAGAAGAGATTCTTCTTCTGCTTAGGATTGGTCGGCCGCAGCCAGAGTGCGCACTGTGTGGGCTTGAGCGTTACCGCATTGATCGCACTGATCAAAGCTGTCGCGGCGATGACGAGCGCGAACTGGCGATACATCTGGCCCGTGATGCCCGGCATGAAAGCCGGCGGCAGGAAGACGGACATCAAGACGAGCGTGATTCCGATGATTGGACCGAACAGTTCCTTCATCGCGTCGATACTGCCCTGCTTCGGCGTTTGGCCGCGCTCGACGTGCTGGGAGACGCCTTCCACCACGACGATGGCGTCGTCCACTACGATGCCGATTGCCAGCACGACCGCGAAAAGGGTCAACAGGTTGACGCTGAAACCCATCGCCGCCATCGCCGCGAAAGCGCCGATGATGGTTACCGGAACAGTCGTTGCGGGAACCAGCGTGGCTCGCCAGTTTTGCAGGAATACGATGATGACAATCAGAACGAGCACGCCGGCCTCAAAAAGTGTGTGATAGACTTCGCTGATGGATTGCCTAACGAAGGCGGTCGTATCGAAGGGAATGTCGTAGGACGAGGCCGGTGGGAAATCCGGGGGCCAGGCTGTCCAAGAGTTTCTTAACGCCCTTGGCCGTGTCGAGCGCATTGGCGCCCGGCAACTGGTAGATGGCGATGCCGCCGGCGGGTTTGCCGTCTACTTTGAAAAGCTGACTGTAGCTGCGCGCGCCGAGTTCCACGCGACCCACGTCGCGGATGCGGGTGACTTGTCCGCCGGGTCCGCTGTCGGTTTTAAGGATGATCTGTCCAAACTCGACGGCGTCGGACAATTCGGCGGGGACGTTCGCGGTGATTTGAAAATCCTGGCCCGCTGGGGTGGGGGGCATGCCGATCTGACCGGCGGCGACGTCGGCGTTCTGCTGCTGGATGGCGTTGATTACATCCTGCGGGACTAACCCGCGCTGATTGAGCTGCTCCGGATTCAGCCAGACCCGCATGCTGTATTCGCCGATGCCGAAGACGACCACGTCGCCGACGCCGGGTAGCCGGGCGAGTTTGTCGCGCAATTGCAGAGTCGCGAAATTGCTCAGGAAAAGCGCGTCGTAGCGATTGTCCTTGGAGGAAAGCGTGATGATCTGGAGCGGCGACGTTTCCTTCTTCTTGGTCACGACGCCCTGCTGCTGAACCGGCGTCGGCAGCTGCGCCATCGCCGCCGAAACACGGTTCTGGACGAGCACCTGGGCGAAATCCAGGTCCGTGCCAACGTCAAAAGTCACGGTCAACGTGTAGCGGCCATCGCCCGTGCAGTTGGACTGCATGTAGAGCATCTTTTCCACGCCGTTGACCTGTTGTTCGATAGGCAGGGCGACCGTCTCGAGCAGGATTTTCGCGCTCGCGCCGGGATAGGTCGTCGTCACCTGAACCGTAGGCGGCGTGATCGGTGGGTACTCGGAAATCGGCAGGACAAAAACCGCGACCGCGCCTAACAAGATCATGACACACGCGATCACGTTCGCCAGGACCGGGCGTTCGATGAAGAACTTGGCGAACATGACGGCGCGGAAGGCGACGGTTAGGGCTTCGCGGCGGTGGGAGTAGTGGTCGCCGCTTTCCGTGGGCGCGACCTTTTGACCGGGCCGCGCATTCAGGATGCCGTTAACGACGACGCGATCCGCTGCCGTGAGTCCGGATCGGATAGCGCAATCACCACTCGGGGTGAGCGGTCCTTTCACAACCGTCTGCCGAACCACCACATCATTGGCGTCGACTACCAACACATAGTCGCCCTGCTGGTCGTTGCCGATTGCACTGTTAGGGATAACCAGCATCGGCTTGGGCTCGCCCAAGGGAATGCGGACGCGCGCGAACAATCCTGCAAACAGAGTTTTGTCTTCGTTCTTGAAGATTGCGCGCATGGCGATCGTTCCGGTTGAACTGCTGATTGTATTATCGACAAAATCGAGGACGCCTACGTGAGGATAGCCTTTCTCGTTGCTCAGCCCCACCTCGACCGGGGCTTTTCCAACGGCTGCCTTCGCTTCCATGCCGAGCTTGCTCATCGCCGCGCGCATTTGGAGCGCGTCGCGCTCGTTGAGATTGAAGTTGACGTAAATGGGGAGGAGTTGATCGAGCGTCGCGAGCTCGGTCGCGCTGCCGGCGCCGACGAGATTGCCGGGGTCCACTAAACGCTGCCCGATGCGCCCGGCGAAGGGCGCGGTGACGCGAGTATAACCGAGATTGATCTTCGCCAGTTCGACCTGCGCCTGGGCTTGGTCCCGTGAGCTCCGCTGTTTCTCGACACTGGAGGTCGAGGTCGCGTTTTGCTTCATCATTTCCACTTGACGGTCGGTACTCGGCCTGCGCCTGAACCAGGACAGCTTGATTTAACGCAAGCTGCTCCTCGTAAGGCGGCGGTTCGATGACGAAGAGCAATTGTCCCTTCTCGACGAACGCGCCGTCCTCGAAGTTCACGGACTCGAGGTAGCCGCTGACGCGCGCCACAAGATCCACGGTTTTGGATGCGGCAGTTGTGCCGGTTAGATCGAGGTATTCAGTGACGGGTTGCGAAATTGGATGGCTAACTGTGACGGGGGAGGAGTAATGGTTGAGTCGGCACCTTTGCGGCAGCCGTTTGCCAGGATCAACAAGACAAGCAGAACTCCAAGAATGTGAGCCTTGGGGGCTCCGCCGAACTGTATCACGCATCTTTGGATTAAATGAAATGTAGGGATCATGGTGTTAGTTCCGTCTCCTTTACAGATTAAGGTTCCACAGGGGGCACCTTTGGAAGATGCTGCTCCGGCTTGAGCATGTGGCCCCAGTTCTTGTACGCTGGCGCATCTGGGCTTTAACGTCATCGGATATGACGTCACCTTGATTTCGAATTTCCCAGCCACCTCCCAAGCGAGCGATAAATTGAGATCAATCCCAAGGCCACGTTGCCTTGTGAGCTGGCCAAGGAGATCTTCCTGTATGACGGTGCTCTGTTCGCTGCTTAGGACGGTGGAGTAATCTGTCTCGCCCGCTTTGTATCGGATGAACAGCGCAGCTTACTCGCATGATCGCGCCGTGTTCGCGGCCGTCGTGAAACTGGCGCAGCGGTTTTTTTCCCGTGTAAAACGCGGAGAGGCTGTTCTCGACGTCCTGCTGCGCAGTTAGCACCGTGTTTTGGGAATTCAACACCGCCTGCTGAAAGGCGGCATCCTGAACCCGCACCTGGTTGATCAACCGGCCGTAATTGAAGACCGGCCAGAAAAAGGAGGTTCCAGCCTGCGCCGCCTTGCTTTGCCACATGAAGATATCCCCTAACGAATTCTTTAGCTCATTGTTTGATGAGAAACCAAACTGTACCGGCGAGCGAGAGCGCCGGAAGCATGTTGGCCTTCGAAGCACGATCAGCGCGCTCTGCGACGCCGCATTTAACCCGGCCTCGCGCACGTCGGGCCGCGCCGCAACAGATCATGCGGAATGCCCGTTACCACGGCAGTCGACCCGACC